>CP119326.1:0-659356 GCA_029202665.1 Candidatus Brevundimonas colombiensis
CGTTGGGTGCGGGAGTAGGATTTGAACCTACGACCTTCAGGTTATGAGCCTGACGAGCTACCGGGCTGCTCCATCCCGCGGCAAGCGGTCTTTCGGGAAGGAAGAATGTGTTCGAGAGTGGCCGCTCCAGTCGGCTTAGGGGCCGTTAGGGCAGGCATGGTGCAATCGTCCTGTCCGCCTGGTAGACCCGGCGGCGACCTACTCTCCCGCGCCTTGAGACGAAGTACCATTGGCTCTGGAGGGCTTAACGACCGAGTTCGGAATGGGATCGGGTGGGGAACCTCCGACATAGCCACCAGGTCAACCAGGGGGACAGAAGGATTGCACATTCAAGCTCAGCTAGCGCTATCGCGCTATTTTGAACAAGAATGGAAGAAGACATTGTCGTGACGATCATCGGGTCAAGGATGATCATCGAATGAGTTTTGCTGAGAAACGATCAAACCGATCGGATTATTAGTACCAGTAAGCTTCACGCGTCGCCGCGCTTCCACACCTGGCCTATCAACGTGGTAGTCTTCCACGATCCTCAGCGAAGCCTTGTTTTGAGGTTAGTTTCCCGCTTAGATGCTTTCAGCGGTTATCTATTCCATACTTAGCTACCCTGCTGCACAGCTGGCGCCATGACAGGTACACCAGAGGTATGTCCATCCCGGTCCTCTCGTACTAGGGACAGATCCTCTCAAGCTTCGAACACCCACGGCAGATAGGGACCAAACTGTCTCACGACGTTCTGAACCCAGCTCACGTACCACTTTAAATGGCGAACAGCCATACCCTTGGGACCTGCTCCAGCCCCAGGATGTGATGAGCCGACATCGAGGTGCCAAACTTTGCCGTCGATATGGACTCTTGGGCAAAATCAGCCTGTTATCCCTAGAGTACCTTTTATCCGTTGAGCGATGGCCCTTCCACTCGGGACCACCGGATCACTATGGCCGACTTTCGTCTCTGCTCGACTTGTCAGTCTCGCAGTCAGGCGAGCTTATGCCATTGCACTCGACGAGCGATTTCCGACCGCTCTGAGCTCACCATCGCGCGCCTCCGTTACACTTTGGGAGGCGACCGCCCCAGTCAAACTACCCACCACGCCATGTCCCGGGACCGGATAACGGCCCTCGGTTAGACGTCAACGACAGTAAGGGTGGTATTTCAAGGACGACTCCACCAGAGCTGGCGCCCCGGTTTCATAGTCTCCCACCTATCCTACACATACGGTCGCTAACGCCAAGGCGAAGCTATAGTAAAGGTTCATAGGGTCTTTCCGTCTGACCGCGGGAACCCCGCATCTTCACGGGGAATTCAATTTCACTGAGCCTGTGCTGGAGACAGTGGGGAAGTCGTTACGCCATTCGTGCAGGTCGGAACTTACCCGACAAGGAATTTCGCTACCTTAGGACCGTTATAGTTACGGCCGCCGTTTACCTGGGCTTCAGTTCGGAGCTTTCACTCCTCCCTTTAACCTTCAGGCACCGGGCAGGCGTCAGACCCTATACGTCGCATTGCTGCTTCGCAGAGCCCTGTGTTTTTGCTAAACAGTCGCTACCCCCTGGCTTGTGCCACTCATTCCTGCTTGCGCAAGGTGAGTCACGCTTATTCCGAAGTTACGCGTGCAATTTGCCGAGTTCCTTCAGCACAGTTCTCTCAAACGCCTTGGTATGCTCTACCTGACCACCTGTGTCGGTTTCGGGTACGGTCTCTGCTGGAGTTATTTCCTGGGACAACGCCCCCGCACACACAATCCAATAAGTGGGTACGAGTTAAGCCATCCGTCACTTCCAGCTGGTGCAGGAATATTTACCTGCTTCCCATCGACTACGCTTTTCAGCCTCGCCTTAGGGGCCGACTAACCCTGCGCAGATTAGCTTTACGCAGGAACCCTTGGTCTTTCGGCGAGAGTGTCTCTCACACTCTTATCGTTACTCATGTCAGCATTCTCACTTCCGATACCTCCAGCCAGGCTCACGCCTGACCTTCACCGGCCTACGGAACGCTCCGCTACCGCATGCACAAAGTGCACACCCATATCTTCGGCGACTGGCTTGAGCCCCGTTACATTTTCCGCGCAGGATCGCTTGATCAGTGAGCTGTTACGCTTTCTTTAAAGGATGGCTGCTTCTAAGCCAACCTCCTGATTGTCAAAGCAATCCCACATCGTTTCCCACTTAGCCAGTACTTGGGGGCCTTAGATGATGGTTAGGGTTGTTTCCCTTTTCACGACGGACGTTAGCACCCGCCGTGTGTCTGCCCGATAGTTCTCTTGGGTATTCGGAGTTTGGTTAGTATTGGTACCGCTCGCGCAGCCCGCAACCATCCAGTGCTCTACCCCCCAAGGAATTCGTCGGACGCTCTACCTAAATAGATTTCGCGGAGAACCAGCTATGTCCAGGTTTGATTGGCCTTTCACCCCTATCCACAAGTCATCCCAGAATTTTTCAACATTCACGGGTTCGGTCCTCCAGTTAGTGTTACCTAACCTTCAACCTGCTCATGGATAGATCACCTGGTTTCGGGTCGTCATACGTCGAACTTAGCGCCCTATTCAGACTCGCTTTCGCTGCGCCTACACCTAACGGCTTAAGCTTGCTCGACACATGAAGTCGCTGACCCATTATACAAAAGGTACGCCGTCACCGCGCTTGGCGGCTCCGACTGCTTGTAGGCTTCCGATTTCAGGATCTGTTTCACTCCCCTTGTCGGGGTGCTTTTCACCTTTCCCTCACGGTACTTGTTCACTATCGGTCGTAGAGGAGTACTTAGGCTTGGAGGGTGGTCCCCCCATGTTCAGACAGGATTTCACGTGTCCCGCCCTACTCGAGTCTCTTGCTATTTGATGACTACGGGGCTTTCACCCACTATGGCCGACCTTTCCAGATCGTTCGTCTTTATTTCACAAGAGCACTGGCCTGGTCCCGGTTCGCTCGCCACTACTACGGGAGTCTCGGTTGATGTCCTTTCCTCCGGGTACTGAGATGTTTCAGTTCCCCGGGTTCGCTTAATGAAGCCTATGTATTCAGCTCATTATACCTTTCAACAATCCGCCAATCTCAACCCCGAAGAGCAGAGTTGGAAGACTGTAAAGGTGGGTTTCCCCATTCGGAAATAACCGGATCAAAGGGTGCTAGCGCCTCCCCGGTTCTTATCGCAGCTTGCCACGTCCTTCATCGCCTCTCTACGCCAAGGCATCCGTCAGAAGCCCTTCAACGTTTGATCGTTTCTCAGCAAAACTCATGCCTGGTTTATTCCGCCCGACTGGAAAGTCGCCGGGGGACCAAGCCTGATTTTTGTCAGACAATGTCTTCTTCTCGAACACGACCTAAAAGCTCAGGGGAGCCGGCCATATTCTTCCTTCACGATTTCAATGCCAGTCGGCGAGCGCCGACGGGCAATTCCTGATGCGATCTGCGAGCTTTGGCGGGGTGCGCCTCCGCTTTCAAAGCGGAGCCTCGGGTCAAATCCTGGGCCGCGGGTGCGGCCTGGTGGAGCCAGACGGAGTCGAACCGACGACATCCTGCTTGCAAAGCAGGCGCTCTACCAACTGAGCTATGGCCCCATTCCGAGGAACGGTGCGAAGCCCAGGAGAGCTGTCGGCGATGCCGTCTTGAGGCTGAGAACCCCCAGCGAACCAGAAGTCCTGGTAGGCCCGGGCAGACTCGAACTGCCGACCTTACGCTTATCAGGCGTACGCTCTAACCACCTGAGCTACGGGCCTATGGCAGCGACAGCCAGGTCGAAAGACCCAGGCTCGCGATCGCGTCACCAACTCAACGACCCGAATGGTCGAAGCGTCGATGACGAAAGTGGAAAGAGAAACGGAGACGGCGGCGTTCCGCCGTTTATTGGAGCCTCAATAGACAGTCTCGTGAGAGACGGCCTGGAGAAGCATCCTTAGAAAGGAGGTGATCCAGCCGCAGGTTCCCCTACGGCTACCTTGTTACGACTTCACCCCAGTCGCTGACCCTACCGTGGTCGCCTGCCTCCTTGCGGTCAGCGCAGCGCCTTCGGGTAGAACCAACTCCCATGGTGTGACGGGCGGTGTGTACAAGGCCCGGGAACGTATTCACCGCGGCATGCTGATCCGCGATTACTAGCGATTCCAACTTCATGCCCTCGAGTTGCAGAGGACAATCCGAACTGAGACGACTTTTAAGGATTAACCCTCTGTAGTCGCCATTGTAGCACGTGTGTAGCCCACCCTGTAAGGGCCATGAGGACTTGACGTCATCCCCACCTTCCTCCGGCTTAGCACCGGCAGTCCCATTAGAGTTCCCAACTAAATGATGGCAACTAATGGCGAGGGTTGCGCTCGTTGCGGGACTTAACCCAACATCTCACGACACGAGCTGACGACAGCCATGCAGCACCTGTGTCCTAGTCCCCGAAGGGAAAGCCACGTCTCCGTGGCGGTCCAGGCATGTCAAAAGGTGGTAAGGTTCTGCGCGTTGCTTCGAATTAAACCACATGCTCCACCGCTTGTGCGGGCCCCCGTCAATTCCTTTGAGTTTTAATCTTGCGACCGTACTCCCCAGGCGGATTGCTTAATGCGTTAGCTGCGTCACCGAAATGCATGCATCCCGACAACTAGCAATCATCGTTTACGGCGTGGACTACCAGGGTATCTAATCCTGTTTGCTCCCCACGCTTTCGAGCCTCAGCGTCAGTAATGAGCCAGTGTGTCGCCTTCGCCACTGGTGTTCTTCCGAATATCTACGAATTTCACCTCTACACTCGGAGTTCCACACACCTCTCTCATACTCAAGACACCCAGTATCAAAGGCAATTCCGAGGTTGAGCCCCGGGATTTCACCCCTGACTTAAATGTCCGCCTACGCTCCCTTTACGCCCAGTAATTCCGAGCAACGCTAGCCCCCTTCGTATTACCGCGGCTGCTGGCACGAAGTTAGCCGGGGCTTCTTCTCCGGGTACCGTCATTATCGTCCCCGGTGAAAGAATTTTACAATCCTAAGACCTTCATCATTCACGCGGCATGGCTGCGTCAGGCTTTCGCCCATTGCGCAAGATTCCCCACTGCTGCCTCCCGTAGGAGTTTGGGCCGTGTCTCAGTCCCAATGTGGCTGATCATCCTCTCAGACCAGCTACTGATCGTCGCCTTGGTGAGCCTTTACCTCACCAACTAGCTAATCAGACGCGGGCCGCTCTAAAGGCGATAAATCTTTCCCCCGAAGGGCACATTCGGTATTAGCACAAGTTTCCCTGAGTTATTCCGAACCTAAAGGCACGTTCCCACGTGTTACTCACCCGTCCGCCACTAACTCCGAAGAGTTCGTTCGACTTGCATGTGTTAGGCCTGCCGCCAGCGTTCGCTCTGAGCCAGGATCAAACTCTCAGGTTGAGTTGACTTCTGACCTAAGCTTAAGATCACCGAAGTGACCTTGGCATTAGTTCTACGTATTTTATTGACGAGTTCCCACGTCATCGATCCGAAGACCGACGCATGGTATCTTTTCAAAAAGACCGCAGATAGTCAGTGTCGTATGATGACCTCGAAGGGTCATCGCAAGAACACCGCCGCCTGCGTTTCTCTTTCCATATCAACAATGTCAAAGACCAGAACCGCCTCAGCGGCCCGACTTGTTTAGCGCCGTGTCGTCGGCGGAGGCGGCGATTTAGGGACCGCCGAACCTCTTGTCAACCGCTCTTTTCAGAGATTTCGCAAACCCGAAGAGCGAACCCTTCAAACCGCAAAAAACCACCGGAGAAAACCAAGAGGCTTGCCCCTTCACCAAACCGGCGATTCGATTGAAGCGCGGAGACTAATCAAACCAACCCAGGAAAGCAAGAAGTTTCTCAACCTCTCACCCCCAACAAAACCCCGGAAATCCAGTCTCCAAGGCCCCGCAGGCCAGCCCGTCTCCGAGCGAGGCAGCCCTATACGGGCCACCACTTTCCGCAGCAAGGGGAATCTGGAGATTCTCGAAAAAACTGGCAACACAACGGTCGTCAAACCGTCACACGCCAGCCGCCACGCTTCGGTTTCAGCTGGCGATATAAGAGCGCAGGCTGTCGGCTTCCTGGGCGTGTTCGGCGATCTGGCATTTCACAACGTCGCCGATGGAGATAACGCCCACCAGCCGTTCGGCCTCCAGCACCGGCAGGTGACGAACGCGCCGGTCTGTCATCCGGCTCATCAGGGCGGACATTTCTTCCTTAGGCTCAGCGAAGATCACCTTGGCCGTCATATATTCGGCGACCGGCCGATCCAAAGCCGCCGCCCCCTCCGCCGCCAAGGCACGTACGACGTCGCGTTCGGAGAAGACGCCCGCGACACGGTCGCCGTCGCAGACGACCAGGGCGCCGACCCGTCTCTGTTCCAACGCCGCGCAGGCTTCGCCCACGGTCCGCTCCGGCGCGATGGAGAAGACGGCGTTTCCCTTGGTCTTGAGGATTTCGGCGACGAACATCGCGACTCCTTCTCTCGCTATAAGAGAGGCGACCGCAGGGCCGGGATGGCGACAGGGCCGCATCAGGGCGCGATGATCGCTCAACCTGACCGGCGAGGCAAACCGGCGTCAGTTTTTTTCGGGCGCGCGCTCCACCCGTCGGCCGAAAGCGCGCGCCAGAGGTCCTATGGCCAGGATGCCGACGACGAAGCCGACCGCATGAGCCTCCCAGGCGATGCCCGCCCCATCCGCGCCGGGCGCAAAACCGATCAGGCCGGTCAGGGCGTTGACGCCCATCCACGCCAGCGAGGCCGTGACCACCCTTCTATCGGTCAGCGCCAGCACACCGCCGCCGCGCGGAACGCCCATCAGCCGCGTCGCCGCACCGATCAGGCCGAACACCGCCCCCGACGCCCCGACCATCGGTGCGTCGGATCCCCAATGGATCAGCCCATAGCCCAGCGTCGCCAGCGCCCCGCACGAAACATAGAAGAGCAGAAACACCATCGGTCCCGCCCGATTTCCCAACAGTCGGGCGACCGGCGCGCCGAAGGCCAGGGCGCCGATCGCATTCATCCAGGCGTGAGCCCAGCCGCCGTGCAGCAACATGGCGGTCAGCAATCCGCTCCACCGTCCCCGCTCCAGATCGGCGGGGGCGAAGGCCATGCTCATGCCCATGTCGGGCAGGTCGCGCTGAAAGACATAGAGCACGGGGATCGAGGCGGCGATCAGCAGCGCGACCAACGGCACGTTGAACATCGGCTCGCGCGGCGGTTTAGCAGGTTGGGTGGCTTGGAATCGACCGGGCGATGACATCCGTCACAGATGCGCAGGGCCGACGAGGACATCAAGCGCTTCTTAATAACCTTAATGCAAGGGTGCGCTGCGGGTCGCCGAACAGGGATCCGCCATTTGTCTGCGCGAGGAATCGATCAGTGCCCGTCAAGAGGCTGTTTCTAGTCACCGCCGCCACGGCCCTCGCCGGCTTGGTCAGCATTCCCGCCGTCGCGCAGTCGACCGGCTCGGGCGGCGCGTCTCGTTTCCAACAAGGCTATGGCGGCGCGCGATCGGCGACCGCTGCGGCCACGACAGGCTACACCCGTGACGCCAACGGCAATCGCCTGATCGTCAACGGCATCATTCAGTCCGGCGCTTCGTCCTATTCCAGCCAGTCGGGCGGTGTCGCCTCGGCCTACGCCGGCGCGGGGTCGTCCAACCACGGCGGCACGGCCATCGGCGGATCGACCGCCATCGGCAACCAGCTGAACGTGGTGGTGCAGGGCAACCGCAACACCGTAATCGTCAATTCGAACCAGACCAACACCGGCGCGGTCAACGCCGGCACGGCCCTGAACGGGAACATCAACCTGCCATGAGCCGTCGTCATCTGATCAAGGCAGGGGCCGCAGCCTCTGCCGTCGCCCTGCTGCTGGCCGGCTGCGTCAGTCCGGTCGCGGGCCCGTCGGGCCAGTACGCCACCCCCATCGGCAATGCGCCGGTGACGGCCAATCCGACGCCCTATTCCGCTGCGTTGTATTGCCTGGCCGACTACGCCCGCCGCTACAATCTGCCTTCGCCGCGCATGGCCGTCGGCCGGATCAGCGACTACACCGGGACCGTCTCTTCGGACGGCGGACGCCAGATCACCGGCGGCGCCTCCCTGATGGCCAATTCGGCCTTGGCCAAGGCCGGCGCGCGGATCGTCGAACGTTACGACACCTCGGTTTCCGAGCTTGAGCTGCGCTACGCCAACAATAAGCTGATCGGCGACAATGCGCCTGACGCTCAGGGGCCCGAAGACACCCAGTACCGCCGTATCCTGGCGGGCCAGGTGCCCGGCTCCGACTTCTATGTCGTGGGCGGCATCACTGAAGTGAACTACAATATCCGTTCCGGCGGCATCGATATCGGCCAGGGCGAGGTGGATTCCGCCCGCCCCGGGTCGACCATGCTGAATCACCGCGTCTATGTGATGAACATCGCCATGGACCTGCGCCTGGTCCAGACGACCACGCTCGAAGTGGTCGATGTCGTCTCGTATCAGAAGCAGATCATTGGCCGCGAGATTTCGGCCGGCGTGTTCGACTTCCTGAACGGCAACGTCTTCGACATTTCGGCTGGAACCGGCGGGATGGAGCCAACGCAGTTGGCCGTCCGCGCCCTGGTCGAGCGTGCCACGGTCGAGTTCATGGCCAATCTGTATGGGGCGCCCGGCCCCGAAATCTGCCTCAACCCCGCCAACGATCCGCTTGGCGGTTCAACCGTCGGTCCGACCGGCGGCTATTACCCGGCCTATCCCACGCAGGAGACGAACAATGGCCAGACCCGCGCCGATCCGTCTCGCTGGCATGATGGCCGCGACGGCGACGTTCGCCGCACTCGCCACTGAGGCGAGCGCACAACAGACCCCCGCCTGCGATCCCGCGCTGGGCGAGGCCTGTTTCAGTCGCCAGACCCAGTCCGGCGACGTGACCGGCCAGGTCGATCTGAACCTGACGGTCGATCAGCTGACCGTCAGCACCAGCGCCCAGGGCAATACGCTCGCGGGCGGGGTGACGGCTGCGTCCGCCGGCCTGACGTCACGCCAGACGATGACGGGCTCGGCGCACGCCGGCAGCAATGTCGCCTTGAACGGCGAGGCTGACGGCCAGGTCAGCGTAACGACCCAGGCGCGTGGCAACTATCTCGGCGTCACGACGAACGGCGCGACCTTCGCTGTGGACGCCGAACAGTCGACGACGGGCGATCAGGTTCGCGCGCAAACCGTCGTGCGCGCCCCGACCGGCCGCATGCTGCAAGGCGGGTTCGCCTCCAGCGTCGCGGCCGCCAACACCGTGGCCATGGGCGGCCCCTCGTCGTCCCTGACCGGCGTCATCGACCAGCGCGCCCAGACCACCGTCTTCTCCGAGACTGTCGCGGACGTGCAATACATCCCTGCCCCGGCCGTCTTTGCTTCCCAGTCGGCGGCCAATGTCGTTCAGACCAACACCACCGGCGCCTCGCATCAGGATGTGGCGGTGCGTCAATCCAACGCCCCTTCCACCGTCGAGGCACGCACCGACGTCTATGTCGACAACGCCTGGGATCTGACCGCCAGCGCCAACGCCGGCGCCAACCAGGCGATCATGACCAACGCCGGCGGCTCCATGCTGGTGAACGTGGATCAGTCCAACGCCGGGCGCGTGCGCTCCGACGCCCGCGTCCAGACCAATCTGCAGGGCCAGACCGTGCTGGCGGCCCGCAGCGTCGCCAACGAAACGGTCGCCGGCAACAACGACATCTATCTGAAGCTGGACAACACCCAGTTGAACACCGGCGGCGTCGAGGCGACCGCCACCTATGTCGGCGTCAACGGCTATGACGCCTATGTGGGCGCCGACGCGGTGGGCAATGCGGTGACGGGCTACGGCTGTTCGAAATGCGGCGGCGACGTCAACATCACCAACAATCAGACCAACACCGGCAATGTGACGGCGACCACGAACGCCACGATCGGCGCCGGCCGCACCGCCGTCGTCGGCGCCAACGCCGTGGGCAACACCGCCACCTTCTACATCAGCCGACCGGGCGGTTAGGCCGCCGCTGTCCTGTCGGCGGCCCCGCGGCCGATGAAGGGGCCGATCACCGCCATCGCTCGATCGACATAGATCGCCTTTTCGCCGACCGGCGCGACATAATGGATCGCCTCGCGCGCATCCTGCGCGCTGGCCAGCCGTGCGATCATCCAGGCGGCCAGATACTGCGACGCCAGACACCCGCCCGCCGTGGCGACGTCGCCGTGCGCCATGAACGGGGCGTCGATCACAGTCACGCCCGCCTCAACGACCCAGGGCTTGGTCGTCAGATCGGTGCAGGCGGCAAGGTCGCCGATCAGCCCCAGCCGCGCCAGCAACAGCGTGCCCGAACATTGCGCCCCGACCAGTTGACGGCTGGGGTCCAGCCGGATCGACGCCAGCAAGTCCGCGTCCTGCGCAATCTCGCGCGTCTTGATCCCGCTGCCGATCAGCACGGCGTCGGCGGTGTGCGCGAAACTCATCGGCTGCTGACGCCGGATCGTCACCCCGTTCATGGAGGTGACCTCTTCCGTGGGCGAGGTGATCTGGGCCGACCAGCCCTTGTCCTTCATCCGGTTCAGAATTCCGGCGGCGATGAAGGAGTCGAGTTCATTGAACCCGTCGAAGGTTAGGATCGCGATCTGCATGCCTGCTGTCCCTATGACGCCGCCCGGCGTCGTTTGACGATCGAAGCCGCCAGCTTAGTCGATAAGCCGTCTTTGAGCAGTCAAATTCAAGACCCTGGCGACCCATTCCCAAATGCGCTTGCCGCCTGCCGCGCCCTCCCCTACTCCAGACATCGCCGCGCCATCGGGGGTTGCGGTCATACGGAGTCATTTCATGCGTTCTGCGCGCCGTCTGCTGCTCGTCGCGGCTTCCGGTCTGGCCCTGTCGGCTGGCCTCGTCTCTATCGCAAACGCGCAATCGCAGGCCGCGCCTGTCGCCGCCTCGACCGCGCAGGTCGCGCCGTCGAACCCCTGGGCCCAGGCGACCAGCGACATTCCGGCCGACCCCGCCGTCCGTTACGGCCTGCTGCCCAACGGCATGCGCTACGCCCTGCTGCACAATGCGACGCCGCCCGGCCAGGCGTCGTTCCGCCTGCGTATCGACGCCGGCTCGCTGATGGAGCGCGACGACCAGAAGGGTCTGGCCCACTTCATGGAGCATATGGCCTTCAACGGTACGAAGGACGTGCCCGAGAACGAGATGATGCGCATCCTGGAGCGGCTGGGCCTGGCCTTCGGCGCCGACACCAATGCCTTCACCAGCTTCGACCAGACCGCCTATATGCTGGAGTTGCCGAACACCAAGGACGAAACGGTCGACCCCAGCCTGCACATCCTGCGCGAGATGATGTCGGCGGCCCTGATGGCGCCGGACGCCATCGATTCCGAGCGCGGCGTCATCGTCGGCGAGGAGCGCACCCGCGACACGCCGCAGTTTCGCGTGCTGAAGACTCAGCTAGGCCTGCTGGCGCCCGGCCAGCGCCTGTCTCAACGCCTGCCCATCGGTGACCTGGACATCATCCGCACTGCGCCGCGCCAACAGTTCGTCGACTTCTACGACGCCTATTACCGCCCTTCGCGCGCGACCTTCATCGCCGTGGGCGACTTCGACGTGGATGCGATGGAGGCCAAGGTGCGCGCCGCCTTCGCCGACTGGACGCCCAAGGCCCCGGATGGCCCGGAACCCGATCTGGGAACCGTCGCCGCGCGCCAACCCCAGACCAGCATCATTGTCGAGCCGGGCATCCAGTCCTCTATCCAGATCAATTGGATCAAGGCCCCAGACCTGAACCCCGACACCGTCGCCGAGCGTGAGGCCGACATCCGTCGCGGCCTGGGCATGGCGGTGTTGAACCGTCGCCTGGGCGAGATCGCCCGCGCCGACAATCCGCCCTTCATCGGCGCCGGCGCCGGCTATCAGTCGCTGTTCGACAGTCTGGACGCCGGCGTCCTGTCGGTCGCCTTCAATCCCGGCGGCTGGAAACGCGCGCTGGAGACGGTTGAGCAGGAAAGCCGCCGCCTGGCCCAGTACGGCGTGACCGAGGCCGAGCTTCAGCGCGAGATCGTCAACACCCGCACCACGCTTCAGAACGCCGTCGCCTCGGCCGCGACGCGCTCGACGTCGGTCCTGGCCTCGGCCCTGTTAAGCGCGGTGAACGAGGATCAGGTCTTCAGCGCGCCTCAGACCAATCTGGACCTGTTCAACAAAGCCGTGGACGGCCTGACTGTCGCTCAGGTCGACCAGGCCGCCCGCACCGTGTTCGAAGGTCAGGGCCCGCTGGTCCTGTTCAGCTCTCCGGTCCCGGTCGAGGGCGGAGAGGCCGCCGTCACCGCCGCGCTGGAAGCCTCGCGCAACACCCCCGTCCAGGCCCGCGCCGCCGAGGCGGAATTGAAATGGCCCTATGACAGCTTTGGCGCCCCGGCCCAGCCGGCCGCGCGCAGCGAGGTCGCCGACCTGGGGGCCACCCTGGTCCGCTTCCCGAACGGCACGCTGCTGAACATCAAGAAGACCGACTTCCGCGCCGATCAGGTGTTGGTCAGCGCTCGCACGGGTCTGGGCGAACTGGGCCTGCCCGCCGACCGGCTGACGCCCGTGTCGATGGCCAGCACGATCCTGACCGCCGGCGGTCTGGGCAAGCTGAGCCTCGATGAGATGAACCGCGTCCTCAGCGGTCGCACCTACAGCGCCTCGGTCAATCAGGCGACCGACGCCTATGTTTTCTCCGGCGCGACCAAGCCCGCCGAGCTTCAGCTGGAGCTTCAGGTCCTGGCCGCCTATCTGACCGATCCCGGCCTGCGCGCCGCGCCGTTCGAACAGACCAAGGCCGTGTTCCCGCAGATATTGGCCCAGCTGGGCGCCACGCCCCGCGGCGTGTTCCAGCGTGACGCCTCGGGTCTGCTGGCCAGCGGCGACGTGCGCGAAACCACCCCGACGGCCGATCAGGTCGCCGCCATCCAGATCGACGATGTGCGAAGCGGCGTCCGCTCGGCCCTGGCCCAGGGTCCGGTCGAGATCACGGTCGTCGGCGACGTGGACATCGAGGCGGTCATCGCCGCCGTCGGCGCCACCTTCGGCGCCCTGCCCCCGCGCGGGGCGGCCCCCACCCCGCCCGCCGGCTCGGCGGAACGCAGGTTCCCCGCGCCGACGGCTGCGCCGGTCCAGCTGCACCACACCGGCCCGGCCGAACAGGCGCTGGGCTTCGTCGCCTGGCCGACCACAGACCAGGTTCACGACCGCAAGACCGCCCGCCAGCTGTCGATCCTGTCGGACGTGCTGCAACTGCGCCTGAACGACGAAATCCGCGAGAAACAGGGTCTGGCCTATTCGCCCAGCGCCGCCTCAACCTCGTCCAACGTCTTCCCGGGCTACGGCTATATCGCCGTGACCGCCGAGACGCCGCCTGCGGCCCTGCCCAAATTGTTCGAGACGGTGGACGCCATCGCCGCCGATCTGCGCGACCATCCCGTCAGCGAGGACGAGTTGAACCGCGCCCGTCGCCCAGCGGTCGAACGCATCCGCCGCAACATGGCCGACAACGGCTACTGGCTGACGCAACTATCCAAGGCCCAGTCCGATCCGGCAGGCCTGGACCAGACGCGCAACCAACTCTCGACACTGGAAGCCGTCACCGCCGCTGACCTTCAGACCCTGGCGCGCCAATATCTGAAACCCGACGCCGCCTGGCGCGCCGAGGTCACCGCCCAGGTCGCCACTCAGGCCGCCGCTCAATAGGTCAGACAAAAAGGCCCCGGCCAGCATCGTGGGCCGGGGCCAGTCGTTTCAGGATCGTCGACGGAGAGCCGACGCATCCGATCCTGTCATCCGTCGCCTGAGCGGCGGCTGAACGGGACCGTCAGCCTGCGGTTCAGAACACCCGGCCGCCGACGCCGCCGTCCAGGGTGATGGCGCCGGTCAGCACGGTCGCGCTCTCGACCTGTTCCTCGCGGTACTCGGTATATTCCTCTTCGCGATACATCGTCAGGATCTTGATCCCGGCGCCGTAGCGACGCAGCAGCGAACGCTCGTTGCAGTCCCGCTCGGGCTTCTCGGGCCGGCATTCCAGCTTGCCGCCGGCGCCGAACCACAGGGCCTCGTGCTTGCGGCACGTCAGGGTCGTGCCGTGGTCGAAGTTCACATTCCCCTCATAGTCCGCCAGCGTCGCCTGCAGCCAGGTTCCGGCCAGGCAGCGATAGATTTCGCCTTCGAACCCGTCGGCGATCTCGCGGTCCGGCCGCACCTGGGATGCGGGGTGCGGCACCTGACGGTCGTCGATGCAGACGGCCTGGATCACGACGCGCTTCATCATGCTGCGGAAGGCGCTGTAGGGGGTGCGGACGGTCTGAGCGACCATGCCTTCGACCGCTAGGCCCTGGATCGTGGTCGGATAGGGCTGGTCCACGCTGATATAGGCCGCTCCGCCGCCCCCACCATAGTTGCGGGAAAAGCCGCCCGCCCGCGCGTTCAGATACGACCGCGCCCCGGTGTTCGCGTAGCCATTGGCGTTTGCGCCCGCGTTCGCATTGGCGTTCGCGCCGACGTTAACGTTCACATTGACGTTGGTGTTGACGTTGTTGTTCCACTGGTTCCCGCCAGGAACGCAACCACCGCCGCCCCCGCCGCCGCATGACGGAGGTTCGGGCGGCGGAGGCGGCTGGCACGAGGTGCAGGGCGGCGGCTCGCAGCCCGAGTTGCATTGCGCCAGGGCCGCGCCCGCACCGGCCGACACGGCCAGACCGGCCGCCAGACCCAGCATCCATTTCGTGATCCGCAGCCGCATCGGCGGGAACTCCCAAGCGAATATCGTGTCGGCCGAACGCGATGCCCGGCCGATCCTGCCGTCACAAAACCGCAAAAGCCTTTCGTTTCCGTTGATGGCGGCGGCGCTTCGGGATGGCGCAATGCCGCATCGGTCTGCTAGACCGCCCGCACAATGACCGTCCGCGTCTTCCTTCGCCTGATTTCGATTAGCCGCCCGGCGTAGCGCTTCAGGGCCATCTGGCCCCGTGCACGCCGGGACGACCGCCCATCAGGGTGAAGAGAACAGCGAACGACAACCTAGACGCCGAGACGACCCATGGCCGACGCCACCACCGAAACTTCCGCTCGCGACTTTCGCGACACCGTCTTTCTGCCCGAGACGCCCTTCCCCATGCGCGGCGGCCTGCCGCAGAAGGAGCCGCTGATCCTGGAGCAGTGGGGTGATCTGTACGGACGCCTGCGCGCCGAGCGTCAGAAGCAGAACGCCCCCCTCTATGTTCTCCACGACGGCCCGCCCTACGCCAACGGCGACATCCACATCGGCCACTCGCTGAACAAGACGCTGAAGGACTTCGTGGTCCGCAGCCGGTTCCTCTTGGGCTATGACGTCGACTACGTCCCCGGTTGGGACTGCCACGGCTTGCCCATCGAATGGAAGATCGAGGAGCAGTTCCGCGCCAAGGGCCGCCGCAAGGACGAGGTGTCCAAGGACGAGTTCCGTCGCGCCTGCCGCGACTACGCCGGCAAATACATCGACCTCCAGCGCGACCAGTTCAAACGCCTGGGCATCACCGGTGACTTCGCCAACCGCTACGCCACCATGGACTTTTCGTCCGAGGCGGCCATCGTCGCCGAGTTCCACAAGTTCAAGAACTCGGGCCAACTGTATCGCGGCTCCAAGCCAGTCATGTGGTCGCCGGTCGAACGCACCGCCCTGGCCGACGCCGAGATCGAATACCACGACCACGTCTCGCCCACGATCTGGGTCAAGTTCCCGGTCACGGCCATGTCCGACGACCACCCCGACGACCTGCTGGCCTTCCGCGCCAGCACCCCGTCCATCGTCATCTGGACGACCACGCCCTGGACCATCCCGGCCAACCGCGCCATCAGCTACGGCCCCGAGATCGCCTACGGCCTGTATGAAGTCACGGCCATGGAAGAGGGTCTTGAGTTCGCACCCTGGGCCAAGCCCGGCGACCGCCTGATCCTGGCCGACAAGCTGGCCGAAGAGGTGTTCAAGGCCGCCAAGATCGCCGCCTGGACCCGCGTCTATGACATCAACCCGTCGGGCCTGGAAACCGCCCACCCGCTGGCCGCGCTGGACAGCGGCTACGGCTTCTCCGTGCCTCTGCTGGCCGGCGACCACGTCACCGACGACGCCGGCACGGGCTTCGTCCACACCGCGCCGGGCCACGGCGCCGACGACTTCGAGGTCTGGAAGGCTCACGGCCATCACGAGGTGCCCGACACGGTCGATCCCGACGGCGCCTATTACGACCACGTCCCCTTGTTCGCGGGCCTCAAGGTGCTTGAGACCGACGGCAAGAAAACCGGCAAGTTCGGCCCCGCCAATGGCGCGGTGATGGAGAAACTGATCGAGGCTGGAAACCTGCTGGCGCGCGGCCGGATGGAGCATTCCTATCCGCACTCGTGGCGGTCCAAGGCCCCGATCATCTTCCGCAACACCCCCCAATGGTTCATCCGCATGGACGAACCATTGAAGTCTGGCGACACCCTGCGCGAAACCGCGCTGCAGGCCATCGACGACACCGCCTTCCACCCCGCCGCCGGCCGCAACCGCATCCGTTCGATGGTTGAGGGCCGTCCCGACTGGCTGGTCAGCCGCCAGCGCGCCTGGGGCACGCCGCTTGCCATGTATATGGACAAGCAGACCGGCCAGCCCCTGCATGACGCCGAGGTCGACGCCCGCATCGTCGCCGCCATCGCCGAACACGGCGCCGACATCTGGTTCACCGCGCCGGACAGCGAATTCCTGGGCGCCCACGACGCCGACCGCTACGAGAAGATCGAGGACATTCTGGATGTCTGGTTCGACTCGGGCTCGACCCACGCCTTCACCATCGATCCGCGCACGCCCGAGCATGGCTACACCGGCGACCGCCCGTCGCACTGGCCCGCCGACCTCTATCTGGAGGGTTCGGACCAGCACCGCGGCTGGTTCCAGTCGTCCCTGCTTGAGGGCTGCGGCACGCGCGGCCACGCCCCGTTCAAGGCGATCCTGACCCACGGCTTCACCCTGGACGAGAACGGTGAGAAACAGTCGAAATCCAGGGGCAACACCACCGACCCCCTGGTGGTCATTAAGGAGTCCGGCGCCGACATCCTGCGTCTGTGGGTCGCCCTGGTCGACTATTCCGAGGATCAGCGGATCGGCAAACAGATCCTGCAGACCACGGTCGACGCCTATCGCAAGCTGCGCAACACCGTCCGCTATCTGCTGGGCGCCCTGGCCGGTTTCGACGAGGCCGAGCGCCTGCCTCTGGACCAGATGCCGCCGCTGGAGACGTTCATTCTCCACCGCCTGCACGAATTGGACGCCCAGGTCCGCAAGGCCTACGCCGAATACCGCTTCCAGGATGTGGTCCGTCCGGTGCTGGAGTTCTGCTCGGGCGACCTGTCGGCCCTGTATTTCGACATCAGGAAGGACGCCCTCTACTGCGACCGTCCCGACAGCATCCGCCGTCGCGCCGCCCGCACCGTGATGGACGAAGTGTTCATGCGCCTGACCGCCTGGCTGGCCCCCCTGACCCCGTTCACCATGGAAGAGGCCTGGACCACCCGCTTCCCAGACGCCGGAACCAACTGCGCCCGCGTCATCCCGGACACCCCCGACGACTGGAGCAACCCGGCCGAGGCCGAGCGTTGGGCCGCGATCAACACGGTTCTCGAAGTGGTCAACGAACAGCTTGAAGCGGCCCGCCGTGAAAAACGGATCGGCGGCGCCCTCGACGCATGGCCCGTAGTCACTGGCCCCGCCTCGGCCTTCGCGCCGTTCGAAGGTCTGGACGCGGCTGAAATCTTCCGCACCTCGGGCGCTGAGCTGGTCGAGGGCGGCGAGGCGGTCACGGTCGAGGTCAAGCTGGCCGACCACCCCAAATGCGCCCGCTCCTGGCGCCGCGTGCCCGACGTCGGCTCGGACCCCGCCTACCCCGACCTGTCGGCCCGCGACGCCGACGCGGTGAGGTTCTGGGACCAGACCCACGGCTGATGAATGAAGGGCCGGTCAGCAGATGACCGGCCCTTTGTCTTCGCCGCTCTTTCCTGCCTCATCCTCGCCCCTCCCCCCTGTTCGTCATCGTCGCCTTACCCCCGCCTCGTCACCTCGCCCTTGGGACGAGGATCCATACTTCCCGTCTTCAGCAGGGCGCACATCCGAAACACCGGGAGTATGGATCTTTGGGACAAGCCCAAGGATGACGGCCCGGCGCCCCGCCAAGTCCGCCTATAGGGCGATCCTAAATTTCGCCGCGAAAGCCGCGAAGCCAAAGGCGTTTGCGCGCCGATCGCGACATATCGTCGCCTTGCCAACGCCCCACCCCGCCCCCAACTGCAAAGCCATATCCAACCGCCCCTCGCCTTTACAGGAGCTGCGATGCAGCATGCCGACAGCCTGATCCTCACATTGGTCGGCGGCTTCGTCCTGGCCTTTGCATTCGGCATGTTGGCTCATCGGCTGCGGTTGTCGCCCCTCGTCGGCTATCTGGTTGCGGGGGTCATCGTCGGCCCCTTCACCGGGGGGTTCGTCGCCGACACCACGCTTGCGCCGCAACTGGCCGAAATCGGCGTCATCCTGCTGATGTTCGGGGTCGGGCTGCATTTCTCGCCCAAAGACCTGATGCAGGTGCGCAAGATCGCCATTCCCGGCGCCCTGGTTCAGATCGCGGCGGCCACCGGCCTGGGCTGGGGGTTGGGGCGGTTCGTGCTGGGACTGGGCGATGTCGAGGCCGTGTTGATGGGCTTTGCTCTGTCGGTCGCCTCCACCGTCGTCCTGCTGCGCGCGCTGGAGGAGCGTAAACAGGTCAAGGGCGAGATCGGCCGCATCGCTGTCGGCTGGCTGATCGTGGAGGATCTGGTCATCGTCATCGCCCTGGTGATGCTGCCGATGATGCTGGCCCCGGCGGGCGATCAGGCCGATCTGACGGCGCTGGCGACCAATGTCGGTCTGACCCTGTTGAAGGTCGCGCTGTTCGTGGTCGGCATGCTTGTGGTGGGGGGCAAGGTCATACCGTGGCTGCTGATCCGCATCGCCCATACCAAGTCGCGCGAGTTGTTCACCCTGGGGGTGCTGGCCATCGCGCTCGGCATCGCCTGGCTGGCCTATTTCCTGTTCCACTCTTTCGCGCTCGGCGCCTTCCTGGCCGGGTTGGTGATGAACGCCTCGCCCCTGGGGCACAATGCGGCCGAGCGGTCGCTGCCGTTGCGCGACGCCTTCGCCGTGCTGTTCTTCGTCTCGGTGGGGATGCTGTTCGACCCGATGATCCTGGTGCGCCAGCCCTGGGCCGTGCTGGGGGTGCTGGGCATCGTCATCGTGGGCAAGTCGGTCGCCGCCCTGGTCATCACCAAGGCGTTCAAGCTGGATCGCCCGACCGGCCTGACCGTGGCGGCCTCCCTGGCCCAGATCGGCGAATTCTCGTTCATCCTGGCGGCGCTGGGCGTATCGCTGGGCGCCATGAGCCGCGAGACCCACGACCTGATCCTGGCCGCCGCCCTGCTGTCGATCTCGCTCAATCCGTTCGTCTTCCTGTTCACCGACCGGATGGGCGGGCGGCCCAAGCCGCCGCCGGCCGGCGCGACGCGGCCCGCCGCTGCGGACGGGCCGATCACGGATGCGGCGGCTTCGGCCTGAGGCACTTGTCGCCCGGCTCTTTTCGTCGGGGCGGACCGGGGCTATCGTCGGGACATGGACATGACCGCAGCAGATCAGGCCGTTCTTCATTATGGCGACGGCGAATTCGCCGTGTTGAAGCCGGGCCGTTTCGTGCGCTGCGCGGTGACGGACCGGCCGATCCCGCTGGAGATCCTGCGCTACTGGAGCCCCTCGCGCCAGCAGCCCTATTACGGTCCCGCAGAGTTCATCACCGCCCAGATCGCCGTTCAGTCGGCGGCGAAATGATCGCCACGCGCCGGGCGCTGCTGGCCGGCGCGGGCGCCGGGCTGATCGCCGGGCCGCTGATGGCGCAGGATCGCAACGCCCTGCCGCTGGCCCTGAACGGAGCATGGCGTCAGGGCGGCTACGCCTTTGGGCGCACCGCCCCAGGCGCCCTGGTCTTCGTGGACGGCGAGGCCCTGACCACCGCCTCGGCCGCCGGCCTGTTCGTGATCGGTTTCGACCGGGATGCCGGCCCAGGCGCGCGGATCGAGGTCCGGTCGGTCGACGGCGCCCGCTCGGCCCGACGCGCGCTGGACATCGCGCCCTACGCCTTTCCGTCGACCCGCGTGAACGGCCTGCCGCCCTCGACCGTGGAACCCAGCGATCCCGCCCTTCTGGCCCGAATCCAACGCGAGATCGCCCTGAAGACCGAGGGTTTCGCCAGCCGGATCGACGCCGACGACTTCCGCGACGGCTTCGTCTGGCCGCTGGACAGCTATCGCATCTCCAGCGCCTGGGGCGCCCAGCGCATCCTGAACGGCACGCCCGCCCGGCCGCACTACGGCATCGACCTGGCGGCGCCGCAAGGGACCGTGATCCGCGCGCCCGCCGACGGCCGCATCGCCTTCGTCCGCCCCGACATGCATTTCGAGGGCGGCCTGACCCTGATCGACCACGGCCAGGGGCTGATCACCTGCTATCTGCATCAGTCGCGGCTGGACGTGCAGCAGGGCCAGCGCGTGCGGCGCGGCGATCCGCTGGGCCGCGTCGGCATGACCGGCCGCGCGACGGGGCCGCACCTGTGCTGGCGCATGAAATGGCGCGACCGCAACCTGGACCCGTCGCTCATGGTCGGCGCCCAGACGCCGAAAACGCTCAGCTGACCCACGGCTCCGCTTGCGGGCGCCGGGGCGGCGTCATAACGTCGATCGTCGACCGGTCGGGGCCAGATGTCTTCTCTGAAATCGCTGAACGTCCTGCTGGTGGACGACAATCAGAACATGCGGGCGATCACGTCCGCGGTCCTGCATTCCGCCGATATCCGCAACGTCCATGAGGCGGACGAAGGAGCCAGCGCCTTCGACGTTCTGCGTCGCCACGCCGTCGACCTGGCCATCGTCGATTTCAACATGTTCCCGCTGGACGGGGTGGAGTTCACGCGCCTGGTCCGCACCAGCGCAGACAGTCCCAATCCCTATCTGCCGATCATCATGATGACCGGTCATTCCGAGCGGGCCCGCGTCTATGAGGCGCGCGACGCCGGGGTCAACGAATTCATCGTCAAGCCGATCACCGCCAAGGCCGTGCTGGACCGGATCAACGCCGTCATCCTGCGGCCTCGCGCCTTCATCAAGAGCGAAGGCTACATCGGCCCCTGCCGGCGGCGTCGCGACGCGCCGGACTATGCCGGACCTTTTCGCCGCAGCTCGGAAGCCGGGCGATCCAGCGCCGCATAGACCTTGTCCGGCCAGCGCTTGTGGACCCAGAACCAGTCCACCGGATGCTCGCGCACCCGATCCTCGACGAATCGGTTGGCGGCCTGGATGCCAGCCAGGATATCGGCGGCCTTGTCTTCGCCGTGGCCGATGCTGATCGGTTCATGCGCCGTGACGCGGAAACGCACGCCCGGCAGCCGCACCACCGACAGCGGCTGCATGACCGTGTCGAACCGCGCCGCCAGCCGCGCCGCGCCGGGTGAAGCGTTGACCGGCTGACCGAAGAACTGCACTTCCGGCCCCTGATTGTATTTCTGGTCGACCAGCAGGGCGATGGAATCGCCGCGCTTCATCCCCGCCATCAGATCGCGCGTCCCGTCGCCCTTGGGCGCGAACAGGCGCACGCCGTACCGCTCTCGGTTCTGGCGGATCAGGGCGTCGACATAGGGATTGTTCGCCGCGCGATAGGTCACCTGACACGGCAGGCCGGACGCCATGATGACCGCCGCCATCACTTCGAAATTCGCCAGATGGCCCGAGATCAGCACCGCCGGCCTGGCGCTGTCGCGCAGGGCATGCAGCCGTTCCATGCCGACCACCTCGACCCGCCCGCCTTCGGGGGTCAACTGGTCCATCACCGCCACCTCGGCGAAGGTGCGACCCGTCCCGTCCCACTGCTCGATGGCCAGCTTTTCGCGTTCCGCCGCGGGCATGTCGGGAAAGGCGATGCGTAGATTGCGCATCACCGTCTTATGGGTGCTCGTCAACGGCCCCAGCAGGCGCAGCAAGCCGCCGCCCAGGGCCGAGGCGCGCTCGACGCCCAGCAGGCGCAAAAACCCGACCAGCGACCGATAGGCCGCAGCCTCCAGACGCCAGATCAGGTCCTGCCGCAACGCCTTCCCGCCGCCAGCCTTCGATCCGTTCTCACCAGGCAATCGTCAATCCACCGTCCACCACAAGGGTCTGTCCGGTCACATAGGCCGACGCAGGGCTGCACAGATAGACCGCCGTGCCCGCGATTTCATCCGGTTGGCCGATCCTTTTCAGCGGCGCCGGCTCCGTCACCGTCTTCAGCAACTCGGGGTTCTCCCACAGGTATTTGGCGAAGTCGGTCTGCACCAGGCCCGGCGCGATGCAGTTGACCCGCACGTTCGACGGTCCCCACTCCACGGCCAGATTGCGCACCAGCTGCATGTCCGCCGCCTTGGAGATATTATAGGCGCCGATCAGCGCATTTCCGCGCAGGCCGCCGATGGACGAGATCACCAGGATCGAGCCGTCTTTACGCTCGACCATCTGCGGCGCGACCATCTGGATCAGCCAATGGTTCGAGATGACGTTATTCTGCAGGATTTTCTCGAACTGATCGTCCGCGATGCCCGCCATCGGCCCGGCGTAGGGGTTGGTCGCGGCGTTGCAGACCAGGATGTCGATCCGGCCGAAGGCGCTGTTCGTCTCGTCCACCAGCCGCTGCAACTCTTCTTTCGAGGCGATGTTGGCGGGAACCGCGATGGCGCGGCCCTGGCCGTATCGGCCGTTGATCTCGCCGGCGACCTCTTCGCACGGCCCGGCCTTGCGCGAGGAAATGACGACCTTGGCGCCGTGTTCGGCCAAACGTTCGGCGATGGCCTTGCCGATTCCGCGCGACGAGCCGGTGATGATGGCGACCTTGCCGGTCAGATCGAACAGTTCCATTGCGTTTCCCGTATGTTTGTGCGGGGATATTTATCGCCCCGCTCTAGCCGAATGACATTGATAGCCTGATACTCGGGCGATTCCATCCGGGAGTGGCCGACCGCCAGTCGATGCGCAACCTAACCACGGGCTTTCTGTATTTCGCCTATCTGTTCCTCGGCATGACCGTGGGTGCCTTCCTGTGGCGCGCCGGACTGGGGATCGGCGCGGGCGTGGCCGGAACCCTGGGCGCGCTCGGCCTGCTGGGCGCCTTCCATGGCATCGTCACCGGCATCGCCGACCGCCGCGCCCTGAAGAAGGAGATCGCCCAGGTTCGCGAGGCGCACCGCCTGCTGGCCGATGCGATGGAATCGACCCAGGGCGCCCTGACCGAGCTGGCCCACGCTATCGAGAGCGGCGTCCTGTCCGACACCGACGCCCTGACCGGCGAGGTTCGAATGCTGGAATCCCTTGTCCAGCAGATGAGCGAGAGCATCGACGAGCGGCTGTCAGCCGCACCCCATATCGGCGTCGAGACCTTCGAGGGTCGCCGGCAGGCCCAGTCCAGCGTTCTGCTGCGCACCATCCACGAGGCGCTCAGCGAGGGGCGCGTCGACCTGTATCTTCAGCCTGTCGTTTCCCTGCCCCAGCGCCGGACCATCTTCTACGAAAGCTTCACCCGCCTGCGCGACTCGACAGACCGCGTCATGATGCCGGCTGAATATCTGTCCATGGCCGAGGGCGAGGGCCTGGTGCCCGCCATCGACAACCTGCTGCTGTTCCGCTGCGCCCAGATCGTGCGCCGTCTGGCGCGCCAGGATCGCAAGGTCGGCGTCTTCTGCAACGTCGCCCTGACCTCTTTGGGAGACGAGACCTTCTTCCCGCAGTTCCTGGACTTCCTTAGCGAGAACCGGGACCTGAACCAGTCCCTGATCTTCGAACTGGGCCAGGCGACCTTCGATGCGCGCGGCGCGGTCGAGGCGCGCAACATGGCCAAGCTGGCCGACCTGGGCTTCCGCTTCTCCCTGGACAAGGTGCAGACGCTGGACCTCGACTTCGCCGACCTGCAACGCTCGGACGTGAAATTCATCAAGGTCGCCGCCGACCTGATGATCGAACAACTGCTGGACCTGGACGGCGGCGCCCCCCTGCGCTCCATGCCCGACATCCAGGCCGCCGACTTCGCCGCCTTGACCCGCCGATACGGCGTCGAGGTCATCGCCGAAAAGGTCGAGAACGAGCGTCAGGTCGTCGATATTCTCGAACTGGACGTCGCCATGGGCCAGGGGCACCTGTTCGGCGAACCCCGCGCCATCAAGGAGCAGGTTCTGGCCGAAACCGACCCGCCCGCCGAGTTCCTGCGCTCCACCCTGCGCAGCGCCGAGCAAAGACGCCGGTTCAGCTAATCATGCCGTTGCGGCTTGCGGGCACATTCTTCGCTTGCCTGCTGATTTCCGCTTGCACCTCGGAGCCGACCTTTCTGCGGTCAAGCACGTCCAGAACTCTGGAATGCCAATCCGATACGACGACCAGTCTGACACTGAGAACATCTGATCAAGGGAAAATGCTAGAGTTCAGTGATCCAGCGTTGAATTCAAACTCGCTACAGTTCGTGCGCGGATTCTTCGCTGAAGATTACTATCGTGGCGACGGCATCGAAGCCTGGGTAGATCCCGAAATTCGGATTAAGTTTGCCGATGGACGCCGCATCGGTCCTTGCAACTGACAGGGCAGGCCAATCATCTTTTGCGATCTGCGACCCACCTTCTCGTGCAAAGGAAGAAGGGCTAAGACGGCCCCATGACCCTCCCCCACGCCCTGCCCCACCTCGGCGACGTCGCCGCCGACTACGACATCCTGCTCTGCGACGTGTGGGGGGTGATCCATAACGGTCGCGAGAGCTGGACCGCGCCGTGCGAGGCGTTGACGCGATTCAATCGCGCGGGCGGGCACGTCGTGCTGATTTCGAACTCGCCGCGCCCGGCCTCGGACGTGATCGCACAGTTGGACAGTCTGGGCGTGCCGCGCGAGGCGTGGAAGGCCTTCGTCACCTCAGGCGACGCCACGCGGGCGGAACTGGCCAAGCGCGCGCCCGGCCCGGCGTGGATCGTCGGCCCCGAACGCGACGCGCCCCTTTACGCCGGCCTGGGGCTGGAACGCGCCGTAAGCGCCGAGGACGCCGCCTTCATCTCCGTCACCGGCCCGGTGGACGACACGGTCGAGACGCCCGAAGACTATCGCGCGCGGTTCGCTGTCGGGGCCGCGCGCGACATCGAACTGATCTGCGCCAACCCGGACAGGGTGGTGCAACGCGGCGACCAGCTGATCTATTGCGGCGGGGCGCTGGCCGATCTGTATGCCTCCCAGGGCGGCCGCGTGGTCATGGCCGGAAAGCCCTTCGCGCCCATCTACGACCTGGCGATCCGGGAGGCCGAGGGCCTGCTGGGGCGGCCCGTCGACCGCTCACGGGTGCTGTGCATCGGCGACGGGGTGGTGACCGACGTCATGGGCGCGAACGCACAGGCCCTGGACTGCCTGTTCATCGCCCAGGGCATCCACGGCGATCAGGCCAAGGGCGAGGACGGAACGCTGGATCCCGCCCGCGCGGGCGCCCTGTTGAAGGCCGAAACCACCTATGCCCGCTACGCGGCGCTGGAACTGGCCTGGTAAGGCTCGCCATTTTGTCGCACGGCGGCTAAAGCCACCCTCATGGTCGAATTAGTTCAGCAGCATCCGTCCGGTGGGTATATCCTGGACGAACTTCACGTCGGCATGGCGGCCGAGAAAATCGTCGTGGCGACGGAGGATCGCATCCGTCTGTTCGCCGAGGCGTCCGACGATTTCAACCCGGTGCATCTGGACGAGGCCTTCGCCTCCAAGACCGCCTATCGCGGGCGGATCGCCCACGGACTGCTCAGCGCCTCGTTCGGGTCGGCGGTGGTGGGGACCATCCTGCCCGGCGCGGGCTCCATCTACATCTCCCAGACCCTGGCCTTCCATCAGCCAGTGCGGATCGACGACGTCGTGCGCATCCTGATCACGGTCATCGAGGTCGAGGCCGAGAGCGCGCGGGTCAAGCTGAGCTGCGAAGGCTTCGTGGGCGAGACCATGATCATGGACGGCGTCGCCGTGGTCCGCGTTCCGCGCCGGCGCAAACCCTCCCAGCGTTGATGCGGGTCGTTCGCGACTGGCGCGACCTGTCGGACGCCGTCAAGGGCGCCGCCGTCGCCGTCGGGGCCTTCGATGGGGTGCATCGGGGCCACCAGGCCGTCATCGCCGATGCGCGTGCGGCGGCCGACCGGTTGGGCGCGCCGCTGGGCGTCGTCAGTTTCGATCCCCATCCCCGCCGCTGGTTTCAGAAGGACGCCGCCCCCTTTCGCCTGATGTCCGCCGACCAGATGGCCGAGGCTCTAACGCCGCTGGGCGTGGACATCCTGTATCTGCTGCCGTTCGACGCCGAGATGGCGGGCATGAGCGACGTCGAGTTCGCCGAGCGGGTGCTGGCGGACGGCCTCGGCATCCGCCACGCCGCCGTCGGTTTCGACTTCACCTTCGGCAAGGGACGGTCAGGCTCGCCCGAGGCTTTGCGCGCCTACGGCGAAAGGCTGGGCTTCGGCGTGTCTACGGTCCAGCGTCTGGACGACGCCGATGGGCTGAAACTGGCGTCCAGCGCGGTGCGCGAGGCGCTGAAGGCCGGGGACATGGCCCGCGCCGCCGCCATCCTGGGTCGCCCCTTCGCCATCCGGGGCGCGGTGATCCATGGCGACAAGCGCGGCCGCACCATCGGCGTGCCGACCGCCAATGTGCCGCTGGGCGACTATATGCGGCCGGCCTACGGCGTTTATGCGACACGCAGCCGACTGGCGGACGGGCGCGTGGTCGACGGCGTGGCCAGCCTGGGGGTGCGGCCCATGTATGCGCTGGAGACGCCGCTGCTGGAGGTCTGGCTGTTCGACTTCGACGGCGACCTGTACGGTCAGCCGTTGGACACTCAATTGATCGCCTGGCTTCGCGGCGAGGAGACCTTCGACGGACTGGACGCGCTGAAGACCCAGATCGACGCCGATGCGGCTGCGGCGCGGGCCGTTCTCAGCGGATCATAAGGCGCGCAGCTCCGCCGCGAACCGTTTCCAGTTCTGCACATAGTGATCGGCCGACATCTGAAGCACGGCGATGTGTTCGGGGTCGCGTTCGCGCACCACCTTGCCGGGCTGGCCCATGACCAGGCTGTTGTCGGGGATCACCTTGCCTTCGGTGATCAGGGCGTTGGCGCCGATAATGCAGTTGCGGCCGATCTTAGCCCCGTTCAGCACCACCGCCCCGATGCCGATCAGGCTGTAGTCCCCGACCTCGCAGCCATGCAGCATGGCGTTGTGACCTACCGTCACCCCCCGCCCCAGCGTCAGCGGCGATCCCAGGTCGGTGTGCAGCACGCTGCCATCCTGAATGTTGCTGTCCGGCCCCACCGTTATGGGGTCGTTGTCGCCACGCAGGGTCGCGCCGAACCAGACGCTGGCGTTCGGATGCAGAATCACATTCCCTATCACCGATGCGTTCGGCGCCACCCAGTATTCGCCCTCCGGCGGAAGCTGAGGTTTGCTGTCTCCCAATGCGTAAACAGTCATCAGAACACCACCTAATCTTTGAAAAACGAGGGCTTTAACGGAACGCTAACCACGATAGCATCATTCTGTTGATGCGATTCGCGGGTCGCCATTTCGGCCCTGAATCCGAAACCGGATCAAGTTCGGTCCGGTCAGTCGTCGGGGCTTGTGCGTGGCGCGTTGGGATCCGGGTTCGGTTGTTCGGCGGCGGGTCGATCCCGTTGCGGACGGCCCTGTACCGGTTCCGGGCGTCTGTTTCGCAGGCCGCGACCCTTTCCTCCCCAAGACCATCCAAGGCGGCGCCCGTTCGGGTCCGCCTTTTTTCATGCCCTGGAGGCGTCCATGACCAAGCGTGCGGCTACGAAGCGTCAGTCCCGTGAAAACGGCATCCTGGATTCGCGAGACTTCATCGAAGAGTCGAAGGTTCGCCGGCTCCATACGCCGAACTCCTCCCGCTCGGGCTGGTCGCCCTATCCGTCGAACGACGATCGCGATCAGGGCTATCTGAAGACGCTGAAGCCCAAATCTGAAGGCCAGGCCGAGTTGATGGAGGCCATCGACAATCACAACCTGGTCATGGCGCTGGGTCCGGCAGGCACGGGCAAGACCTATCTGGCCGTGGCCAAGGCGGTCGAGGCGCTGGAAGCGGGCAAGGTCGGACGCATCGTCCTGTCGCGTCCCGCCGTCGAGGCCGGGGAATCCATCGGCTTCCTGCCCGGCGACATGGAGGACAAGCTGGCCCCCTATCTGCGGCCTCTCTACGACGCCCTGTCGGACCGGCTGTCGATGAAACGGGTCAAGGCCCTGATGGCCGAAGGTCTGATCGAGATCGCCCCCATCGGATACATGCGCGGCCGCACCCTGAACAACGCCTTCATCGTGGTGGACGAGGCGCAGAACTGCACCTACGTCCAGCTGAAGATGCTGCTGACGCGGCTGGGCTGGCACTCGACCATGGTGGTGACGGGCGATCCGCAGCAGTCGGACCTGTTGCCCGGCATATCGGGCCTGTCGGACATCTCGGCGCGGCTGGAGGCGGTGCCCGACATCGCCGTGGTGCGTCTGGCCGAACAGGATATCGTGCGTCACCCGCTGGTCGCCTCAATGATCGGGGTGCTCTGAAGTCTGGCGCCGGCAGTCTGCGTCACGCGGCGCAGACTGCCGTTGCACCCGGAAACCAAAAGCCATTGTCCCGAAGCACGCCGCCCCGCTAAAGGTCGGGTCGCCGCTGATGAGGGATTTCGATGCGCGTAGCGATGATTGGAACGGGTTATGTGGGCCTGGTGTCCGGCGCCTGTTTCGCCGACTTCGGCCATGTCGTCACCTGCATAGACAAGGACCCGTCCAAGATCGAACGGCTGGAGCGGGGCGAAATCCCGATCTACGAACCGGGTCTGGACGATCTGGTCGCGTCGAACGTGCGTGAAGGACGGCTGTTCTTCACCCTGGACGGGGCCGAAGCCATCCGCAACGCCGATGCAGTCTTCATCGCGGTCGGCACCCCGACGCGGCGCGGCGACGGCCATGCCGACCTGTCCTATGTTCATGCGGCGGCCGAGGAGATCGCCGGCCTGATCGATGGCTTCACCGTGGTCGTGACCAAGTCCACCGTCCCGGTCGGCACCGGCGACGAGGTCGAGGCCATCATCAGGAAGGCCAACCCCGAGGCCGATTTCGCCGTCGTCTCCAATCCCGAGTTCCTGCGCGAGGGCGCCGCCATCGGCGACTTCAAACGCCCCGACCGCGTGGTCATCGGCGTCAACGACATGGACGGCGAGGTGGGCCAGCGCGCCCAGAAGGTCATGAGCGAGCTGTATCGCCCGCTGAACCTGAACGAGAGCCCGCTGCTGTTCGTGGGCCGTCGCACCTCGGAACTGATCAAATACGCCGCCAACGCCTTCCTGGCCATGAAGATCACCTTCATCAACGAGATGGCGGACCTGTGTGAAGCCGTCGGCGCCGACGTGCAGCAGGTCGCCCGCGGCATCGGTCTGGACAAGCGGATCGGCTCCAAATTCCTGCACGCCGGTCCCGGCTATGGCGGTTCGTGCTTCCCCAAGGACACCATCGCCCTGGTCCGCACGGCCCAGCAGTATGGCGCCCCGACCCGGCTGATCGAAGCGACGGTCGAGGTCAACGACGCCCGTAAGAAGGCCATGGCCGGCCGGGTCGAGACGACCCTGGGCGACAGCGTGGCGGGCAAGACCGTCGCCCTGTTGGGGCTGACGTTCAAGCCCAACACCGACGACATGCGCGACGCCCCCTCGCTGGACATCGCCCCCGCCCTGATCGCCGCCGGCGCCCACGTCCAGGCCTTCGATCCCGAAGGGATGCACGAGGCCGCCAAGCTGCTGCCCGGCGTGGAAATGAAAGACAATGCGTATGACGCCGTGGTGGGCGCGGACGCCGTCGTCCTGGTCACCGAATGGGACCAGTTCCGCGCCCTGGATCTGGACCGGATAAAGCTTCTGATGAAACAGCCCGTGCTGGTCGATCTGCGCAACATCTATCGCCCCGACGACATGAAGAGCCGGGGCTTCCGCTATATGGGCATCGGGCGCGGTTGATGGGCGCGCCGATCCTGGTCACCGGCGCGGCCGGTTTCATCGGCATGCACGTCGCCGAACGCCTGCTGGACCGGGGCGAACAGGTGATCGGCGTCGATGTCTTCAACGACTATTACGATCCGCGCCTGAAGGCGGCCCGCGCCGCACGGCTGGAAGGCCGCGAGGGCTTTCGCATGGTCCGCGCCGACATCGCCGACCATGAGCGGATGCGCGCCCTGGTCGCCGACGAGGGCGTGAAACGGATCGTGCATCTGGCCGCCCAGGCGGGGGTCCGGTATTCGCTGGAAAACCCATTCGCCTATGAGCGGTCGAACCTGGCCGGCCATCTGTCGATGCTGGAGGCCGCGCGCCACGGCGGCGTGACCCATCTGGTCTATGCCTCGTCCAGTTCGGTCTACGGCGACCGGCCGCTGGAGGGGTCGGGCTTTCGCGAGGATGATCCGACGGTGCATCCGGTGTCGCTGTACGCCGCGACCAAGCGGTCGTGCGAACTGATGAGCCAGAGCTACGCCACACTCTATGGCTTTCCTCAGTCGGGCCTGCGCTTTTTCACCGTCTATGGCCCGTGGGGCCGGCCGGACATGGCCTATTTCGGCTTCACCCAGAAGATCGTGCGCGGCGAGCCCATCGAGGTCTATGGCGAGGGTCGGATGGCGCGCGACTTTACCTATATTGACGACATCGTGGACGGTATCGTGGGGGTGCTGGACCGCCCGCCTGCGGCTGGCGCCCACGAAATCTACAACATAGGCGACAGCCAGCCGGTCGGCCTGATGGAGATGATCTCGACGCTGGAAACCGCCCTGGGCGTCGAAGCCAAAAAGGTCATGCGCCCGATGCAGCCCGGCGACGTCACCGCCACCTATGCCGACGTGACCAAGCTGAACGCCCTGTGCGGCTATCGGCCCCAGGTGCCGCTGAAGGACGGGCTGGAGACGTTCGTCGCCTGGTGGCGGCAGTATCAGAACGGCTGACGCGCCCGGCGATGCGACGCGCTGTCCATCCCGCGGTCGTCGCCTCGCTGGGCCTGTTCGCCGCGGATCAAGCCGCCGCCCAGACGACCCTGGCCGATCCGTTCTTCCGTCAGCGCGGTCAGGCCGTCCGCGACCGGCCCCAACCCGCCTATGACGCCGCAGGCTTCCGTGCGGGCGGCTTCACCCTGTGGCCGCGTCTTCTGTCGGCCGTCGTGTTCGACGACAATGTCTTCGCGGCCGAAGACAACGCCCGCGCCGCCACAACCCTGCGTCTGACGCCCGAGGTGACGGCCCGCTCCGACTGGGGTCGGCATCAGATTCAGGCCCATGCCCGGCTCGATCTCGGCAGGAACCTGAACGTACCGCGCGAGGATACGACCGACTGGCGCCTGGGCGGGTCGGGCCGTCTGGACGCGGCGCGGGACGCCCATCTGGCCCTGAGCCTTGATATGCAGCATGGGCGCGAGGCGCGCACCGCCATCGGGAGCGATCCCCTGACCGTTCGGCCCGTCGCCTTCGACGGCGCATCGGCGCGGCTGTCCGGCCAACGGACGCGCGGACGCCTGCGTCTGGACGCCAGCGCCGATCTGCAACGCCGCGACTATCGCGACGGCGCCGATGCGGCGGGCGCCCCGGTCGAACAGGACGACCGCGACCGCACGATCCTGACCCTGAGCGGCCGCGCGGCCTACGCCCTGTCGCCGGCGACCGCCGTCTTCGTCCAGATCGCCGGAGACGACCGCGACTATCGCCGCGTTCCCGGACGGCCGGACCGCACCTCGACCGGGCGCGAGGCCCTGGCGGGGGTGGATTTCGAGCTGGGCGGCCTGATGCGCGGCGACATCGCGGTCGGTCATCTGCGCCAGACCTTCGACGATCCGGCGTTCGGCGATCTGGACGGCTTTGGCGGGCGGGGCCGTCTGACCTGGTTCCCCACCGCCCTGACCACCGTCTCCGTCGCCGCCGCACGCGCGGTGGCCGATACCGGGGCGGTCGGCGCGGCTGGCGCATTGCGCACGGACCTGACGCTTGGCGTCGATCACGAACTGCTGCGCAACCTGATCGTGTCGGCGCGGGCGGGCCACATCGAAGACGCCTATGTCGGCCGCGACCGCACCGACCGGCGGATCAGCGCGGGCCTGGCCGCCGACTGGCGTCTGAACCGCCGGTATGGGCTGAACGCCGACATCGACTGGATCGACCAGTCGTCGGAAGGAACGGCGCGCGGTCCCCGCTATCGCGCCCTGCGGCTGACCCTGGCGACCGTCGCCCGCTTCTGAGCCTCCGCGCCGATTGACAACCTGCTCGCGACGCCGCACCACTCACGCTTACGATCACCGTTCGGCGGCGCGATGACCCTGACCGACCCCTTGTCCGTCGGCGCCCGCGCGGCGGACGACGACATCGACATCGAAGCCTGGATCGCCGGCCTTCGACGCCGCGCGGGCCTGTTCGCGGGCGTCGCCGGGCTGGTCGCCCTGATCGTCCTGGCCGTTCTGTTGGGTCGCCCGCCCGCCTATACCGCCGCCGCCAGCCTGCAGATCAACACCCGCAAGACCCAGATGATCGCCGGCCCTGCCGTCCTGTCCGCCCTGGACGCCGAGGCCGCCATCGTGGACACCGAGGTCGAGGTGTTGCGCTCGCCGCAGCTGGCCGCCTCCGTGGTGGACGACCTGGGCCTGACCCGCGATCCGGGCTTCAACGCCGCCCTTCGCCCTGGATGGCTGTCGCGCCTGACCGGACGCGCCGCGCCCTCGCCCGACCCTGCGGTCGCGCGACAGCGGGTGATCGAGGCCGTCTGCCGGCGGCTGACCGTGCGCCGCGTCGGCCTGACCTATTCCATGGCGGTCGGCTTCACCGCCGACGATCCGGCCAAGGCCGCGCGCATCGCCAATGCCTTCGCCGACCATTATCTGCGCGCCCAGCTGGCCGCCAAGTTCGACGCCAACGCCCAGGCCAACGCCTTCCTGGGCGACCGGCTGGAGAATTTGCGTCGTCAGGTCGAGGCCGCCGACTCCGCCGTCTCGGCCTATCGCATCGACCACGGCCTGCTCAGCGCTCAGGGCGCGACCCTGACCGAGCAGGAGATTTCGGTCTATAATCAGCAGCTGGCCGCCGCCCGCGCCCAGCAGGCCGAACAGGACGCCCGCCTGCGCACCGCCCGCGCGCAGATGGCCGCCGGATCGAACGGCGACGACGTGGCCGAGGCCCTGACCTCGCCCGTGGTGCAGAACCTGCGCAGCCAGCGCGCCGCCATCAGCACCCGCGTCGCCGATCTGTCGGTCCGCTATGGCCCGCTGCATCCCGACATGGTCCGCGCCCGCAGCGAACTGGCCGACATCGACGGTCAGATCCAGGCCGAGATCCGCCGCGTCGTCTCCAATCTGGACGCCCAGGCCCAGGTGGCCCGCCAACGCACCGCCTCGGTCCAATCCAGCCTGGAGACGGCGCGCAGCGCCCTGGCCGACAACAACGCCGCCTCCGTCCGTCTGCGCGAGCTGGAGGGCGAGGCCGAGGCGGCGCACGCCATCTATCGCGCCTTCCTGGACCGATATCGCGAGACGGGCGCCCAGACCGGCGTCGAACAGGCCGACGCCCGCATCGTGTCGCGCGCCACCCCGCCGACCGCCCCCAGCGCGCCCAACCTGACGATCAGCGTGGCTCTGGCGGTCGTCCTGGGTCTGGGCGCGGGGATCGCCGCCGTCCTGGCCGCCAACGCCCTGCAACAGGGCCTGTCCACGCCTCAGGATGTGGAGCGGCGGCTGGGCGTCGCCCCGCTGGGCGCCCTGCCCCTGGCCGCGACGGTCGCCGCCGTGGGCGAACACGACCTTCATCCCATCGATCTGGTCGTCCAACGCCCGACCTCGGTCTTCGCCGAGGCCGTGCGCGCCCTTCGCGCCAGCCTGTCGCCAATTGCCCACGCCGTCGTGCCGCTGTCGGCGCCCGGAGGCCGGATCGTGGCGATAACCTCCGCCCTGCCCGGCGAGGGCAAGACCACCGCCGCCCTGTGCCTGGGCCGGGTCGCAGCGCGGTCGGGCGCGCGAGTCCTGCTGATCGACGGCGATCCGCGCCGGCGTGGGGCCACGCGGATGCTGGGGCTCGACCCGAGCGCGGGTTTGGCCGAGGTTCTGCACGGCGCTGCGACGTGGCGGAACATCGTCGTCGTCGATCCCGCCTCGGGATTGCAGGTGCTGCCCCTGTCCGCCTCGGGCCTGTCGGCCGATGACGCCTTTGCGGCGCCGCCGATGGACGCCCTGCTGGCCGAACTGCGTCAGGTCTTCGACCTGATCCTGATCGACACGGCGCCGGTGCTGGTCCTGACCGACGCCCGCATCCTGGCCGCCAAGGCCGACGCCGTCCTGCTGCTGGCCCGCTGGCGACGCACGCCCGCCCGCGCCGTGGCCTCGGCCGCCCGCCTGCTGCATCCCACGGGCGCGCGGCTGCTGGGCGTCTGCCTGACCCAGGTGGACGCCCGCGCCCAGGCGCGTCAGGGCCACGGCTACGGCGTCTATCCCCACGACGCCTATCGCAAATACTACGCCGCCTGAGGGGGCGGCGTTGACAGCGGCGGCGGCCATGACCTTGATGACGCATGGCGATGCGCAAATCCCTGCTGACGGTTGCCGGACTGGTCGCGCTGGGTCTGGCCGACGGCGCGCCCGCCCAGACGCGCCGCGCCCCGGCTGCTGACGTCCACAGCCTGGACCAGGCCTACGCCATCGTCGATTTCCAGACCGCACGTTCGGGACGCGAGATCGCCCAGGCCCTGCAGCGCCAGATCGCGACCGCCGACGTCACGGTCACGGCCCGGAACCAGACCGTGGCAGTGATCCCTCGCACGCCCGGTCGTTTCACCCTGATCGATCCGACAAGGCCGGACGGCTTCGGCTTGGAAGGTCCGGCGAGCCGCGCGCCGGCCGGCTGGCTGCGGCCGGTTCGGGCGGTGGTCTGCGACGGGGCCAGCTGGCGCGCCGATGTGGCGCCGCGTCGGCCGGGCCGCGTCGAACAGCGCTATACCCTGTGTCTGTTCCCCTATCGCGACGGGCGGCGTCAGGGCCATCAGCTGGACATCTACGCCGCCACCCTGTTGCACGGCGATCCGGGCGCCGTCGCCCCGCCCCCGAGCGGCCAAATGCCCGCCGCCTTCATGCGCGGCGCGGTTAGGGCGGTCGAACGGCTGACCCGCGTTCAGGGCGTCTGGGTCGAGAACCGCCTGGCCAACGCCGACCGCCCCTTCACCCAGGGCGACGACGCCTGGGCCGCCGAGACGCACTGATCCCTGCCGCTCTAGCCATGGCCTGAACGCAATCGCGCCCCCGGCCGATGGCCGGGGGGGGCGACGGTCTGGTCTAGGCTCAGGCCCCGCTCAGAACTTGACGCTGAACCGTCCGTAGATGCGGTTGTCACGGTATTCGTCCTTATAGACCCCGCTATAGCCCATCTCCACGGCGGTGCGTTCGGTCGCCTGGATGTTGAAGGCCAGGCCGCCCGTGATCACGTCGTCACCGGGGTTGGCGCCGTCGATCAGGAAGCGCGGACCGTCGGCGAAGGCGGCGTCGAACACCGGACCGTCGCCATTCAGGTCGTGGGTGTAGGCCAGTTGCGTCACAGCCGACAGGCGCGGCCGGCCCGCGCCGCCCGCCAGGACGGTGCGGGTGCGGAAGCCCGCCGTCAGCAGATCGGCCTTCTGCTTCACCTTGCCCGACAGGGCGGCGTCCCCGCCCGTTTCGGCGACGTCGGCGTCATATTGAACGTGGCTGTAGGCGCCGTAGGGTTCGAAGGTCGTGGCGCCGACCGCGCGGCTCCACGCCACCTCGCCATAGGCCTGCCAGACGTCGCCGTCATAGTTGCCGACCAGGGCGTTGGTGAAGGCGTTCAGCTGGGCCGTGCGATCGGTGCGGACGTCGGCGTTCGCCCACGATCCGCCGACGCGGATCTGGAAGTCGCCCACACTGGCGCCGCCATAGACCCCGATCTGTTCGCTGTTGACCCGGCCCGTCGAGCGCAGACGCGACGAACGCAGTTCCGAGCGGGTCTCGCCCAGGGCGACACCGATATGCATGTCGTTCGACAAGGCCTTTTCGGCGCCGACCAGATAGCCCGAGCCTTCGCTGCGGAAACCGGCGATCCCATCATGCGCCGAGCCGCGACCGTTGCCATAGACGCCGCTGCCCCAGACCGAGACGCCATTGCCGACATAGGTCGAGGCGCCGCCCTGGCTGCGCCCGCGCTCGGACATGGCGTCGCGGATCGCGCGGGTGTCGGACACGGCCAGACCGCCCAGCGAGGCGTGAACCTCGCCCGTCAGGCTGCTCAGGGAACCCTGAACCGCCGGGACGCTGGCGTCCAGCAAGGCGTTTTCCAGCGACAGGTCGCGGTTCGTCCCGGTCGCGGTGTTGTTGATCATGACGTCCAGCGCGCCGCCGACCGACTTCTGATTGTCGGTCAGGCCCAGCGAGGCCACGGTCACGTCGTTGCGCCGCACCGTCAGCACCACCCCGTTGGTGGAATAGGTCAGCACCGGCGACAGGAAGGCCAGATCGCTCTGTGCGCCGCTGAACTTGCCCGTCACCGCCCCGGTCGAGTTGATGATGTTCATCTGCGTACGCAGATTCCACTCGCCGTTGTCGGCCTTCAGGATCACCTGGCCGCCGTCGATCTGGGTCGCGCCGCCAACGTTCAGGCGCGAATAGGCCGCGCCGTTCACGCTGGACCGAATCCACAGGAAGGAGCCGGGCTTGAAGTTCAGATTGCCGGCCACCGTCAGGGTTCCGAACGGATTGACACCGTCGCCGGGCGAGACCACCCCGCCGCTTTCCGCCGTCAGATTCAGCAACCGCCCCGTGCCGCCGATCATGCCGACCCCGCCGACCGAGGCGCTGGAGCGCAGCAGGCTGCCGTTGACGGTCAGCAGACCGCCCTCGACCCGCGTCGGGCCGCTATAGTCGTTGGCGCCCGTCAGGATCAGCTGCCCGCCGCCTTTCTTGACCAGACCGCCGATGTCGTTGCCGAAGTTGGCCAAAACCTCGGCCGAATAGCGGTCGCGGGCATCGCCGATGTTGTTGCTCCAGATATCGACAGTGCCGACGGCGACGGTGACGTCGCGGGTGTCGCGAAGCGCCGTCGGACCGCGCAGGGCCACGTCCATCTGCGGCGCGCCCCAGCCCGAGCGTAGATCGACGCCGGGCGTGTCCAGATCCTTGGAGCTGGACACCAGAATGTCCGAGATCAGGGCCGTGGAATATTCGGGGAAGTTCTCCATCAATAGGGCCGCGAAGCCAGAGATGTTCGGTGCCGCCATCGAAGTGCCTGTATAGGCCGCGTAGCCCGCGCCGGTGTATTTGACGTATTGGTTCAGCACGCGCTGAAGCTCGTCGTTGGCGTATTGCAGCACGGCGCTGGAGAAGGCCGGCGTCAGGATCGCCATATTGCCGGTCGAGGTGAGAAGCCCGGCCAGACGGGAGGTGAAGCCGTCCGGGTCACCCAGACGCGCGCCCGAAACCAGGGTGATGGCCGCAGCCTGACGCGCGACTTCGCGGCGCCACGCATCTTCGTCATAGTTGGCCCCGCCGGTCTGACGCGCGTTCAGATAGGCGTTCAGCACGCCTAGGAACTGATTGACCGACGCCGTCTCCAGGGCAGAGACCGTTGTGGCCGAATACAGGCCCGCATAGTTGGCGCGCGGATACAGCGCCAGAATGCCGCGTGAATCCATCGTGAAGGCCGGCACCGACGAAATCACCTGCGATCCCGGCCCGGCGACGCACCAGGTCGCGGTCTGACCACAGAAGCTGGTCGACGGATCGGCGGCGGTGAAGCTCGAATAGTTGGCGACCGACAGCCAGTTGGAGCGCAGGCGCGGGTCGTTCAGCGGCGCCGCCGCATCGATGCTGGCGTGAACGCCGTAACCGTTGCCGGCCGAGAAGACGACCAGCACGTCATTGTCCAGCACAGGCTTGTAAAAGTCGCCGTAGTTGCGGTTGAAGGACGCCAGAACCGTCGGCAGGGAGGCGTTGAACGGCAGGGTGGTGCCGCTGCCCCAGCTGTTGTTGATGATCCGCACCTGGCCCGTATTGGCCAAATCGACGATGTTCTGGTTTTGGGTGGCGACGATCTTGCCGTCGATGATCGCGTCCTTGAACCAGAGGAAGTCGCCGGCCGAGAAGTTGGCGGTGGCGGCGTAAAGCTTGGCGTTGAAGGCGTTTCCGAACATCGGCTGGCCGGCCACCCGATCACCCGCGATGGTGCCGGAGACGTGGGTGCCGTGGCCCTCCCAACGGCGACGCGGATTGATCAGGCCGTCGTTGCCGTATCCGGCGACCGCCTGGGTGCGCAGCCCCGTCACCTTGCCGGCCGATCCGAACAACGGGTGATCGACATAGATGCCTGCGTCATTGACCCCGACCGTCTGGCCACGCCCCGTCAGTCCCATGGCGTAGGCGTGTTCCAGGCCCAGGAAGCCCTTGGAATAGTCGACCGAAAACTGCGCGTCTGTCCGCCAGGAGGCCAGCGCCGTCTGATAGTTGGTCGTGCGCGCGCCATTGGCCATATAAAAGCCGCCGGACGGCGGCGTCGGCGCCGTTGTTGTCTGGGCGCTGACGGCTGTGCCCGCCAGCATCGCCACGCCGGCCGTCGCGGCCAACAGGCCGAGCTTGAAACTAAAAGCCACTAGATTCCCCCCACGGCATTTCGCCGAACGCTTAAGCTTGCAACCCCACGGCGCAATTCAAGCGCGTATTCGGCGCCATGCCGCACGCCGCGTCAACCACATTTTGGCCACAAGACGTTCCGCCATATCATCCTTGTGGGGATGAACTGCATCTGCGTCCTCCGCGCACCAACCGACCCGCTCGCAAGACAAAAGGCGGTGTCGCCTTGGAATTAGCGCCAATCCCCTCCGCCGATCGGGGCGCCGGGCGGGACCGGCTGCGTCAGGGGGTGGGTTTCGGCAAACGCCTTGAGCGCCTCGACGGGGCCAGCGAGGGCTTGAGCCAGATAGACGCATTGGGCCGTTTCGAGCCGGTCGCCCCGGCAATGTTTCAGCTCTTCCCCGAGCCGCCGCGCCGCGTCGCGGACGGCGCCTTGCGCCGTCGAGGACAAGCCGTCGCCCTGGATCAGCGCGGCAAGATAGGCCACGTAGCGGCCCCGCGCGACGCGGCGCAGTTCGGCTTGGCGCGCGTTCAGCAGCGGCGTAGGCCCCACCGTGCGGGCGATACGGTCCAGCGTCTCTTCCAGGCCCAGTTGCGACGGGTCGCGGCGTTGCTGTTCGACCAGGCGATTGAGACGCTCAGGCGCCAGCAGGGTTTCATAGACGGTCTCGACCGCCGCCGCCGCCGCCGAGGATGGATCGAACACCGCATCGGTGCGACCGTCGAACAGTTCGATGTCCGTCTGTCGATCCGGCACGCCCGACTGAGCGGACGACAACAGGTCGAGCACCCGATCCGGCAGGTCCAGCGTCTCGGGCGACAGGGCCAGCATCAGGGCGTCCAGCGCTGAACGCTGGCGGTCGGCGGGAATCGGATCGGCCCGCTCTCGTCCGTCGCCGCTGACGGCATAGGCATAGTCCACGCCGCCGATCTGACGCCCCACCGCCGTCGTCTGATAGCGATGATACAGATAGATGGGCACGACCACCCGCCGCAGGTCCGCCGCCGGCGCGCCCGCCGGCAGATTGTTCAGCCCGAACCGCGACAGGGCGATGCGGCGCACCGCCAGGGTATTGGCGAACTCGGCGACCACGTCCGAGCCATTGTCCCACATCGCGCCATAGGGCTGCAGACTGCCCAGCGGCCGGGTGTCGGTGTCGTTGACGAATCGATAGCCCTTCGCCTGAGCGTCCGCCGCCAGGGCCGCGCGCCGCGCCAGCGGCTCATGGCCCGGCGCATCGCCATACAGCCAGTCCACGACAAATCGGTCCCAGGCGCCGACGCCGGTCGTATAGGCGCGGCTGAAGTCCAGACGGTCGCCGTCCGCGATCACCCAGGGCGCCGGATAGTCCATCACCGAGGCCCGGTCCGCGAATGTCGAGGCCGCGAAGTTGTGAGAGATGCCGAGTGCATGACCGATCTCATGCGCCGCCAGCTGGCGCAGGCGCTGATAGGCCAGTCGGTCGGGATCGTCCTCGCCCCCCGTGCCGCTGCGGTCGGCGCCCACCAGCCCTTCGAAGATCATCTTGTCCTGACGGTCGCGCAGCGAGCCGAGTTGCACCACGCCGCGCACGATCTCGCCGGTGCGCGGGTCGTTGACGCTGGTTCCGGTCGACCAGCCGCGCGTCTCGCGGTGGACCCAGGACACGATGTTGTAGCGCGCATCCATCGGATTGACGCCTTCGGGCAGCAGCTCGACCCGGAAGGCGTCGACATAGCCCGCCTGGTCGAACGCCTGGGCCCACCAGTTTCCACCTTCGATCAGGGCCTGACGGATGGCGGGCGGCGCGGCGCGGTCCACATAAAAGACTATGGGTTTCTTCACCGGCGACCGGGCGGCGGTCGGGTCGGTCTTCTCCAGGCGGAAGCGTCGCGCCAGGCGGCTGACGACCGGATGGTCCAGATCGGCGGCGAAGTCCGTCACGATGATCTGCGCCGAGGTGCCCGAGCGCGGGTCGTGCGGCACGGGCTGGAATCCCTCGTCGGGCAGGCGGATGAACGAATGGTGCACAGTCAGGGTGACGGCGCGCGCATCCGGCGACACCCGCGACAGGTCGGCGCCCGGCTCGTCGCTGGTGAAGGTCTGGACCGTCTCGAACTCGACGTTTTCGGGGCAGACCAGGGTCTGGGCCGTGTCGATGAAGCTGAGAGATGGAGCGGGCTTGAACGCGCCCAACCGCGCGCGCTTCAGCCGGCCCACGGCGTTGACGGCGTCGCGCTCCAGAAAGCTGGACAAATCGACGGTCACGGCGCCGTCGGGCGCCGTCTCGATCACTTCGCCGGACCAGACCACGGGCGCGGCAAAAGAGGCGGCGACGGCGTTCACCTGATCGGCGTCGGCGTCCTGGGCGCGAAAGTGCGCATTTTCGAAGGCGGCGAAAACGCGGTTGCCGACCTTGCGGAAGACAACAATCTGCGCCTGCCCGAGCCCCGAGCGGTCCAGGCCCGCCCCGTCCATGCCCAGACCGGCCGACAGGCCCGGTTGATATAGGTAACGTCCCAAAACCCCGTCGGCGCCCGGGGCCGGCATCCGCGCCGTCACCTTGCCCTTCTGCTGATCCGCACGGACCGCGAACAGCCCCTGTTGCCAGGGTGCGGGCGAAGAGGCGGAGGCTGATGGCGCACCGGTCCGCGTACCCGTCTGGGCCACCGCCGGATTGGCCGCCGCCAGGACCAACCCGGCGACGCCCGCCATCAGAACCTTGCGCATTCTCGTCTCCCCACCTTCGTTTTACGCAAAGTCGTCCTAGCGCACGCCCAGCGCCAAGGCGTCGGGGCGACGGGTGTCGGCGGCGCCCAGGAAGCGATCGCCCTCGACCATGATCGACTGGGTGCTGCCCATGGTCATGGACGGCCGCACCGTATGGCCCCGCGCGCGCAGCAACCGCTCGACGTCAGGCGAGAAGCCGCCTTCCAGCTCCAGCGGGCTGTCGCCGCCCCCTTGGTTCAAGCGTGGCCGCATGGCGGCCTCGGCGATGTTAAGGTCATGGTCGATGACGTTGGAGATCAGCTGGACCATGGTGGCGATGATATATCCGCCGCCCGGCGTGCCCGTAACCAGCCAGGGCTTGTCGTCCTTGAACACGATCATCGGCGTGATGGTCGATCCCAGCCGCTTGCCCGGAGCGGGCGAATTCGGCTGGCCTTGCGTGCCCCAGGCGAAATTATCCAGATTGTTGTTCAGCAGAATACCGGTGCCCGCCGGCGAGACGTGGGCGCCGTAAGAGTTGGACAGGGTATAGGTGTTCGAGACCGCGTTACCCCGGTCGTCCGCCACCGAGAAGTGGGTCGTGTCCTTGCTCTCGAACGGATAGGGATTGCCCTCGGGAATGTCGTCGGCGCCCAGCGAACGCTCCAGCGAGATCAGCTTCACCCGTTCGGCGGCGTAACCCTTGCTGGCCAGGCCGTGAGCCGGCGCATTCCATTGGGGCGCCCCGCCGATCAGCCGGCGGTCGGACGAGGTGATCTTCATCGCCTCCGAGATCAGGTGCAGACTATCGACGCTGCCCCAGCCCATGGCCTTCAGGTCGAAATGCTCCAGCAGGTTCAGCGCCTCGGCGACGCTGACGCCCGAGGCGGTCGGCGGCATATAGGCGATGCGGTTTCCGCGATAGCTGCCCCAGATCGGCTCGGACACATCGGCGCGATAGGCCGCCATGTCGGCCAGGGTGATGACCCCGCCCCGCGCCTGCACGCCCGCCACGATCTGATGCGCCAGCTCGCCGCGATAGAATTCGTCCGCCCCGCCGCGCGCGACCTTGCGCAGGCTCTCGGCCAGCAGGGGCTGACGGAAGACTTCGCCCGCCTGATAGGGCGCGCCGTCCGGCTTCAGATAGGCTTCGCGCGCGCCGGGGTCGGTCGCCAGCACCCGCGCCCGCCCGGCCGTGGCGTCAGCCTCGCCCTCCGACAGGACATAGCCGTCCTCGGCCAGAGCGATGGCCGGAGCCATCAGCTCGGCCCAGGGCATGGAGCCGAACCGCCGGTGCGCCTCCCACATGCCCATGACGGTGCCAGGCACGGCGACGTTGATGAAGCCCGAGGGCTTGGAGCGGTCGAACTTGCCGTCGGCCCCCAGCAGCAGCTCGGGCGTCGTCGCGGCCGGGGCGACGCCGTAATAGTTGATGGCGATGTCCTGCGCCGGCCGATCCGCCGTCGCCGCCATGTGCGCGACCATATAGCCCGAGCCGCCGATATTGCCGGCGCGCGGCAGGGTCACGGCCTCGGCGAAAGCCACGGCGATGGCGGCGTCCACCGCATTGCCGCCGCGCCGCAGAATGTCCACGCCGACGCGCGTTGCGGGATCGCTCTGGCTGACCACCATGCCGCCGCGACCGGCGACCGGGCTGTGAATCTGGCCGTAGCTGACAATGTCGCCGCCGCTGCCTGCAGTTGGCCGTACTGCGGCTGGCGCCTCCTGCGCAAAGACCGGCCATGCGGCCAGGAAGGCGGCCGCCGCCGCGGCCAAGACTCTGGTCTGAAAACGCACGTTCACCCCCTGCGCTGCCCCGATTTCGCCCCAAGCCTGACCCGTCGCCTTTCAAAAGACAAGCCGATCGGCGGGATACAAATGCAGAAAGAATAGATTCAAGGGCAGGTTGTGGTCATTATCTTGCTCGAAAAACCGAACGTGGAGAAGATTTAACCTTCGCCGGTTGACGTCGTCTTTGTGGCGGTTTCTAGTCGAGCTCACGGCTTTTCGTCGGTCCGCGTCGTTTTGAAATGCGCGCGTTCGGCGATGCAGCCGGTGACGCGCATCGGGGGATGCCGAGTTCGATGACCAGTAAAGGGGATGACAAAACCATGCGTGCAGCCTTCGCTCGCCAAAGCCTGAAGACCGCCATGTTGGCCACGACGGCGCTGTTCAGCGTCGCTACCGGCGCCGCGGCCCAGCAAGCCGATCCGCAGCCGACCGAGGTGGACGAGATCGTCGTCGTCGGCTCGCAGATTCGAGGCGCCAAGGTCACGGCCGCCCTGCCCGTCACCGTCATCGGCGAGGAGCAGATTCTGGCGACGGCCGCTTCCTCAGGCGACGAACTTCTGCGCTCCATCCCGCAGATGGGCGATGTGACCTTCAACTCCGCCTATCTGCCCGCCTCGTCCAACTCGGCGCGCGGCGACACCGGGTCGGTCAATCTGCGAAACCTGGGCATCGGCAACACCCTGGTCCTGCTGAACGGCCGCCGCGTCGTGGGCCACCCGACGTCCCAGGCCAACGAACATCTGGTGCCGGTCCTGACCTACAACACCAACGCCATTCCGGTATCGGGCCTGAAACGTCTGGAAGTGCTGCGCGACGGCGCCGCCGCCATCTATGGCGCGGACGCGGTGGCGGGCGTGGTCAACACCGTGCTGCGCGACGACATGACCGACTGGACCGTCTCCAGCCAGTACGGCGGCGCCGAGGGCACGGGCCTGCGCGAGTTCAACTTCTCGCTCTACGGCGGTCAGGACATCGCCGAGGGGCGCGGCAATGTCTCGGCCTTCTTCAACTATGACCACCGCAGCGAACTGACGACGCTGGAGCAGCCCTATACGGCGTCGGACGACAAGCGCCCGCTGTTCGCCGGAACAGGCTTCGAGAACAACTCGGTGCTGAACGGCCTGTCGTCCCTGACGCCGTGGGGCTATTTCCGGCCGACGGATGGTCGGGTGCTGATCGGGGGCGCCCAGCGCCAGGCCTTCACCGTTCAGCCCAACAGCCTGAACGGATGCATCCAGCAACTCGGCGGCGGGCTCTGCCTCAAGGATACCGTCAATGTCGATGCGTCTCTGCTCGCCGATACGGCCAAGGAAGACCTGACTGTCATCCCAAGCATCGACCGCTACAACCTGTTCCTGACCGGCCGATACAAGATTAACGACGCTGTTGAGGCTTTCGGCGAGATCGGGGGCTATTACGCCAAATCCCATGCCCGCCAGGCGCCGATCAACACCCTGTCGTCGATCGCCATGACCATTCCCACGACCAACGCCTACAATCCCGTCGGCGAAGACGTCTTCCTGAGTGGCTATCGCTTCAACGACATGGGACCGATCAACGTCGATGTCACCAACGAACAGTACCGCATCCTGGGCGGGCTGCGTGGCGACTGGCGTGGCTGGCGCTGGGAATCGGCGCTGGTCTGGTCCGAAGCCTCGGCCAAGGACGTGTCCGACAATATCTCGACCACGCGACTGGCGGAATGGGCGGCCAAATCGACGCCCGACGCCTACAACTTCTTCAACGGCGGCGATCCGGCCAGTCCGCGCTTCGGCGATTCCACTCCGTCCAACCAGGCGGCGCTGGACGCCATTCGCGTCGACATGGTGCGCAAAACCAAGACCGAGCTGGGTCTGTGGGACTTCAAGATTTCGCGCCCGGACGTCTTCCAGCTTCCGGGCGGTCCCGTCGGCATGGCTGCAGGCATCGAATTCCGCACCGAAAGCCAGTTGGACGACCGCGACAGCCGCATCGACGGCACGATCCGTTACACCGACAAGTCGGGCGCGGCCTACAGCGACCTGATAAACTCGTCCGAGAACCCCGACACCTACGGCGAACGCGACGTCTTCTCGGCCTATCTGGAGATCGCCGCGCCCCTCGTCTCACCTGAGATGAACATTCCTCTGGTGCATAATCTGGAGGTTCAACTGGCCGGCCGGTTCGAGAACTATTCGGACTTCGGCGACGTGGCCAAGCCTAAGATCGCCGCCGCCTGGGATATCGTCGACGGGTTCCGCATCCGCGCCTCTTGGGCCCAGGGCTTCCGTGCGCCCAATCTGGAACAGATCAACGCCACGGTGATCACGCGCTCGAACAGCTCCAACGACTATATCTATTGCGAAGCCCTGATCCGGCGCGGCGCGGCTGCGACTGGCATGGCCAATATGAACGAGTGTGGCGCCTCCTATCGTCCCACGGCGAACACGGCGACCGATCTCGCTAACATCAACACGACCCACGTCCGCAAGCTGACGGCGGAGCGGCGCTCGGGCAATCCGAACCTGCAACCCGAGGAGTCCGAAACCACCTCGGTCGGCGTGGTGATCCAGCCGCGCTTCCTGCCCGAACAACTGGGCAACTTCACCGTCACGGCGGACCTGTGGAAGGTCGAACAGACCGGAATGGTCGGCCTGTTCAGGGGCCAGAACGCCCTGATCCTCGATTATCTGCTGCGCAAGAGCGGCGGGTCCAACCCCAATGTCGTGCGCGCCGATCCGACGGCGGCGGACCAGGCCATCTTCGCCGGCACCGGCCTGACCCCGGTGGGCGAGGTGCAATACATCACCGACGCCTACAGCAATCAGCAGCCCCAGACGGTCGAGGGGCTGGATCTGGGCGTGATGTGGAACCTGCGCGGCACGCGGGTCGGGGATTTCAGCCTGAACCTGAACGTCTCGCACCTGATCAAATACTATCTGGAAATGTCTCCGGGCATGCAGGAACTGCAAGCGGCGCGAGACGCCGGCTCGATTCCCGCCTCCATCACGCTCGGCGGCCGCATGGGCGACCTGATCGACGACCAGGGGCGGCCGGAATGGAAATGGTCGCTGTCGGGAAGCTGGCGGTACCAAAACCTGACCGTGGGGGCCTTCAGCCAGTATATCTCTTCGATGTACGACAGCAGCCTGGTCAACTCGACCGGCGACTACTGGACGATCGATTCGACCCTGACGGCCAACCTCTACGCCGAATATCAGTTCGACCAAGGCGTCCTGTCCGACACCTCGATCCGCCTGGGCGTGCGCAATCTCAGCGACGAGCAGCCGCCTCTGTCGGCGGCGGGCTATCTCGGCACCGTGTATCAGCCTTACGGCCGCTACTGGTACGTCAGCTTCCGCAAGACCTTCTAACCCTGCTTGACGGGCGGAGGCTGAACCTCCGCCCGCCGCTTCTTCAGTCGCCTATCGGAGTTTTCCATGATGCCCGTCTCGATGCGCGCCCTTGCCCTGGCTGCGGCGCTGGCCGGTTTCGGCCTGCCTGCCGCCGCCGCGGAACTGACGCCCCAGGCCCGCGCCCAGATCCTGTCGACCGTCGAGCGAAACGAGCCGGCCCTGGATCACGCGGCGCTGGAAATCTGGAAGTTCGCCGAGTTGGGCTATCAGGAGACGCAGAGCACCGCACTGCTGCAGGGCCAGTTGCGCGACGCGGGCTTCACCGTCACGCCGGGGATCGCCGGCGAACCGACCGCCTTCCTGGCCAGCTTCAGGACCGGCGATGGCCCCGTCATCGCGGTGCTGGCCGAATACGACGCCCTGCCGGGCCTGTCGCAGACCCTCAGCCCGGTGCAGCAATCGGCCGGCGCCCCGGCCGGGCATGGCTGCGGCCACAACCTGTTCGGCGCCGCCTCGGTCCAGGCGGCCATCGCCGTCAAGGACTGGATGGTCGCCAACAACATCAAGGGCGAATTGCGCGTCTATGGCACGCCCGCCGAGGAGGGCGGATCGGGCAAGGTCTATATGGTCCGCGAGGGCCTGTTCGACGACGTGGACGTCGCCGTCCACTGGCACCCCGGCGACGTCAACAGCGCCCGCCAGGGCGACACCATGGCCAACGTATCGGGCAAGTTCCGCTTCTACGGCACGGCCGCCCACGCCGCCGCCGCGCCGGACAAGGGCCGCTCGGCCCTGGACGCGGTCGAGGCGATGAACGCCATGGTCAATCTGATGCGCGAGCATGTGCCCGACCGCACCCGCATCCATTATGTCATCACCGACGGCGGCCGCGCGCCCAATGTCGTCCCGGCCTATGCCGAAAGCTACTACTACGTCCGCCACACCAACCCCCAGATCGTCCGCGACGTGCTGGAGCGGGTCAAGAAGGCCGCCGAGGGCGCTGCGCTCGGCACCGGAACCCGGGTCGAGTTCGAGGCCATCGGCGGCGTCTATTCCATGTTGCCGAACGAGGCCCTGATGACGGTCATGGACCGCAATCTGCACGCCGTCGGCGGCATCACCTGGACGCCGGAAGAGGTCGCCCTGGCCGCCGAAATCCAGAAGACCCTGGCGTCCAAGCCGCCGCTGTCCAGCGTCGGCCAGATCGAGCCTGCGGTGATCGGCGGGGACTTCGGCGGCTCGACCGACGTGTCGGACGTCAGCTGGGTCACGCCCACCGTCGGCCTGTCGACCGCCACCTTCGTACCGGGATCGGCGGGCCACAGCTGGCAGAACGTGGTGGCGGCCGGTTCCTCCATCGGCCTGAAGGGCGCGCATCTGGCGGCCAAGACCCTGGCCCTGACCACCGCCGAGCTGTTCCAGAGCCCCGAGACGCTCGCGGCCGCCCAGACCGAATTCGAACGCCGCCGCGGCCCAGACTTCCAGTACCATGCCCTGTTGGGCGACCGCGCCCCGGCCCTGAACTATCGCGACTGAGACGCGCCCCTCGCGTCAACAGTCGCGGCGGTGTCCGTTCGGTGTTCATCGGTGCGAAAGTCGCACATATTGAGGATTGGAGCCCCGAAGCGAGATCGCCCATGAACAAACCTGTGACGCACCGACTGCTGGACACGACGGTCGGCGCGGGTTCGGGTTTGCGCTCACGGATCGTCGAACGGCCGGGCCTGTCTCTGGCTCGCGACGATCTGGCGGTTCTGGTGGAGGATGTACGATCGATCGCGCGGAGCGCGCTGGGTGACCGCGACCTCAGCTACGGCATTTTTTCCGGCGATCCCGAGACCTTGTCCCGGAGCGTGCTGACGATCGTCTATGAAAAGAACGGCGGGCGCCCGGTCGCGTTCAACGCCCTGGCTATTCTGGACGCTGACCTGGGCGGGCGGTCGGTGGAAGTCCTGCATCTCGGCCTGGTCATGGTGCGCCCCGACGTGCGTGGAGCGGGCCTTTCCGCCACGCTGTACGGCCTGACCTGCGTCCTGCTGTTCGTGCGCCGGCAATGCCGGGCGGTGTGGATATCCAGCGTGACCCAGGTTCCGGCTGTCGTGGGCATGGTCGCCGAGACCTTTTCCGATGTCTATCCCAGCCGGCCCGGCGCACGACGGTCGTTCCATCACGAAAGACTGGCCCAGCAGATCATGGGGCGCTGGCGTCACGCCTTCGGCGTCGGCGAAGAGGCCGGGTTCGACACCGATCGGTTCGTGATCACCAACGCCTATACCGGTGGTTCGGACGAACTGAAGAAGTCCTTCGATATCGCCGCCAAACATCGCGACGCGATCTATAACGACCTTTGCGCCACGGCGCTGGACTACAGTCGAGGAGACGACCTGCTGCAGATCGGCCAGATCGATATGCGCGCCGCCAGTCGTTATCTCGCCAAGGTGGCGCCGCCCGACACTGTTCCCGGCCTGCTGGGTTCGTTCGCCCTGCTGATGATCCAGGCGGCTCTCTTGCCGCTGGTCCACTGGCTCGACCACACTCAACCCTGGGGAAGCCTGCGCGCATGGAAGACGTGACGACCTTCGACTACGCCGAGTTCACCACCCGCAATCTGGGCTTCGTCACCGCGGCTGAACAGGCGGCCCTGCGAGACGGCGCTGTTTTCGTCGCGGGCGTCGGCGGCATGGGCGGCGCCTGTTTCCTGGCCCTGGTCCGCGCGGGGGTCGGAAGGTTCGCCGTCTGCGACATCGATGTCTTCGAAACCTCCAACATGAACCGTCAGGTCTTCGCCTTCACCGACACCGTAGGGCGAGACAAGGCTGAGGCCGCCTGCGCGGCGGCGCGGCGCATCAATCCCCTGATCGAGATCGAGCGTATGGGCGCAGAATGGATCGATCAGGTCGCCGATCTGGCGGCCCGCTATCCGGTCATCGTCAATGGCACGGATGACATCGCCGCCGGCGTTGCCCTATATCGTGCAGCCAAGGCGGCGGGCGCGACCGTGATCGACGCCTATGCGTCCCCCCTGCCCTCGGTGATCGTGGTGCGCCCCTCCGACCCACGCCCCGAGGACCGTCTGAAATATCCGACGCGCGGAAAGGCGCTGGACGCCATCCAGCCCGAAGACCTGCGCGCCAGCTTCATGAAGGAGCTGGAATACGTCATGGTTCATTCGTCGTCGGCCCGTCACGTCGATCTGGCCGCCGCAGCCGCCCTGGCCGCCGGCACGGCCAAGCGGATGTCTTTCGCGCCGATGGTGATCTCGACCGGCTGCCTGATGGCCTATGAGGCGCTGTGGCTGCTGATGGGTCGCCGATCCAGGACCGATTGCCGAGGCTGGTTCCTCAACGCCTTCGCGGGCCGCATCGAACGGCCGTTGCAGGCGCCGGTCGCCGCCGTAAAGCGTCTGGTCGTGCGCGCCTTCATGACCCGGTTGCTGAGGGGCGCGGCATGATCCGAGTGGATACCCAGGCCCTGCTCGACGGTTTCGCGGCGGCGGGTCTGGCGGCCTATGTCGCGGCCCTGCTCGTGCGCCGCGTCGGCGGCCCGTTGACGCCGCGCCTGGTCTTTCTGTTCGGGGTCATGTCGGTCTTCTACGGCGTACGCAGTTTGGCCGTCAGGACGGGCCTGCCGATCTTCGAAGGCGCGACCTACGCCGCCATATCGCTGGCGCCCTTGGCGGCCCTTTTGTTGGCGGAGGGCCTTCTTCGCCGTCATGCGCCGCGCGCGATGAAAATCGCCATCTTCGCGGCGTCCGCCCTGGGCCTGGCGTTCGCCCTGTTCACGACCGGCCATGTGGCGTTCGGCTCGCGGATCGCGCTGGCGGTCATTATCCTGTCCTCGTTGGTCGCCGTCCTGATCCTGCTGTGGACGCGGGACCGCAAGAGCCTGTCCCGCGCGGAAAACGGCGCCGTTCGCCGCCTCGCCGTCGGTCTGGCCATCGTCATCCCGCTGATCGGCACGGACTTCTCCGAACTGGTGGCATCGCCCATCGGTTTCAGTCCCATCGCCGCCCTCGTGATCGTGCTGCTGGCCTTGTCGAACGGGGTCAGCGATGCGCGCGACGTCTGGATCGACGCCGCCGTGGTCGTGGCGACGACCCTGGCCCTGACCTGCGGCCTGATCGAACAGTTGGGCATCGGCGCGCTGGATGACAGGGTTCGGCTGTTCGCCCTGATCGGCGCAGCCCTGATCACCATGACGCTGGTGGTTCGCATCCAGCCGTTCGGCGCAGCCGGACGGCGCACCCGTCTGCGCCAGCGCATGGCCTTGGCGGACACCGGGTCGCTAGACGGCTTTCTGGCCGACCTGACCAAGGAGCCGATGCTGAAGGATCTGTCAGTCCTGTCCGAACACGACCTCATCGACTATCCATCCGATGCGATGGCGAGGATGCTGGACCGCCGCCCCCTATGGAACACCGCCGACCTGCAGGCGGGGACAGCCGTCGACGACGACGAGGGGCAACACGAGCCGCTGCTGGACCTTCTGGCGCGATCGGACGCCACCCACATCGGGTTGCTGAGCCGATCGCCGCTAAGGATCGGTCTGGTCCGGTTGCCGGATCTGTTGCGCAACACCGACGCTGAGATCGATCTGGGCCTCGCCTTCCGAATGGCGCGACTGACGATGGCGGGCCGACCATGACTGCGGGTGCCGTGGACCTTCGCGAGGGCGATCTGGACGGGTTCTTCCGTGTTCCGTTCGAAATCTACCCCCGCGACAGCCCCTATGTAACGCCGATGCGCGCGGATCTGGAGCGGTATCTGGATCCGGCCAGAAACCCTCTGATGCGCGATGACGGGGGTCGTCTGACCTTTTTCACCGCCTGGCGCGACGGGCGTCCCGTCGGGCGTCTGACGGCCCACACCCATCCGTCCTCTAATGTGCGTCACGCCACGAAACGCTGTCAGTTCGGCTATTTCGACTGCGAGGACAGCGTGGAGACCGCCCGGCTGCTGTTCGATGCGGCCGAGGCCTTCGCCCGCGCCGAAGGCTGCGATGAATTGGTCGGCGCCTTCAACCTGACAGCCATGCAGCAGGCGGGGGTTTTGACCGAGGGCTTCGAGAACCAGCCCTATACCGACATGGTCTGGGGCGCCCCTCATCTGCCCCGCCTGCTGGAGGCCTGCGGCTATCGGCCCGTGTTCCCGATGTCGACCTTCGAGTTCGATGTCGGGACGAAGACCGCCGACGCGCTTTTGGGCGACAAGCAGCGCACGGTGCTGGCGGACCCCGACTGGACCTGGAAGCCCATCAGCCGCAGCGCCTTCAAAGCCCGGTTCGAGGAGGCGCGGCAATGCCTCAACGACGGCTTCAGCGACAATCCGATGTTCGTGCCCCTGACGTCCGCAGAGTTCGACTTCCAGGCCGGAGAGATGATGTGGATCGTCGATCCTCGCATCGCCTGCGTCGCGCACTACAGGGGCGAGCCCGCCGGGGTGGTGATCTGCATCCCGGATCTGAACCCGTTCCAGAAGGCGACGCGCGGCCGGATCGGGCCGATGACCCTGGTTCATTTCGTCCGTGAGCGGCTGAGGCGGCGCCGCGCCGTGATCATCTTCTATTCGGTCAAGCGCAGCCTTCACGGACAGGGGCTGAACGGCGCCATGCTGCATCAGGTGATCAAGGCCCTGTTTGCAGGTGGCTACAGGCAATGCGGCGTGACCTGGATCGCGGACGAAAACACCGCCTCCCTGCGCCAGATGGAAAAGCTGGGCGCGCGACGGCTTCAACGGCTGAACCTGTTCAGGAAAGATCTGCAATGACGCTGGATGCAGAGACGTTCCGGGCGCTGGTGGCCGAGGCCGCCCTGTCCCCCAGCGTTCACAATACTCAGCCGACACGGTGGCGACTGACGTCAGACGGCCGAGTCCAGGTGCTGGAGGACAACAGCCGCCGACTGCCCATCGGCGATCCCGACGGGCGCGACCTGAACGTCAGTCATGGCGCGGCGGTGGAGGGCTTCCGTCTCGCCGCCGGAAAGCGCGACCTGATCGTCGAGGTCGAACATGACGGCGTCGGCATCGCGGGGCTGACGGTCAGCGCGGGCCAGGTTTGCGATCCCCTGGCGGCGTTCCTGACGCAGCGGCGCACCTATCGCGGACCGTTCATGGGCGGCGCGGTCGCCCATGCCGCGCTGACCCGATTGGAGCCAAGCGAAGACCTGATCGTCGTCGACAGCCGGGATTCCATCGCCGAACTGGCGCGCCTCTATGACGAAGCCAGCCTGCGCTGGTTCCGCAACGCCGCCTACCGTGCCGAACTGCTGTCGTGGATGCGGCTTTCGCGAAACCACCCCCTCTGGTCGCTCGACGGGCTGAACGCAGAGGCGATGGAGATGTCCCGGATCCAAGCCGCCGGGGCGGGTGTCGTTCTGAAGCCCGGTGTGTTCGAGACGCTGGACCGGGTCGGCCTGGCGGGAGCCTTGGTCGCAGAGGTGGCGGTGGTGCGCAGCGCCTCGGCCGTCGTCCTGTTCCATCGGCCCGCAAACGAAGCGCCGTTCGACACGGGGCGACGGTTTCATCGCGCCTGGCTTGGCTTCACCCAGGCCGGACTGTCGGCCGCGCCGATGGCGGTTCTGGCCGACGATGCCGCCACCCGCGAACGACTGCAGGCGGAGTTCGGAATCGAAGGTGATCGTCGCCTGATCACCGCGTTTCGGGTGGGGATCGCGCCGGCTGGAAACGTTACGCCCAAACCCCGCCTCGGGCTGGACACCCTGATCGTCTGAGCTACAGGCCCTTCAGATATTCGATCAGGTCCAGACGCTCTGCGACCGTCAGACCCTCGACCTCGGCTTCATGACCGCGATTGGATCGGCCGGGCAGACGGGTGTCGTACACGGCCGGCTGCGACCACGGCGTGTATCCGGTCGGATAGACGCGGACCCCGCCCGCTTCCCGTCCCGCGATGCCCACGGCCTTGAAATCCAGCTTATGACCGCCGACGAGAAACCGCTCGGCTCGTGGCTCCAGCAGCAGGAACTGCGCCAGCGTCGGCACGGAGCCATTGTGCATATAGGGGGCGGTCGCCCACACGCCGGACAACAGGGTCGCGGCGTATTCGCCCGTCGGCCGCGCATCCAGAACCGTGTCATAGCCGCCGCCGGCTGCGTAGCGCGTCAGATCGTCGGTAAAGGCGGCCGCCCGCTCCGGGTCGGATCCGACATCGCCGCGCCAGTTCGCAAACCGTTCGAGGCGCGGTCGCTCGGCGGGTCCCGAATAGACGCCGTGGCAAGAGGAACAGGCGCGGTCATAGACCACCGCGCCCCTGACCGCCGCCGCACGGTCGATCGGTCCTGGAAAAGCCTGGGGGCGGCGGGCTTCAAGCCAGGCGAAGGCGCGTTCCGCCGCCGGGATCTGGCGATGGGCGCCGCGCGGCGACTGCCCCATGCTGGGCACGGTGAAGAAGCTGGTGATGGCGGCCAGGCGGTTGCGGTGCTCGGGCGTCAGGTCCTCTCGCCCCATGAAGCGCCACCGCGGCTGGCCGCGCGGCGCGTAAGCTCCGTCGTACAGCAGGGCCGAGCGGAAGCTGCGGTCGGCGAGATCGGGAATGGAGGTGAACCCGGCCTCCTCCGCGCCGGCCAGGACGTGGCCCTGCAGCTTCAAGGCGGCGATCCCGTTCGTCAGGCCGGGGGACCCGTTGACGAACGGCAGCGGACTGCCGCCATCGGGAACCTGGGCCAACCGGCGGCGCGCCAGCGGAACGACCGCCCAGCGCAGGCTGGCCATCTCCCATGCATCCGTGTCGGGAAAGAGCGTCTTCACAGCCTGCAGAAGCGCGGAAGGATCGTCGATCCGTCTTTTGAGCGCTCCTGTCACGGCGCGGGTATAGGCTTCCAGGTCCAGACTGGTGTTGGGCGATCCCAACCAGGCGGTCGTCGGGCTTGGCGATCCATCAGCCGTATAGGTCGCCCCCGCATGACAGGAGGCGCAGCCCAGATTGGCGACTGTCACCTTGACCGGCGGCAGTCCTGGCGTGACCTCTCCGACGCTGATCCCAAGCGGGTGATCACGGCTGGGCGGCATGGCCCCATCGGCGCCCTCGATCCGCTCGGGCCAGAGAAAGCCGAACGTCTGGAGCCGCGCCTTCAAATGCACCAGGCTGACCTCGCCGCCCTGCGGATCGTCCAGAACCACGGCGGCCGCGACCAGCTTCCAAGGCACGGCCACCGTATCCAGGGCTCGGAAGCTGACGGCGCCGAAGTCGTCGCGCGCGAAAATCTCCGCGCCGTTGACCGGCACGCGCTCCAGTGGCGCGGACGCGGCCAGCAAGAGAACGCAAAGGCTCAGACCGACACGCCGTTTCATGGCCACCCGCTGCAAGGGCCGTGGGCGATGAAAGACAACAGGTTCATTTCAATCGACCTATCACCGCTGGCGTTTCGGATCGACATGAGAGCATGCGAAGACTGGAAGGACGAGCGCCGCTACGCCCTCGCCCCGCGCCTGCCCCGTCTTTCGTACGAGCCCGAACGTCCCAGAACGCGGTCCAGAGCCTGTGTCAGGTCGGTGCGGGTGAAGGGTTTGGGCACGATCGAGCCCTGGTCGGCCTCGGACAGCGCATCGGCGTCGGCATAGCCGGTCACGAAGATGATCGGCACGCCGGAGCGGATCTTTCGCAGTGCGCGCGCCACCTCGTTGCCGTTCATGCCGGGCATGGCGAAGTCCAGCAGCACGGCGGCGACGTCGACCGTATCGCGAAAACGCTCCACGGCCGCCCCCCCGCTGCCCGCCTCGACCACGTCATACCCCAGGTCCGACAGATAGCCGGTGGTCACCTCACGCACGGCGTCGTCGTCGTCGACGACCAGTATCGTCGCCGGTGCTGCGGGCGGGGTTTCGGAAACGGTCGGGGCCTCGTCCGGATAGGGCGCGTGAGCGGCGCGTGGAAGGAAGACGCTGATGGTGGTGCCAAGGCCCAGGGCCGTGCGAATACGAACGCCGCCCCCGGATTGACGCGCCAAGCCGAAAACCTGGCTGAGCCCCAGTCCCGACCCCTTGCCGACGGCCTTTGTGGTGAAGAAGGGTTCGAAAGCGCGCGCCAGGACGTCGTCAGTCATGCCTGAGCCGTTGTCCGCCACGGAGACTTCCACGAACTGACCCGCGGGCAGTTCTTCGGACGCCTCCTGGACCGAGACCTCGATGTTGCGTGTGGCGATAATCAGCCGTCCGCCGACCTCCATGGCGTCACGCGCATTGATGGCCAGGTTGAGGATCACCAGTTCGATCTGGGTCGGATCGATCATCGCCGGCCACAGATTGCGCGCCAGATCAGGCGGCTGGATATCGACGCTGCCGCCGATGCTGCTCTGCAGCAGATCCCCCATGCTGCGGACCGTGTCGTTCAGATCGACGGAGCGGGGCTCCAGCTTCTGGCGACGCGAGAAGGCCAGCATCTGCGCGGTCAGACGCGCGCCGCGTCGCGACGCCTCCTCCATCATCGACAGGCGGCGCTGGGTGCGCGCGTCCGTCTCCAGCTTTTTCATCTGCTCGACATTGCCCAGCACCACGGTCAACAGGTTGTTGAAGTCGTGGGCGATGCCGGACGTCAGTTGCCCCACCGCTTCCAGGCGCTGCGCCTGACGCAGGGCGGATTCGACCCGTTCCCGCTCTGCGATCTGACCCGCCAGCATCCGGTTGGCCGCTTCCAGTTCCGCCGTGCGTTCGGCCACGCGCCGCTCCAGTTGCGCCTCGCCGCGGCGTATTTCCTCGATGCGCTCGCGCGCCTCGTACTGTCGCCGCCGTCCACGCAGCGCCGTGTGGACAGCGCTGACCAGGGTGGTCGGATGAAAGGGCCGTTCCAGAAAACTGACATTGCCCAAGGTCCCGGACGCCCGTTGCAGGGCCGGATTGCGCTCCACGCTTCCGCCGCGCTGCGTCAGCAATACGAAAGGGAAATCCGACCAGGAGGGCTGCGCGCCGATCCATTGCGCCAGTTGGCCGATGTCGCCGCCCCACAGGCCCTCGTCCGCGATCACGGCCAAGCCGGCGCCGCGCTCCAACTCCTCGACCAGCGTGGCCAGATCGGCGCAGACGTGGGTCGACATCCCGCCATCGTTCAGGATCGCGACGGCGATCCGGGCGTCCCGCCCGCGCGGAGCGAAGACAAGCGCGCGTTCCGACAGGTCTCCGCCGATGCTCATGCGCCGGGTTCGCCCATCAGGCCGCTGCCCTGCCCAACGAAGTTCGGCACGCCGCGCAGAACCCCCTGGAACCCGGACAAGGGTTCGCCGAGGGACAGGCCAGCGCTGTTGATCGTATATTCCCGGATAGTCTTCTCATGCGCTCCTGCCCGCTTCTTGATGACGGAAACGGCGCGGCGAACATGGCCCAGGGCTTCGAAATAGCGCAGCAGGATCACCGTATCGGCCAGATAGGTGACGTCGATCGGCGCCTTCATCTCGCCGACCAATCCGTGCTGGGCCACCGTCAGGAAGGTCGAGGCGCCCTGACGATTCAGATACTGAAGCAATTCGTGGATGTGCAGCACCAGGAACTGTTCCTGCGGCATGGCGGCCTGATAGCCGTTCAGACTGTCGATCACGACGGTCTGGATCATCTGCACGTCCACACAGCGGCGCACCCGATCCGCGAACTCGCCCGGCGACAATTCGGCGGCGTCGATTTGTTCGACAACCAATCGGCCATCCTCGATCAAGCCTTCCAGGTCCATGCCCAGCTGGCGGGTCCGATCATAGAGCAGCCCCAGCTCTTCGTCGAAGATGAACAGAGCCGCGCGTTCGCCGCGCGCCGCCGCCGACACGGCGAAACTGATCGCGAACAGCGACTTGCCGGTTCCCGCCGGTCCCAGGATCAACGCGCTCGAGCCGCGCTCTATGCCGCCGCCGAGAAGCGTGTCCAGTTCCGGAACCCCGCTGGACAGTTGGTCGCGGGCAAACGCCGTACGATGTTCGGACGCGACGATACGAGGATAGACCTCAAGGCCGCCACGCTTGATGGTGAAGTCATGGTAGCCGCCCCGAAAGCGCCGGCCCCGATATTTGATGATCCGCACGCGGCGGCGTTCAGCCCCATACTCCGGCGCCAGCTCTTGCAGCTGGATCACGCCATGGGCCACGCTGTGCACGGTCTTGTCGTTGATGTCGGTGGTAAGGTCGTCGAGCAGCAGGACTGTCGCGCCGTGCTTGGCGAAATAGTGCTTCAGCGCCAGCACCTGACGGCGATATCGCAGAGAACTCTGGGCCAGCAGCCGGATTTCGGACAGGCTGTCGATAACCACGCGCTTGGGCGACACCCGTTCGACGGCGTCGAAGATCATCCGCGTGGTTTCCCCCAGCTCCAGGTCGGACGAATAGAGCAGGCTCTGCTGCTGCTGCTCGTCCAGCAGGCTCTCGGGCGGCACCAGTTCGAACAGTTCGACGCCGTCCAGCGACCAGCCGTGCGAAGCGGCCGCGCCGCGCAGCTCTTCCTCCGTTTCGGACAGGGTGACATAAAGCGTGGCTTCGCCTCCCCGCGCGCCTTCCATCAGGAAGCTGAGCGCGGCCGTCGTCTTGCCGGTTCCCGGATTGCCTTCCAGCAGAAAGACACGATCACGTTCGAGCCCGCCCGACAGGATGTCGTCCAGCCCCGGTATTCCAAATCGAGCCTCTCTGGGCCCCTCGGTGACGTGTGACATGGGCCTGAATCGGTTTTCCAATACTGCACAACGCGCGCAGTTTCCTCACTCGTTACATGAGCCTAGCTGTCCGCCCTAGTCCGGGACCGTACATATTAAGGAGTTTTGATCGCAGACCCCTTCGCCGTCCCAGGATCAGCGGCGGTCAGACCTCAAGGGACCAGCGCGCCATCGGCGACGCCGACGCGGTCGTCGCCGATGGCGCGATCAGAAGCTTTTTCGAATACCCTCCATGCTCGGGCATGTCCGAGGGTGACGGACCTAGGGTTTCAGATCAGCCGCCGTAGCCCCGGCCGCCGCCGCCGAAGCCGCCGCGCGAGACGACGGTGGTGCGGCTCTGCACCCGCGTCGGGGCCTGGCGCGCCACGTCGCCGTGCTCGCGCGCATTGGTCAGGGTTTTACCGGTGCGGTAGTCGCGATAGGCGTAGCCGCCGCCGTAGCCGTTCGACAGCCGACCCTCGCGGTCGCGATACAGCGGGCCGCCGCCGCGATAGCCGCCGCCGCTCAGCATCTGGCCGACGATGAAACCGGTCAGAAGCGGGGTGAAGAAGGAGCCGCCGTTATTATGCGGCTGGCACTGGGATGGTCCCCACTGACCTTCGCATTCCTCGCGCGTGGCGTAGCGGGGCGCGGTCTTGGCGGCCTCCTGCTGGGCCTTTGTCAGGGCGGCGTCGCATTCGTTGTCCGGGATGTCATTGGCCGCCTTGCACTCGTCCAGCGACTGATAGGCCAGGGTCGGTTCCGGCTCGGGGGCTGGCGCGCGCTGGGGCGATCCGCAGGCGGCCAGCGAGAAGCTGGCGGTCGCCATCAGGCTGCTGACGTGCAGAACGCGCGAGCGTTTCAGCCGGCGCATGGTTTCGGTCTTGGGCAAATCGGTCATGGCGCTCACGACGTCATGCAGGCGGCGTTCAACAGGCCGACGCAGATGGAGATGGAGGCCAGATAGACGGCCGCAGCCATCTCGCCCGCTTCGATCCGGGCGACCAGATTGCGGAAGGCCATACGGCTGATGGTGACGAAGACGACGATCTGGATGACGCCGGCCAGCAGGGCCCAGGCCGCGAACTCCATCAGGCTGACGGTGTGCGACAGGGCCGAGGCCAGCGGCAGAACATAGCCGATCAGGGCGCCGCCGAGAGCGATGGCCGCGGCGGTGTTGCCCTGACGGATCAACGTATGCTCGTGATAGGGCGTGACCCACTGATAGATCAGTTTGAAAGCCAGGGTGAAGGCGCCCGCCATGGCGAAGGCGATCAGGAAGGCGATCGCCCCCTGCTGAAATACGAACCAGTCGAACATCGGTCTTGCCCCTCGGATTGCGCGCTCAGGCGCGGAACTCGGCCATTTCCAGCGGAATGCCGATCATGATTTCGTGCGTCGTCTCGCCGCCGTCCGGCTGCTGCTCCAGAGCGATCATCAGTTCGCGCCCGCCGCCCAGCTCTCGGGCGTACAACATGCAGGTCTGAAAGATTTTGGCATAGGGCGTGGTTGCGGCGCGGTCGTCCCAGATCGTCTCCCACAGGGTGACGGGCGGCTGGATCGCATCGCTCTCGGCGAACCAGAAGCGCGGATAGTCGGGCAAATCCTCGGCCGCCCCATGGAAGACCGGCGCCGATAGCCGGTCGCGCCAGATGCGGCGTTCGCGTTCGCCGGGCGGATAGGCCGAGGTCCAGGGGATAAACAGGCTGAAATCATAGGATTCCAGTCCGGCCTCGTCGTCGCTCATGGCCTGAAGCATGACGTGATCGTCGGTGTAGAACCGGTGCACGAACTGACCGCTGTCCAGGCTGACCAACCCCTGCGCCGAGATGTCCAGCACGTCGCGATCAAGCGTGAAATGGGTCTCGTCGCCCAGGCGGCGCCAGGCCAGGGGGTCCAGCGACACGGTGCGGCCCACGGTGATGTTGCGCACAGTCGCCAGCCGATTGGCGGGCGCCATCTTCTCCGACGATCCGAAAAGCTTCTTGAACATGGGCGACTATCTAGGCCCGATGCGCGCCGACGGCGAGTGGACAGCGACGATGCGACCGAATGAAGCGGTTCATGGCGTCAACTTCCGTCCGATCTTGCTTCAAGTCAAGCGTTCATGTTACGCGTTTCATGTAACGAAATGCCAAACAACGCCCCTCCCTCTTCCGCCGCGAACGACCGCATCCGTGCGTGGCGGCAGGCGCGTCGCGAAGCAGGCCTGGTCAAGCTGGAGCTATGGATTCCAGAGGCCGCCCGCGACGACGTGAAGGCCGCCGTTCGCGCCATCGTCACCGATTCCACGCGTGGCCCCGCTCTTGCGGGCCGGCCGCGCCGCCCCACTTCCGATTCCATCCCTTCCGGAGACGACCACCAAATGGACGCCGTGATCGAAACCCCCTGGACCGTGCCCGCCATAAAGACGGCGCTGGACCAGTCCGCCCTGCTGCGCGATGGCGAGATGACCCTGCGCGTGGTCGAGGGCGCCGAGCCCGTTCTTCTGGCGACCATGCACGAATACGGCGACCTGCCGGTCTATCTGAGCGTCGGCGGCGCCCAGATCGTCTGTTCCGTGCTGCTGTGGCCGGTCGCCGAACAGGCCGATCGCCACGCCTTCAACGAGTTCCTGCTGAAAGCCCAGCGGGTGGTGCCCCTGTCCAACTTCGCCATCACCAGCGTCGGCGGCGAGGACGTGTACGAATTGATGGGCGAACTCTCTTGCAAGACGACGCTGCAGACCATCCTGATCGAACTGCGCACCCTGGCCGAGAATGCGATCGACGCCACCGAACTGCGTGAAACCTTCGGCGCCGACGCCGCCTGATTCCGGAAGACCGACCATGTCCATGCTCAGAAAACTGTCCGCCCTGTTTCGGGGTTCGGCCCATGATGCGGCCCAGGGCGTCGTCGACGCCAACGCCCTGAAGATCCTCGACCAGGAGATTCGCGACGCCGACAATGCTCAAGGCAAGGCGCGCGACGACCTTGCCGGTCTGGTGGCGCGTCGCCGCATGGCCGAAAACGAACTTGCATCTTTCCGCGACCAGATCGCCAAATATGAAAGCTCGGCCCGCTCAGCCCTGGGCCAGGGCAAGACCGATCTCGCCCGTGAAGTCGCCGGCCGCATCGCCGAACTGGAAGTCGAGATCAACAGCCGCGGCCCGCTGATCGAGGACATGAAAACGGCCGAGACGCGCCTGCGCACCGCCATCGCCTCGACCGACCAGAAGATCGAGACGCTTCGCCGCGAGATCGACATCGTCAAGGTCAACGATTCCGTGCAACGCGCCCAGACCTCGGTCGCCCTGAACTCCGCCGGCGCCCAGTCGCGCATCGGTTCGGCCGCCGACAGCCTGCAACGCATCAAACAACGTCAGGCGATCCAGGAAGAGAAGCTGAACGCCAACCAGGCGCTGGAAGACCGCCGCACCGGCGCCGATCTGGACGCCAAACTGCGCGAGGCCGGCATCCTGCCCGGTCATTCGTCGGCCGACGACGTCCTGGCTCGCCTGAGCCAGCCGGAGGTGACGGTGGTCACGCCGCGCATCGGACAATCCACGCCCGACAAAGACCCGGCCTGATCGATGCAGCGTCTCCGCTTCGATCCCCGCACCGACTGGGACGCCAAGGCCGAAGTGCTCGGCTTCACCTGGCGTCACACAGACGGCAAACCCTATTGGGACGAGACGGCGGCCTATGCCTTCTCCCTGGCCGAGATCGAGGACGAGATCGAGGCGCCGACCGCCGAGTTGCACGGCCTGTGCCTGGACCTGGTGAACGAGGCTGTCCAGTCCGAGCGGATGATGGAGCAACTCGATATTCCCGAGCCGATGCGGGACTATGTGGCCGACAGTTGGAAACGGGGCGATCCGTCCCTCTATGGCCGGTTCGACTTCGCCTACGACGGCGCGGGTCCGGCGAAACTGTACGAGTACAACGCCGACACCCCGACCAGCATCTTCGAAACGGCGGTGTTCCAGTGGTTGTGGCTGGAGGACCAGATCAAGGCCGGCGTCCTGCCCGCCGACGCCGATCAGTTCAACAGCCTGCATGAGAAACTGGTCGATCGGTTCCGCGCCATCTTCCCCGACGGCGGCTTCGTCCACTTCGCCTCGGACGCCGATTTCGTCGAAGACCGCCAGACGGTGCGGTTCCTGGAAGATCTGGCACAGCAGGCCGGGCTTGAGCCTCAGTTCGTCGCCATCGACCAGATCGGCCTGAACGAGGACGGCCGGTTCGTGGACCACGACAACTGGATCATCCAGGCGCTGTTCAAACTGTATCCTTGGGAACAGATGTTGCGCGACGACTACGCCGCCCCCCTGCCCACCGCCGAGGTGACGGTGCTGGAACCGGCGTGGAAAGGCATCCTGTCCAACAAGGCCATCCTGCCCCTGTTGTGGGAACGGCATGCGGGTCACCCCAACCTGTTGGAGTCCTATTTCGAGGGCGACCCCGCCCAGACGGCGCTGGGCTCATCCTATGTTCGAAAGCCCCTGTTCTCGCGCGAAGGCGACAATGTCGAACTGATCGACCAAGGCCTGAGCGCGGCCGAAGTCGTGGACGGCGGCTATGGCGGCGGCCGATACGTCCGCCAGGCGCTGCACAATCCGCCGAACTTCGACGGCGCCCACGTCATTGTCGGCTCCTGGATCGTCGGAACCGAACCCGCCGGCATCAGCCTGCGCGAAGACGCCGGCCGCATCACCCGCAACACGTCCCGGTTCGTGCCGCACTTCATCCGCCAGTAGGCGGCTGCGGCGGACCGACTGCGGCATCGTTTGCCGTCCCCGAAACATCGACCCGCCCCCGATTCACCCCTCGGAGGCGGGCCTTGCCCTGTCGCGGTTCAGTAGGAATAGGCCAGGCGGACCAGGAAGTTCCGACCCGGTTCCATATAGTCCTTCTGATAGGACGGGCTTTCGCCCTTGGTCGTGTAGTAGCGGTGGCCGTCCAGGATGTTCTGGACATCGAAGTCCATCGTCAGGCCGGGGCGGAACGTGTAGCGAGAGTGGAAGTCCAGGCTCTTGTTGGGCTGGACCCATTTATCGACGGCGTTGTCGCGCAGGTCTTCGATATAGGCGCCCTGGTACTGGTAGGAGAGACGGGCCTCAAAACCGTATTTCTGGTAGGTCAGAGAGGCGTTGTAGATCAGGTCCGGCGCCTGGATGAACGAGATCGACCGTCCCTTGCGGTAATCCAGCCCCGTCTCGGCCTCGCTGACCTGACGGGTCAGATTGGCCTCGACGCCAAAGCCGTCGAACGGCGCGGCCATCCCTTCGAACGACTTGATCAGGTTTAGCTCGACGCCGGTGATCCGGGCTGTCTGGCCGTTCTTGGGCTGGCTGATCGTGATCGAGCCCTCCTGGGTGTCGGCGTTCACGGCGCTGCCGTTGGTGAAGATGAAGTGATCGATCTTCTTGTGGAAGACGCCGACCGACACCAGGCTGGACCGATCAGGGTAGTATTCCGCCGAGAAGTCCAGGTTGAGGGCTTCGGCCGGTTTCAGATCCGGGTTGCCCCGGCTGATGGAGACGATGTCGCCCAGGGTCTGGCCCGGACGGGGCGTCGCCCGGCCGATGCTGACGCCGCGGGAGATGTTGCTGAACTCCGGCCGCGAAAAGCTGGTCCAGACCGCGCCGCGATAGACGAACTTGTCTGAAGGGCGATAGACGGCCGTCACGCTGGGCAGGACATTGGTGTAGCGGCTTTCGGTGTCGCCAAAGCCGGTCTGGGCGCCGTCGTCCATCCAGTTGGTGTTGGTGACTTCGGTGTGTTCGATCCGCACCCCGGCGGTCACGTCCAGAGCGTTGAACTGGAAGTTGGCCAGGCCGTAACCGGCGTAGATCGTCTCATGCCCCCGCTTGTCGCCCGAGTTGAGATCGGCGTAGGAATAGCTGACCGGATTGGCCTTTTGCGCGGCCTCGATAGCGGCGGCGACACGGTCGCGGTTCAGAATGGCTCCATAGTAGTAGCGGCCGTTCAGAACAGTCGGAACCTCGCGGTCGATCAGGCCGGACTGAGCCAGGTTCCGACCGTCCAGAGCGGTGTTCGCAAAGGAACCGCCCCAGATCGGGGTGCTGTCATATTCGCGCTCGGACCTCAGCACCTTCACGCCCGCCTTGAGGTGACGGACCACGCCGTCCATCTCGTACAGGGCGTCGAAGCGGAAGGCTGTGCGCGCATCGGTCTGCTTGTCGCGGCTGCGTCCGCCGCCGTCATAGGGCAACAGGCTGGGATCGCTCGGCCCGTTCTGCGCGAAGGCGGGCAACTGCGGCATGGGGAAGCGCGGATCGTAGGAGGACCACAACAGTCCCGTCTGGTTGAACGGCGCCGAACAGGCGTCGCAGTTGTAGGAGACCGAATAGTTGTCCGGCCCGCCCTTCTCGCCTGCGCTATAGCTCAGGTCATAGTCCAGGGTCAGACGGTTCAGACGGCTCTGGCCGCCCAGATTGATGGTGCCCAGGGTCGAGGTCTGATCCAGGGTCTGGAAGGTGCGGGCGAACTGGAAGGTCTCGGGCTTCCATACGCCGGAACGGCCGAACAGCGACCAGTAGGAAGAACTGCTCTGACGGTCGGCGTCGGTGATCAGGCCGTCGCCGTCGAAGTCGTTGATCTGGGCAGTGGTGTAGCCGTAGATGCGCCCCTTGGCGCCATAGCCGACCACAGCGTTGTCCGGCTGGACCAGGCTGACGTCTTCCAGATCGACCTGTTGCAGACGCCGTGTTTTGCGGCTGCGGAAGTCGGTGTAGTCGTTCGTTCCGGTCCGCTCCAGACGGCTGTACTGTCCGCGCAGGTAGAAGTCGTGGCGGTCGCCGCGGTAGTCGAGCGAAAAATTGCCGCCGAACCGTTCCTGCTCAATGCGACGGTAGTCGAGGTCGATGCCGGGCAGATACATCGACCGCTCATCGATTTCCTCTGTGCTGTTCCGACGCCAGCGATAGGGCTCCCACTCCCCGTCGTTCTCGCTCTCCTCGTTCAGGCCGTTGCTCTTGCCGTAGTTGAGGGAGACGAAGGCCCCGAAACGGCTGTCGGACGACAGACGGCTGGCGAAGTCCAGTTGAACCTGACCGGCGCCGTCCTTCTCGCCCTGATCACGAGCCCGGTCGTTGATGCCGTAGCTGAGGAAAGCGCGGGCGACAGGCTTGGCGAAGTCGAAGGCCGTCGGGGTCTGGAAGTTGACCGAACCGCCGATGGCGTCGCCGTCCATGTCCGGCATCAGGGTCTTGGAGACGGTGATGCTCTTCAGGCCGTTCGGCGGCAGGACCGTCATCGACATCTTGCGGCTGTCGGGGTCGGTCAGGGCGACGCGGACGCCATTGATCGAATAGGCGTTGAAGGTGCCGGCCAGGCCGCGGACCGAGACATATTCACCCTCGCCCGTCTCCTGGTTGACGACCACATTGACGCCCGGCGCGCGGGCCAGGGCGTCGGCGACATTGGCGTCGGGCAGCTTGCCCAGGTCGTCGGACGAGATGACGCTGGAGACCACGCCCGAACGGCGTTGAGCCTCGATGGCGTTGGCGGTGCTGAGGCGCTGACCGGTCACGACGACCTCGTCAACCTCGGCGGGCGCCGATTGCGGCGTGGAGGTCTGGGCCTGGGCGGCCGTGGCGGCCAGGGCGGCGGTCCCGACCATGAGAACGGCGCGCAGGCCGCCTCCGGCGAGGGCGTGACGATGAACAGCCCGTTCTCGGGCGACGAGAGGAAGCGACATGACTGTCTCCAATGATCCTGATGTGTGTTCGGATCGACCGTTCGGGTCCGCTCGAGACAGGCGTCAGCGATCAGCGACGCGCGGACGCGCCCTGACAGCATCAGCCGCTCGGCCCGGATGCGGCCGAAATTGATTGGATTGGGACGGCGCCGCCGGGAACGACGGGCCGATTTCTCAAGCTCCGTCTAACCGGAGCGGTGACGATTGAACCCTTCACTCATTCAACAACCCCCATGCGTTGAAATGAAAACGAGACGTCAGCCCTGCGGTTGATCAGGTCGCAGAGAAGTTCGCGATAGGTCTCGAATCCGGCGACCTCGACGCCCTGAGCCTTGCCCAGTTCGTCGTAGCGACGCAGCCGCAGGGCGGCCTCGGCCGCCGGCAGAGCCATGAATTCCTCGACCTCCGCCGGCGTCATCGGTCCGCCCTGCAGGGCGAGGCTCTGAAGCGAGGCGGCGCTGAGCCGATCGACGTAGCCGGGCGCCGTGGTCGCCAGGCATCGTTTGGCCGCGACGTGCAGGCGAACCGGCTCGGTCACATCGGGACCGAAGGCGCGCCCCAGATAGCCCGCGCTGATGTGTTCGTGGCGGGTGTCGATGCCGCGGTCGGCCGCATCCTCGCCCGCCTTCTGCATCATATGGCCGACATCGTGCAGCAGGGCCGCCGCGATCAGGGCGTCCGGCGCGCCGTCGACCCGCGCATGATGCGCCGTCTGCACCGCATGTTCCAACTGCGTGACATCCTCGCCGTAGTGCAGCCCGCCCAGTCGGGTGAAGAGGTCCGACAGTTCGGCGAAAAAGGCGTCTGCATCCACGGGAGAAGTCATCGAGAATCCGTCTTGAGGGGCGCTTGGGGTTGGAGCGATCACAGGCGCATACGCCCGATGGCGGGATCGGTGCGGCTGGCCCCGCCGGTCTCGACATGGCCGGCCATGCGTTGGATGAAGCCGGGATCGTCGGTCAGGGATACGGTCAGGTCGTACCAGTGGTCGCTGCCCCGCAGATCCCAGACCTCGCGCGTCTCCGCGCCGGGTCGCAGCGCCAGGCGGCGGCGCGCCTCGCCTTCCGACAGGGGATAGGCGGGATCCATGTCGAGGATCGCCAGCGTCGAGCCATCGACCGCCCCCGTCAGCCCGACAGTCAGCAGACCTCTGGCGTCGGCGGAGATCGTGACCTGGGGCTGAGGCCGCGACGCATCTCCGGCGAAACGGCGATAGAAGCCGTTCGGACCGTGAACCGTCAGATCATAGAGACCCGGTTCGCCGCCGTTCCAGTGACCCGCTGCATAGGTCTCGCCGGGGGCGAGCGTGAAGCGCCACGGCCCGGCGCGGTCCGTACTGTCGAACACCTGAAAGACAGCGCCCGCACGGCCGCGATTGACCAGATCGATCCAGACGGCCCCGTCGGTGACACGCGCCTGGGCGGCCAGATTATAGGGCAAGGGCCTGGCGTCCCGCTGCGGTCCCTCCTGGAAGGCGGGAATCTGGCGTTCAGGAATGCGCAGGCTGGGCGACGCCTTTGATCGGGCCACGCGCTGCATGTAATCGGCCGTGGCAGGCAGGGACAGGGCCGCCCAATCCTGGTTCGGACGTTTGAAGTCGAAGGCCGAGGTCAGGTCTCCGCATACGGTCCGGCGCCAGTCGCTTATGTTCTGTTCGCGGACGCCGAAACGCTTTTCCAGAAACTGAAGGGTCGAGGTGTGGTCGAACACTTCCGAACAGACAAAGCCGCCGCGACTCCAGGGCGAAACCACGATGGCGGGCACCCGTATGCCCAGGCCCAGGGGGTGGGCGCCGCGATGGGCCGGATCGGCGTCGGCGCCATAGAGTTTGGCCTCGCCGGCGACGGAGACAGTGCTGTGACCCTGATCCGGCGTCAGCGGCGGCATCGGCGGCTGCATGTGGTCGTAGAAGCCGCCGGCCTCGTCATAGTTGACGATGAAGACGGTCTTGGAGAAGACCTCGGGATGATCGACCAGGGCCTCGATCAGTTTGGCGCAGACGTGCTCGCCCTTCGACGGCTCGGCCGACGGATGCTCCGACAGATCCGCCGCCGTGACGATCCACGACACCTGCGGCAGTCGCCCGCCGGCGATGTCGGCGCGGAATGCCTCCACCAACTGTTCGCCGTCCGAACGGGTGCGATCCGCGCCGGTCTTGTGCTCCGAGACCCAGGCGCGGCCGCGCTGATAAAGGGGCGAGTCCTTGGGGCAAGGCCGGAACGGCTTGAACACCGACAGGATATTGTCGCCGAAATTGTCGTGCTCCTGATAGACTTTCCAACTGACGCCCGCCGCCTGAAGCCGTTCGGCGTAGGTGGTCCAGTCGTGCGGCCCCGTCGCCATCGGCTGGTCCTCGGCCATGTCGGCGCTGGGCGTCTCATCCTCGCCGTAGTTGCTCATCTCCGGATCGCCGCCGACCTTTCCGCCGCCGTTGCAGCCGGTCCAGAGATGGAGCCGATTGGGATAGGTCTGGGTCAGGGTCGAGCAGTGGTAGGCGTCGCAGACGGTGAAGGCGCTGGCCAAGGCGTGATAGAAGGGCAAATCCGAGGCCTTGTAATAGGCCATCCGCTTGTGCAGTTCGCCTGATCGGCCCCACTGATCGTAGCGACCGCCGTTGACGATGGTGATCGCGGCCCGGTGTCCCTGATCCGACCCATCGACCGTATAGGCGTCGGTGGTGCGTGAATCCCCATGGAAGGGCATGACGAAGCCATCGGGGTGCTGATCGCTGGGCTGACGCCAGACGGCGGCCCCGCCGGGCAGGCGTTGCGGACGCGGATCGCCAAATCCGCGCACGCCGTTCAGCGTGCCGAAATAATGGTCGAAGGCGCGGTTCTCCTGCATGAAAATGACCACATGCTCGACATCCATGATGGTGCCAGAGGCGTTGTTGGCGGGAATGGCCATCGCCTTGCGCACCGTCGCCGGCAACAGGTTCAGCGCCGCTCCCGCCGCTACTCCACCCAGCGCGCCGCGCAGGAAAGACCGTCGATCATTTGTCATGGATCAAATCCCCCTCTTCAATTTTGGTATAGACCAATAGACCGATGTCCTAGGCGAAACTTTCATGAAGCTTGAGCGGCGGATGTCTGACCGTCGGCGGGCGGATCAACCTTGCTTGACCCGTGGGACGCGACTTCTCATTTTCGGAACAGGCGGGACTCGACCGTCGATCGGACGATTCCATGTCTCAGCCTGACGGTCTGCATTATCTCGGGATGCGCGACGCCATCGCCGCCCGGATCGCGGGAGGCGAGCTGAAGCCCGGCGAACGCCTGCCTTCGGAGCGTCAGTTGCAGATCGGCGGAGGGGTGGCGCGCGGCACGATCCGCGAGGCCCTGTTCCAACTGGAGGCCGAAGGCCTGATCTACCGCAAGGACCGCAGCGGCTGGTACGTCTCGCCCCCGCCCGTCGTCTATGATCCGACACGGTGGGAGGGTTTCATGTCCTATGTCGAGGCCCAGGGACGGCACCCCACGACCGAGACCCTCAGCAAGACCGAGATCGCCTGCACACCGGCCCTGTCCGCCGTCTTCGGCCGTCCGGTCGGCGCCCCCCTGTACCGCATCCGCCGCAGGCGATCCGTCGACGGCCGCGCCGTTCTGGTCGAGACCATCGTCGTGGACGCCGCCCTGGCCCCCGACCTGCTGGGCCATCCGCTGGACGGCTCCCTGACCAGCGTCCTGAAATCCGCTTACAACATCGCCGTGGCGCGCAACCGGGTGGATATGCAGCCCTGCGCCCTGACACGCGGCGAGGCCGAGGCGCTGCAGGTCAAGTCCGGCCTGCCCGGCCTGAACGTGGTCCGAACCAGCTACGACGCCCAGGGACGGGTGGTCGAGTTCGACCGCGAATACTGGCGCCACGACGCCCTGAAAATCAGCGTCGACATCCGGGTGCGGTAGGGCTTCAGGCGTTCCGCCGCGCCGCCTCGGCCTCCAGGGCGGGGATCAGATCCGCCACCGTCTCAATGACGATGTCGGCGCCCGCCTCAATCAGGCGATCGGCGGCCTTAGCCAACAGGGCCGCCCGCTCATCCGCGCCCAGTTCAGCCAGGGCCTGAGCCGTCAGCCCCGCCAGATTGCCCGACGCCGCCACCCCGACCGTGAAACAGCCGGCGTTGCGTCCCTCGGCGACGCCCACCTCGGCGTCATCCACCTTGACCACGCGCGACAGGGGCCAGACGCCCAGATCGGCGCAGGCCTTGTAGATCATCAGCGGCGACGGTCGGCCCTGCGCGGTTTCGTGGGCGCAGACCACCAGGTCGGGAGCATAGCCTTGCGCGGCGGCGCGGGGCAGGACCGCCTGCATCATCTCGCGCGTATAGCCGGTGCAGGAGGCGATCTTGATGTCCAGAGCCCGCAGTTGCGCCACGACCTCGGCGGCGCCGGGGATGAGGTCCGCCTTGTCCTCGGCCAGACGGATCATCGGCGCCTGGAGTTCGGCCATGACCCGTTCAACCGCCGCCGAACCCGGAACCACGCCGTGCGCCGCACGCCAGGCGTCGCTGACACGGGCCTGTGCGAACAGGGCGCGCACATGGTCGGCCTTTGCGCGGCCCATGTCCCCGCGCGCCTCGTCTTCAGTGACCGGAACGCCCAGGGCGTCGAACGCCTCCATCAAGGCCATGGCCGGGGCGCGACTGCCGAAATCGACCATGGTCCCGGCCCAGTCGAAAACGACCATGTCGAAACTGTCGCGGATGGAGGTCATGGTTCGAACGTCTCCTGAAACAGGTCTGAAATCACCGCTTCGCCAAAGGCGAAGCCGGTGGATGCGCCGTTGCCGGCGGTGATGAGGGCCAGACGCACATCGGCGTGCGGGGCGGCGATCAGATCGGCGTTCGGACCGAGGGCATAGGTTCCGGTCCAGCGCTGCAGAACCGCGGGCGCGACTTGGCCGGTGGCGGCGCGCCATTCGTCGAGGATCAGTTGATCGACCGTCGTGCTGGCGAAGGGATCCGGCGTTACGGCGTCATAATGGCTGTCGCCCATGACCAGGGCGCCGTCGGCGTCCTGCACCGCGATCAGATGGACGCCGTCCGCCAGCGCCTGCCCCTGCTCCACCTCCAGACGCGCGCGCAGGGCGGCCGCCTGCGGTAGGGCGGCGTAACCACCGTAACGGACCAGACCGAGGTCTGACATGACCGGGGCCGGCAGGGTGAATCCGGGCGAGGCCAGCCGCATCATCTGAAGCCTGCATCGCACCAGACCGGCCTGGGCCAGATAATCAGGAAACAGGCTGACCAGATCGTCGCCGGGACAGACCACAATGCGCCGCGCCTCAAGCACGCCGCGCCCGGTGACGACGCGCGGCGGTTCGACGGCCTGAACGGCGGTCTGTCTAAGGAATTTCACGCCGAAGCGATCCGACAACCAGTCGGCCAGGCGCGGAATGGCCGTACGAGAATCGACGCGCAACTCGTGCGGACTCCACAGAGCGGCGATCGTCTGAGGGCCGATGATTTCCGGTGCTTGTGCTCTCGCCTCATCCGCCGACATCAGTCGACAGCCTTCGCCCATTTCGGTGGCCATGAAGCCCTCCAGCACGGCGGCGGCCTCGGGGCGACGGACGGGCAGCCACAGGCCGCGCTGCAGAATCGGCAGGCCAGATTCGCGCGCGACCTCCTCCCAGACCGCGCGGCTGCGAAGGGCGCGTCGCCAGACCTTGCCCCGAGGTTGGCCAGTAACGGTGACGAAGCCGAAATTGCGGATGGAGGCGCCATTGGCCTGGGCGTCGCGATCGATCACTACGACCGACAGCCCCCGCCGCGCAGCCGCCAGCGCGCAGGCCAGGCCGACGATCCCCGCCCCCACCACGGCGATGTCGTAGCGACCATCCATTCTTATCGTCCTCGTCATCCAAGCTTCGCAGAATTGGTCTAGACCACATTCATGCAACAGAGTGATGTCAGATGTTGAATCGGATGCGGTCTTGGCTGGCCCAGGCGAACCCCCTCGTCTTCGTCCTGTTCGCAGGCCTGGCGGGATTCTGCGCCTATTTTTCGATGTATGCCTTCCGCAAACCGTTCACGGCGGCGACCTTCGGCGAGGTGGCCGGATGGGACTTCGCCCTGGACTACAAGATCGCGCTGGTGATCGCCCAGGTCGCCGGTTACGCCCTGTCCAAGCTGATCGGGGTTAAGGTGATCGCCGAGATGAAGGCCGAACGCCGGGCCGCCGCCATCATCGTGCTGATCGGGGTTTCATGGCTGGCCCTGGTGCTGTTCGCCGTGACGCCTGCGCCGTGGAACGTGGCCGCCCTGTTCCTGAACGGCCTGCCGCTGGGCCTGATCTGGGGGCTGGTGTTCGGTTTCATGGAGGGCCGGCGCACCAGCGAGGTTCTGGGCGCCATATTGTGCGCCAGCTTCATCCTGTCCTCGGGCGTGGTGAAATCGGTCGGAAAGGCCCTGATGGCGCATCAGCATGTCAGCGCCTTCTGGATGCCGGCGGCCGTCGGCGCCGTCTTCATGCCCCTGCTGGCCGTCTCTGTCCTGGCCCTCGCCGCCCTGCCTCCGCCCAGTCCCGCCGACGAAGCCGCCCGCGTCGCACGCCGTCCGATGCAGGCGCGCGAGCGGATCGCCTTCCTGACCGCGCACTGGCCGGTGCTGACCCTGCTTGTCGCGGCCTATGTGATGCTGACCGCCTTTCGTGACCTGCGCGACAACTTCGCTGCGGAAATCTGGCAGGCGCTTGGCTATGGCGACGCGGCGTCGGTCTTCACCGCCAGCGAGGGACCGGTGGCGGCCCTGTCGCTGGTGGCGATGGGCGTCCTGATCCTTGTCAAGAACAACGGCCGCGCCCTGCTGTTCATGCACGGCGTCATCCTGGCCGGCTTCGCGCTTCTCGGGGCCTCCACCCTGGCGTTTCAGCACGGACTGCTTTCGCCGATCGCCTGGATGATCGCGGGCGGCGCGGGACTATATCTGGCCTATACGCCGTTCAACGCCATGCTGTTCGACCGCCTGATCGCCTTTTCCGGCACGGTGGCGACAGCGGGTTTCCTGATCTATGTGGCCGACGCCACGGGCTATATCGGCAGCGTCGCCCTGCTGCTGTTCAAGAACTTCGGCTCCCTGAACCTGCCGTGGCTGCCCTTCTTCGTTTCGGCCGCCTATGCGACCAGCCTAGTGGGACTGGTTCTGGTCGGAGGCGCGGCGATCCTGTTCCTGCGCAAACGCCGGGATTGATCCTGCCGCCGCCAGTTTTCGTCCGCGCCCCTGTCCTCCTCAGGTCTCGCTCAGGGTGAAGCCGCCTGAACGATCGACAATGACGTGCGCAAAGCGACGCCACCGGCTGTCGCGGGCCTTGATGTCCGCCATCTGATGGTAGTCGCAGGTCAGCATGGTTTTCGTGGCCTCGACAATCAGGAAGCCGTGGTCGCGGACATGGGCGAAGCGCACATCTGCGTTCTTCGCCACCAGGGCCCGTTCGGCGATCTCATAAATTCGGGGATCGGGACTGATGGTCTCATATCCGCCGGGCGAGGTGATGCTGCCTGCGCCGAACTCGACGCCGACGACGCTTTCATCGCGCGGATCATGCAGGCGGTTGCCCCAGAACATGTGAGAGTCGCCGCTGAGGACGGCCAGGTGGGCGCCGCTGCGCTTCACGGCGTCATAGAGACGCAGACGTGCGGCCGGATAGCCGTCCCAGGCGTCCAGATTGATCGGCAGGCCCAGCTTCGTGCTTTCCAGCCAACGCCGCGCGCCGGGCTGCGCCATGGCCTGCTCCAGCATGTCCGGCGGCATGACAGCCATGAAATCCGGTGCGCGCATCCGCGCCATGATCACTTGGTTGGCCAACATCTGCCAGGCGCAGCCGCGCGCCACCGATGCGGTCAAGGCCTGCTCTAGCCAGGCTTCCTGGGTCGCGCCCATCATGGAGCGTTCCGGTCGGTTCAGAACTTCTGCCTCAAAACGCGCGGCGTCGGGACGCCCTTCTGCATCGAAAATCATGTCGCGCGAGGCGCTGGGCGCCCTGGTGCGTCCGGTCAGGCGCGTTTCGATGGCGATCAGCGACAGAAGATCGCCGAAATCATACACCCGGTTCAGCACATAGGCCGGGCGACCGAACGGCGGATCGCGCATCGGCAGCCACTCGAAATAGGCCTGGATCGCGGCGTCCCGACGCCGATCCCACGGCCCCTCTGTCGCCTCGTCATGAGCTGAGGAGCCGCCCATCCAGCTGTTGTTCGCGGTTTCGTGGTCGTCCCAGACCGTGATGAAGGCGGCGCGCGCATGGGCGGCCTGAAGATCGGGATCGGCGCGGTACTGGGCGAAACGTCGACGATAATCGTCCAGCGTGACAATCTCATGGGCCGGATCATGTTCGCGGCCCAGAGCCTTGCTCTCGGGTCCGCCATAGCCGTCGACGCCGTACTCATAGATGTAGTCGCCAAGATGGACGACAGCATCCACCGGCTGCTCCAGTTCAGCGATTGCGCGATAGGCGTTGAAATAGCCGAAACCGTAATGGGAGCAGGAGACGACCGCCAGACGCGCCCGTTCGACCCCGCCTTGCGGCAGGGTGCGCCCGCGTCCGACCGGCGACACGGCGTCCGCGCTGTGGAAGCGATAGAAATAGTCGCGCCCCGCGCGTAGCCCCCCGACATCGACCTTGACCGTGTGGTCGCGCGCCTGGGCCGCTTGGGTCGCGCCGGACTGGATGACGCGCGTGAAATCCGCGTCCTCGGCGACCTGCCAACTCAAACGCGCCGTTGCGCCCTGCCCGACCGCCCGCGTCCAGATGACCAGGCCGTCCTGGGTGGGATCGCCGCAGGCCACGCCATGGGTGAAGGCCGCCGGGTCAAGGTCGCCCCCTTGCCCTCCGGCCATGACGGCCGTTGGCGCCGCCAGAGCCGCGCCGCTCCCCAACAGGCTGAGGAGGCCCCGGCGTGAGGGACCGGTGATCTGGGTCATGGGAACTGTGCTTTCTGGCGAGCAGTGCGCCGATAGGCGACGCGAAAAGGCGTCCGGCGGCGGATCGCGTGTCCGCCGCCGGTTTCAGGCGTTCAGGGTTCAGAAGCGATAGGCCAGGCTGACGCGGAACATGCGCGGCAGGCCCGGCATGACGGCGACTTCCTTGTAGACCTCGGCCGAGGGCGTGAAATATTCCTCGTCGAACAGGTTATCGATATTGGCCGACAGGGTGATGTCGCGCACCTTCACGAAGGCCGCCGCCTTGGCCAAGGTGTAGGCAGGCAGTTTGAGGCTGTTTTCCAGCACGCCGCCCGTCTCGGACACATAGGTGGCGCCGAGCGTCAAACCCGCGCTGGCTTCCGATCCCATCAGGCTGAACCGCTCGGTCGTATAGGCGCCGAACAGGCTGAACACCGTATCAGGCATGGTGCGGACCACATAGCCGTCGGCCAGTTCCGCAAACGTGCCCGCATTGTTGACCGCGAAGGTGCCGCCATAGGCCTTGGCCGGGTCCAGGCCGAACTGCTCGGGACGAAGCTCCAGATATTCGCCCTTGCCCTTGCCCGGCGCATCGACCCGGGTCTCCTGAAGGGTCAGGGCCGTGGTGAAGCTGAGTTTGTCGGTGGCCAGCCACTGGGCCTCTAGCTCGAACCCTTCCGCGGTCGTCCCGCTGATATTGCCGACGGTGTCGGTCTGGCGGCGGAACTGCTCATAATAGGCCGCGCCGCCGAACAGCGCGCCGTCGAACAGCGAGAATTTGACGCCCGCCTCCTTCAGTTCGGACGGAGAGATGAACAGGTTGCTCGACACCGTCCCGACGGACACGCCGCCGGTCTGTGTGGATTCGAGCGAGCGCGGCTTGGCGAAGGTCGCATAGGGCGTCAGGCCCCACGGCGTTTCATAACGCGCGGACACGGACCAGGTGACGGCGTCGTCGCTGTTTTCGACCCAGGTGTTCTTGAGGCCGAACACCGTCTCGCCCTTGTTGATCGCCTTGACGTCGTAATCGTCCCAGCGAAGCCCCGCCAGGATGCTGAAGCGGTCGTAAAGGGTGATGTCGCTCATGGCGAAAACGGCGCGGCTGTTCCACCGCATCTCGTGACGCGAGTCCCACATCTGCTCGCCGTTCACGACGCGCGGAGAGGCGATGCGGTCGCCAGCAGTCGACCCCCGCGACAGATCGCGACGGTTCAGCGCGATATAGCCGGACAGGAAGGATTCATATTGCTGGGCCGTGTGGCTGCGATAGCCGACCCCGACAATGGTGTCGGCGCTGACATGCTGGCCGAAGCGCGATGGGAAGCTGTAGGTCGCGCGCCCCTCGATGGCCCGCGCGTCATAGTCGGCGGCGAAGCCGAAGCTGTTGAAACGCTGGTTTTCGACGTCATCCATGAAGGCCTTGAAGGCCAGGACCGAGCCGTTGGCCATCGTCTTCTGCACGCCCGCATAGGCGGTGAAACTGAGGCTGTCGTTGTAATCCACGGCGTCGGCCATGACGTCGCGGCGGCTCAGTTGAGTCGTGCCCACGCCTTCATCCAGCGCGAACTTCGGATTGTTCTTGCCGCCATATTCCTTGATCTGGCGGATGTTGGACGTACCGCCCCAGGCGCCGAAAGCCGCGTCGATTTCGCCGTATTCGACCATGCCAGAGCCGTCGAGATCGACCAGGTCGGTGTCGCGTCCGGTGATATAGACGCCGTTGTCGATCAGGTCCTGCGTCACCCGGTTCCAGCCCGGCGACTGGATGCGGCCCGTTTCCTTGAAGCGCATCAGATTGACCTCGCCCGACCAGCCGCCGCCGAAGTCGCCGACATAGGTGGCCTGAAGATTCAGGTGTTCCGGGTGGACATTGCGGTAGTAGGAATCGGAGTCCTCGCGTTCGACATAGAAGGCGAAACCGCCGTCGCCGACAGGGACCACCAGATCGGCCGCCGCATTGCGACGCCCATAGGAGCCGACCGTCACGTTAACGCCGCCGCCCAACTCGTCGGCGTAGCGGGCGTCCACGCCCCGCGCCGACTTCGGCACGAAGTTCAAAAGGCCGCCGACCTTGCCGGGGCCATAGATCGGGGACGACGGGCCGCGCAGCACCTCCACATAGGCGGCGGCGCCCAGATTAGAGGAAAAATTGCCCCGGTTCTCGATCCGCTTGAAGCCCTGGAAATAGGTGTCGGCCAGGGTGCCGCGCACGTTCAGATTGCCCGGGACGCCAAAAAAGCTGGCCGTATAGGCGCCCGGCACAGCGGCGACCAGATCATCGACATTCTCCATGCCATAGCGGGCGATGGTGTCCGAACTGACGCGCGACGCCGAACGGGGCGTTTCCTGAAGCGAGCGGTCCAGACCGGAAAAGCTGTCGGTCGCGCCCTTCTGAAGGCGGCTCAAGGGGTCGAAACGCGCCGCCACGATGACGTCGCCCAGTTGGGTGGCTTCGGCCCGCGCCTCGGCCGCCGAAATGATGACATAGGCGCCGTTGGCATCCTGGCGGAACGTCAGATTGGCGCCTTCCAACAGGCGCGACAGGGCCTCGGACGTCGTCATGGCGCCGGACAGGACGCTGGCGCGACGGTTCTCCAGCGACACACGCGGGGCCAGGATCATGTCGCCGGTCTGTTCGGCAAGGGCCACTACGGCGCGATCAAGCGCCTGGGCCTCGATGCGGATCTGATGAATCTGCGTGGCTGCCGGGGCGCGGCCCTGGGTTTGAGCCTGGGCCAAGACGGGCTGGGCGGCGAACGCCAGCGCGATCACGGCCGCAGAGCCCATGATGGCGCCCTTCAACCTGGAACGATGAAACATCACGGTAATCCCTAGACATTGATGCGAAGCCCGCAGCCGACACGGCCCCCCAAAAGCTTCGACGCCGCCTAGACGCGCCTGCTCTCGCGCCCTTCCAGCGATCCCGTCGATTTCATCAAATCTTCAAGAAGCTTCAGCGTTTCAGGATCAGCGTGACCTCGCCGTCGGCGTCGGACCGGCGCGTCAGACGCCCGCCCATTTCATTGGCGAGGCTTTCCAGCGCCTGAGGAATCTGCTCGATCGTGAAGGCGGCAGTGACCTTCTGCGCCGCCAGTTCGGGCGAGGCGACGACCACGCTCGGCCGGTAGTAGCGGTTCACATCCGCAACCACCTCCGACAGCGGCTGGTCGATGAAGCTGAACCTTTGGCGTCGCCATGGCGCCACGGCGGCCGGATTAATTGCTGTCCGTCTCAGCACGTCCTGATCCAGAACCGCACGCTCGCCCGCACCGAGGATCATCTGTTCGCCCGACGCCTTGGCGGTCACGCGCACACGTCCTTCTTCAACGAAGACTTCCGCTCTCTTTTCGCCGACCCGGACCTCGAAGGCTGTTCCCAGCGCCTCCACCACCAGTCCAGCGCCGACGACCCTGAAGACGCGGCTCTGATCATGGGCGACGTTGAAGAACGCCTCGCCGGCATCCAGACGCATCAGTCGCTCATGGTCGCTGAAGCGCGTTGAAAGCACCGTGTCGCCGCCTAGAGACACCCGCGACCCATCCTGCAAGGCCATGTGGCGGATTTCGCCCACCTCGGTTTCGAAACGCCGTGTCGTTCGCCCGAACCCGTTGATCGCCAGAGGCGCCGCCGCAACACCGGCGACGGCCGCCGCCAGTCCAACGAGGCCGCGGCGCGTGAGACGATGACGAGCGTTTTGCGTCGTCAACTTGTCCGGTGACGCAAGAGAGGCCCGCCGTGAGCCGTCCACGCCCGGACTGGCGGGGTTCAGGCTGTCCTGGTTCAGACGCGTCGACCAATCGAGTCCGGCCCACAGGGCCTCGGCTTCGGCATAGGCCTGCGCGTGGTGCGGCGACGCCGCCAGCCAGAGATCAAACGCGCGCCCGTCCGCAGGGCTGAGGCCGCCCCCGCAACGGCGTGACAGCCATTCCATCGCCTGTTCGATCGGCGGGACTTCATCGCATCCTGTCATGCCGCCTCCGTCGCGCGCGCCTTCACGGCGCGACGAAGTTCGATCAGGGTCCGCGTGATCGTGCGGCTGATGTCCGCCGGCGACCGTCCTGTCAATCGTGATATCTCCGCATAGGTCAGGCCTTCGATGCGGCTCAGCCGCAGCAGTTCGCGGGCCTGGGGCGCAAGCTCCGCTATGCCGCGCTCAAGCGCCTCCTGCGCCTCGCGTTGCAGCAGCACCTCTTCGGGACTGAGTTCGTGGTGCACGGGTTCCACCTCGGCCAGCGCCTTCCAACGCCGCTTCTGACTGTCGGCGCGGCGTATGGCGTCCTTCAGGGCGTTGCGCGCCATGACGAACAGAAAGGCGCGGGGGTCCGCCACCTGATCCCGATCCTCCAGCGTGCTGAATCGCAGGAACGCCTGCTGCATTGCGTCGTCGACGCCGTCCTGCTCGGCGCCGTAACGTCGAACCAGAGCCGTGCGGATGTCGACGCCATAGCGCGCAAGCAGGTAGTTCAGCGAACGCCTGTCCCGCTGGCCGGTGACCTGTTTTCCATCCGCCATGGACCTGCCGCGACACGCTCAAACACGCCTTGCCTTGACGTTACGCGATGACAGGACGCTGATATTTTGAAGTCAAAGGCGTGAAAGAATCCGCCAGGACCGACGAAGACCGGCCTGGCGGCCCAGCTCAGTACGACAAACCGAACCCGCCGCCCCAGACGCAAAGCCGTCTTTGTCACGCCCCTGTTGAGGAGGCGTGGTTCACAGTCGTTGTGTGAAGGATGGCCGGTTCCTGACGCCGCCCACGGAGATCGATCATGAGCGCCCTTATCATCGCCCTGCTTCTGGGCGCGTCGCCTTGCGAGCCGACCGCCGCCGATGTGCGCGCAGCGGGCGGAGATGCGTGCGCGCGGGCGTGGATGGACCGATCGCTGCGCATGAACGACATAGCCGTGGTCGGAACCCACAACAGCTACAAGCTGGCCATTCCCGAGGCGGAACTGGCGGCGATGACGGCGGTCAATCCCGCCGCCCGGGGCCTGGATTACAGCCACCGTCCGCTGGTGGAGCAGTTGGACGCGGGCGCACGTCAGCTTGAGATCGACGTGCTGAACGATCCCGACGGCGGCCGATATGCGCGGCCCGCCTCGGCCCTGGGCGGTCCGGGTCATGAGGCGCCGACCAGTCCGAGTTTCCGCGCCGCCATGACGCAGCCGGGAATGAAGGTCCTGCACATGCCCGATGTGGATTTCCGCGCCTCCTGCCTGACCTTCACGGCCTGCCTGACGCAGATCCGCGACTGGTCGACCGCGCACCCCGACCACGCGCCCATCCTGATCATGCTGAACGCCAAGACCGGCAGCCCCTCCATGCCGGGGGGCGTGGCGCCGCTGGCGTTCGACGCCGCAGCCTGGGACGCGCTGGACGCCCAAATCCGGGCGGTCTTCGATGCAGGCCGTCTGATTACGCCGGATCAGGTGCGGGGTAACCACGCGACCCTGCGCGACGGCGTGCTGGCCGGGGGCTGGCCGACGCTGGGTCAGGCGCGCGGCAAGGTGTTCTTCGCCCTGGACGAAGGGCCCGAGAAGGTCGGCGCCTATTCCGCAGGACGCCCGTCGCTTCAAGGACGGGCGATGTTCGTCAATACCGACGAGGCCAGCCCGGCCGCCGCCTATCTGACGCTGAACGACCCCGTGGTGCAAAAGGACCGCATTCAGGCCGCCGTGCGTCAGGGCTTCATCGTCCGCACCCGCGCCGACGCCGACACCGTAGAGGCCAGAACCGCAGACATCAGCCGTCGCACGGCCGCCTTCGCCAGCGGCGCGCAATATGTATCGACCGACTACTACTGGGCCGACCCACGGTTCCCCGCCTATGAAGCCCGCCTGCCCGGCGCCCAGGCGGCCGCCTGCAATCCCGTTCGAACAGAGGCGCGGTGCGACGGGCTGGCGGTCGAGATGGTCGCGGGCGCGCCGGTTCGGGGCTATCTGTCGCCAGCGGATCGGCCGGATCTGACCCAGGTCCTGGCCCCGCCGCCCGCGCCCGGCTCGCCCCGCGACCGCGCCAACGCCGAGATTTTCCGCGAGACCCGCGCCCTTCAGGGCGGGGCGCGCTGGCGACTGGCGACCGCAGACGTCGATGGCGACAAATACGATCATTTCGCCCAGGCGCTGGGCGTGCGGCTGACGCCCGAGACGGCGCCGGTGCTGACCGCTCTTCTGGACCGCTCAGGAAATGACCGGTCGGTCGTCGGCCTGGCCAAGGATTACTGGGGGACCAAACGTCCCTATATCGGTACGGACCTGCCGATCTGCGAAGCCAAGAGCGACCATCTGGCGGGCAATCCCGACTATCCGTCCGGCCACTCGGCGCATGGCATGCACATCGCCATGATCCTGGCCGAACTGGCGCCGCAGCGGGCCGATGCGCTTTACGCGCGCGGACGCGAGTTCGCCGAAAGCCGCTTCATCTGCGGTTCGCACAGCTACAGCGCCGTCGAGGCGGGCATACTGTCCGGCGCGGTCCTCTATGGCGCCGAACAACGCTCGGAAACCTTCCGGCGCGACATGGAGGCGGCGCGCGCCGAGGTTCAGGCCGCGCTGGCCAAGGCCCGTTCGGACACGGGCACGTCGCCGAACACGACAACCCGGTGAAGATTGAATGAAATCAACCGTCACAGATTGAGGGGCGAGGCTGCGGCGTCGTTGAGGGCGGTAGATCGGCCGGCATGACGCCGTGGATCGGTCGTCGCGTTTCGCAGGTGAAGCGCGTCATGTTCTCTGGGGGTCTGTCCAAATGAAGAACCGAATTCTCGGCACGACGGCGCTTGTCGTCGCGACCGTTTCGCCTTTCGCCGCCTTCGCCCAAACGGCGGGTCAGACGCAGGGGCAAGCTCAGGGCGACGTCGCCCAGGTGGACGAGATCATCGTCACCGGCAGCTATCGCCGCAGCCTGGAACAAGCCGTCGATATCAAGCGCAAGACGGTCGGTTTCTCGGACTCGATCGTGGCCACCGACGTCGCCAACTTCCCCGAGCAGAACCTGGCCGAGGCGCTTCAGCGCATGCCGGGCGTGACCATCGAACGCAACAAGGGTCTGGGCCAGCGCGTGTCGGTGCGCGGCCTGCCCGGCGAGTTCACCTTCGTCACCATCAACGGTCTGGCCACGGCCTCGGGCAGCGGCGGCCGCGATGTGGAGTTCGACATCTTCGCGTCCGAAATCATCCAGCAGGTGACGGTGCAGAAGTCGCCTCGCGCGGCGGACGAGGAAGGCGGCATCGCCGGCTCGGTCAACATCTCGACCGCCCGCCCCTTCGATTACGAAGGGCGCCGCATCGTCGCGTCCGCCGAAGGCGCCTACAACTCCATCTCCGAGAAGACCGATCCGAAACTGTCCTTCCTGGCCAGCGACACCTGGGGCGACTGGGGCGGTCTGGTGTCCTTCTCGACCGCACGCCGCACCAACCGCACCGACTCCGAATCCGGCATCAACTTCCGCCCCCTGACCCGTTTCCTGGCCACATCGACCGGCGCGCGGGGCGCCCAGGCCCAGGCCGTGCTGGCGCGCGACGCGGGCGTCATCGTTCAGAACCGCGCCAACACCGCCGAGACCGACCGGATCATCTTCCAGGACAAGGTCGGCGACCGCGCCTATCTGAACACCCAGGACCAGTGGGGCGGCGCCGTGTCGCTTCAGTATCGTCCCTCGACCACCTTCAGCCTGGCCTTCGACGCCCTGATCGGCCGCTATGAGACGACCGAGGACCAGTATGATGCGGCGGCCTATTCAGCCTCCAGCCGGTCGACGCTTGAGACCATCCATGAGTTCGACAAGACGACCCTGGCCGACCAGGGCCTGGTGGTGCTGCGCGACGTCTCCTACACCGCCACCCAACACGAAATGCTCAGCAAGGAGCAGATCAACGAGACCGACTATCGCCAGTTCGGGACCGAGTTGAACTGGCGCGGCGACAGCTGGAAGCTTCACGCCCTGGCTGGCTATTCCGGCGCCGAGAAGACGCTGGACTACGCCAATCTGAAGCACGTCGCCTATGCGCCGTCGCGGACGCGCTGGACGGCCGATGGTGGCGAAACGATCAAGAGCGCCAACCCCGCCTCGATCGACATGTACAACAGCCCCGACCGCTATCTGTTCGAGGCCTATGAGACGACGCTGGAGCATATCAAGGACGACAAATACGCCGCCCAGATCGACTTCACCCAGTATCTGAGCCTGAACTTCTTGCCGGCCCTGACCAGCATCCAGGTCGGCGCGCGCTACACCGACAAGTCCAAGGAACGCCAGTATGGCGAACTGAAGGTCCAGGGCACGGGCGCGGGCCGTGTCGACTATCTGAACCGGCCGATGTCGCAGAGCGAACTGACGGCCATCGGCGATCTGGTTCCCGGCGGCCGTTTCCGCGTGCGCGACCTGAACTGGAGCCAGGTGTCCAACGACTACGCCCGGCGCACCTTCCGCTACGACGGCTTCTACACGCCGTTCAACGTCGGCGACTATTACGAGGTGTCCGAAAAGGTTCTGGCCCTTTACGCCATGGCCGACCTGAACTTCGACATCGGTCCCGTGCCGGTTTCGGTGAACGGCGGCGTTCGCTACGTCGATACCTCGGTCACCTCCTCGGGCTATCACCAAATTCAGAAACCGAACGGTTCGACCGGCTATACGTCCGATCCGGTGTCCAGCGACGGCGATTATGACAAGGTGCTGCCGAGCATCAACGTGACGGCCGAACTGACCGACAGCCTGATCTTCCGCGCCGCCGCGTCCGAGACCCTGATGCGTCCGGCGCTGACCGATCTGGCCTACAAGCGCACGGCCAGCTTCAACTCGTTCCGCTTCACCGACGGCAACCCGAACCTGAAACCCACCTACGCCAAACAGTGGGAAGTCGGCCTGGAACAGTATCTGGGCGACGGCGGCCTGCTGGCGGTCTCTTATTTCTGGAAGGAGATCGAGGGCGTGGTGCGCCAGGCCCTGACCGGCACGGTGCCGAACGTCACCAAATACAACGCCAACGGCACCGTCGACGGCGTCTATACCTTCGACGTCTACCAGCCGATCAACGAGCCGGGTTCCTACGAGATCAGCGGGGTCGAACTGGTCGCCGTGGTCCCGTTCGGCCAGTTCTATGCGCCGCTGGAAGGGTTCGGGATCAACGCCAACTATACGATGCTGGATAGTTCTCTGACGGGATCGTCCAAGCTAGGCATTCCCACGCCGCCGGTCGGCCTGGCCGACAACACCTACAACGTCACCCTCTACTACGAGAACGCCAGGTTCCAGGCGCGGGCGTCCTATAACTACAAGGACAAATACGTCGAAGGCATCGGCTATGAGATGTATCCGATCTGGCGCGAGGGTTACGGCCAGGTCGATCTGTCCGCCAGCTATCGCGCGACCGACGCCCTTCAGATCAGTCTGGAAGGCATCAACGTCACCGACGAGGCGACCAAGGGCTATACGATGGACCCGTCCTTCCCCACGATGCGCGAACTGTCGGGACGCCGGATCAACCTGGGCCTTCGGATGGAGTTCTGATCCCGTCGTGGACCTGACCTGCGGCCCTCACCGCCGGGCGCGCGCATGACCCCCGTGCGTTCGCCGCGCGTCGACGCCTCCTCCTTCTCAGGGGGAGGCGTCTTTGCGCCTGCGCGCGACGCCGGGCTTGAGGCCGAGGTCAACCGTCTCCGCGCCGATCTGATCGCCTATCTGCTGCGCAAGAGCCGCAACGCCACTGAAGGCGACGCCGAGGACGTGGTTCAGGAAGCCTTCGCGCGCTTTCACCGCGCCGGTCACACGCTCGGTACGCCGGACGCCCGGCCCTTGTTGTTCGTCATCGCCCGCAACATCCAGCGCGACCGCTGGAAGGCCGATGGGCGCGAAACCGCGCGCCGCAGCGATCATGATGTCCACGATCTGGACAACGGCCCGCGCGGTCTGGCCAGCGCGACACTGGATGCGGAAACCGGCCTGATCCAGCGTCAGGACCTAGCCGCCGCCGCCGCCGTGATCCGGGCCCTGCCGCCCAAGACCCGCAGCGCCTTTCTGCTGCACCGGTTCGAAGCCCTGACCTATCGCCAGATCGCCGGACGGCTCGGCGTGTCGGTCAGCATGGTCGAGAAACATATCGCCGAAGCCCTCCGCCAACTGAAGAAATCGCGCGGCGACTGAGGTGTCGCTTCCCTGGATCGTTGTGTTTTGTAAGACGCGCCGCGCGGACAATCCGCCCGACGCATTGAAGAGGAAACCGCCACGCTGATGCTGCAGCGCCTGAACATCCTTCTCGCCGCCCGCCCCCGGACGGCCGAGGCGTGGCTGGCCCGCATGGCGCGGCCGGACGCGGGCGCGCACGATCAGGCTGCGCTGACGGCGTGGCTGAGGGCGGACCCCGACCACCTGCGCCAGTACGAACAGGCCAAGGCCGATCAGGCGGCGCTGGAACCGCTGCGAAGCGTCTTCGCCGACGACTTGGCGACGCTGCGCCGCAGCCCACGTCCATCGATGACACGCCGCACCTTGCTCGCTCCCGGTCTCGCCGCATCCGCCGTCGCCATCGCCGCCGTCGTTGTTCTGCCTTCGATGCTGAAGGATCAGGGTCGGCTCTATGAAGCCGCGTCCGGCCGGATCACAGACATCGCCCTGGAGGACGGCTCACGTATGACGCTGGACGCCGGGTCCGCCGTTCGTGTCGCCTTGCGCGACGACGCCCGCCGCGCGACGCTGGAACGGGGCGCAGCCTATTTCGAGGTGGCCCACAACGCCGCCCGTCCCTTCCAGGTGGCGGTCGGCGACCGCAGGGTGATCGTCACCGGAACCAAGTTCGTCACCGCCCTGACCGAAGACGGTGCGGAGGTCTCTCTGTTGCAGGGGCGGGTCGCGGTGGGAAGCCGTGATGCGACGGCCAGGGACGCACTGGCGAACGCCCTTATCTTGTCGCCGGGCGAGAGAGCCGATTTCACGCCCGGAAAACCCGGCATCCGCAAAACGACCGCCGACGTCGATACGGCGACGGCGTGGCGCAAGCGGCGGCTGGTGTTCCAGGATGCGCCGCTGTCGGTCGTACTTGCCGCCGTGGCCCGATACTCGGATCATCCCCTGGTCCTGACCGATCCTGCCTTGGGCCGCATGCGGGTGACGATGGTGCTGCCTCTGGAGGGCGAGGATGCGATCGAAGACCGGCTGACGGCCCTTTTGCCGATCCGCATGACGCCAAGCCCCGACGGCGCCCGGCGCATCGTCCGGGCCGATTGAAACAATGGGACATCGCAGACCTGTCACGGCGCTGCGCTAAGAGCGTCGCGGACCATTTTTCCGAGGCCAATCCGTGCGACCGCTCGCTGCATCGCTCTCCGGCGCACGATGCGTAATTTGCGGCGTCGCATGGGTGCTGGCTTGCGCGACCGGCCGACCCGCCTTTGCGCAGACATCGGCGCCGGTTCAAGCCTTCGACATCGACAGTCAGGACGCCTCTTCGGCCCTGTTGCGCCTCTGCGTGGAGGCCGGGTGCGAACTGGCCTTCATCCAACCGCCGCGCCACGGCGTGCGGACACGCGCGGTGAAGGGGCGAATGAGCTGGCGGGTCGCCCTGGCGCAGATGCTGGACGGGACCGACGTGCATTATCGGTTCGTCGGATCGCGCGGCGTGCGCATCTGGGTCGCCGCCCCATCCGCGCGGCCGACCGCGCCACGGCCGAACGCGCTGCGCCCATCTGAAACGACCGAACTGGAGGCTGTCGAGGTCGTCGGCCGCCTGTCTGACCGGATCGACCGGGCGCTGCGTCGCAAGCGCGACGCCGATGTCATATCCGACGGCCTGTCTTCCGAACGGCTCGGCGACCTGCCTTCCGCCAATCTGGCCGAGGCTCTTCAGCGCGCGCCGGGCGTGGCCATCGAGCGCGAGGTGGGCGAAGGCCAGTTCGTCAGCGTGCGCGGCCTGGGCCCGCTGTTTCAATCGGTCACGCTTAACGGCGTGCCGGTGGCCTTCAACGAGAACATCCGCAACTCGACCCAAAGCGGGCGACAGTTCCGGTTTCGCGCCCTGTCCGTCGATCTTCTGGCAGGCGCGCATCTGGTCAAGTCTGCGACGGCGGACATGACGGAAGGCGGCATCGGCTCCAACATCGACATAGAGACCACCGGCGGACTTGACGGCGATCCCTTCGTGACCCTGCGCCTGGGGGGCGAGCACACGCAGCGAAATGGACGCACCCGCCCCGGTTTCTCGTCGGCCGGTCGGTGGATTTCCGCGACCGGCGCGGTCGGCCTGGTCGCGGGCCTGTCGCAGGATCAGAGATCCGTCCGCTACGATCGGTTCCAGGTCATGCGATATGGCGATGTGCAGGTGGACGGCCGGCGACTGGCCGCGCCCAACGACCTGCGCACGACGGTCGAAAGCGAGGATCGCCGCCGTCGCAGCGCCTTCCTCGGCGCCGATTGGACCGTCGCGCCTGACGTTCGTCTGGATTTCGACGCCCTGGTCTCGAGCTTCGACAACGCCATCCGCGAGGACCGACTGGTCTTCGGCTTGGGCGAGCGGCTGGCGACGCCCGACGCCATTCAACGGATTGACGACGGGGTCGTCACGGCGGGCGTGATCGACGCCGGACGGATCGATAACAACACCGAGTTTTCCGACCAGTCCCACCTGAATTTCGCCGTTTCTCTCGGCGCGGACCTTGAGCGGGGGCCATGGCGGCTGCGTCCGCGCCTCAGCCTTTCCGGCGCCCATTCGGTTCTGGACACGCCGTTGGAGCGTCTCTCGGCCCAGTCGCCACAGGGCGTCGCCTACGCCTTCGACCTGGGCGACGCAGGCGAAGCGCGCCGGGCCGCACGACTGACGACCGATTTCAACCTGCTGGGCCCCGCTCAACTGGTGCTGGCGCAGTTGAATGTCAGGGCGGTGGAATCCCACGACAAGGACCTGACCGCCGCTCTTGACGCCCATCGCGACCTGGGACGCGCGCTGACGGGCTTTCGGTTTTCGTCGATCAAGACAGGCATCCAGTTTCGCACCCGCAGCCGTAACTATGATCGTCGCGATCGCCGTGCGGCGTTACGTGCAGGCCAGCAAGACCTGGCGAGCTTCTACGACGGCGTCACGCCGCAGGACGTCTTCGCCGATCTGGTCGCACGGCGTCCGGGCCCCTGGAGCACGCCAGGCTTTGACCGGGTTCGCGACGCCTTCACCCTGGGTCCAGAGCGCGAAGACGTCGTGTTCAGACCCGATGATCTGGCGCCGACCGGATCGGATCTACAGAACGCCTATCGCGTAAAGGAGGAGGTTGCGGCGGCCTATGTCCGGGTGGATTTCGACCGACGCCAGGCCGCCCTGCCCTATTCCGGCAACGCCGGTCTGCGGCTGGTCCTGACGCGCACCCATGTTCAGGGCGCACGGATGGCCGAGGTGGCGGGACAGGCCCAGGTCACGCCCCTGGCGCTCGACGGCGACCACGCGATCCTGTTGCCCAGTCTGAACATGGTCTTCCCCGTCACCGACGAAGTCGCCGTGCGTGTGGCGGCGTCACGCACGATCACCCGGCCGTCCCTGGCCGATCTGCGCGCCTCGACCGTGCCCGCCAGCGTCCTGGTGTCCAACATCTACGAGCGGGGACAGGCGGCCGTCGACCAGCCTGAGCCGGGTGTGATCTTCAGCGGGATCGGCGGCAATCCGGCGCTGACCCCCTATGTCTCGACCAACCTCGACCTGTCCTATGAGGTCACGGGCCGTCGGACCAGTTTCAGCCTGGCCCTGTTCCACAAGACGATCCACGACTTCATTCAAACCACTTCCGCGACCGAGACCTTGACGTTCGAGACGCGAACGGGTGCGGCGGTTCAGGCGGAGGTGCTGATGTCACGTCCACACAACGTCGGTCACGCCCGGGTCAACGGGCTTGAGGCGGGCCTGCACCATCGGTTCGGCGGCGGTTTAGGCCTCTGGGCCAGCGCCACCTGGACAAACAGCCGACTGCCGGACGGTGAACGCCTGACCGGCGTCTCCGACCTGGCGTGGTCGATCAACCCCTATCTTGAACGCGGGCCTTTCGAGATGAACCTGTCGTGGTCGTGGCGATCGGCCTTCCGTTCCGAGGCCGACCTGCAGGGCGGCGGTGTGTCCGCCTTCATCGTCGACGCAGCCGGCTATCTGGACGCTCAGGCCACCTATCGAATCACCGCCGACACGCGCCTGTCCATCGCCGCCACGAACCTGACCGACACACGCGACCTGGCCTACGACCGAACGCCCTCCCGCCTTCTCCAACTCGGTTCAGCAGGTCGACAGATGACGATCGGCCTGGAGTTCAACTGGTGAGAAAACAGGCCTGCGCTTTATCCCCTCAAGCTGAAATCAACACGCGCACCCGAAAAGACCGACGCGAGTCAAACTGAACATCAACGCAGTCGTGCGCTGACATGCCCACACCGCGACACGCGGTGGCGCCGCTGCCAGTGCTGGCAGTCCGACGATGGAAGACCTCCAGCGCGCATTATATCTGGTTGCGAGGGAGCGGACGCTCGGCTGGTCGAGATGCTGGCGCCAAGGCCGGCTCGGCGGCCGGCGCGTCCAGTTGCACGGCGATGCGGATCGGCAGCAGCATGTCGGCCGGCGGCGGCGTCAGACGACGACCCACGATCGCGCCGCGCAGGCTGGCGTTCGCTTCTTCATGGGCGAACGGGGGGAATGTGATGCGCGACACGGCGCCATCCGGGTCGATCCATACCCGCAACTCCAGCGGCGGCGTCGGCTGATCCACAGCCGGGCGTGTCTGGTCGAGATAGGTGCGGAACCGTGTCGCCGGCTCGCCGTCCTCGCCAAGCCAGGCGCTGATCGTGGTGGTCGCATCTTCTGCATAGCGCACCCATTCGGCTGGCGCCGCCCACGGACTGACGGTCTGGGCGGTGACATGCGCCGCACAAAGCCAGCCGCGAACATGCCCAGCCCGGCGAGCATGTCGCGTTTCCCTCTTAATGACCGCCTTGCGCAACTTGGGCCGACGGCTGTTGCGCCAGGCTCTGACGCTCGAAAGTGACAGTCTGGACGCGCGCATCAAGGCCACCCACCACATCTGGTGCCAGGTCGATCAAGCTGTGGTCCGCCGACTTAAGCTGCTGACGCCGCCGCCCGCGATGAGGCGACGGCGCATTGGAGTCAGAAGCTATAGCGCAGCCCGGCGCCATAGGTGGCCGGGGCGCCGACAAGCCGCGAGGCGCCGTTCAGCTCGGGGAAATAGACTTCATCGGTGATGTTGCGGCCATAGGCGTAAATGGCCCATTGGGTCGTGGTTTCCAACTCGAGGCGGGCGTTCAGCAGGGTATAGGCCTCGGCGGTGTTTCCCGGCGCGGCGTTCAGGCGGTTGGACTCCTCGCCGTGGTGCGAGACCGACAGGCGCGAGTTCAGGCGCCAGCCGTTGTCCAGCATCAGATTATGGTTCAGCGACGCCGTCGCCGTGACGTCGGGCGCCCCCGGCAGCGGATCCCCCACCGTCGACAGGACATCCGCGACGCGAGCGGAGCTGAACGACAGGATCTCCGTATCGAGGAAGGCCGCCGCCACGTCGAAGTCCAGGCTCTGGTTCGCGGTTTCCAACAGCACGGCGTTGACAGCGAACTCCACCCCCTTGCTCTCGGCCTCGCCCACGTTGGCGCGGCCGTTGGTGTCGTTGGCCAGGCGGGTCGTCGCCTGCAGTTCCTTGAACCGATAGGAGAAGGCGTCCACCGACACCCGCAGACGCGGCGTCGCCCAGCGCAGCCCCGTCTCATAGGCCGTCACCGTCTCTGAATCGAACGGCAAGGTCTCGGCCTGGGTGAAGATGGAGGTGCCGTCGAAGCCGCCGCCGCGATAGCCGGTTCCGGCGGAGACGAAGACGTTCAGACTGGGTGTGAAGGCGTATTTCGCAGTGACCCGGCCCGACACATTGTCGTCCTCGAACGACCGGTCCCAAACAAAGGGGTTGGTCGTGGCGAAGGTGGTGGTGAAGGTCGAGATGCCCCACGGGTTCAGGTCGTCGTTGCGGCCGCGGAAGGTCGCCTCGTCACGGGTGTAGCGCAGGCCGCCCGACAGGGTCAGCTTCGAGGTCAGATCGTAATCAACCTGACCGAACAGAGCCAGGCTGTTGCGGCTTTGCTTGTGCAGATTGTCGTATTTGGTCCGGGCCGTATAGCTGGTCCAGTGTGTGTCGAAGTCGATGTCGTCCGACACGTAGAAGACGCCCGCGATCCAATCCAGACGGCCGCCGGTGTCGTCGCTCAGGCGCATTTCCAGCGAGGTCTGGCTCAGCTTCTCGTCCGCATCGAAACGCGAGGCGGGATAGGGCGAGCCGTCGCCATTGCCCTGGATCGAGCGCTTGGCGCCTTGAGCATTGCCGATGACGGCCAGCATCAGATTGTCGCCCAGCCTGTGCTGCAACATGGCCGAGGCGCCGTAGATGTCGATGCTTTGGGTCGGATATTCGGACGAGTAGAACTCGTACGGATCGTCGTTCTCGCCGGCGTTGGCGATGTTGGTGTCCAGCGCGGCCGAGATGCGGTCGTACTGTCGCGTATCGCCCCGGTCCCGGCTGCCGAACAGTTTCAATGTCAGACTGGTCTCGGGGGTGAATGCAATCGCCACGGTCGCGCGACCTGCGAACAGATCCTTGTCGCCGAAGCCTTTACGTCGGCCCGGATCGACAATGGCCGGCACCTGGGTCTGGACCACGCCGCCGATGATCGGCCGGAAGCCCGCCAGATCGCCGGCCCCGGCGCCGGTCATGAAGCCGCCGCCCTGTTCGGCCAGCACGGCCACGCGCACGCCGACCTTTTCGCTGATCGGTCCACCGACGGCCGCTTCCATGGCGGTGTAGTCATAGCTGCCGACCTCGATCCGGCCAGAGCCTTCGACCACGTCGCCAGGCCCCTTGGTGATCACGTTTATGACGCCGGCCGTGGTGTTGCGGCCATACAGGGTGCCTTGCGGCCCCTTCAGGATTTCCATCCGGTCCAGGTCGAACAGCGGCAGGCCCAGATAGGCGTTCGAGGTCTGATAGACCCCATCGATGTGCAGGGCGACCGAGGGGTTGCCATTGGGTTTGTAATCGTCGGCCCCGCCGATGCCGCGGATGCTGATCAGACCATAGTTGGCGCCGCCAAAGGCATAGTTGATCGATACGCCCGGCACCTCGTCGACCAGGCCGGTGACGCTGTCGATGCCGCGCCGCGCCGCGTCGGCGCCGTCCACGACGGTGACGGCCAGCGGCACGTCCTGAATGCGTTGGGCGCGCTTCTGGGCGGTGACGATCACCTCGTCGAGGGTGGTGGCGTCGGCGGACTGGGCGACAGCTTGCGAAACAGAAAAGGTGCGCTCGCCGACCTGATCGGCGACCAGGGCCGACCCGGCCAGAATCTCGCGCAAGGCCTGGGCCGGCCGCATCATGCCGACCACGCGATTGCCACGCTTGCCGCGCACCAGCTCGGGGGCGAACACCACCTGCACATCCGCGGCGTGGGCGAAACTGGTCAACGCCGTTTCCAGCGACTGACCTTCGATGGCGAAGGCGACGGGTTGCGACGGCGGGGTCGCATTCTGGGCCAGCGCAGGCGATGCGCCGGCGAGCGCGACCACGGCGCTGCAGGCCAGCAGGCCCCGCTTCAGACGAGATGAGTTCGGCGAAAGATAGGTCATTGGCAGCCCCCGGAAAGAGTTCACCGACATCTCGCCGGTTCGCTCTCAGGAACGGACGCGCACCTGCGAGTCCCCACCCCGTCTTGGAAATTTCATCGAACCGTAGCCGTTCCTTCAGGCGTCCGGATGCGCCACACGCCGTCCGACGTCCGCTTCACCGACAGATCGAATCCGCTCGCCAGCGCCAGGGCGAATTCGCGTCCGCCGTCATATCGGAACGAGCCCGAGATCCGCTTCTGGCCCGCCGCGCTGTCCTCGATCGACAACTGTTCGCCGGAATAGCGATTGAAGGCGGCCACCACCTGCGACAGCGGTTGGTCGCGCACGACCAGCCGGCCCATGCGCCATGCGGTCTCAGCTTCGACATCCGCTGCGGTCACTGTAAAGCCATCGCTCTTCCGCCCCGCAGGCACGCGCACGGAGGCCTTGCCGCCGTGTCGTTCGGCGACCGTCAGCACGCCCTGTTCGACCACGACGTCAGGCCGATCGCCCGCTACGGTCAGTTGAAACCGTCCTCCTTCTGTCGTCAGCACATGGTCGCCGACACGCAGGGCGAACGGGCGGGCCGCGTCTGGTTTCAGATCGAACCAGGCTTGACCCCGCTCCAGCGTGGCGGAGCGTCTTCCGTTCTCGAAGCTCAGCCTCAATCGCGTCAATGGCGCCAGGGTGACCTCCGACCCATCCGGCAAGGTCGCATTCAGCCTTTGCCCCGCCTTGGTCGAGATCAAGGCGCGGGCCGGCGATGGCGCCGTCAGAACCCAAAGCCCCGCGCACGACGCGGCCACCGCTCCGCCTGCAAGGCCGAACATCGCCCGACGCGACAGACGTGGCTCGACCTGTCCCAGCGCGGCCGCACGCAGGGCCAGCACCTCAGGCTCGGCCGCCTCGTCGTTCAGCATCCGCCAGACCGTCTGGCAGTCTCGATAGGCGGCGACATTGGCCGGATCGGAATCCAGCCAGCGCCGAAACCCGGCCTCGTCCTCCACGCTCGGCGTCACACCGCCGTTCATGCGCGCGAACCAGAAGGCGGCGGCGTCGCCGGCGTCGACAGGGATGGAAACCATCAACGCCTCCCCTCGATCAAATCGAGCTTCAGCGCCGTCATCGCACGCACCATGTGTTTTTCGACCGCGCTGACGGAAATGCCCAACCGACGCGCGATCTGGGGATAGGTCAGGTTTTCCAGCCGCCGCAGGATCACCACCGTGCGCGCCCTTGGCGGCAGGGCCTCCAAGGCCGCCAACATCCGCTTCAACTGCTGCTTCCCATCCAGAATCTGTTCGGCGCCCGGCTCTTCGCTTTCCGGCCTCAGGTCGTCGATATCGACATGTCTTCCCTGGCCGCGCGCCTGGTCATAGCGACCCCGATCCCGCGCCACGTTCGCGGCCGCCTCGAAGACATAGCCATCGATATTGTCCAGGCTGAACAGGTCGCCGCGCCGCAGCAGACGGACGAACAGATCCTGAACCATCTCCTCGGCGTCCATCGGCGACATGGCCCGGCGCAGGAAGAACTGCATCAGCGGTCGTCGCAGACGGCGGGTCAGGTCCGCGAACGCTGCGTCGGTGGACAGCCGCTCGGACAGGGCCGCCGCAGCGTCGCGTGTTTCTACCGGCTGGTTCATGAGACGCCCAGATGAGGCCGAACCGTCACCGCCTGATGTCGAATGGACGACAGTTCCGTTTCACGCCTTCCGCCTGCGGTCGAAGGCGATCGATGGCCTAAGCGAACTGGCGCGCACCGCCTCTGTGAACCTTGCAAAGCTCACGATCGGACAGGCGTCCCCAAAACGACTTGAAAACGCTTTGGCGCGGCGCTGCTGGGATCGGCGGTTCCGGCCCGGACAACACCTTTTTAATTCACCGTCGCCTTTGGAAGAACTCGACCGGCACGGTCAGGCTCAGAGGATCGCCCGCCACCTCCGCAGGCGGAGCTGGCAAAGGCTGGGCGCGTCGAAGCAGGCTGATGGCCTCTCGATCCAGGACGGCGTGTCCTGAAGATCGGGCGAGATCAACGGACAGAACCCGGCCGCGTCGGTCCATCGAGAAGCGCACCATGGCCACCCCCTCCAGCCGCTGTGACCGCGCTTCCGGAGGATAGCGTTTGCGGCGCTCCAGATGGGCCAGCACCTCGCCTTCCCAGGACCGGCTCGAAGCCGCACTGATGGCGGGATGGGCTGGCGGACTGGGCGGAGCCGTCGTCTCGGGCGCGGCGGGACGCGGCGGCGCGGGGTCAACAGGCGGCCGAGGCGGAGGCACGGATAATGGCTCCACATTCGGCGGCGGATTGAGGGCGAGACGAGGCTCAATCGGCGGACGAGGCGTGATCGGGCGGACCTTGGTCTCGATCTGCTCCGGCCCGGGCGGCTGTTCGGACGGCGGTAAGGGCGGGGCCTGAAGACGAACCAGTTCGACCTCGAACACCGGCGGCGCTTGCGTGACTGGCGTCGGACGCGTGGCCCAATAGCCCGCCATCAGCAGCAGGGGCGCGGCATGCAGCCCCACAGACAGTCCGACGCCCAAGACCCATCGGCGCCTGCGCGGCCGCGGTCGCCTTACGATCCGGGCTGAACCCGGCTCGTAAGGCTCAACCGTCTGACGAGACGCAGCTTCGGCTGTGAAGGCGTCCAGACGGTCGTGGTTTTCCCGGGTCACATCCTTCAGGCTGAGGGCTCGAGACGTCGATTGACTGCCGTTCATCCCCCCTGCCTCAGAACCGATAGGTCAGCCCGACCCTCAGGGCGTGCTGATCCATGTCGTTCGATGCGCGCCGCCCGTCGATCACGCTCGAGGTCCCCGTAAAATTGGTGGTCTCATAGCGGTAAACCGGCTGCTCAGAGGGCAAGCACAGCTCGGGGACGATGTCGCAGAACGGGTCGCCCGGATTGACAAAGGGGGGCACGATCTCGGTCCCGACCTGAATGGCTGTGGTGACCGTATAGTCCCGCCCTGTGCCCGCGCGTGCATTGGTGAAGTCGAAATCGGTCTTTTCGAACCGTGTGTAGCGATAGTCCGCGCGGATCGACCACCGATCGCTCAACGCATATTCGCTGCCGAACCCGACCGCGACACCCTTTCGGATCCGATCGACCCGCTCGACGAAGAACAGGCCTGTCTCCGTGCCGAGAGGCTGGTCCTGGTTTGCGCCATTGGACCAATACTGATCTCGGCCCTGGGTTTCATGCGCGAAGGCAAGGCCGGCAGACCCGAAAGCAAACAGCCGATCACTGAAGGCGTAGCCCAGTCTCGCATGTATGCCCGCCGTCCAATCGACATCGTACTGGGTGGCGTTTTCGAGCCAGCGTTTGGCGGCCAGGTCCGGGTTGATGGAGGCCACCTTGTCCGTGGTGCGCAGCCATGTGCGCGCGGCTTCGAGTTCGACCCCGACAACCCACTGGCTCTGAAGCTGATGATTGTACCCGGCGTAGATCGAGAACAGACCGCTGGTCGCATCCTCGTCCGCAGACTCCAAAGCGGCAGCCGGATTTGTCGAGCCGAAGAGGTTGGTCGTCGTCCCGGATGTCGACATGTATTGCGCACCAGTTCCCACCCCGACGTAAGGGCCGGTCCAGTCCCGATTGACTTCGCCAGGGCCGAGATCGAGCGGCGCAAGCCAGCCGAACGCCTGGTCGCCGCCGAAGCGGTGCGTGAGGCTGGCGCTGAAGGTTCGGCCCGGCCCGGGTTGAGCCACCAAGCCCAGCGGATCAGCGTAGAATTTGTCGAACAAATTCTCGACCCTCAGGCTGAGCGTCAGGTCGCCGGTCAGTCGATAGTCAGCGAACAGATCGGTCAGTGTGTAGGGTTCCCAGTCGATCAGGGCGACGAACTGGCCGGCGCCCTGGGCCGTCACGTCGCCGTGGCCGATCGCCCGCGGCCCGGTGTGCTGGACCCGCCCCCCGAGCGTCAGCCTGTTGTCCAAAAGAGTCTGCGCCAGCGACAGATCGATCGAATATTCCGGCGGCACGTGATTGGTGGCGTAGTCGCCGTACAGCGACTTGTTTCCGCAGGTGTCGGAAGTGCGGCAGTATTCGACGTTGAGATAATAGTTGGTGGCCAGATCGGCGGTGAAGCCGCCGGTCTTGTATCGACCGCTCAACTCCAGTCCCTCGAACCTGGCGCGGTCGATATTTTCGATGTTCAGCGTCAGAAAATAGGGCTCGTCCGGCTTATTCGTCCGCACATTGCGCGCGATATAGTTGTCGACGTCCCAGTTGAAATAGCCCAGCTTGACCTGCGCCTTGTCGCTCGCAGCGAACAGGCCGTCGCGGCCGTAGCTGGCGCCGATCTCCCAGTTGCGAGACCGCTCCGCTCCGATATCCGTCGTCGCCACGAAACTGTTAAAGGCTGACACCGTCTCGGTCAGGGCGGGGGCCCGGAGCGTGCTGGAGTAACGCACATAGATCTGCCCCCCTTCGAGGGGCGAGACCACCACCCCCAGAGACGGACTGAAGCCGCCTTCGTCCTTCTTGAGGCCCAAACGCACGCGCCCGTACTCGACCTGATAGGGCTCATAAGGATCGACCCGATCCTCGGACCAGTAATGGGTGTACCGAAGTCCGCCTTCCAGGGTCAGCCAATCCAGCGGGGTGAAGGCGGCCTTGGTGAAGGCCGCAACCTCCTGTCGAGCGCCGTTGCGCGGCGTGTTCCAACCTTCCAGCGCGTCGGTATGGCGGCTGCCGCGTGTATCTTCGGCGCGATACGACAGGCCGTAGTCCAGTTGCAGATCACCTTGGTCGAGGAAGAAGCGCGACCGGTTGCTGACCTCTGCGCCCCAAAGATCGCTGTCCGATCCAACCCTAAAGTTCGAATCCAGACCGATGCCCGCTGGCGTCAGGCCCCGCCCTCCCCGGATCGGATTGCGCAGTTCGAGATGCGACCAGTACAGATTGCCCTTCAGATCGATCAGGTCGCTGGTTGACGGGGTCCAGCGATAGCGGGCGGTATAGGTATCCAGCGCCGTGCCCGCGGTTTGGGCCTGCTGCTGTCCCTGCGCCGTGTTGCCGGTCAGACGGGAGGCGATCCGGTCGCCCGCCTCGCTGCGGAAGCCGGTGTAGCCCACCTGAAGCGTCTGACCGTCGCCAAATCGCGCCGTGGCCTTGGCCAGCCAGGACTCCGTCTCCAGTTGGGCGTTCAACACCTCTTCGCCGGCCCGGAAGTTGAGCAGACCGGCGTTGATCATGGTGTTCGGCTGGATAGCGCCCCAGGACGTCGTGGTGGTTCCAATGTTGCGCGGATCGGCGACTGGACCATGCTCGCCCGCATGATAATTTCCCTGCTTCCGCCAGGTATAGCCGGCGAGCAGGTCGATAGCCTCGCCACGGAAGGCGCCGACCAGGCTGCCCCAGCCGTCCGTCGGTTCGAAGGTGTCGGGCCGATCCATCCCCGTCGGCGACGGCGTCGCGACACCCGTCCCGGAGACGTAGCGATAGCCGCTCAGGGCGCCCGCCACCGGATCGGAGGTGTTGGATCGCAGGCCGCCTCGCAAACGCAATCCCCAGGTCTGCCCGTCTTGCACGATGTCCTTGGCATCCAGCGTCCGGATCGCGACCGATCCGGCATTACCGAACGTGGCCGCGTCGGCGCCCTTGGCGATGTCCACGCTGGCGATGAAGTCCGGATCGACGAAAGTCCGGTTCGAAACGCCCTGATAGCCCTGATAGACGGTGACCGCGTTCTCGGCCCCGTCGATGGTGGTGGTCACCCGACCGAAACCCTGCAGTCCCCTGATGTTCAGATCGATGGCGCCCGCGCCGTTGCGCGCCTCGCCGGACAGGACGCCGGGCGTGCCCCGGAAGATGTCCGCCGGGCTGGAGCCGCGATAGCGGTCGATCTTATCGGCGCTGATGTGTTCGACCGGCGCGGCGGTGGTGAAAACCGCATCGTCCGACAGCCCTTCTCCGGTGGACCGTCCGGTACTGCCCGAAGCCCCCTCGACACGGACCGCGCCAAGCTGGATTGTGCCCGAAGCCGCCTGCGGAGCCGGTTCGAGACGAACCGTGCCGCTGTCGATGAAGCGATAGGTCAGACCCGAGCCCGTCAGGATTTGCGACAGGGCAGCGGCCGCGCTCAGTCGCCCCGAGACCCCGGGAGATCGAATGTTCGGCACGCCCGCGCCATAGATGATGTCCACGCCGCTGGTCCGGCTGAAGGCCGCCAAGGCGCTGCCCAGGGATTGCGCGCCGACGTCATAGGCCGCCACGCGGTCGGCCTGGACCTGGACCTGGACCTGGGCCTGGGCTTGGGCCGCCACGGGCGTCGCCAGAAACCCGCCCAGGGCGCTCGACGCCATCAATACTGCCAGAAGTCCTGCCTGGCCGCCGCCCCGCTTCGTATACATCAACGCCTCATTCCCCTGACCGCGCCCGACGCGCGGCCCTGCTGATAAAGACGCAGCATCTCGAGGATTGTCAGTGCGAATGACTATTATTTTCACATCTCGCGAACGATCGTCAGTCCTGGCAGGTGTTCGATCCGGATCGGAATGGCGCGCGATAGCTGTTCCAAGCCTGCGGCGGCGTCGCGCGTTCGCGTGATCAGGGTCACGGGACGGGCGGCGAGATCCCGGCCCCGGATCAGGGTGCGCAGGCCCGTCCAGCGATCAAGGCCGGCCAATACCTCCGCCAGGGGGCGGTTGATGAAAACCAGCTGTCCATCGCGCCAAGCCCAGTCGTTGACGTCCAGATCAGACACAGCGCCGATCCCCGTTCGATCAAACAAGGCGGTCTTGTCCGCGCCGAACTGTCGGCTCTGACCGGCCAGGCTCAGCGCGACCGCCTGCCGCGCGACGCTGAGACGACCGCAGCCGCCAACCAGCCGCACGCCGAACGCCGCCGCGTCGGCCGCAGACACAGTCGCGCCGGCGGCTTCGACACTCAGGCGGCGACCGGCATCGCTCGCGGTCTCGAACCAGGCCTCTCCCTGGAGCAGCCGCAATCGACGAGCCGTCGCGGAGATGTCGATCTCCAGCGCGCTGGCGGTCGAAAGCGTGACATTGGAGCCGTCCTGCAAAGTGACCTGCAGGACCTCGCCGGCGCGGGTGCGATAGTCGGCGAAAGGGTGCGGACCCAGCACCAGCCGACCGGTCGCCGCCACAGCCATCGCCGCCCCGCCCAGGCCGGCGACGCCGGTCAGGACCGCACGCCGATCCGGTCGCGCCGGCGCGCGTGCCAGCGCCGGCAGGTGCGCCGCGGCGCCCCACAGCCGCCGCACCCGCTCATAGGCATCCGCGTGACGCGGGTCCGCAGCGCGCCAAGCTTCAAAGTGGGGACGCAACTGATCGTCCCGAGGATCCTCATGCAACTGCACGAACCACTCAGTGGCTTCTTGCATGACGGGATCTAGCCCGCTGACAGGACGTCTGGCGCTCACCTGATCCCCCCTGGAGTGAGACAACGCAGGTCGTCCCTCGTCATACAGGACGAATAACCCTGTCGATTGTCAGGTTTCCTGATCGAACGCCGTCTGCGTGGCCAGCTGAAGCGCCAGCAGCGCCCGCGTCATATGCTGGTGAACGGTCTGGCGGGAAATGTTCAGCTGTCGTCCGATGTCCGCGTAGCTCAGTCCCTCGATCCGGGCCAGCCGGAACACTTCGCGCGGCTTGGCGGGCATGGCGGCGATGATCCGGTCCATCCGCCTCAGCTCATCGGAGGTTATGAGCGCGGCTTCCGGTGTCGGCTGCGGATCCGCCGCCGACAGCAGAACAGCCTCCTCCACCTCTACGATCGGACGGACGGCCGCGCGGCGGCGGTGGTCAACGATGAGGTTGCGGGCGGTGCGAAAGAGATAGGCGCGCAAGTCGGCGATGGGCGTCTGTCTCGACCCCACGGCCGCGGCGACCGCCCGCGCCCAGCTATCCTGCGCAAGATCCTCCGCGTCCTGAGCACTACGCACCTGGCCCCGCACCATGCCGCGCAATTGCCGATCGACGGCGTCGATGTCTTCAGATCGCAGGGATTTGTTAGGTGACACAGACGGCCTTCCGCGGAGACCGTTCGTCTAAAGGTATTGCGACCCGCTCGCAAGACTGGCGGACAGTCGTCGGGCGACGCCGATCAACGGCCAATATCATCAAGCTTCCGCTATGGGGCGGATTTTGAACGGCAAGCCTGTCGACCTCTTCGAAGAGGCGCCATGGCCTTTTCCATGACTGCGACCTGCTGCAGGACGAGACCGCAGGCTTGGTTGCCAGCCGCGATCTCAGCAGCCGCCTTTTGCCAACGAAGTCGGCGCTTAATGGAAATCCCGCGATCCCGGCAGGATGCGAACGTCGCGCGGATGACGGTGCGGGGGATGCCGGGGTGTCTGGGGGTTGGCGACGACGTCGGCGCGGGCGAGTTGGACTGTCGTATCGTGATCTTCCGACAGACGCGCCAGTTCCGAAGAGCGGTCGATGACCTTGCGGGCGACCAAATGGACGACGCCTTCGGGGCTCTTCTCCACCACGCCCTCGACCGCCATCAGTCGGGCCGCCATGACCTCGCGGCGGAACTGCTCGAACATCCGCGCCCACAGCACGACGTTGATGATGCCGGTCTCATCTTCCAGGGTGACGAAGATGGCGTTGCCCTTGCCGGGACGCTGCCGCACCAGAACCACGCCTGCGACCCGCACCAGTGCGCCCCCGTTTCTCGCCTCGGTCTGGGCGCAGGTCAGCAGGCGTTCGGCGTCGAAGATGGGGCGCAGTATGGCCATGGGATGCGCCTTCAACGACAGGCGCAGGGTCTGATAGTCGGCGGCGACGTGCTCGCCCAGCGGCATGGTCGGCAGGCGGGCGTCGGGTTCGGCGCCGAGCTCGCGGGCGTCGGCGGCGGCGAACAGGGGCAAGGGCGCGTCGTCGGGCAGGCGGCGCACCGCCCACAGGGCCTGACGTCGATCCAAACCCATCGAGCGGAAGGCGTCGGCGTCGGCCAGCTTGCGCAGGGCGGCTGACGGCAGGGCGGCGCGCCGGGCCAGAGTCTCGATGTCGGAGAGAGGGAAGGCCCGGCCGGCGACCAGGGCCTCGGCCCAGTCCTCACGGAAGCCGTCGATCTGGCGTAGGCCGATCCGCAGCGCGGGCTGCTTCCCTCGGCCTTCCAGACTGTTGTCCCAACCGCTGTGCGAGACATCGACCGGCCGCACCTCGACGCCGTGGTCACGGGCGTCGCGCACGATCTGGGCCGGAGCGTAGAAGCCCATCGGCTGACTGTTCAACAGGGCGCAGGCGAAGGCCGCTGGATAGTGGTGTTTGATCCACGACGAAACATAGACCAGCTGGGCGAAGGAGGCGGCGTGGCTTTCCGGGAAGCCGTAGGAGCCGAAGCCCTTGATCTGATCGAAACAACGCTGAGCAAACGTCGGATCATAGCCGCGTTCAATCATCCGTCCGACCATCCGATCCTCATAGGTGTGCAGCGTGCCGTCGCCCCGGAAGGTGCCCATGGCCTTGCGAAGACCATTGGCTTCCTTGTCCGAGAACTCGGCGGCGACCATGGCGACCTTCATCGCCTGCTCCTGGAACAGGGGCACGCCCAGGGTCTTTTTCAGCACCTGTTTCAGCTCGTCCTGAGGGTATTGCGGCCCCGGCTTGGAATAGTCCGGCTCCTCCAACCCGTTGCGGCGACGCAGATAGGGATGGACCATGTCGCCCTGGATCGGGCCGGGCCGGACGATGGCGACCTGGATCACCAGATCATAGAGTTTGCGCGGCTTCAGACGGGGCAGCATATTGATCTGGGCGCGGCTCTCGACCTGGAAGACGCCGATGGAGTCGCCCTTGCACAGCATGTCGTAAACGGCGGGATCGTCGCGCGGGATGGTGTGCAACGCCCAATCTTCGTTCGCATGGACGCGGATAAGATCGAAGGCCTTGCGGATGCAGGTCAGCATGCCCAGCGCCAACACATCGACCTTCATCAGGCGCAGTTCGTCGATGTCGTCCTTGTCCCATTCGATGAAGGTGCGATCGGCCATGGCGGCGTTGCCGATGGGGACCAATTCGTCCAGCCGATTCTGGGTCAGGACGAAGCCCCCGACGTGCTGGGACAGGTGTCTTGGGAAGTTCAGCAGCCGCATGGCCATCTTCACCGCGCGCCGGATCATGGGATTGGCGGGGTCCAGTCCGGCCTGTTCGACATGGCGGTCGCCGATCTCCGAACCCCAACTGCCCCACTGGCTGGAGGCTAGGCGGGCGGTGACGTCCTCGGTCAGGCCCAGGGCCTTGCCCACGTCGCGGATGGCGCTCTTGGGGCGATAGCGGATGACGGTGGCGGCGATGCCCGCGCGTTCGCGGCCATAGCGTTCGTAGATATGCTGAATGACCTCCTCTCGCCGCTCGTGCTCGAAGTCGACGTCGATGTCGGGCGGCTCGCCCCGGTCCGACGACAGAAAGCGTTCGAACAGCAGGTCGGATTCGGCCGGATCGACCGCCGTGATGCCCAACACATAACAGACGGCGGAATTGGCCGCCGAGCCGCGCCCCTGGCAAAGGATACGCTTGTCGCGGGCCACGCGGACGATGTCGTAGATGGTCAAGAAATAGGGCGCGTAGTCGGCCTCTGCGATGAAGGCCAACTCCTTCTTCAGCAGCAGCCGCACCTTCTCAGGAATGCCGTCGGAATAGCGCACTTCGGCGTGCCGCCAGGTCAGATGCTCCAGCCACGCCTGCGGCGTACTATCAGGCGGCGTCGTCTCCTTGGGATACTGATAACTGATATCCCCGAGATCGAACCCGACCCGGGCCAGCAGGTTTGCGGTCTCGGCGACGGCTTCGGGGGCGTCGCGGAACAGGCGGGCCATTTCGGCTGACGGCTTAAGCCAACGCTCGCCGTTGGCGTTCAACCGCCGCCCCGCCTGCTCAATCGTCACGCCTTCGCGGATGCAGGTCAGCACGTCCTGCAGGTCGCGCTGAACCGGGTCGTGATAAAGGACGTCGTTGACGGCCAGAAGCGGCGCCCTGCTCCGCTCCGACAGGGTTTTCAGCCGCGCCAGTCTTCGACGGTCGTCGCCGTTTCGCCCCATGACCGCGCCCAGCCAAACCGCGCCAGGCGACGCATCGATCAGGCGCGCCAAGGTCTGATCCACGCCCTCCAGCCGCGCGCCCGGCATGAGGATCAGGAGCAGATCCTCGGGCGCGGCGAGCAGGTCGCGCAATCCGATCTCACACTGGCCCTTTACGGCCCGGCGGTTGCCCAAGGTCAGCAGCCGCGTCAGCCGCCCCCATCCGGCGCGCGTCTCGGGATAGGCGATGATGTCGGGCGTCCCGTCGTTGAAGGCCAGACGCGCCCCGGTCGCCAGCTTGAACTTGGCGGCCCGATCCTTGACCATCTGCGACAGGGCCGGATCGTTCAGCGGATCCTCGACATAGGTCACTTCGCCAGGGCCGCCGCCGTCGCGCACGACATCGGGCGGCGACAGGCCGTCCTCGCGAATGGCTCGAAGCGCGCTCCAGGCCCGCACCACGCCGGCGACCGTGTTGCGGTCGGCCAGACCCAGTCCCGCATGCCCCCTCAGGATCGCGGTCAGCACCAGATCCTTGGGGTGGGACGCCCCGCGCAGGAAGGAGAAGTTGCTGGCGCTGGCCAGTTCGGCATAGGCGGGGGCGGTCATGCGAACAGGCCGTGCACGAACCAGCGCGGCTCGTCGGTCTCGCCATACAGGCCCTGACGGAACAGCCAGAAGCGGCGGCCCTCACGGTCCTCGACGCGGTAATAGTCGCGGGTTTTCTGATCCGGCGCGCGCCACCATTCGCCGCCGATCCGCTCCGGCCCTTCGGCCAGGGCCACCTCGTGCAGCACCCGGCGCCAGCGGAACCGCAGGGGCGAGCCGTCGGGCACCTCGGCCAGGGTCTCGACCGGCTGGGGCGGGTCGAACATCTGCAGCGGACGCAACGGCGGATCGCCGGGAACCTGCCCAGGCCAGTCCTGGGAGGACGGCTTCTCCGTCATCGCCGCCGGGACCAGACGCGTCGCCCGTTCGGGGATGTGCGAGCCCAGGGGCTCGAAGCGCAGCACGGCCTCGGGACCCAGCCGGGCGGTCAGCCGGTCGACCAGGCGGCTGAAGTCCTCGCCGTCGGGACGGTCGCCGTCCAGGCCGCGCTGGGCCGGTTTCAGCGCCTGGGTCTCCAGGACCGACAGGCGCATCTGATCGAAGCCGAAACCGGGATCGAGCGGATTGGACAGAGCCGCCAGCCGCTCGCGGAACAGGCGCAGCACGGCGTCCGCATCCCGGGTCGCCCGGCCGGACCGTGCGACGATGCGGCGGACCTGGCCGTCGACACGATAGAAGCCTGCCTCGAACGCCCGCCCGCCCTGGCCCGCCTGATCCAGCCGGTCGACGGCGTCCACCAGCAGGTCTGTCAGGACACGCTCCACATCCGCATCGGTCAGAATGGGTTCGAAGAAGACCCGGTCGACGCTGATGGGCGGCGGCGGGCGGTGCGGCGTGATGCGAATGTCTTCGTCGCCCAACACACGAGCCAGACGCGCGGGGAAGTCCGCGCCGAAGCGGGCGGCCAGAGGCGCGCGCGGCCGGTCGTCCAGATCGGCGATCCGCTTCAGTCCCGCACGCTGCAACGCCTGAGCGTCGCGCTCCGGCAGTTCCAGCGCCGCGACAGGCAGTCCGCGCATCGTTTGTCGATCCTCTCCCGCTGCAAACACGCCGCCTGACCCGAACCGAGCCAGGGCGCGCGCCGCCTGAGGCGTGGACGCCAGGGCGCTGCGCACCGTCAGTCCGATACGCTTCGCGCGCTCATGGGCGGCGCGCATCAGTCCGGTCTCGCCCCCGAACAGATGCGCGCAGCCGGTGACGTCCAGCATCAGGCCGTGCGGCGCATCCTCGGCGATCATGGGGGTGAAGCGGCCGAAATCCTCCATCACCTGCAGAAGCAGGGCGGCATCCGCCTCGGGCCTGTGAACGACGGTGCGCAAGGACGGCGTTCGCGCCCGCGCATCGGCCAGGGTCAGGCCGGGTTTCAGACCCGCACGCGCCGCCGCCGGATCAACGGCGGCCAGACGCAGGGCGCCGCCGACCTTCTCGACCAAGACGACAGGCTCAGGCGATACGTCGCTGACGCTCGCCCCACGCCTTAGCCGGTCGCTGGGCAGCCAAGGGAACCACAGCGCCAGATAACGGCGCCGGTTGGCGGAACGATCGGGTGTCACGATCCCACTCCAGGGTCCAGGTTTTCTGCTCGCCCCCGCCGCGCCGCCGCAGCAGGGTCGCGGAAAAAGACGGCCGCCCCGGCGCGCCCCCTTCCAGCGGCGTGGACGCCGCCGCCTGCACCGACCACCGCGTTTCGGCCGCACTGGGCGCGGGCGTCGCCCCGGCCCGCGCCAAAAACAGCGTCCCGCCGCCCGCTTCCGCCGCCAGGGCCAGACGCCGGCTGGCGGTCAGGGACAGGGTCTTGGCCTCGCCCCAGGCGCTGAGCAAAACGGCGCCCACCGCCGGCGTCCGCAGCGCCTCTTCGCCGATAACGAGCAAAGTCTGGATGTCCGGCGCCCGCACCAGCAACACGTCGGACGGCGCCAATCCCATCTCATGCAAACCGGGACCGTGCGGTCGTCCGGCCTCCAGACCCATCATTTCGTGCACCCCCCAAACTATGGGACGTCCCGCCCGCATCGCCATGCCCAGACCAAAGGCATTGAGCGCTACAGCATCGGCAGGTCCTGCGGCGTAAAGGTCGTGAACCACGCTTGCTTCCAAGGAGGCGAAGATGTCGTCACCTCCCTCTCTTGCAACCGAGCTGACGCGACGATTATTCGCCCGATCTATGGCCTCCAGGCGCGTCTTCAACTTCGCCAGAGCGTCAGGCCGAGAGTAGATGTTCTCCATATGTTCCATATGCGCTCGAACCTACAGACGGAGTCAAGCGAGACAGTTGCGGCGTTCAGTCGATACGGGTGGGCGAATGTCGCTTGCACGAAGGACTTGAAGGCAGAAGGATTTGATCTATTTTGAGATTAAATCCCAATAAATGGATTTATGTCTTCGGGAGGCGGTTCGGCTTGTTTCGCATGACACCCATACGCGAATGGATGGCCTGTGCTGGCGTCAGTTTCCTTCTGACCCCGACGTTCGCCAACGCTGAGGCTCCACGCCTGGAGCCATTGGACCGGTCCGTGGTCGTCACGCCGGCCAGCGATAACGGAATGCTGGTGCAATGGCGGCTGCTGGCGAACGAACCCTCGGACACCCGCTTTGACGTATTCAAGAACGGCGTAAAGGCAGCTCGGATCGGCGCGGCCCAGGCGACGAATTGGCGCGATACGAGTGGTGACAATCGGGCGCGCTACGCCGTGCGTCGTGTCGGCGACCGGAACCGTTCGGATGCATTGAACCTGACCAACGGCTATCTCACTATCCCCCTGGATCGCCCCACTGGCGGCGTGACGCCCGACGGGGTGGCCTATGAATACGAGGCCAACGACGGGACGGTGGGCGATCTGGATGGCGACGGCCGCTATGAGATCGTCCTGAAGTGGCAGCCGACCAACGCCAAGGACAACGCCTTCGCCGGCTTCACCGGCCCGACCCTGATCGACGCCTATACGCTGGACGGGCGGCGGCTGTGGCGCATCGACCTGGGCCGCAACATCCGTTCGGGCGCCCACTACACCCAGATGGTGGTGCAGGACTTCGACGGCGACGGACGGGCCGAAGTAGTGCTGAAGACCGCAGACGGCACGATCGACGGCGCCGACCGGATGATCGGCGACGCTGAAGCCGACTGGCGTGAGGACGGCGGCGAAATCCCCAGTCGCGACCGCACCGGCGCCGAGCAGAAGCCGGACGGAACCCTGGCGGCGGGCCTGAAGGGCCGCATCCTGTCCGGGCCGGAGTTCATCACCGTCTTCGACGGCCGCACCGGCGCGGCCCTGGCCACCGCCCCCTATGTCCCCTCGCGCGGCCGGTCAGGCGACGAGGCCACGCGGGAAGAAATGGCGGCCCTCTGGGGCGACGGCTATGGCAACCGGTCCGAGCGGTATCTGGGCGGTGCGGCCTATCTGGACGGCCGCCTGCCCAGCATCGTCATGGCGCGCGGCTATTATGGTCGCACCGTGGTCGCGGCCTGGGACTGGCGCGACGGTCGGCTGAGCCAGCGCTGGGTGTTCGACAGCGACAAGGCGCCCGACGGTTACGCGGGCCAGGGCAACCACCAGTTCAGCGTCGCCGAAGTGGACGGCGATGGCCGTCAGGAGATCATTTACGGCGCCATGGCGCTGGACGACGACGGCACGCCGCTGTGGACTACGCGGCTGGGCCACGGCGACGCCATGCACGTAGGCGATCTGGACCCGACGCGGCCGGGGCTGGAGAAGTTCGGCGTGCATGAGAACGTCGGCGGCAACGGCGGCGTCGGTTCGGCCATGGTGGACGCCCATACCGGGGAAATCCTGTGGCGCACGCCGGGCCAGCACGATGTAGGGCGCGGCGTGGCCCTCGACATCGACCCCCGCTATCCGGGCGCCGAGGTCTGGGCAGCGAACAGCAACGACCTGTATTCGGCGGATGGACGTGTCATCTCGCACACCCGCCCGCAACAGATGAATTTCGGCATTTGGTGGGACGGCGACGCCCTGCGCGAACTGCTCGACGGGACCCGCATCTTCAAATGGGACTGGGAGAACCAGCGGTCCGTTCCCCTGCAGAACGCCGAGGGCCTGGCGTCGAACAACGGCACCAAGGCGAACCCGGTTCTGGTCGCCGACATCCTGGGCGACTGGCGCGAAGAGGTGATCTGGCGCACCGCCGACAGCTCGGCGCTGCGCATCTATGTGACCCCGCATCCGACCAGCCTGCGCCACGTCACCCTGATGCACGACGCGCAGTATCGGTCGCAGGTGTCGGGTCAGAACTCGGCCTATAACCAGCCCTCTCACCCCAGCTTCGCCTTCGATGCGGCCCCGCCTACCGAGCGTGGGCGATGAGGGCGAACAGACGCGGGGTTCTGCTGGGCGCCGCCGGTCTGGCCGGATGCGCCGCCCTGCCCCGATCCGGCGCACGGCGTCTTTACGCCGACGATTTCCGCCACGGCCTGGATCGGTGGCTAGTCGAACTGGAGCAGGAACAGGGAACGGTGCGCGCCGCCGACGGGGTGATGACCTTCGACGTGCCGAAAGGGGCGACCGCCTGGTTCCGGTCCGAACTGACCTCGCCGGTCGAAATCCGTTTCACGGCCCAAGCCGTGTCGGGGGGCGGCGCCCATGATCGGGTCAGCGATCTGAACTGCTTCTGGATGGCCGACGATCCGCGCAGTCCCGGCGACCTTCCGGCGCGCCCCCGATCAGGCGCCTTCGCCGACTATGACACGCTGCGGACCTATTATGTCGGGCTGGGGGGCAATTCGAACACCTCCTCGCGTTTCCGCCGCTATGTCGGAAACGGGGAAAGACCCCTGCTGCCCCAGCACGATCTGTCGGCGCCGGACGACCTGATCGCAGCCAATCGGCTCTATCGCATCCGCCTGATCGCGGACGGGTCGCGCATCGAATACTGGCGCGACGAACGGCGCATGTTCGCCCTGGACGATCCCGCCCCCTATCGACGCGGCTGGTTCGGTCTGCGCACCACCTGGAATCACATGACCGTCCGGGACTTCTCGGTCTGGACCGTCGCCTAGCTTGAGGAAGCCGATGAAGAAGCAAGCCCTGATCCTGGCGCTGGCCCTTGCGGCCCTCGCCCCCAGCGCCCAAGCGCAAAGCCACTGGGCGCGAAGCTGGAACGCCTCGCCGCTGGCCGCCGCGCCCGACCGCCGCCCGCCGACGCTGAAGGATGTCACCGTGCGTCAGGTGGTTCGCGTCAGCGCGGGCGGCGACCAGTTTCGTTTGCGCCTGTCCAACGAATACGGCCCCGCCGCCGCCCGGATCGGACGGGTGCGGATCGTGCAACTCGCCGACGACGGCAAGCCCGTGCCCGGCACGGCGCGCGATCTGACCTTCGACGGATCGGCGGGCGCCGTGCTGGCGCCGGAAGCGCCCCTGCTCAGCGATCCGGCCGATCTGGCGCTGCCCGCGCTCGCCCGCCTGTCGATCAGCCTTTATCTGCCGGAAGAGGTCGCCGAGCCGACCATCCACCTGCTGGGCCTGTCTTCGGCCTGGATCGCGCCCGGCGACCAGACGGCGGCGGCCGAACTGACGGACTCGGTGCTGGTCACTCAGCGCATCCTGATCTCGGGCATAGACGTGCAGCGGGCCGAGCCGGGGCGGGTCATCGTCACCCTGGGCGATTCCATCACTGACGGAGCCAACGGCACGCGCGACGCCGACCAGCGCTGGCCCGACCTGCTGGCGCGCCGTCTGCAGGCGGCGGGACTGACGGCGGTGGCGGTCGCCAACGCCGGGATTTCCGGCAACCGCATCCTGAAGCCCAAGCCCGGTCTGGGCGTCGCCGCCCTGGCCCGGTTCGACCGCGATGTGCTGGCCGTGCCCGGCGCGACCGACGTGATCGTGCTGGAGGGGGTCAACGACTTCGGCATGGCCTGGCGCGACCACGATCCCCAGCCGCCGACCCCGGCCGACCTGATCGCCGGCTATCGCCAGATGATCGCCCGCGCCCATGCAGGCGGGCTGAAGGTCAGGCTGGCGACCATCCTGCCGTACAAGGACGCCAACTACTGGTCCGAACAGGGCGAGGCGACGCGCCAGGCCCTGAACGCCTGGATTCGCACCAGCGGAGAGGCGGACGGCGTCATCGACTTCGACGCCGTGATGCGCGACCCGGCCGAGCCGCTGAAACTGGCCGCCGCCTACGACAGCGGCGACCATCTGCACCCCAACGACGCCGGTTTCCGCGCCATGGCCGACGCCATCGACCTGACGCCCTATCGATGAGACGCGAAAGGCGGCCTGACGCGGATCAGGCCGCCAGCATCTCGCGCGTCATGCCGGCGACGGACTTGGCCCCGGTCAGGGTCATGGCGACGCGCATTTCCTTTTCGAACAGGTCCAGCAGGTTTGCCACGCCCGCCTGGCCGTCCGCCGCCAGCGCATAGACAAAGGCCCGGCCCAGCAGGACCGCGTCGGCGCCGAGCGAGATCGCCCGCACCACGTCCAGACCGTTGCGAACGCCGGAGTCCGCCAGAATCTTCAGATCGCCCTGAACCGCATCGGCGATGGCGGGCAAGGCGCGGGCCGAGGACAGCACCCCGTCCAGTTGGCGTCCGCCATGGTTCGACACCACGATGCCGTCGGCGCCGAAGCTGACGGCGTCGCGGGCGTCTTGCGGGTCAAGAATACCCTTGATGATCATCGGCCCGTCCCAGAAGTCGCGGATCCACTGCAAATCCTTCCACGAGATCGACGGATCGAAGTTGTTCGCCAGCCAACCGATATAGTCGGCCAGGCCCGTGGGTTTGCCCAAATAGGCCGAGACATTGCCCAGATCGTGAGGCGTGCCGCGCAGGCCAACGTCAAAGGCCCACATCGGATGGGTCATGGCCTGGACCATGCGGCGCAGGGGCGCGTTCGGTCCGCTCATGCCCGAATGGGCGTCGCGGTAGCGGGCGCCGGGGGTCGGCATGTCGACGGTGAAAACCAGGGTCTTCACCCCCGCCGCCTTCGCCCGCTCCAGCGCGTTCTTCATGAAGCCCCGGTCGCGCAGCACATAGAGCTGGAACCACATGGGCCGATCAATGGCGGGCGCCACCTCCTCGATCGGGCAGACCGAGACGGTGGACAGGGTGAAGGGCACGCCGCGCGAGGCGGCCGCCTTGGCCGCCTGCACCTCGCCCCTGCGCGCATACATGCCGGTCAGGCCGACAGGGCCCAGCACGACCGGCAGGCGCAGCGTCTCGTCGAACAGCGTGGTCTCAAGGCTGAGGCTGGTCATGTCCTGCAGCACGCGCTGGCGCAGGGCGATGGCCTGCCAGTCCTCGACGTTGCGTCTCAGCGTCTGCTCGGCATAGGCGCCGCCGTCGATATAGTGGAACAGGAAAGGCGGTAGCTTGCGCCGCGCGGCCTCGCGATAGTCGCTGGGGGACGAGATGATCATGGCGGCGTCTTACTGGAAGTTGGCGAAGGCCCCGCCGTCAACCAGCAGGGCTGCGCCGGACATATAGCTGGCCATGTCCGAAGACAGGAAGGCCACGACCGAGGCGATATCCTCAGGCCGTCCCAAACGACCCAGCGGAATGCGGCCTTCCATATATTCGCGCTTGGCCGGATCGGCGAGGTCGTCCTTGTTGATGTCGGTGGCGATGGTGCCGGGCAGGACCGAGTTGCAGCGGATGCCGTGACGACCCAGGGCCACCGCGCAGGACTGCATCAGGCTGTGCACACCCGCCTTGGTGGGGGTGTAGTGGGTCTGCATCTCGCCGCCGACCAGGGCCGAGATCGAACTGATCGCCACGATGGCGCCGCCGTCACCCTGTTTGACCATCTGGTTCGCCGCCGCCTGCACCATGAAATAGGCGCCGTGCAGATTGACCTCCATCGTCCGCCGCAAGGTCTCGACCGGCATGTCGAGGAAGGCGTGGAACGGACAGATGCCGGCGTTTGAGACGAAGACGTCGACCCGGCCCAGCGCCTGAACGGCGGCGGCGACGAAGGCCGTGGCGCTGTCGGGCTGGGCCACGTCGCCGTCGACGGCGATGGCGCGGCGGCCCAGGGCCTCGATCTCGGCGACCACCTCGGCCGCCGCTGCATCGTCACGATAGGTGTTGAGGGCGACATCGGCGCCCTGACAGGCGGCCTCGATGGCCGTCGCCCGGCCAATGCCCCGCGATGCGCCCGTGACCAGGACGACCTTGTTTTCAAGCAGCATAGGCGCTCCGGCGTTCTCTAGGTTGCAGTCAGTTTTTGTTTGTCCAGCCCAGGTCGCCGCTGATGGCGTCGGCGGCCTCTGTGACGGTCTTGGTCAGTTCGGTCATGCGCGCGTCGGACATATACTGGGCGGCCGACGACACGCTCAACGCGGCGACGATCTGGCCGTTGACCGAGCGGATCGGCGCGGCGACACAGCGAATCTGGTCCTCATTCTCTTCCAGGTCGAAGGCGTAGCCCTTCTGGGCGTAGCCGTGCATCCGCTCCAGCCAGACCGCGCGGGCCGAGGAGTCATAGGCCTGGCCCGGTTCGGCGTACAGGTCGATCCAGTCCGCCTCGGTCTTGTCCAGGATCAGCGCCTTGCCCAGACCGGTCGAGGCGATGGGATGACGTTCGCCCAGACGCGAACCGATGTTGATGCGACGTCGTCCAGCCACCTTGTCCAGATAGAGGGCGTGACGCCCATCCAGCACCCCCAGATGCACGGTGTCGTCGGTCTGGGCCGACAGCTGCTCCAGCCAGGGTCGGGCCACGCGCGGCAGATGCATCTGCTGGCTGGCGGCATGACCCAGCTCCAGCAGTTTCGGCCCCAGCGAATAGCCCTCGCGCGGGCGGAACGACAGCAGACGACGCTCCACCAGGGCCGAGGCCAGACGGTGGGTGGTGCTGCGCGTCAGCTCCAGCTTTTCGGACAGTTCAGCCAGCGGCAGTGAGCCCTCGATCAGGGCCTCGATGACGTCCAGACCACGCAACAGGGTCTGGCTGCCGGACGCCTTGGCGCCGACCTCTTCTTCTCCATCGACCTGTGCGGTCTTGATTGACGACGTTCGTCCCATTTCGTAATCCTCATTCTCAGAATGTAGCAAAACGCGCAAGTCGCTCCGTCACAGGAGCCTGACTTTGCCGCCATGCACGGAGGAACGCCAGTGAAATCCCGCATTATGGGAACAAATCACCACTCTCTGGTGATGACGCGATGAGCCGCCTGCCCCGCATCAAACACGTGCGCGCCTTCGTCGTGAAGAACGACGGCCAATCCGGCAAGAATGGGGGCGGCGGCGCGGATTATCACGACCAGGGCGACGGTCACTGGATCGACGACCACATCGCCACCCCGATGGCGAAATATCCCGAGTACCGCCAGAGCCGCCGCAGCTTCGGCATCAATGTTCTGGGCACCCTGGTCGTGGAGATCGAGGCCGAGAACGGCGTGGTCGGCTTCGCGGTGACCACGGGCGGCGAACCGGCGGCCTATATCGTCGAGAAGCATCTGGCCCGCTTCCTGGAAGGCCGCGATCCGTCCGAGGTTGAGAAGATCTGGGACCAGATGTATTTCTCCACCCAGTATTACGGCCGCAAGGGTCTGGTGGTGAACGCCATCTCCGGCGTCGATCTGGCGCTGTGGGACCTGCTGGGCCGCCTGCGTCAGGAACCGGTCTTCGCCATGCTGGGCGGGGCGGTGCGCGACGAGCTGACCTTCTACGCCACCGGCGCGCGGCCCGACAAAGCCAAGGAATTGGGCTTCATCGGCGGCAAGATGCCTCTGCACCACGGCCCCGCCGAGGGCGAGGAAGGGCTGCGCAAGAACTTGGCCGAGCTGGAGGCCATGCGCAACGCCTGCGGCGACGACTTCTGGCTGATGTTCGACTGCTGGATGGCGCTGGACCTGAACTACGCCACCCGCCTGGCCCACGAGGCCCACAAACTGGGCCTGAAGTGGATCGAGGAGGCGCTCAGCCCCGACGACTACTGGGGCTATCAGGCGCTGAAGAAGAACGCCCCCAAGGGGATGCTGGTCACGACCGGCGAGCACGAGGCCACGCGCTGGGGCTTCCGCATGCTGCTGGAGATGGAATGCTGCGACATCATCCAGCCCGACGTGGGCTGGTGCGGCGGCGTGACCGAACTGATCAAGATCTCCGCCATGGCCGACGCCAAGGGCGTGCTGATGATCCCGCACGGCTCGTCCGTCTATTCCTACCACTTCGTGGTGACGCGCCATAACAGCCCGTTCGCGGAGTTCCTGATGATGGCCCCCGGCGCCGACGAGGTCGTGCCCATGTTCCATCCGCAGCTGATCGGCGAGCCGGTTCCCGTGAACGGCCGCCTGAAGGTTCCCGACACCCCCGGCTTCGGCGTCGAGCTGAACCGCGACATCGCCCTGCACCGCCCCTACGCGCGTTAAGACGAAAGCCCCTCCCCCACCATGAAACTGCTGCGTTACGGCCCCAGGGGCCAGGAAAAGCCGGGCACGCTGGACGCCGAAGGGCGTATCCGCGACCTGTCGGGCGTCGTCGCCGACATCACCCCGGACCAGCTGCACGGCCCGGCGCTTGAGGCCCTGAAGGCCATCGACCCGGCCACGCTTCCGCTGGTCGAGGGCCAGCCGCGTTACGGCGTCCCGATCAACGGCAGCCGCAAGTTCATCGCTATCGGCCTGAACTTCGCCGACCACGCGGCGGAATCCAACCTGCCCATCCCCGAGGAGCCGGTCGTCTTCACCAAGGCCATCACCTGCCTGAATGGGCCGAACGACGACGTGGTCATTCCGCGCGGTTCGGAGAAGACCGACTGGGAGGTCGAGCTGGGCATCGTCATCGGCAAGCCCGCCTCCTATGTGACCAAGGAGCAGGCGCTGGATCACGTCGCCGGCTACGTCCTGATCAACGACGTGTCCGAGCGCGCTTTTCAGACCGAGCGCGGCGGCACCTGGGACAAGGGCAAGGGCTGCGACACCTTCGGCCCGGTCGGCCCGTGGATCGTCACGACGGACGAGGTGGGCGACGTCCAGAACCTGGACATGTGGCTGGATCTGAACGGCCAGCGGATGCAGACCGGCAACACCCGGACCATGATTTTCGGCGTTGCCGAGATCGTCGCCTATCTGTCGGAGTTCATGACGCTGGAGCCCGGCGATCTGATCACCACCGGCACCCCTCCGGGCGTGGGTCTGGGCCAGAAGCCGCCGCTCTATCTGAAGCCGGGCGACACGGTGCGTCTGGGCATCCAGAAGCTGGGCGAACAGGGCCAGACCTTCGTGGAGTGGACCCGATGAGCGCCTATCACGACCGGTTCGCGGGTCGCACGGCCGTCATCACCGGCGGCGCCTCGGGCCTGGGCAAGGCCGCCGCCGCCCGCATCGTCGCCGAGGGCGGCAAGGTGGTGCTGTGGGATTTGAACGCCGACGCCCTGAAGGCCGCCGCCGATGAAGTCGGGGCCGCCCATGTGATCGCCCTGGACGTCGCCGACGCCGAGGCCGTCGCCGCCGCCGCCAAAGCCTCGGCCCAGGTGCTGGGCGGCCGCATCGACATCCTGGTCGCCTCGGCCGGCATCACCGGGGCCACCGTGCCGGTGCAGGACTTCCCGCTGGACAGCTGGCGGCGCGTCATCGACATCAACCTGAACGGCGTCTTCTACTGCTGCCGCGCCATCACGCCTTATATGCTGAAGGCGGGCTACGGCCGCATCGTCAACGTCGCCTCGGTCGCGGGCAAGGAAGGCAACCCCAACGCCTCCGCCTATTCCGCCTCCAAGGCCGGCGTGATCGGCTTCACCAAGTCCCTGGGCAAGGAACTGGCCGGCAAGGGCGTCGTCGCCAACAGCCTGACCCCCGCCACCTTCGAAAGCCCCATCCTGGACCAGCTGCCCCAGAGCCAGGTCGACTACATGCGCTCCAAAATCCCCATGGGCCGCCTCGGAGAAGTCGACGAAAGCGCCGCCATGGTCTGTTTCATGGCCTCCGAGGAATGCAGCTTCACCACCGCCTCGACCTTCGACACGTCCGGCGGGCGCACGACCTACTGAAGCCAGGACACGACATGGGCGGCTGGATTTTCGGATGTCGGCGCGCCCGTGTCGCGGCCGGGGCGGCGACGGTCATTCTGGCGCTCGGCGGCCTGCTGTCGCCGGTCGCCCAGGCCCAGACCGCCGACGCCCCACCCAGTCTGGCCCGGGACGATCTGCTCCAGACGCGAACCTATGGGTTGAGGCCGGGCGAGGACGACGCATCCCTGACCCTGTTCGCGCCACAGAACGGTCGGGGCAGTGGTGCGGCGGTCATCATCGCGCCCGGCGGCGGCTATGTGAACCTGGCGGGCAATCTGGAAGGACGGCAGGTCGCCGACTGGTTCGCCACGCGCGGGATCGCCGCCTTCGTGTTGGAATACCGTTACGGAGCGGGCCATCCCCTGCCCCAGCCGATCGAGGACGGAGAACGCGCGGTTCGGTTCGTCCGCGCCAACGCCCGCGCCTTCGGCCTGGACGCCGACCGGATCGGCCTGATGGGCTTTTCCGCCGGCGGCCATCTGGCGGCCATGACGGTCAGCCTGTCGGATGATGGCGACGCCGCCGCCCCCGATGCGGTGGAGCGCGTCTCAAGCCGTCCTGATTTCCTGATCCTGGCCTATCCATGGCTTGAGGCGACCCGCCTGAACGCCGAGGGCGGTTCTGAATACTGCCGCTTCGCCCGCATGGCCCGTTGGGATTGCGACCCTGGGGATTATGTCGCCTATACGCCCCTGCCGGGCGTCGTGGCCAAGGCCCCGCCGACCTTCATCTATCACACCACCGACGACGCCCTTGTGCCGGTGCGGGGTTCCGTCGACCTGTATTCGGCCTTGGCGGGGGCGGGGAAGGACGTGGAGATGCATCTGTTCGCCCACGGGTCGCACGGCTCGGGCCTGGGCGGCGCCGACCCCGCCCTGACCCTGTGGCCGCAGGCGCTGGACGCCTGGCTGCGGGCGCGCGGTTATTTCAGCAAGGAGGCGCAGCCCGCGTCATGACGTCCGGTCTTCGCATCATCGATCCTCACGTTCACCTGTGGGACCTGTCGCGCGCCCGCTATGGCTGGCTTCAGGACGATCCCCTCCCGAACAATCCGGCGGGAGACATGACGCCCATCGCGCACCGGGACTATCTGCTGGACGACTATCTGGCCGATACGGCGGGGTGGCGCGTGGACAAGATCGTCCATGTAGAGGCCGGTCAGCCAATGGGCCGTCAACTGGCCGAGACCGACTGGCTTCAATCCGTCGCGGACCGCCGCGACTATCCCCACGGCATCGTCGCCGGAGCCGATCTGCTGGACCCCGATCTGGACGCCCTCTTGGAAGCCCACGCCGCGCGGCCGAACGTGCGCGGCGTGCGCCAGATCGTCTGCTGGCATGAAGACCCGCTGAAGACCTACACAGACCGCGATCTGCTGCGCGATCCCAAATGGGTCAAGGGGTTCTCCAAACTGGCCAAGCATGGGCTGTCGTTCGATCTGCAGCTCTATCCGTCGCAGATGGCGACGGCGGCCATACTCGCCGCGCGCCATCCCGACATCCCGCTGATCGTCAATCACGCCGGTCTGCCCACCGACCGCGACGACATCGGCATGGAACGCTGGCGCACCGGCCTGCGTTTGCTGGCGGCCCAGCCGCAGGTGTCGATCAAGATTTCCGGCCTGGGCATCACCGACCGCGCCTGGACGCCGGATTCGATCCGTCCCATCGTGCTGGAGTGTATCGACGCCTTCGGGACCGAGCGGGCCATGTTCGCCTCGGACTTTCCCGTGGAAAGCGTCCACGGGACCTTCGACGCCTTCTATTCCGCTTTCGACGCGATCACGGCCGACTTCTCGGCCGACGAGAGACAACGGCTGTTCGCGGACGCCGCCGAGACGATCTACCGCCTCTGACGCCGCCCGCCGACGGCGTCAGGGCCTGAAGCCCAGTCGTGTCACTGCCTCTTCCAGACTGTCGCCGATCAGGGCCAGGTTCTCGATGGCCGCCAGGCTCCACTGCGCCGCGTCATTGGTGGACACCTGCGCGTCCTCCTGAATGGGACGCAGCACGTCCACGCCGCCGACGGTCGTCGAACGCGCGCCCAGCAGCGCCTGCAGCTTGGCCGGGTCCTTGCCCAGGAACTCGTTCCAGGCGCGTTGGGCCAGGGCGGCGTCCTTCTCCTCGTGCGCGGCGAAGGCGGTGAGGCGTGAGTGGGCTTCGGTCAGCGATCGGCCCCTAGGCGCCTGGCCCAGCAGACCGGCGATCTCGCTGTCCGGCGCATTGTAGTAACGGCAGTATTCCAGCCAGGCGGCGCGATAGGACGGCACGTCCAGCAAATCCAGCAGCTCGGCGTTCATCTCGGCCACGCCGAACACAGCGTTCAGGTGGGATACGGCGATATAGTCGCCCTGCCCCTGATAGCGGCCGGTAGCCAGGTCGAACGGCGCCTCTCCGGCGAACCAGCGGCGCTTCAACCCGCCGATGGTGGTCATGCCATTGACGATCCGGTCGCGCCAGCGCCGGTCGCCCGTCCGCTCCCATTCCGTCAGCCATGCGGCGATGAAGGCGCCCCACGACGTGCCGAACCCGGACACCACCTGCCCCTCGGGCACGGCGCGGCCCGGCGCGGGCGGCAGCTTGCGCGAGATGTCGACGTTCAGAAGCGCATGATCCGACTCGTTCAGTTCGCGCATCAGGTCGCCGACCCGCTCGTCCGCCGTCAGGAAGTAGTAGATGCGGCGATAGGCGACGTTCGACACGCGCGGCTGTTTGGACGAATCCGACCAGTGCTGCACCCCGTGGCGCGTGCCGAACCCCTTGAACCGGCCCAGGTGGTAGACGTCCACCTCGCCCGTGTGGCGCGTCATGGCCTCGGCCAGCTTGAACACATCGGCCCGGCCCGTCCGCAGATAGCTGGTCCACAGCCACAGGTCGGTCGAAAGCTCGGAATTGTCCCAGGCGTATCCGCCCACGTCGTAGCGCCACATATGACGATCCGGGTCGTAGGTATGCATCACGTCGCCATAGGACCAGAAGCCGTACCAGCGCCGCTGATCGACCTCGCGGACGTAATGATCCAGCAGATGGGTCAGACGGCCTTCCAGCGCCGCGCGGACGGGCGTGGACGCATCCGGCAGGGACCAGTCGCCGAACACCCCCGCCGTGTGCAGGCGGGCCGGTTCGACCGTCAGCCGGGCCGGATCGGCGATCTGCGCCGCCATGTCTGAGAAGGTCTGATGCGACGGGGTCGCGCCCAGCGCCCACAGGGTCAGCTCGGACGTGCGGGCGATGCCGCGCGCGTCGTCCCACCCGGCCTCGTAATCCTCATAGGTGATGTCCAGACCGACCAGCTCCTCGGCCGTCGTGTCCATGCCGTTGGCGCTGCGATAGGGGCGCAGGTCCATGGCCGGCGCCTCGGGCGACCACATCCAGGCCGTCAACTGGGCCGTGTCCGTATGGGCGTTGCGGATGTCCAGCGCGACCGGCGCGCGTTGCCAGAAGTCCTTCAAGCCCAGGGCGACCCCGCCCGAGACGCCACCGACATAGGCCAGGCCCCGGCTGCGTTTGCCCGCATTGGAATCGATCCAGGCGTGCCCCTCGCTGGTCCGCTTGCGCAGGGTGAAGCCGTCGGGCGACAGCTGGTTGAAGGCGAAATCGCCCCACTCAGGCACCCACTGCAAGCCGTCGTTCTTCAGGATGTCGGGCAGGTCGGCGAAGGCCACCGCCCGACCCTCGATCTGGGCCTGACGCACGGCGGCGGTCGGATTGGCGCGGGTGCGCAGGCCCGTCAGGGTGCGGACCGCCTCGCCCCACACGCCCTCGCCCTCACCGGCGAAACGGATGTGGCGGTTATAGCTGGTATCCGTCATCGGCGTGTCGGCGACGACGCCCAGGCCACGAATGAAGTCTGTCTTCGGATCGCCGTCGAAGATGAAGCTGTGGACGATCCGCACGGCGTCCGACCCGGCGTAGAAATACAGCCGCACCGACACCGGCAGCCAGTCGCGCGTTCCGTCCGTATGGACGCCGTCCAGCTTGATCACGGCCCGCACGGGACCGGACTGCTCCACCACCGCCTGACGGATGCGGACGCCATAGCGCGAGGATTTCACCGCGCCGCCCGCCTCCAGTTCCGGCTTGTCCTGCGACAGGGCGACCAGCGACAGCTTGCCGACCACGGGCCGACCCGCGCGCGTGGCGCCGGACACAAGCGCGTCGCCCGACTTGGGCACCCGCCATTCCAGATCGCCGACCGTGACGACGATCTGCTGGCCCTGATCGGCGGCGCGAACCGGCTGCCTCGGCGCGGCCGGGGCGCCGGGAACCAGCGTCAGACCGTCCATCGCCGCATCGCCCGTCACGGCGTGGGCCGACCATTTCAGCGAGCCGTCGGGCCAATAGGCGATGGGCCAGGACTGCACCGGCGTCGCACGACCCACGCCGTCACGCACGCCGAACGCCTGATTGGCGCGAAGCGCGCCGCGCGGCCAGGGCACGCCGAAGGTCGTTCCGTCCAGATGGGCGGGCTTGTCGCCGTCCAGCCAGCGCAGCGGTGTGGCTGGCGCGGCCTGGCGCGGCGCGGCTATCGCGGCGCTCGACATGGCCTGGGCCGCCGCAAGGGCGCCGGCGCCCATGAGCAGGTGACGCCGCGAAGGTTGGAACGACATGGTCAACTCCCGCCGCCCCAGCGGCGCTTTACGCTAGAAAAAGAAGGGCCGCCGCTCGAAAGCGACGACCCAGTCCTCGGAGAGATTTCAATACTTGTAAGTCGCGCCCAAGAAGAAGCGGCGCCCCGAATAGCCCCTGTTGATCAGGCGAATGTCGCCTGCATAGGTGCTTTCATCCTCCTCGGTCAGGTTCTTGCCTTCCGCGAACAGCGTCAGCCCCTTCAGGCCCGGCTTCCACGAAATCTTGCCATCCAGATAGCCCGTCGGCTCCTTGATGATCGGATTGCCCGATTGGTCGGCGGCCGTGACCAGATATTCCGAACGATAGTTGTAGGCCAGGCGGGCGTTGATCGGTCCACGTTCATACCACAGGGTGGCGTTGTAGCTGGTGCTGGAGAGACCGGGATAGGTCAGCTCCGAACCGTCCAGCTTGCTGTAAACACCGACATCCGATGCATCCTGATAGGTGAAGTTCACGTCAGCGCCGAAGCCCGACAGCACCCCCGGCAGGAAGGTGAAGGCCGTCTTGGCCGTCAGTTCGATGCCCGAAATCTTGGCGCCTTCGCCATTGATGTAGCTGTTGTAGTTATAGAGGACGCCATCGCCGAACACGTCTCTCTGTCCGAGACTGGTGCGCGATGGAATATAGAAGGTCTGAATGTCCTTGTAGAAGAAGCCGGCCGAGAACTGCGTGTCGCGGTTCGGATACCACTCGAACGACAGATCATACTGCGCCGCCTCATAAGGCTTCAGTTCGGGATTACCGGCGGAGCAGCTGTCCGGTCCGTCTTCCGCCGTGCCGTCATTGGCGTAGTCGATGGTGCAGGTCATGTCCGGGATCAGGAAGCTATACAGCGGACGAGCCATCAGCTTGGCGTAACCCACCCGCATGTTCAGCTTGTTGTCGATAATCCACGCATTGACGTTGAAGCTGGGCAGCCACTTTGTGTAATCGCGCGTGTACTCGACCAGGCTGTTCGACACAGTCGCCGTCGACACAACATTTGTCGTCTCGTCTCGGCGTCTTTCATTGCGCTTGTAGCTGCCCGCCGTGGTGGTCTGGGTATAGACGCGACGCAACCCCAGATTCCCGACCAGATCCAGTCCGAAAATGGGCAGCGCCCAGTCCAGACGAATGTACTCCGAATCCGTCTTTTCCTTCACCCTGTACGGAATTTGATCATAGGTTTTTCCGTCGTTGCCGACGCCGGAATACAAGTTATCCAGGTTGAAGTGGCTCGTATCCAGATGCTGGGCGATCGTATTGAAGTCTGGATACATCCAGTTCGATGGCAAAGCCCCGCCGCCGTAATGGAAGTCGGACGGTAAAGACGTCATCGCTGAACCGAAAATCGAGTTGGAGAAGCCGCGCGACCAATCCTCGGTCGTATTCCAATAGCTGGTCTGATAGGGGTTGCCGTATTTCGGCGAGGTTTGGTCTGTCGTCGCGCCGTCAATGACCCGAGCAGTCGAGTTGATCGAATTGGCGTAGATGACGATGTCATCATTGGGCAAGAGCGCGTTTGCACCAGGATTGATGATGAAGCCGCCGTATCCGTACCCTTGGGCCTGGGCCTGCGAATACCGGCCGCCGAACTTGATATTGGTCAGGAAGGTCGTGCGCGGGTCAAAATCGACGTCCAGCTTATACTGATCTTCTTTATTGGACGCCTGTGAAGGGCGATACTGGATCTGATACTGGCTGACGGCGGAAGCATCCGACGGTGAGAAACCCTTGGCGAAGGTGAAGGTCGGCGCCGAGGTGCCGGGCTCCAGGCTTACAACCATGCCAGGCGTGTTGAAACTGACCGAGACGTTGTTCGTCTGGCTGATCGTTTCGCTCTTGGCGTTGGCGCCCAGGAAATCGACCTTGAAGCGGTCATTGTACCACTTCAGGCCATAGGTGATGTAGTCGGAATCCGCCTCATAGCGGAAGTCGCGCGAGGAGATGCTGAACGCAGTATCCCCACCCCGGCCATTCGTGCCCACGCAGTTGCCGACGGTGTATTGGGTGACGTTGTGGTTTGCATCCACCACGACGCCTGGGACATTCCCGGCGGTTGAAGCGCTCACGCGCGGACAGGTCGTGCCGACTATGTAGTTCAACCGGTCCAGCGACGTGAAGTCGGTGCCGTAGTTGATGTCGTTCAGCTGCTGCGTGCGGCGATTGGTCTGATAGGTGACGAAGCCGCGCAGATTGTCGGCGAACTTGTATTCGGCGGTGAACTCTCCCGAAGTCCGCTCGTCCTCACGCGTCCAGACACGATAGCGCGGCACACGAGGACTATAATCGTACCACTGACTCAGACAGGCCGTCCGCGCATCACTTGTCTTCAACAGGTTCGCGTCGGGCGTCGCCATCGTCGCACAGCCCGCCTGAGTGCCGACAGCGGCGATATAGTCGTTCACAGCCCGACTATATTCGGGATTGTAGTAGCTTGCGGTCTTGTCCGGTGACTTATCAAAATCGGCCAGACGCGCCCACGAGTGGTCGTCGTAGAAGTCGCCGCGTGTCTGGACATTGTCATAGGTGACGTTGGCCATCAGGCCCAGACGGCCCTCCAGCAGTTGGGTGGCGCCGAAGAAGCTGGCCCGCGGCGTCCAGTCCGGCAGGGTGTCCAGCTTCTGGCCTGCCACACTCATGGAGAAGGTGGGCTTGCGGAAGTCCAGCGGACGGCGGGTTTGCACCGACACCGTGCCGCCGATGGCGCCTTCGGTCATGTCGGCGGTGAAGCCCTTGAAGACGTCGATCGACTTGACGATCTCGGCCGGCAGTTCGCGGAAGTCGTTGGACCGGCCGCCGCCGCCATAGACGTTCAGATTGCCCGCCGTGGACAGGACGCTGACGCCGTTGATCTCAACCCGGTTCAGGTCGGGCTCCACGCCGCGGATCGACACGGCGTTGCCTTCGCCGAAGTCACGCGACAGCTGAACCCCGGTGACGCGGCCCAGGGCCTCGCCGACGTTCTTGTCGGGGAACTGGCCGATGTCGTCGGCGACGATGGAGTCCGACACGGTGCTGGCCGAACGCTTGCGGTTCATGGCCGACTGAAGGCTGGAGCGCGTGCCGACCACCACGACTTCATCGACGGTCGCAACCGGGGCGCCCGACGCCTGGGTTTCAGTCGCCTGTTGCGCGTTCGCGGCGCCGGCGGACGCCAGCATGAGCGCGGCGGCGCCGGCGGTGTACATGAAACGGCGAGCCCGTCGCCCGTTCGACTGTGTCGTCACTGAAGTTCCTCCTCCGGCCTATGGCCTTATTGTTTGAGCGGAGCCTTCGCAGCCGCCCCCCGGCGGCTTCGTTGCTTGAAGGCTGTGGCGCGAGCTTCATGGCTCGCCAGTTCGTCTATGGCCGGCCTGCACGCCGGCGCTCATCGCCGGTCGCGAAGACGCGTACCCTCACGCTTTCCCTCCTGCAGGCGGTCCTTGGCGGACTCGAATTCTCGCTGCGGAACCCGCTATAGCACCGACGACCATTTGTGCCAAATATGAATTTGGTATCTCATATTTTGAGATTTACTGGACGCCGCTTTAGATTTTTTCGTCAGACGAGTCGGTTGCGGCCCCAGAGACGGTCGAATTTCCAGCCGGTCAGGCTTTCGACGATCTGGCGGGCTTCAGGACTGGAGGGTTGTGTTTCACCCGCGCGCAACCGGTCGATCTCGGTCATCAGAACCTTGTGGCTGGGCTGATCCAGACGGAACGACCACGACAGGATCGCGCCCGCCGCCATGACCAGGATCGGTCCTGCGACCAGCAGACCGGCGACCGAGGCGACCGCACCCGGCGTCTGCGCGACCACGCCCCCCGCCGCCCCGGCCTTGGGCGAGACATAGCCGCCCGTCTCGATGATCCAGCCGGTCAGGATGATGGCGCCGGACTGGGCCACCTTGCGCACCAGGGTCATGACCCCGGCGAAGATGCCCTCGCGCCGCTGGCCCGTGACCGCCTCGTCCACGTCCGGCAGATAGTTATAGACCGACCAGGGCACGAAGTTCAGCGTACCGCGCCCCAGCCCCGCCAGGACGATCGGCCCCAGCAGCCAGAAGGCGGCGCCCAGGTTAAACCCGCCCGAGACCGGATTGATCAGGGCGAACAGATCCTGCCCCCCGACCATCGGCCGCACGAAATAGAAGATCAGCAACAGCATCAGGGCGGCGGTGAAGAAACCCGCCGCGATCCGATAGGCGATCACCGGCCCAATGCGGATGACCAGATTGATCGCGACCATCACCGAAAGCAGCTGGGCGACATACATCACCGTCATCATCTGCGAGATCATCACCGTCGCGCCCAACATCACCGTGGCCACGAAGATCGGGAAGGCGGTGTTGAAGATGTCCTGCGAAATATAGCCGCCCAGATAGATCGACAGATGCTGGCGGAAGGCGCGGATGCGCAGCGTCGAGAACAGGTCACGGAACATATTGACCGGGATCAGGGCCGCCCGGCGCAAGTTCAGCGGCTCGGCCTTCATCGCCTTTTCGTCGTCGGTGAACGGTCGCTCCCAGGTGAAGATCACCACCAGGATCACCACGGCGCTGAACAACAGGCCGAAGATGGTCGCCATGATCAGGAAGGTCTGGGCTGAATCCTTGCCGCCGAAGTTGTTGATGATCAGGGTCGGCAGATAGGAGGCCAGGATGGCCGAGCTTTGCGCCACCAGCATACGCGCCCCGGCGAACTTGGCCTTCTCCTTGTAATCCTTGGTCATTTCGGCCGCGAGCGTCTCCCACGGAATGAGAAACATCGTGTAGAGCAACTCGAAGAAGATGAAGGTCGTCAGATAATAGACGAAGGTCTGGCCGCTGATGAAGATCAGGGCGAAGCTGGGCAGCAGCGGAATGGTGATCAGCAGGAAGATCTTCCTGCGCCCCACCGTTCGCCCGATCCAGGTGTGGCGCAGATTGTCCGACACATAGCCGATCAGAGGACAGGTGATGGCTTCCAGCAGGCGCGGTAGGCCCAGGATCAGGCCCGCCTGCACCGGCGTCAGGTCGCAGAAGGTCGTGAAGAAGTAGAACAGCCAGCCGGTGATGACGGCCTGCGCCCCCGCCCCCAGCATGTCGCCGGAGCCCCAGCCCCAATAGTTGTACCAGCGCGGGGTGCGGGGGGACGATTGCGTGGACGTCATCTCGACTTCTCCAGACCGCGCCGCGTCAGATGTACTGACGCAGGAATTCACCCAGGCACAGGATCGCCAGGGACTGGCCGTAAGGCATGGAGGTCAGGGGAATATCCTTGTAGCCCTGCAGCTCGTCGAAGACCGGGGTGCCGAACGACACCTGCTGCAGTTCGCCGTCGTCGGAGATGTTGGCCAGGACGCCCTTGACCGCCTGCAGCGCCATCGGGGCGTATTCGGCGCTGATGTAGCGTTTGCGGACCGCCTTCAGGATTCCGTAGGCGAAGCCAGCAGTAGCCGAAGCCTCCAGATAGCTGTCGTGATCCGGGATCAAGGTGCGCCACAGGCCGCTCTCGTCCTGATGCTGGGCCAGGGCCTTCACCTGCGCCTCCAGAGTCTCGATCAGGAAGCGACGCAGGCTGTCCTCGGGCGGCAGGTCCAGCAGTTCGATGAACTCCGGGATGGCGATGGTGACCCAGCAGTTGCCGCGCGCCCACAGCGCATCGGCGAAATTGTGCCGCCCCAGGAAGGTCCAGCCGTGGAACCACAGGCCCGTCTTGCGGTCGAACAGATATTTGATGTGGATGAGGAACTGCTTCTTGGCCTCCTCGACATAGTGCGGGCGGTCCAGCACCAGGCCGATCTTGGCCAGCGGCAGGACGCTCATCATCAAGGTGTCGTCCCAAAGCTCCTGCGGGTTCTCGTCGTTGAAGACGATGTGCTGGAAACCGTCCTCCTCGGTGCGCGGCAGGCCGTCCATCAGCCATTCCGCCCAGGTATCGAGGTAGGGAATGAAGGTCTGGTCGCCCGTCTGCTCGTACAGATAGGCCAGGGTCAGGAAGGGCGAGACGGTGTTGATGTTCTTGGTCGGCGTTCCGGCGGCGAACCGGTCGCGGAACCAGTTCAGCATGATGTCCAGCGCGGCCGGATCATTGGTCTGCTCATACAGCTTGTAGATGCCGTACAGGCCGATGCCGTGCGTCCACTCCCAGTCGTTCCAGCCCTTGGTGTCGATGACCCGACCATCTTCCAGACGCAGCAGGAATTCGCCGGTGTCGTCCTTGATGTTCACCAGATTGTCCATCAGGCGCGCGATGGCGTCGCGAACGTCGGCGTGGGGCAGGTCGTGGATCAGGTTCGGCATCGCGGATTCCCAAGGCGCCGAGGCGCCGTCATTCAAATCAGGGCGGAGTTGAACAGGCAGGGACTTCCACGGGCGCGACAGCGACAAGCCGTCTCACGCGCCCTTGGCCTCCCCGATAGTTTCACCCTATTCCCGAAAACGACGCCTAGCAACGCCGTCCCATTTCTTATATGTCACTCTCATTATGTGAGCATAAATGCGCCGTCAAGAACGGCGCGGAGACTCTGTAAAGCCTTCGGGGCGGGCCGTTCGCCAAGAACGGAATGTCGCGATCAACCTGTGCGAGACCAAAGACCATGTCCGATCCCATGTATGACAAGACTTATCAGGCGACCCATCCGGACATGATGGAAGGCGCGACGAACCAGCAGTTGCGTGATCGTTATCTGGTCGGCGGCCTGTTCACGCCGGACAAGGTCAGCCTGAACTATTCGCACAACGAGCGGATGGTGCTGGGCGGGGCCATGCCGGTCGCCGGCGCCCTGAGCCTGCCCACCCATTCCGAGCCGCCGTCCCTGGCGGGCAAGCCCTTCCTGCACGCGCGCGAACTGGGCGTGGTCAACATCGGCGGCGCCGGTTCGGTGACGGTCGACGGCGAAACGGTCGAGCTGGCCTTCCGCGACGGTCTGTATGTGCCGATGGGGTCGAGCGACGTCACCTTCGCCTCAAAGGACGCGGCCGAACCGGCCCGCTTCTATCTCATCGCCATGCCGGCCCACGCCCGCTACGACCTGACCAAGATCTCGATCGAAGAGGCCGTGCCGCTGGAGATGGGGTCGCTGGAGACGTCGAACGAGCGCACCATCTATCAGTATATCGTCCCGGCCAAGGTGAAGTCGTGCCAGCTGCTGCTGGGCGTCACGGTACTGAAGCCCGGTTCGGTGTGGAACACCATGCCGCCGCACCTGCACGACCGTCGCTCGGAGGCCTATCTCTACTTCGGTCTGGGCGAGAACGACCGCGTCTTCCACTTCATGGGCGAGCCGGACAACGCGCGCCACATCGTCATGGCCGACGGTGAAGCGGTGATCAGCCCGCCGTGGTCGATCCACATGGGTTCGGGCACCTCCAACTACACCTTCATCTGGGGCATGGGCGGCGAGAACCTGGACTACACCGACATGTGCAAGCTCGACATCTGCCAGCTGCGCTGATCGGGACAGGGGAGAGACACGCCATGAGCAATCCGTTTGATCTGACCGGCAAGGTGGCGCTGGTCACGGGCGGCAACACGGGTCTGGGTCAGGGCATCGCCCTGGCCCTGGCCGAGGCGGGCGCCGACATCGTTTCGGTGGCCTTGTCCGATTCCGACGACACCGTGGCCCAGGTGAAGGCGATGGGCCGCCGCGCCCACGCCGTCAGCGCCGACCTGACCTCGATCGAGCCGGTCGAGCGCGTGCTGGCCGAGGCGCTGGAGGCGATGGGCCGAGTGGACATTCTGGTCAACAACGCCGGTCTGATCCGCCGCGCCGACGCGGTGGACTTCACCGAGGCCGATTGGGACCTGGTGATGAACATCAACCTGAAGACCGTCTTCTTCATGAGCCAGGCGGTCGCCCGTCTGTTCATCAAGCAAGGCGACGGCGGCAAGATCATTAACATCGCCTCCATGCTGTCCTTCCAGGGCGGCATCCGCGTGCCGTCCTACACCGCATCCAAGTCGGGCGTGGCGGGTCTGACCAAGCTGATGGCCAACGAATGGGCGCCGCACGGCATCACCGCCAACGCCATCGCCCCCGGCTATTTCGCCACGGCCAACACCCAGGCCCTGCGCGAGGACCCGGTGCGTTCTGCCGAGATCCTGGGCCGCATCCCCGCCGGCCGCTGGGGCCAGCCCTCGGACCTGGGCGGCGCGGCGGTCTTCCTGGCCAGCCGGGCCTCCGACTATGTCCAGGGCGCCATCCTGCCGGTCGACGGCGGCTGGCAGGCGCGCTGACGCCGGGTTAGCGTTCGCACATGACCAACACCGCCTCGGGTTCTTCGGCCGCCGGCCACGGCGCCATCCTCTGCTTCGGCGAGATGCTGCTGCGGCTGTCGCCGATCCAGAACGAGCTGCTTTTGCAGTCCCCCGCCTTGACCGTGCGTCCGGGCGGGGCCGAGGCCAATGTCGCCGTGTCCCTGGCCCGCTTCGGCGTTCCGACCCGCATGGCCACCGTCCTGCCCGACAACGCCCTGGGCCGCGCGGCCCGCGATGCGGTGCGCCAGCACGGCGTGGACACCACCTCCATCGTCTTCACGCCGGGCCGGATGGGGCTGTATTTCCTGACGCCGGGCGCGGTCAGGCGTCCGTCCGAAGTTCTCTATGACCGGGCCGGTTCGGCCTTCGTCGACCAGGTGAACACGGTCTTCGACTGGGATCGGCTGCTGGACGGCGTCGAATGGCTGCACGCCTCGGGCGTCACGCCCGCGACCGGCCCCAACGGCTCGGCCGCCGCCGTCGCCCTGATCGAGACCGCCGTCCGAAAGGGCGTCAAGGTCAGCTATGACGGCAACTTCCGCGGCAAGCTGTGGGAGCAGTGGGACGGCGATCCGCCCGCGACCCTGGGCCGGATGCTGGCGGGGGCCAGCATCGCCTTCGCCGACGACCGCGACTTCGCCCTGGTGCTGAAGACCGCCTTCGACAGCCCCGACCCGGCCGAGCGTCGGCGCCGGGCCGCCGCCGCCGCCTTCGCCGCCTTCCCCCGGCTGGAGCGGATCGCCTGCACCCTGCGGGTTCAGGACAGCGTCGCCGACCAGGCCCTGTCCGCCGTCATGCTGACGCGCGATGGGGACGATGTGATCGAGACCCAGGCCGAGGCCATCCACCTGACCGGCGTGGTCGACCGGGTCGGCGGCGGCGACGCCTTCGCGTCAGGCGTCCTGTTCGGCCTGTGGAGCCGCTGGCCCGATCAACAGGCGCTGGACTTCGGGCTGGCGGCGGCGGGCCTGAAACACTCGGTCCCCGGCGACTTCAACCTGGTCTCCACCGAAGACGTTCACGCCGCCATGAACGACGGCGGATTCGACATCCGGCGATAGGCCGAACCCTGACAAGGAAAGACCCGCGATGCTGACGGCGATCCTCATGGCGGCGGCGATTTCGACCTGGCGGTTCGATCTAGCGGCCCAGCCGACCGCGCCGGACCGGATCGCGGTCCCTCCGGGCCAGACCTATCAGCCGAACGCCTATGGGTTCGAGCCGGGCGGCGCGTCGGACAGCTATCTGTTTTCGGCCGCCGTGGCTGAAGGCGTCTATCGCGTCACCATCCGCTTCGGCGGCGTGCAGGCCGGACGCACGACGGTCAAGGCCGAGGCCCGCCGGTTGATGCTGCGCGATGTCGTCACCGCGCCCGGCGCCTATCAGACCCGCAGCTTCCTGGTCCATGTGCGCGGCCCCGCTCTGCCCCCGCCCCCCGCCAATGCGCCGGGCGGAACGGCCGTGGTCCTGACGCCGCAGGAGCTGGCCTCTCGCACCTGGGACGACCGGCTGACACTGGAATTTCTGGATCGCCCGCAGGTCGCGTCCATCGACATCGAGCCGGTCGCGGCGCCCGTGGTTTATCTGGCAGGCGATTCCACCGTCACCGACCAGCCGTCCGAACCGGCGGCCAGCTGGGGCCAGATGCTGCCCGCCCTGCTGACGCCCAATGTCGCGGTGGCCAACTACGCCCAGTCGGGCGAGACGCTGAAATCCTTCATCAGCGAGCTGCGTCTGGCCAAGATCCTGACCACGCTGAAGGCGGGAGACTGGCTGCTGATCCAGTTCGGCCACAACGACCAGAAGACCCAGTGGCCCCAGACCTATGTCGATCCCGAGACCACCTATCCGGCCTATCTGAAGGTCTTCATCGCCGAGGCGAAGCGACGCGGCGCCCATCCCATACTCGTCACCTCGCCCGAGCGTCGCAACTTCCGCCACGGTCGCATCCAGGACACCCTGGGCGCCTATGCTGAGGCCGCGCGCCGGGTCGCGCGTGAAGAGAACGTGCCGCTGATCGACCTGAACGACGCATCCCGCCGCATCTATGAGGCGCTGGGGCCGGATCAGGCGGCGAACCTGTTCAACGACAACGGGGCGGACCGCACCCACTACGACAATGCGGGCGCCTGGCTGCTGGCCCGCGCCGTGGCCGCCCAGATCGCGGAAAAGGCCCCCGATCTGGCGGCCTATGTCGCGCCGGACTTCCGCCGTTTCACGCCCGACGCCCCGCCGATGGCCGAGACCGACATCGCGCCCAGCCTGACCGCCAGCCGCGAGCGCCCGCGCGGCGATTGACCGCGCGGCGAAGCGTTTGACGCGCGCGGCCCGACCCACTACCAAATGATGACACAGAATACCGAATAATCGGAACTGGAGGAATCATGAGCTCGCTTCACGGCTTCCGCATGCAGTTGAAGCCCGGCGCGGTCCAGGAATACAAGGCGCGGCACGACGCCATCTGGCCCGAACTGGCCGAACTGCTGACCGCCAGCGGCGTCAGCGACTATTCGATCTTTCTGGACGAAGAGACCCTGTCCCTGTTCGCGGTGCTGCGCCGCGCGGAAGGCCATACGCTGGACGACCTGCCGAACCATCCGCTGATGCGCAAGTGGTGGACGCATATGGCGCCCCTGATGGAGGTCGAACCGGGCGACAAGCCGTGCGAATGGCCCCTGCAACTGATGTTCCATCAAGCCTGATGCGCGCTCTTCTCCTCGCCGCCGCCGTCGCCGCCGCCCCGCTGGTTCAGGCCTCGACCGCCGTCGCCCAGACGGCCCAGGCCACCGCCGATTTCACCGCCCCGGCCCAGACCTTCGGCCGCGTCTCCTATGACGCCCGCTCCCTGATGATCGACGGCAAGCGCCTGGTCATCTGGTCCAGCGAAATGCACCCCTTCCGCCTGCCCAGCCCCGAGCTGTGGCGCGATGTGCTGCAGAAGATGAAGGCCAGCGGATTCAACACCGTCGCCTTCTATTTCGACTGGGGCTACCACAGTCCCAAACAGGGGGTTTACGACTTCACTGGCATCCGCGACCTGGATCTGTTGCTGAAGATGTCGGAGGAGGAGGGCCTCTATGTCATCGTCCGGCCCGGCCCTTACGCCAACGCCGAACTGACGCGCGGCGGCTTCCCTGGCTGGCTGGTTAATCAGCGCGCGCCGTCGCGCACGGATTCGCCCGACTATCTGGCCGCCGCCGATGAGTGGATGACCCACATCAACGGCATCATCGCCCGCCATCAGATCAACGGCGACGGCAAGGGCAACCAAGGCTCGGTCATCCTCTATCAGATCGAGAACGAGCTGGCGGTCACGACGCCCGCGCACCGGCGCTACATGGACCATCTGTACGCAAAGGCGCGGGCGGACGGCATCAATGTGCCGATCTTCCATAACGACCAGGGCCGCAACGGCTATTGGGCGCCCGAGAACTCACCCGTCGACAAGGTGGTGCATGGCCCGGTCGATCTCTACGCCTTCGACGGCTATCCGGGCGGCACCTGCACGGTCGGCGGCCAGACCACGCGCGGCGCGGCGGCCCCCGACTGGGGCTTCTATGGTCCCGGCGGGGCCAAGGGCGGCGCCTCGGCCTCGCCTTCCACGCCTGGCTTCATGGCCGAGATCGGCGGCGGCTGGTTCGACTACTGGGGCTCCAACGGCGGCTACGAGTGCAACGCCCGCCAGCGCGGCGAACGGTTCCAGCGCGTCTTCTATGGCGTGAACCTGGCCAACGGCATTTCGCTGCAGAGCATCTATGTCGGCTTCGGCGGCGCCAGCTGGGGCTGGCTGGCGGCGCCCGTGGTCTTCACCAGCTACGACTATGGCGCGGCCATTTCGGAGGCGCGCGACCTGCGGCCCAAGGCCGAGGAGATGAAACAGCTGGCGGGCCTGTTGGAGTCGGTTCCCGATCTGGCCGGCATGATCCCCGCCGGGCCGGTCGATATCTCGTCGCCCAACATCCAAGTCTATCATAACCGCAGCCCGGAGACGGACGCCCGCTTCCTCTTGGTCACGCACAAGCCGTCGAACGGCCAGAGCCACGACGACTTCACCGTCACCGCCAGCCTGCCCGACGGCCGTTATGTCGTGCCGATGACGCTGAACGGGTTCGACGCCAAATGGCTGGTCGCCGGGGTCGATCTGGCGGGACAGCGGCTGGTCTATTCGACGTCCGAGGTTCAGGCGGTCCTGCCGTCGGCGCGCCAGCCGGTCGTCCTGATGTACGGCCGCAAGGACGAGCCGGGCCAGACGGTGCTGCGCTTCGCCTCGGCCCCGACGGTGACGGTGCTGGAGGGGCAGGTCCGCTCCGCCTTCGATCCGGCGACCGGCGATCTGAAGCTGGACTACGCCCATCAGGGTCTGGCCCGCGTGAAGATCAGCGGCGGCGGTCGTTCCGACCTGTTGCTGCTGATCGGAGAAGAAAAGGAGGCCGCGCGCTTCTGGCGTCAGGGCGACGTGCTGGTGCGCGGCCCTGCCCTGCTGCGCCATGCCCGCATCGAACGCGGCCAGTTGCTTCTGACCGGCGACACCAAGGCCGAGACGCCGCTGGAGCTGTGGTCGTCGGCGTCCGTGCGATCGGTGCGCTGGAACGGCGCGACGGTCGCCACGCGCGCCACAGCGTCGGGCGGACTGGAGACGCGCGCCGCCCTGCCTGGCCCGGCCGATCTCGCCCTGCCCGCCCTGACGAACTGGCGCGCGGCGCCCGGATCGCCCGAAGCCAAGCCCGACTTCGACGACCGCGACTGGCAGGCCATCGACAACCGCGCCTACGCCAGCAACACCCTGCGCCCCGACGGTCAGCCGAACATGCTGATGGACGCCTATGGCTTCCACGAAGGCGACGTCTGGTATCGCGGCCGGTTCGAAGGCGGGCCGAACGCCCAGACGATAGAGCTGTTCTACGGCGCGGGCGGCGCCGGGATGCTGCAACTGTTCCTGGACGGCGAACTGGTCGGTCAGGACGAACTGCCCACCGGAATGCCGCGTCCGATCACCACGGGGCTGGCGCGCTTCACCCTGCCCGCCGCCGCCCGGACGCCGGGACCGCACGTCCTGTCCGTGATGGTGCGCAACAACGGCCATAACTGGAATCTGGACGCCAACGACTTCCACAAGGAAGCCCGCGGCCTGGTCTCGGTCTCAGTCGGTCCGCGCGCCGGCCCCGGCTTCTCGGTCCCCATCGCCTGGAAGATTCAGGGTCGTCAGGGGGGCGAGGACTTCACCGACACCGTGCGCGGCGTCGCCAACAACGGCGGCCTGTTCGGCGAGCGGAACGGCTGGCACCTGCCGCAGTTCGACGACACGCGCTGGGGCGCCGCCATCGTCGGTCAGGCCCTGCCGCCGGGCGTGACCTGGTATCGCACCAGCTTCGACCTGAACGTGCCCCATGGGCAGGACGCCTCCATCGCCCTGGCGTTCGGCGACATCGACAAGCCGCGTTCGGAGACGGCCTATCGCGTCCTGATCTTCGTCAACGGCTGGCACATGGGTCAGTTCATCGCCAACGTCGGGCCGCAGCGGGTCTTCACCCTACCGGAAGGCATACTGAACGCGCGCGGCCACAACACCATCGCCCTGGCCGTCTCGACCGACGGGGCGCCGGGCAATGTGCTGGAGGACGTTCGCCTGATCACCCAGCGCAATGTGCGCGGCGGGGTTCAGACCACGACCGAAGGAGCGCGGCGATGACCGCACCCCGCCTGCCGCGTCGGGTCCTGCTGGCGTTAGGAGCGGGCGCAGTCATTGCGCCCGCCGTCGCCCGCGCGCAAACGATGTCTTCGGCCACCCCTGCCGCCTCAGCACCGTTGGAGGTCCGCCCCCTTTGGCCCGGCGCCGCGCCGGGCGGCGAGGCGGTGACGGTTCAGGAACAGGTCGTCCTGCGCAATCCGAACGGCGATCCCAACGACACCGCCTTCGTCCATGTCCGCGATCCCTGGATCATGCTGCGTCGCCCTGCGCGACCCAATGGCGCGGCCATCTTGATGATCCCCGGCGGCGGCTATCAGCGCGTCGCGGTCAGCAAGGCGGGCGGCGCCATCGACGCGCGTCTGGCAGAGATGGGCTACACCGTCTTCGTCATGGATTACCGCCTGCCCGGCGACGGCTGGGCCGCCGGTCCCGCCGTCGCCCTTCAGGACGCCCAGCGCGCCATCCGCATCGTCCGCTCGCGCGCGGCGGAACTGGGCTTCGATCCCAACCGCGTCGCCGTCGCGGGCTTTTCGGCCGGCGGCCATGTGGCGGGGATGCTGACCACGCGGTTCGACAGGGACGCCTATGCACCCGTCGACGCCATCGACCGCCTGTCGGCCCGACCCGACTTCGCCGGACTGATGTTCCCGGTCGTCACCCTGACCCCGCCCTACGCCCACGGCCCATCGGCCCGCGCGCTGGTGGGCCGCGATCCGACCGAGGCCGCCCGCGACGCCTGGTCCATCGAACGCCATGTCCCCGCCGACGGCCCGCCCGTCTTCATCGCCTCGGCCGCCGACGACCGTGTCGTCCCGGTCGAGAACAGCCTGATGCTGTGGCAGGCGCTGCGGGCGCAGAATGTCGCCACCGAACTGCACGTCTTCGAAAAAGGCGGCCACGGCCTGACCGACCCCGGCCAATCGGGCCCGCCCGCCTGGGAAAGCCTGTTCGACGCCTTCCTGCAACGCGACCGCCCGACCTAAGGCGCGCTGCCGGCGTCGCCGCAAAGGGCTGATCGGAAATCCGCCATTCGGTGGATTTTCACATGACGGCACCGGCTTGACGACGGGTCCTCGGAACCTGACAGCAACCGATCAGTAGCCTTCGTGAGTGGCTTGACGATCGCGCGCCGCGCCTCCAACCACGACAGGAGGGCTTTCGACGCCGTCGCCTGTTGTCTTCCAAAAATAGAGCGCCGAAGCGCCGAAACAGACGACGCCCGCCGCCGATGTCAGCAAGGCCGCGCCCTGGAAAAAGGGGACCCAGTCCAGGTTCGGCGTCGCCAGGCTGCGGTACAGCAACAGGCCCAGACTGCCGACATAGCCCGAGGCGTCGGCGACATAGATCAGGAACCCGGCATTGGCGACCTGGCCTGTCGTAGCGATCAGCCGGTCGAACAGGACGGCGTTGAACGGGGTATAGACGATATAGACCCCCGCCCCGGTGCACAGAACCCAGACGAAGGGCGACATCCCGCCGGCCATGAAGGCCAGGGTCGACAGTCCAAGCAACAAGGCTCCTCCCGCCATCACCAGGTGGATGAGCATCAGGGCCTGATGATTTCGCTTCACCCAGACCAAGCCCGCCATGGCCGCCAGCGACAAGACCGCGACCGGCACTTCACTGGTCACAAAGACCGCCGCCTGATCGCCATAGCCCAGGGCCTCCCAGATTTCGGCGGCGAAGTTGTCGCGGAAGTCGCGGAAGGCGCTGAACAATATATAGGCGACGACCAGCATGATCAGACCCGGCCAATAGGTCGCGAGGAAACGGCGGCGCTGCTGACGATCCATTGGAACCCGGCGGGTGCGCTGGCGCTCGTCTTCGGCGTCCGGCGCCGGGATTTGCGACAGGCCCAGCACGGCTATCAGCAACAGGGGCGCGAACAGGCCGCCGACCGCCGCAGGCATCCAGAACTCATTGACCCCGGCCTGCAGCAGCAGTTTGCCCGCCGCCTTTACCACCCCGGACGACACGATGAAGCTGGCGCACAGGATGGCTCCAAGCACGTCGGACACCCGACGCCCTTCCATATAGCTGAACACCAGACCCCAGATCAGGCCCAGAGGCAGGCCGTTCAGAAACAGGGCGGCGATATTCCACGGGCGCGGAACGACGGCGAACAAGACCAGCGCCAGCCAGGACGTGGCGATCAGTCCCAGAATCAAAGCCGCGCGGCGTCCGCGCCCGACCTCGGCGATCAGCTTGACCCCGATCCATTTCGACAGGGCGTAACCGACCGCCTGGGCGATCACCAGCACCACCTTGTAGTCGATCTGTCCCGCCCAGTCGGGCAGGTCCGCAAAGGTCGCTGCCGTGAACGGCTTGCGGAAGGCGTACATCGAGAAATAGGCGGTGAACCCCGCCAGCCCCGCATAGAGGACGAAGGCGGTCGGGCGTAGCCGAGACAGGCGGTCGCTGAAGGTCATGCGGGACACGGTTATGAGGAGGATCGTCCAGCCCTAGACGGGGGCCGCGCCGCTTCCGCGACGGTTTTGCGAGGGAGTTGTTACAGCGTATTCCAGACCCGACCGGCGAACTCGCGCCGCGCCCCGTCCCATTCGACCGCCAGATCGAAGCGGCCGTTTGCGTCATATTCAGCGACCGGCAGGCGCGCCTCGCCCGCGACCGCCGCACTACGCGTTCCCGCCGCCGTCGTCAGCCTGGCGGTCCCCGTCCCGGTCAGGATCAGGGTCGCCGTCCCCTGCCCTTCCTCCAACCGCGCGCTCAGGGCGTCGCCGGAGCCGAGGATGCGACGATGGAAGCCGTCCGGCCCCATGACCTGCAGGTCGCAGTCGGCCCCGTCCCACACGTCCTCCAGCCTCTGGCCGCCCTCCACCGTATAGCGGCGCGGACCCGCTTCCAGAGCCTTGCGATCATAGACGTGGAACACCGCCCCGCGCCGTCCGGCGTTGACGAAGACCAGTCGGATCCGGCCGCCGGTCACGATGCTCTCCTCGCAGGCCAGGCGGTAGGGAGACGGACAGGCGGGGCGGTCGCCCGGCGCCTGGCTCGGCAATGACGACGTCTCTGGCGTCGGCGGGGTGGTGCGCCCCTTTAGCGCCGCCGCCCGTTCAGCCTGCGCCCGAACCGACGGCAGGCGCACGGGAACCGCGTCGCCGCCGCTGAAGTCGAAGCACGAAGTCAGGTCGCCGCAAACGGCCCGTCGCCACGGCGAGATGTTCGGCTCCATTACCCCGAACCGCGTCTCCAGGAATCGGATCACCGACGTATGGTCGAACACCTCCGAATTGACCCGCCCGCCCCGGCTCCAGGGCGAGATCGCATACAGGGGCACGCGCGGCCCCAGTCCGTAGGGCCGGCCGCGATACTCGGCCTTGTCCAGTCGCTCGTCGCCGATGCTCGGAGCCAAGTGGTATTCGCCGGCCAGATCCACGGTCGAGCCGCCCTTCAGCCCGCCTTGGGCATCGCGCGACGGCGGCGCGGGCGGCGGGACATGGTCGAAGAAGCCGTCGTTCTCGTCGAAGTTGATCAGCAGCACAGTCTTCGCCCAGACATCGGGATCGGCGGTCAGGGCGTCGATGACCTGGGCGGTATAGGCCGCGCCCTGGGCCGGGCTGGACGGGCCGGGATGTTCCGAGCCCGCCGCCGTGGCGATGACATAGGAGACCTGCGGCAGGCGTCCGGTCAGGACGTCGGCCTTCAACCCGTCCAGCGCCCGCGTCGTCAGCGCCCGCTCGACCAGGGCCGGATCGGATCCGGGCGCCCCTGAGACGGCCTTCTGGAAAGCTTCGAAACCGACCAGGGGATTGTCGGTGAAATTGTCGGCCATGTCCTGATAGATGCGCCAGTCGATACCCGCCGCCTGCAGCCGCTCCACATAGGTGGTCCAGCGATAGGGCGCCTCGTGCCCGCCATCGCGCGGCAGGTTGTCGTGGGAGTTGCCGATGCAGGGTCCGCCCCGCTCGGCCGCTCCGTCATTGGTCCCGGACCACAGCATGACCCGGTTCGGATTGGTCCCGGTCTGCAGCGAACAGAAATAGGCGTCGCACAGGGTGAAGGCGTCGGCCATGGCGTACTGAAACGGCATGTCGGCCCGTTCGAAATAACCCATCGAATGGGCCTTTTTGGCCTCGGGCCAGGCGCCCATCCGCCCCTCGTCCCAGGCCGCCTGGGCGTCGGGCCAGCTGTGCGGGGTGCCCTCGACCCGCATATGGGCGAAGGTCTGACGGGTGTTCAACGGGAAGGGCGCCAGCCAGGCGGGCCCCTCGCCGCGTCCGTCGTGCTGCAACAGCACATCCCGCGTCCGACCATTGATCGTCGGCGCCGGCGCCGGGTGCGGATCGGAGAAGCCGCGCACCCCGTTCATCGTGCCGAAGTAGTGATCGAACGATCGGTTCTCCTGCATCAGGATGACGACGTGCTCCACATCCTCGATCGTTCCTGTGCGGACGTGCGGCGCGATGCTCAACGCCCGCGCCAGAGAGGGAAAGGCCGTGGCCACGGTCAGGCCGGCCAGCAGGCCGCGGCGGTCGATCTGGATCATGCAGGCGTCTCCGGTCTCATGTCTCTGAACAGCCATGCCCGACCGCCCCGGGGGATACGGGACGATCGGGACCGGGCCGATGTGACGACGGCGAATGTGGGGCAGGTTCGCCGTCGTCAGGCGGACTCTTTAGAAGTCGGCTGTGACAGCAAACACCACGGTGCGCGGCGCGCCGGCATAGACGCCGCCTCCGGTGACGCCGTTGACAAAGGTGATGTCGGTCAGGTTGTTCACCGTCACCGAGGCCTCGAAGCCCTTCAGGGCCGGAGAGACCGCACCCAACGAGGCGCCGAAGCTGGCGTTGACCAGGGTGTAGGCCGGCGCCGTCTGGTTGCCGGCGAAGTCGATGAACCGGTCGCCGACCCGCTTGGCCGACAGGCCCGCGCGCCAGTAGCCGCCGTCGTAATCGACCGAGGCCACATACATGGTCTTGGGCGAACCGAAGACCTGGCCGCCGTCCTTGATGCCGGCCGCAGCATCCAGCGCGTCGCTGCCCGTCGTCGAATAGGTGGCGTCGTTGTAGGTGTAGGAGCCCGAGACCTTCCAGCCGTTATCAAAGTCATAGGCGACCAGACCTTCGACGCCCCGGCTCTTGATGCCGCCCAGGTTGACATAGGTGCCGTCACGTTCGTCCAGATAGCCGCCGTCGCCGCCGCCCACGCCGTTCGGAACGAAGGTGATGCGGTCGTCGAACTTGATGTCATAGACGGTCAGCGAGCCCTGCAGTTGCCCGCGACGGATCCGGGCGCCGACCTCGATGTTGCGGGCGGTTTCCGGCTTGAGCGCGGCCGTCTCGACCGGGTTGCTGCTCAGGCGGCCGACGCTGATGGCGTTGAAGTTGCGCGACCAGCCGGTGAACAGTTCGACGCCGTTGTCGAGATTCCACGAGGCGCCGAAGCTCCATTGCGGTTCAGAATCGGCGTTCAGCTTGGTGACGGTCTGATCGCCGATCGGCTGGGCCCGCTCATAGTCGATGAAGAACTGCTTCACCCCGGCGCGGACGGCGAAGGGGCCGTATCGCAGCACGTCCTCGACATAATACATCACCTCGTCGGTGGTGTTCTGGGTGGCGTACTGCACCCAGTAGGGATCGCCCTCATAGGCATCGCCCAGCAGCGGATTGAGGATGCGGTGCCAGTCGCGGGTGGAATCGGCGCTGTAGTGTTCCAGCCACAGACCCGCGCGCAGCGTGTTGTTGAAATCGCCGAATTCGCGGTCCCAGGCGGCGTCGGCGGTCATGCCGTAGCGCTTGTTGCGATAGTGGGTGTGGCGATACGAGCTGACCGGGGTGACGGCCCCGTCGTAGCAGGCGGGATCCGCCGCGGCCCGCATGCCCAGACGACCGACGCAGCCCGAGCGCGGCGTAACATAACGGCCCTGGGCGTCGACATAATAGATGAAGTTGGTCGACGAGCCGTTGCGGTCCTCAGTCAGGGACGATCCGCCGTAGAAGACCTTGCCGGGAGTGAGTTCCGATTCCGGCGCGCCAGCGCCGTCGGCGACCAGGTTGATGATATAGGGCGGGGCGAAGTCGCCCTGGCCGCGCATTGAATGATAATAGCCCGTAGCCTGGACCTTGACCTCGCCAAATCGGCGCTCGCCGCGCAGATAGGTGAAGATGTTCTCGCGGTGTGCGCGTGAAACGTCCCGGGCTCTCTGATCGAAGTACGGAATGCCGGTCCAGCCCGGCAGCAGCGGGTCGCGGCGGGGGTTGTTGTTGAAGGAGGCCAGAGACTGGGAATCGTATTCCGCCTCGTTGACCTTGTCCCATGACAGGAAGCCTGTCAGGTCGAAGCCGCCCTGTTTGGACACGACCTTGGCCGTGGCGTGGTCGCGGGTGGTCGGGGTGGCGTCATCGACCCAGTCGTTGTGGCGCGACGAGGAAGCGCTGACAAAGGCGAAGGTGTCGGGCAGGAACTCGCCCGTGTCGAACCGGCCGTAGAAGCGTTTGGCGCTCTGGTCGCCTATGGCCGCGCTCAGGCGGATGCGCTGGTCCTTCAGCGGATCGCTGGACAGGAAGTTCAGCGTGCCGCCCAGGGCCTCGTTCGAGCGCGAGCCGATGTCGGCCGTGCCCTGGCTGACCTCGACCGTGCCCAGGTCTTCCATGTCGAAATAACGGTTGGCGCGCGAACCGCCGCCGTAGCTCGAGCCGCCGTTCGGCAGGCCGTCGATGGTCGTGCCGATCTGCTGGGCGCCCATGCCCGAATTGAAGCCGCGCATGGTGATGGCGGTGTGGAAGTCGGCCGAACCGAAGAAGTCCGCCTCGGTCACGTGAACGCCAGGCAGTTCGTTGACCACCTCGTTGACGCTGGCCATCGGGGCCTGGCGGTGGATCATCTCTTGCGACACCGCGACCGCAGCATAGGTCTTGGCCTGGCCGGTGACGACGATTTCGCCGACCTCGGTCGCCGTATTGGTCTGCTGGGTCTCGCTCTGCGCCCAGGCCGCGTTCGCCGCGAGGGCCATCACGCCTGCAGCCGCCCCCGTCATCCAGATCTTCATGACACCCTCCAAGATCAAGCGGGCTCGCCCCCGTCGGGCTGGCATCCACTGGTCAAAGGGCGATATCCCCCAGCAACGCAACAGAACCACAACACTTCCACTTCAAAACCACAAAATATGTGAGATTTTGACCAGCTTGCCGATTTTACACACACCAGGATCCGAACTGATGCATTTTCGAGACGAAATTCGGCGTCAGTCGCGTCTCATGTGGCGTCAGCCACAAAAATCGGTCATCAAAAGCAAGGAAGATCACATCTTTCTGACCGACCGGTTGGCGGAGGCGTCAGAATCGACCACGGGTGGAGCGCGCGGGATGAAATACAGTCGCCAGGACAAGATACTGAAGGCGCTGGGGGCGGCCAAGACCTGTTCCATCTCGGACCTGGCTCAGACCCTGGATGTGTCGGAAGAGACGATCCGTCGCGACGTCCGCGCTCTGGAAGAGGCTGGCAAGGTGCACAAGCTGCACGGCGCGGTCCGCCTGCCCGACAATGTGTTCGAATCCCCCTTTGACGCCCGGGTCAACGAGCGGACCGAGGCCAAACAGGCCATCGCCGCCGCCGCCGCGCTCCTGGTGCCCGAACACGCCTCCATCTTCATCGACAGCGGCAGCACCTCGCTTCACGTCGCCCAGGCCCTGCGTGGCCATCGCCAGTTGTCGGTGGTGACAAACGCCCTGGACGTGGCCCGGGTCCTGGCTTCGATCAACAACAACCGGGTCTTCTTCACCGGCGGCGAGATCGACCAGGATTACCGCGCCGCCTTCGACGCCCAGGCCCACGACTTCGTCGGCCGCTTCTCGCCGGATCTGGCCATACTGTCGATCGGCGCGCTGGACCTCGAACACGGCATGATGGACTTCCATCTGGGCGAGGCCTCGATCAAGCAGAAGGTCATCCGCTCGACCCGCAAGATCATGGTCGTCGCCGACGAGAGCAAGTTCGGCCGTCGCGGCCTGATCCACACCTGCCGCTATGACGCCGTCGACATCCTGGTCACCGACATCGCCCCGCCGGACGAGTTCGCGGCCGCCCTGATGCAGTCTCACGTCGTCGTCGCCGGTTGAGGCCGGAAGCTGCAACTGACAGCGCCCCTAGGCTCAGGGCTCATAGCCAGAAGAGCACGTTAGCGGCGACGGCAATGGCGGACAGGAAGACGGTCGGACAGCGATCATAGCTCGTGGCGACGCGCCGCCAGTCTTTGAGCCTGCCGAACATGATTTGGCTACGCCGACCTTCGGTTCGATGCGATTGCGTCGTTTGTATCGGCGCTTGTCGTAACGGATGGGCTCGGTCAGGGATTTGCGGTCAGGGATGCATGGGTTGATCTCCCTGGCCTACAAGGCGGCGGCGCCGTTGTAGTCGCTGACCCGCTATCATTAACAGACTGATGGGCCTTACGTTCCCATCGGTTACCGCGGGCAGCTTGGTGTTCATGCCGCCCTCGGTGCGCCCGATCAGCCGCCCAAGCCCCCTTTTTTTACCGGCAAGCTCGAAGCCGTGCTGTGCCCCGTCAGATGGGTCACATCTGACGTGACCCCCTGAAACTCCTCCAAGAATAGCTAGAGTCCGCCCAACGAAGGACGGACAGAATGAAGCGATCAAGGTTCACGGAAGAGCAGATCATCGGGATTCTGCGGGAGCAGGAAGCCGGTGTGACGACGGCGGAGGTGTGTCGGCGTCACGGGGTCAGTTCGGCGACCTTTTACAAATGGAAGGCCAAGTTCGGCGGGCTCGATGTGTCGGAGGCTCGGCGGCTGAAGGCGCTCGAAGATGAGAACGTCCGGCTGAAGCGGATGCTGGCGGACGCGATGCTGGACAACGTGGCGCTGAAGGACCTGCTGGGAAAAAAGTGGTGACGCCCGCCGGCTATCGCGAGGCGGCTGGTCATCTGCAGGTTGCCTACGAGATGAGCGAGCGGCGGGCGTGCCGTGTGCTGGGTGTTGATCGGACGAGCGTGCGCTATCAGGCGACGCGCCCGGACGACGGCGCCCTGCGCGACCGGCTGAAGGCCTTGGCCCAGGAACGTCGACGGTTCGGCTATCGCCGCCTTCACGTCCTGCTGCGGCGCGAGGGTCAAGGCGCAGCTACGGTCATGTGTTCGGCCTGTTGATGCAGGGGCTTGCGTGCTGGCCCTGATGTCGTCCGTTGACCGGGTATCCCATCTCCACTGAGCGCTTTGATGCGTCGACAATTTCCGGAGTGTCCTGGTCGTCGGTTCCGATCCGGATCTTATCGTATCATCTCATTGTCCTGGCCAAGGTCGTTTCGTCGCTGGCTTCAGGGCAGGGTGGATTCAGTTCGGAACATCTCCCCCCTTCGCATGATCGCCCAGCCGTCCGATTCGGCCCTCTCACTGGATTTACGTCCGACGCCCGTCATGGTCGGAGGAGCGCCCGTCATCCAGTTGACGCTGACGCCAAGCGCGGCGCGCGGGCTGCACTATGCAGATGCCACCGAGGATCTTCGCTTGAGCTATGTTAAACGCCTGCGGGGACTGCCCTGCGAGGGTTATGTGGTGATGACACGCTTGACGAGTCCGGACCACTACGAAGCGACCTACCTGCGGCTCCTGGGCGCCGTTATCCGCCGCCGGCTAATGGCGGCCGAGAGTCGCTTCGCGCCTTTTAACCGTGGCCAGCAGTTGCACCGGGGAAACCGTCCGTTCGAACCGTCGCTCCCCGAGGTTAACCGACGTCGGTTTGGCGTCCAACCGCTCGTGAACGCGCCGCATCAGGGACGGAAGATCGGGGATCGCTGCCCGCGACGGTGGGCCTCGCCAAACAGTCGATCAACACGCTGGAGGAAGGCGTCTAGCTTATCTCCGGACGAAACCTCCAGCCCCATCTTATCTTCCCACCCGGATTTCGCGTCCTGCGCGGCCATGCCGAGGCCGCTTGGGCGGCCGCGACCCAAGCGGCCTCAACCGGGTCAGAGAAAGGGCATCCTGCGGACGTCGCGACTTAAGTCGTCAGTTCCGAACCAGTTATGGCCTACCGGCTAAACGCAACCAGTAGACACCGGCCTGACGCCAAAACCCAATTGCCCAGCCATCAGCGCCGCAGATAGAACTCAACAGGGACCACAAGCTCGATCCTCTCTCCGGCGATATCGGCGGGCGGGCGCGGCAGAGGCTGGGCGCGTCGGGGCAGTTCAAGAGCCTCTCGGTCGAGGGCGGAGATGCCGGAACTGCGTTCCAGCCGGGCCTCCAGCACCCTTCCCTGTCGATCCATCGCAATACGGATATAGGGCACGCCCTGCTGGCGTCGGATCTCGGCGGCGGCTGGATAGCGTTTGACCTTGTCCAGACTGGCGAGGACCTGGCCGCGCCAATCCGCTGTTCCAGCCGAGCTCGATGCAGCCGGGGGTGTCGGGCGAGACGCGGGGGCGCTGGTCTGAGGAGCGGGAACGGCGGCCGGACGCCGCGTCGGCTCGGGCCGAGGCTCGGGCAGGGCCACTTCGGGTTGGATCGCCGGGGCGACCGGGGGCGCTGGGGTGTCAGGCGTTACCGGACGCGCTGCCTCGGCCCTGACCTGACGCGGACCGGGCGGCTGTTCGGACGGCGGCAACGGCGGGGCGGCCGACGGGGCCATGTCGATCAGGATCGCTGGTTCGGGCGGCGGTGTCGGCAGGATCGGCCCCAACCACCAGGCGACGACCAGCAAAGGCGTAGCGTGCGCGACCAGAACGGCGGCGAGCGCGCCCAACCAGCGTCTGGCGTCATCCCGCTTGTCATCCAGCGTCACGACGCCGTTTCCCCCTCCAGACCGACCAGAGCCACCTTCAGATAGCCGGCGTCGCGCAGCCGGTTCAGGGTCTGCATCAGAGTGTCGTAATCGACGGTCTTGTCTGCGCGGAGGAACAGTCTCTGATCGCGATCTCCGCCCGTCCGGGCATCGAGACCCGCCGCCAGTTGCGCCGACGGCATGAGTTCGTTTTCCACGGCCACGGCGCCGTCCGCCCGGACGGTTACGAACACGGGCTTGTCCGGCCGGGGTGTCGGCGCAGCCGTCGAGGCGGGCAGATCAACCTTCACATCCACCGTGGCTAGAGGTGCGGCGACCATGAAGATGATCAGCAGCACCAGCATCACATCGATGAAGGGGGTGACGTTGATCTCATGCGACTCCGCCAGATCTTCCTCGTCGCCATGCGAGAGTTTGAAGCCCATGGTTCAGCCCCGTACGCCGCGCGACAGGTCCCGGGAAACAAGCCGGAGCACAGCGGCCGAGGTATCGCCCACCAGGGCCCGATAGGCGGCGGTTCGGCGGGCGAAATGATTGTAGATCACCACCGCGGGAATGGCCGCGACAAGACCGACAGCCGTCGCCAGAAGCGCCTCGGCGATGCCGGGAGCCACCACGGCCAGGTTGGTGGTCTGGGCTGCGGCGATGCCGATAAAGCTGTTCATGATTCCCCAGACGGTGCCAAACAGCCCCACGAACGGCGCCGTCGCCCCGATGGTGGCCAGAACGCCCGTGCCCCGGATCATTCGTCGACCAAGAGCCGCCTCTATGCGGTTGAAGCGCGAGGCGATCCGTTCCTTGACACCCTCTGCATCCGACAGGGCGTCGGAAGATAGCTCCAGTTCGGCCAGGGCGGCGCGGATCAGGGGCGAGGCCGCCGCCTCATCGTCGCTTGCCGCGTCCGCCAGGGTGCGCGCCGCGTCGACGGCCTCGAACACCCGCTTCTGGGCGGCGGTGCGGCTGCGCAGTTCCAGCGACTTGGCCAACAGCACGGTCCAGGTTGCGATCGACGCCAACATCAGGCCGACGATCACGGCCTTCACCACCATGTCGGCAGCCAGGAACATGCCCCACGGCGACAGGTCATGAGGCGGCAGCAGAGCGGACGCTTCTCCAGCCCGGGCAGGAGCAGCCAGCAGAAGCGGCGGCGTGAAGGCGGCTAGGACGCGAAGCACGCGGAAATGGAATGAGGAGATCATGCAGGATTCTCGGGTGGCGGGGGCGCGGGCGGAACGGGACGTGAGACGATGAAGGCGGCGCAGGCGACCAGCAGGACGCCGACCAGAACACCCAGCCAGAACGGAGGGTGGACGGTCAGTTCGAAGATCAGGAAACCGGCCGCCATCCCGCCCACCGCCATGACCTTGGCCCTGCGCGGGACGGCACGGTGAGTTCGCCAGGCCCGCAGACTTGGGCCGAAGCGCGGGTGCTCCAGCAACCAGGCCTCCAGACGCGTCGAGGACCGGGCGAAACAGCCGGCGGCCAGGATCAGAAAGATGGTCGTCGGCATCAAGGGCAACAGGGCCCCGACGAGACCAAGCCCTGTGAAGACCAAGCCGAGCAGGAGCCAGGGCCATCGCCCAAGCCCTTTCGATGCAGGACCCGTCGGCGGCGTCAGGAGAAGACATCCTTCACCAGACCATGGACCCGTTCGAAGGCGGCGTTGGCGCCGGCGATCATCCTGCCCTCTTCTTCGGGCGTCAGATCCAGGCCGTCGAGCGCGCCGGTGAACTGCCGCCAGTGATTGGCCCGGCCGTCCGGATGTCCGGCCAGGTGGCGGGCGCCGAGGCTGTCCGACAGACCCAGTTTCAGCGCCATCTTGAACAGGAAGGCGGCGCCCAGATTGGAGCCTTCGGCGACATAGAGCCAGCCGAGGGCAGTCGGCAGATCGGTCTGGTTCGACAGACGAGGCGCTTCGTCAGAGGCGGGAATCGTCAGGCCCAGGTCCATCATATCCTGCTCGATCTGGGCCAGTCGACGCCGCTCCGCCAGATCGGGAATAAGCGCCGTCAACCGCTCGTCGTCATACAGGGCGTCGATGTCGCGATGAAACGGCTGCTGCACGGCCAGGAACAGGCCGTACCGCTCCCGGTTTTCGAAAGGCCTGCCCGCCATGATCGCCTTGTCCAGGCGATCATGGGTGTTGTGGGTCGCCGTCTTCAGGGTGCGGGAACGGGTCAGGGTCGCGGCGTCAGTCATGGTCATTGCCCTAGAAGCGATAGGTCAGTCCGAAGCGAAGCGTATGGGTGCTGGCGTCGTTTCTCGCCCGGCGCCCGACAATCTTGTCTGACGTCCCGGGCTCCGTGATATAGACAAAGTAGTCCCCGGTCTCCGGATTGATGTCGATCTCACCGGTCACAGGATTATAGTAGAAGTCGGAGCCCACCTGATAGGCTTTACCAATACCGGCCCTAGCGTCTTCGAAGACAAAGTCCTTTTCACCGAAATCCGTATAGAGATATTCACCACGCAGGGACCAGCGATTGCTCAGTGCGAATTCTAGGCCGCCGCCCAATGTCCAACCGTTTCTGACGCGCTTCTCGACTTCGACGAAAAAGGGGTTGGTGAAAGTGCCATAGCGGTTGTTGGCGGTCAGATTCATATAGGACGCGGTATCCCTGTATTGGGTCCGCCTCTGAGCCTCGCTCATCCAGGCAGGGCCGCCGGCGACATAGACCAAGGCTCGCCCGACGGCGTAGCCGATCCGCGCCCGCAGCGCGGCCGTCCAGTCGAACTCATATACGGTCCCGGCTTGTATCCGCGCCTCGTCGGGGTACGCATTCGTTCCGTCGGGAAAACGGATCATCTGGACCTCCGTCGAGATGGCGTACTGGTTGGTCTTGGGCTGTCCCCAGGACCCGTCCGCCTCGACGCCGACGACCCAGCGGCCGAACTGCCGATCATAGCCCGCCAGGAGACCGATCCGGGCGTCATCGGCGCGAATGTCGGCCGATTCGCTGGCGGCGATCGCGTTCGCCGTTCCGTCACCCCATGTCGTCTCGCCCTGGCTCTGCAGCCACTCATGACCACCGACCACGCCCAGCCTGAATCCGGACCAGTCCCCGTCGAACTCGCCCCAGGCCGCGCCGGAGTCCAGAACATCCGCGACGGAGCGGGCACGGCGCGACAGGGAATCCCGCTGAGGAGGTCCGCCGAAACGACTGGTCAAGGACAGTCTAAAGGTGCGGCCCGGCGACGGCATCAGGCCCAGAGTCAGGGCGTCCATGTAATATTGGTCGGTGACGTTATCGACGGCGAAGTCCAGGCTCAGGTTGTCGTTGATACGATAGGCGGCCCACAGATCCACAAGATCGTACGGCTGCCAGTCGATGACGGTGAGCGAGCTCGCGAATGTCAGAATCGTCGCCTCACGATCTCCGACGTGGTTATACCGCGCGCCCAAGGTCAGGCGCTCGTCCAGCAGTCGCGCGCCGACGGTAAGGGACGCCGCCTCTTTGGGCGGAATATGCGCGGGGCTATACCCGTTCGTGGTGTTGCTTTCCGAGCAGAGCCCGTCCTTGTCGCAGAACTGGGTATGGGTATAGAGGGTGGCGCCCAGTTCACCGAAGAAACGGCCCGTGTCGTAGCGGGCGCTCAACTCCAGACCCTGGAACTCGGCCCGGTCGATGTTGTAGATGCTGAGGCCGCCGCGGGTCAGATAGTCGTCGATGTGGTTCGAGAAGACCGAAATCTTGGTCTGGAGCACGTCTCCGGCAAGGAAGGCGGAATCCTTCTGGTAGTTGACCCCGAACTCGATGTTCCGGGCGTGCTCGGGACGCAGATCGACGTTGGGCATGGCGTACAGACTGAAGCCCGTCGTGGCTTCGAACAGGCTGGCCGGGCGGATGGCCTCTGAGTATCGGGCATAGACCTGCAACCCGGGCGCCACCTCGGCCAGGGCCGACAGCATCGGGGCGACCCCGTCGCTCTCTTCGTGGTTATAGCCCGTGACGTCGCCGACGCTGGTCAGTCTGTTATCCTGCGACTCCGCCTTGGTGTATCGCAGCGCGCCGTTCAGGGTCAGCCAGTCCCAGGGCTTCACCTCGCCGGCGATGAAGGCGCTGTATTCATCGCGCCAGCCGTCGCGAGGTTCGACGAACGCCGTATATCCGGAGTTGTTCTTGTAGTTTTCCCAGCCGTCCGGCGCCGAGAGTTCCTCACGGGTGTAGGAAACGCCGTAGTTCAGCTTGAGATCGCCCAAGGGCGTATCGAGCGACGAGGTGTTCGACAGATTCAGGCCCCAGCGGTCCGACTGGCTCATATAGGCCGCGTCCTGCGGCACGGTGGTCCAGGAATAGCGATACAGGGTCTCGATGCGGGTGTAGTTCTGGGTCGCCCAGGCGTCGGCGCGCAGGTCGATCAGACGACTGTCTTGGGGCTTGTAGCGATACCGCGCCGTATAGGTGTCGACCTCCGTGCGGCTCAACGGCGCCTGAAGCGCCCCGCCGAAGCGGATGATCTGCGACGGCATCATCTCGCCGAAGTCGCTCTCATAGCGCATGTAGGCTAGGTCCAGCGCCTGTTCGTCGGTCGGACGGATGATCGCGCGCAACAGGTAGGAGACGTTGTCCTGGGAAGTGCTGAGCACCTCCTCGCCGAAATTGTAGCGTTGCAGGACATTGCCCAGCGCGCCCGTTCCGCCCGGCGGTATGATCCCGTGCTCGCCGCCGAAATAGTTGCCCAGTTTGCGATGGGCATAGGCCGCAACCAGATCGAACCTCTCGAAACGGCCGCCGACCGCCAGGCTCACGCTCTTGCCGTCGCTGAAGTCCAGGGCGTCCGGACGGTCGAAGCGCTCGGGCGCGCCAGTCCCCGTTCCCGGCGTGGCGACGGGCGGCGGCGCCACGGTGTTTCCAGTCACACCGACCCGCGCCTGCATGCCGAAACGACCACCTCGCGCGACCAGATCATTGATGCCGATGGTGCTGACCCGCACCACGCCGCCGGTCGCCCCGACCCCGTCCGCGGCGGCGCTCGGCCCCTTTTCGATGACGACGTCGCCCAGCAGATCAGGATCCAGATAGGTGCGCCCCGCCACGCCGGAATAGCCGCGATAGACGGTGGATTGCTGGAGCGCGCCGTCGATCACCACTGGAACCCGGTCCATGCCCTGCATGCCGCGGATATTGACGTCCAGGGCGCCGGAGTTGCGGTTGTCACCGTTGAGGACGCCGGGCGTGCCGCTCAGGAAGTCGCCCGTCGAGACGCCGCGGTTCCGCTGGATCCTGTCCTGCGAAATATAGGCGCTGGATCCAGCCGTTCGATACGGACGATCCTCGCCCTCCGGACCAGCCTGCGCCCCTGCGCCAACGGTCCCGGCCTGTTCGTCCGCGCCCTGGACCCGCACCGTTCCCAGCAGGATCGCGTCTCCCGAAACCTGTGGCGCCCGCTCCAGAGTGACCACATTGCCGTTCAGGCGGTAGGTGAAGCCCGTACCTTCTAACAGACGTCCCAGCGCCTGCATCGGCCCCGCGTTCGACGAGATGCCGGGCGACGACACGCCCCGGATCGCAGCCGCGTCGACGCTGACCTGAAGGCCCGACTGCCGGCCGAAGTCGGTCAGCGCGGCCCCCAGGGACTGAGCGGGGATGTTGAAGTCACGTGCAGCGACGGCGGCGTTCGTCTGGGCCGCCGCGGGCGCGGCCACGGCGAGGACACCGATCATGGCCGTGCTCGCCATGAGCATCCCGCCCAAGGCGCCGATACGGCGGCCGCTAAGAATGCCTTCGTTTGAAACTGTCACGCCCCGCGCTCCATTATTCGGATCACAATGCAAATGCCACGCAACTGCATCGCCTACACGTCAAGGACGAACGAGGCCGGCCGTGTTTCGGAAGAAATCCGTTCTTTTTGGAAGCCGGCGGGATCAGTCGAAAGAAATCGTCATGATCCAGGGCGAGATGCGCCGCACCGAGGCGCCATTGGCGCGCGACAGGGCGGTCAGTGCGCCGACCGGATCGTTCAGGTCATAAACCCCCGTGACGCGATCCGAATTGAGGCGATGGCCCCGCGCCAGGATCACCCCGCCGTACCAGGGCCGCAGCGCGTCGACGACCTCGGCGACGGGCCTGCCTTCCACGATCAGTTGCTTGCGGCGCCAGGCCGCGACATTCTCGGGATCGGTTGCAAACGGCTGCAGATCTCCCGTGGGGCCCAGATGGACCCCCTCGCCCGCTGTCAGTTCACGACTGGCTCCTGTCTCTGCCTGAACGCGCACCCTGCCGTGCCGAACTCCGACCAAAGGCTGGTCGGAAGCCGAACGCACCTCGAAGCCGGTGCCGAGGACCGTCGTCTTGAGGCGCGAGGACGATACTGTGAATGGACGATCCGGATTGCGCGCGACTTCAAAATAGGCGTCGCCACGAAGCAGGCGGACCCGGCGCGTCTCGCCCTCGAAGTCGACCGACACCGCGCTGCGCGGCGCCAGGGTCAGGACGCTGCCGTCCTGAAGCTGGACGGTGCAGAGTTGGTGAACGCCGCTCATGTAGTCGGAACGGATGCTGAGAACGGCGTCCGGCGCGACCGCCACGGCGACCATCGCCGCGATCGAGGCGGCGACGGCTGCAACCGCTGTCCGACGGGTGAGCCTGGGACCAATCTGGCGGCCCCGGGCTGTCGCGTTTCTTCGACGCTGGAAAACCATCCCCAAGGTTCGCGCTGGCGCGGCCCCCGCCTGCTCCAGGGCCACAGTCATGGTCTGCGAGACGCGCCCCAGCTCGGCCCAGGCCGAAGCGTTGGCCGGCGCGGCGACAATCCAAGCCTCGAACGCCTCATAGACTTCGGCATCCTCGGCCTCACGAAGGCGGAGGAGCCAGTCGGTCGCCTCTTGGTCGGCTCCGCGGCGAACTTCAGCGTCAAGGCTCATCGGACAGTCCCGGGGCCCGAGGGCATAGCGCGCAGTCCAAGGAGATTGCGCTTTAGAGAAAAGACGTATGGACGTCGTGGTTTTTCCCCCATGGCTGTCATTTTTCCGAATGCTCCCGCAAAGCCGCACGGCAGCGCTCGACACCCTCAACGACGAGTTGGTGTGCGGTCGTTACGGACACGCCAAGACTCTCGGCGATGTCCTTGAGGCGCGCGCCATCCAATCGGTGCATGGCGACAGCCGTCCGCATCCGATGCGGCATCTCCGACATAACGGTCATTACCCGGCGCAGTGCGTCGCGTGAAACGGCGGCGGCTTCTGGTCCAGGGACAGGTTCCGGCGCCGTGGCCAGAGATAGCTCATCACCAACGAACCGCCTCTGTTCGAAGCTGCGCCGACGAAGCCTGTCCAAGGCCAGATTGCGCACTGTCCGGTAAAGGTAGGCTTCGGGACGATCCGCGCCCGCTAGACCTTCCGAACCTTGCAATCGAATCCACGCGTCCTGCACGACATCTTCCGCGGCCCCGGGATCGCGCAGGATGACGGCGACATATTCGACAAGCCCGGATCGGTGATCTTGAAACAGTCGCAGGAGATCGGAAGAGGCTGGCAAATCGGCCACCTTCCGTGGGCGAAGACGCAATGATCCCGGCTAGATGAGACCCAATCGCATCTATGGCAAGAGCGTTACCGTGAGGGACTAAGCCGCATTCGAACTGCCGGTCTGATTTCTGACAATGACGCTCAGGCGCGAAAAGATATGTCTGTTCGCTGTCGGCATTCGTCATCGCCAGATATGTGGAACAGGCAGAGATACGACCCCTAGGCTCAGGAATCATAGCCATAAGAGTACGATAGCGGCCAAGGCGATGGAGGACAGAAAGACGGTGGGGCAGATCGTAGCGGGTGGCGATGCGCCGCCAGTCCTGCAGCCTGCGGAACATGATTTCGATGCGGTTGCGCTGCTTGTAGCGGCGCTTGTCGTAGCGGATGGATCGCTTCGGGTTTTGCGGCCTGGGATGCCGGTCGTGATCACCTTGGCCTGCAAGGCGTCCCTGAACCAGTCTGCGTCATAGCCCCTGTCGCCGAACAGCCATTGCGCCTTGGGCAGACTGTCCAGCAGGGCGGCGGCGCCGGTGTAGTCGCCAACCTGACCCGCTGTCATGAACAGGCTGATCGGCCGTCCGTTGGCATCGGTCACAGCGTGGAGTTTGGTGTTCATCCCGCCTTTCGTGCCACCGATCAGTCGCCCGAGGCCCTTTTTTACCGCTAGGCTCGAAGCCGTGCGGTGCGCCTTTAGGTAGGTCCCGTCGATCATCACAGTGCGACGCTCGGTCTTAGCGCCACACAGCCCTTCCATCATTCGAACGAACACGCCTGCCTCGCTCCACCGCTTCCAGCGATTGTAGAGCGTTTTGTGCGGCCCGTAGGCCGTCGGCGCATCCCGCCAGCGCAGGCCGTTGCGGTTCACGAAGATGATCCCGCTCAACAGCCGGCGGTCATCCACTCTGGGCCTGCCGTGGCTCTTGGGGAAGGAAGGTTCCAGCCGAGCCATCTGCTCGTCTGTAAGCCAATATAGGTCGCTCATATCCAGACTCCTCAGGAGCCTGAATCAGATCGCGCACCTCACATCAATGGGTCCTGAGCCTAGAGGTTTCGATGCAGAGCAAGAGGAGTTGCTAGGGTGCGTGGCGGACAGAGAGGGATTCGAACCCTCGGTAGGCTTTCACCTACACACGCTTTCCAAGCGTGCGCGATCGACCACTCCGCCACCTGTCCGTTTCACGCCAGCTCGTGCGCGCCGCCGGAGGTCGATCCGGCGGGAGGCGGGCCTGATAGAACACCCTCGCCCCCTCGGCAAGCGCCTCTCGCATCCCCATATGAGATCAAAGCCATTTTCCGATGAGGGACCCGCCCATGCTGTTCAAGAAAAGCGCCGAACTTCCCACGCCCGAGACCGCCCTGCCCGGCCGCGCCGAGCCACTGGCCACCGACGCCAACCATGTGGTCAACGGCCATCCGCTGAAAGGCCCCTATCCCGAAGGTTTCCAGACGGCGATTTTCGGCATGGGCTGTTTCTGGGGCGTGGAGCGCATTTTCTGGCAGCTGCCGGGCGTGTGGGTGACCTCGGCCGGCTATTCAGGCGGGATCACGCCCAATCCGACCTATGAGGAGACCTGCACGGGCCGCACCGGTCATACGGAGGTGGTCAAGGTGGTGTTCGATCCGGCCGTCATCACCTATGCTGAACTGCTGAAGGCCTTTTGGGAGAATCACGACCCGACCCAAGGCATGCGCCAGGGCAACGACGTCGGCACCACCTATCGCTCGGCCATCTATACGCTGAACGCCGAACAGCAGGCCGAGGCGCAATCCTCGCGCGACGCCTACCAGGGCGCCCTGACGAAGGCCGGGCGCGGGGCCATCACCACCGAGATCGAACCGACCGGCGACTATTTCTACGCCGAGGGCTATCATCAGGGCTATCTGGCCAAGAACCCGGCCGGATACTGCGGCATCGGCGGGACGGGCGTGGTCTGCCCCATCGGCGTGGGCGTGGACGCCTGATCCATCCGATGCGGCCGCCGGGTTTCGTCCGGCGGCCGACCGGCTTATGAGCGACGAAACCGTGGGAGCCATCATGTCCGCCTTCGTCCATCCCGACGATATCCGCAGCCGGTTCTCGGCCGCCCTGTCAGCCCTGTACCGGGCCGAGGTGCCGCAGTACGGCGATCTGCTGACGCTGGTGGCGGACATCAATGCGACCGTGCTGAAAGCCGATGCGGCGGGCGCCGACCGGCTGGCGGCCTCGGGCGAACTGGCCCGGCTGTCGGAGGAACGCCACGGCGCCATCCGCGTCGGCACGGCGGACGAACTGGCGACTATCGCCCGCGCCTTCGCGGTCATGGGGATGGCGCCGGTCAGCTATTACAATCTGGCGCCGGCGGGGGTGCCGGTGCATTCCACCGCCTTCCGGCCGGTCGATCCGGCGGCCTTGGCGCGCAATCCGTTTCGGGTCTTCTGCTCGCTGTTGCGGCTGGAGCTTATCGAGGACGAAGCCTTGCGGGCCGAAGCCGGCGAGACCCTGGCCCGGCGCGACATCTTCACCCCCGGAGCGCGCGCGCTGATCGAGACGGCCGAGCGCGAGGGCGGGCTGGACACCGATCAGGCCGACCGCTTCGTCGCCGAACTGCTGGAGACCTTCCGCTGGCACGCTGAGGCGACGGTCAGCGCGACGACCTATGAACGGCTGGTCGCGGCGCACCGGCTGATCGCCGACGTGGTCAGTTTCAAGGGGCCGCACATCAACCATCTGACGCCGCGCACCCTGGACATCGACGCCGCCCAGGCCGCCATGCCCGCGCGCGGCATCGCGCCCAAGGAAACCATCGAGGGGCCGCCCGCCCGCGCCTGCCCCATCCTGCTGCGCCAGACCAGTTTCAAGGCCCTGCAGGAGGCGATCACCTTCCCCGGCGCCGACGGCCCCACGGCCGGCGCCCACACCGCCCGCTTCGGCGAGATCGAGCAACGCGGCTGCGCCCTGACGCCCTCCGGCCGCGCCCTGTACGATCAGGCCCTGGCGACCAGGGACTTCTCCGCCCTGCCCGACGACTGGGATGGGTTGCGCCGAGGCGAACTGGCCTGGTTCCGTTATCGTCCGACGCCGCAGGGGCTGGCGACACGGGTCGAAACCGCCGACCTGGACGCCCTGATCGCCCAAGGCTGCGTCGTCGCCGAGCCGATCACCTACGAGGACTTCCTGCCCGTCAGCGCGGCCGGCATCTTCCAGTCCAACCTGGGCGCCGAGGCCCGCCAGATCGCCTATGACGTCGATCCCGCCCGCGCCGCTTTCGAAACCGCCCTGGGTCGCCCGGTCCAGGACGAGATGACCCTGTACCGCGCAGAACAAGACGCCAGTATCGCCGCCACCCTGAAGGCGTTGGGGCTCGGGCAGGACTGATTTTCTGACGCCCGGCAGGCGCGTGATGATCCAATCGATCATTTGGCGCACGAAGCCGCGATGGCGATGACCCTGCCCACTGCACCTTGCGCCAGGGGATTTCGCTGCAGGCGGGCGAGATGACATTTGGAGAACCGGCGCACCCTATGTCGGACTATAGGGCCGCCGCGCTGTAGCGCGCCCAAGAAGCTCGCTTGAACCCCGCCCCGTCCCGCTCTAAGCCAAGGGGACAACAGGAGCATATCATGCTGGCGCTCGGCATTATCTTCGGCTTCATCGCCGTCATCGCGGCTTTCAATGTGTTCGAGTTCGGTCGGGTTGACTGAGGCCGTCGCCAGTCCGGGGCGGGGCGTCGCCCTGGTCACGGGTGGGGCGCGCAGGATCGGACGGGCCATTTGTCTGAGGCTGGCGCGGGCCGGGTTCGATGTGGCGATCCACCATCATGCGTCGGGCGACGAGGCGCGGGGCCTGGCCGAGGAGATCGCGGGCCTGGGGCGGCGCGCCTGTCTGTTGCAGGCCGACCTGGCGGACGAAGCGCGGGTGCGCGGGCTGATCCCGGCGGCGGCCGAGGCGCTGGGGCCGGTGACGGTTCTGGTCAACAACGCCTCGGTGTTTCGGGACGACCGGATCGGCGGGCTGACGCGCGAAAGCTGGGACGCCCATATCGAGACCAATCTGCGGGCGCCGCTGGTGCTGGCCGAGGCGTTCGCGGCCCAGGCTGTCGAAGGCGCCATCGTCAATCTGCTGGACCAGAAGGTGCTGAAGCCGGACCCGCGCTTCTTCTCCTACAGCCTTTCGCGCAACGGGCTGTGGTGGGCGACCCAGACCCTGGCCCAGGCCCTGGCGCCGGGCATCCGCGTCAACGGCGTGGGGCCGGGGCCGACCCTGCCGTCCATCCATCAGACGCCAGAGGAATTCGCCGCCGAGGCGCGCGCCACCCTGCTGGAAACCCCCGGTAGCCCGGAAGCGGTGGCCGAGGCGGTGCTGTGGCTGATTGACGCCCGGATGGTCACGGGCCAGATGATCGCCGTCGACGGGGGCCAGCATCTGGCCTGGCGCACCCCCGACATCCAGGAGTAGGCCGCGTGGTCCAGTCGTCGCAGGTTTCGCCGTTCCCGGCGCCCGAGCCGGTGCGGTTCGAACGGCTGAGCGTCTTCGTGCGCGGGCTGGAGGTTGAGGCGGGCATCGGGGTCTATGACCACGAACACGGGCGGTTGCAGCGGCTGGTGATCGATGTGACGCTGGAGCTGGAGCCGCGCCCCATCGAGCGGCTGGGCGACACCATCGACTATGAGACTGTGGCCAATGCGGCGCGCGCCATCGCCGAGGCGGGGCATGTGGGCCTGGTGGAGACCTTCGCCGAACGTCTGGCGCGCGCCTGTCTGGAGGACGCACGGGTGCGGCGGGCCACGGTGCGGATCGAAAAGCCGGGCGCCCTGACGGCCGTCGCGGCGCCGGGCTGCGAGATCGTGCTGGGGCGCTAGAGGCGAAGGCCGGTTGCTTCGCGCCGCATCGACCGCCATTGTCGCCCCGATCAGTTCAGCCGGGCGTCCGGCGTGAGAGAAGCGTTGTTCATGGCCGAGCCCGGCGATCCCAAGACCCCTGCCGAAGCGCAGGACGAGACCGATCACGACGCGCACGTCGGCTTCGTCTCGCCCGCCTCTCTGGCCGGGCGGGCGCGCGCAGCGGAGCCAGTCGCGGCGCCGGAACCCGACGACGAGCCGGACCTGTTCGATCCGCCCCTGCCGCCCGAACGTCTGTCGCCCCAGCGCCTCCCACCCGAGCCTGGACCGTTCGACCGCAGCGAGGGGGTGCAGCCCGTCGCCCGTTTCGCCCCCCATTCGCCGCCGCGCGCCGCCGCGCCCCACGCCGCCGTGCGCGAACAGATGCGGGCCGAGACGTCGCGCGCGCCTGACCGCGTTCCGGGACCGGCCGCGCCCATGCGGCTGTATGCGGTCTATGTGCTGATCCTGCTGGCGGTGCCGACGCTGGGCGCCTCGTGCCTGCTGGCGCTGTTGGCGGTGATGCGGCGCGACACGGCGACCGATGCGCTGGAAACCAGCCATGCCCAGTATCAGAGGCGGACGGTGTTCGGCGCCATCGCGACGGCCCTGATCGGCGCCGGGCTGGTGGTGGTCAATATCGGGGTGATCGTCCTGTTCGCCGTCGCGATCTGGATTCTGGCGCGCGGCGCCTATGGGGTGCTGAAACTGAAGAGCGGCCAAGCCGTTCCCCGGCCCCGCAGCTGGCTGTTCTAGACCCAGGATCACCATGACCGACGCCCCCGATTTCTCCACCGGCCGCGAGCCGGAAGGCAAGGTCGGCGCCCTGGTCGCCTGGGCGCTGTTCATCCTGTCGATCCCCAGCGCCAACGTGCTGGTGCTGATCGGCCTGGTCGTGTCCTATGTCACGCGCGGCACGGCGACGGGCGTGGCGCGCCAGCATGTCGACGCGCAGATCGCCCTGTTCTGGTCGGTGTTCTGGTGGACCATCGCGGCCTGGGTGGGCGTGTTCGTCAGTATTCCCCTGATGGCGATCGGGATCGGGGTCGTCACCCTCTTCGTGTTCGGTCTGGCGCTTCTGGCGCTTTCGATCTGGTTCACGGTCAAGAGCGTGCTGGGACTGATCAATCTGGTGCAGAACCGGCCGATCTGAGGGGCCTGGGAACGCGGCGGCCCGGTCGATGGTTGATGCTTCAAAACAGGAGCGACGCATGACCGACGGTCAGGGACAGTTGATCGACAAGGCGGACGAGAACCGCTTTGAACAGGCCTTCAAGAGCGATGGCGGCGATGGCCAGGTCTGGGCCGATTACGCCGTGCGCGGCGATGCCCGAATGATCCTGCACGTCGAGGCGGATCAGACCCTGCGTGGATCGGGCGCGGCGGGGCGGTTCATGCAGGCCCTGGCCGAACATGCCCGCGAGACGGGGATCAAGCTGTATCCGCAATGCAGCTATGCCGTGGCCTGGCACAAACGGCATCCCGATTACGACGACGTGCTGGCGTAAGTCGGCTTCACGAAGCCCGTCATCCCCGCCCGCGCGGCGAGGATGACGGGACGGCAGGCAGGCGCGTTCCCTACCCGCCCGAATAGCCGCCGATGATCGGCAGGATTTCGCCGGTGATGTAGCTGGACATCTGGGGCGAGGCCAGGAAGACGTAGGCGGGGGCGATCTCCTCGGGCTGGGCCGGGCGTTTCATCACCGTCTGTGCGCCGAACTCGGACACGGTTTCGGCGTCCTTGTCGGCGGGGTTCAGCGGGGTCCAGACCGGGCCGGGAGCCACCACGTTCACGCGGATGCCGCGCGGCGCCAGATGCGTGCCCAGCGAGCGTGCATAGGCGTGGATGCCGCCCTTGGTCAGCGAATAGTCCAGCAGATCCTTGTTGCCCTGAAGCCCGGTGACCGAGCCGGTCATGACGATGGCGCCGCCGTTCCGCATATGGGGGACTGCGGCCTTGGTCATGTTGAAATAGCCATAGAGGTTGGTCTTCAGCGTGCGGTCGAAATGCTCGTAGGTCAGGTCCTCGAACGCGCTGACGTGTTCCTGGAAGGCGGCGTTGGGCACCAGGACATCGAGGCGGCCGAAGGCGTCCAGCGTGGCCCTGACCGCCGCCTCGGCGAAGGCGGGGTCGGAGACGTCGCCCTTCAGCACCACGGCGCGGCGACCCTCAGCCTCGACGGCGGTCTTGGTGGTTTCGGCGTCGGCGTCTTCGTCCAGATGGCAGATGACGACGTCGCAGCCTTCGCGCGCGAACAGGACGGCGACCGAGCGGCCGATGCCGGAATCGGCGCCGGTGATCAGGGCGGCGAACCCGTCCAGCTTGCCGGAGCCCTTCCAGAAGGGCGCGTCATAGAGGGGCGCGGGATCGAGCGCCGCCTCGTCGCCCGGCTTGGTCTGATGCTGTTTGGGAAAGGGCGGTTCGGGATAGAGGCGGGCCCCGGCCTGGACCGCGCCGGACGAGGCGGCGTCGCCCGACCGGCCGTCCTTGGCGTCGATGTCGCGCTGGATGGCGCGTTCGTGGTCGGCGACGGCGTCGGCGCGGGCGGTGTCGGTCATCGAAGGCTTCCTGAAGGCTGAAGCCTTAGGAAGCGGTCGAGGGCGGCCGGCGTTCCCGGCCGACGCTCAGCTGACGCGATGGATGATGGTTCGGATGGTCTCGGCCCGGTTGGGCAGGTCGGTCGCCAGGCGCGAGGCGATCTCACGGGCGCCGACCGGATAGGCGTCGCCGCCGTCGGCGATGGCCTTGGCCTTGGCGGCGGCGGCCAGCAACAGCTTCTCCAGCGCTTCGATCTCTTCCAGCGCCAGGGCGTGGGCCTCGAGCTGGAGGCGTTTGACGCGGTCGGCGGTGGTCTCGGGCGCCTTCATCAAATCGTAGATTTCGGCCTCGGCAGCGACGAGCCGCAGGTCGGGCTTGGCGTCGGAACCGTTCGACTTGGCCATGGAATCACATCTCCTCGGAAAGGTCAGAAGGCGAAGGTGATGCCAAGTCGCCTCCGCGTCGAGCTTGACCGTAACGGTTGTGGCGACACTGTGGCCGCCACGCATCGGTGAAAACCCTTACAGCTCCGGCGCGCGGGCCGGGACCATGGCGGGGGCGGCGACGGGGGCCAGGACGCTGCCGGCGACCGCGCGCAGCGGCGAACGCGGCGTGTGCAGCACGGCCGGCGAAACGCTGACGCCGTCCTGAACCGGCGTGACCAGGAAGCCTTTCCTGGCCAGGGCGTCGCCCGAACGGACGCGCGAGGTCCAGACCGCGATCGGGGCGGCCAGCAGCAGCGGCAGGACGATCGGGGCGAACCAGGTGGCCAGGTCGGGGCGGACGGCCAGCGGGATCAGGAAGCCCACGCCGGCGATCATCTGCCAGCGCATGGCGCGCAGGGCGTCGGACCAGGCCAGGCCGTCGGCCTCGCGCTGCTGGGTCGACCAGCCGGTGTCGTGGCCCGAAACGATCTGGAGGAAGGCCTTGGTGTTGGCGACCATCAGGATGGGGGCCAGGATGGCGGACAGGGCGATCTCGGCCGCCATGCCCTTGGCGATGGCGCGGCGGCCGCCGAAGGCGCGCAGCTCGGCCGGGCGGCTGAGGACCAGGGCCGCGCCCATGAACTTGGGCCCGATCAGCAGGATGCCCGACAGGAAGGAGGCCAGCATGAAGGGCGTGAACTGCGGGTTCAGGATGTAGAAGAAGCTGGACCAGTCGACCGGATAGAACATCTGGATGAACAGGCCGACCATCAGCGACGCCAGCCACAGCGGCGACGACAGATAGGCCATGCAGCCCATCAGCAGTTGAAGGCGGCTCATCGGCGACAGACCCTTGGCCGTGATCAGGCCCAGGTGCTGCAGATTGCCCTGGAACCAGCGGTGGTCGCGGCGGATGAAGTCGGTGATCGAGGGCGGGGTCTCTTCCCACGAGCCGTCCAGCGAGGCGGTGACGTGGACGGCCCAGCCGGCGCGGCGCATCAGGGCCGCCTCCACGACGTCATGGCTCATGATATGGCCGCCGAAGGGCTTCCTGCCCTTCAGGTGCGGAAGGCCGCAGCAGGCGGCGAAGGCGCGCGTGCGGATGATGGCGTTGTGGCCCCAGTAGCTGGATTCCGAACCCGTCCAGTAGGCCAGGCCAGCGGCGGCGACGCGGCCGTACAGGCGCACCGAATACTGAGACACGCGTGCGAAGATGGTGCGGGCCTTGATGATGACCGGAGCGGTCTGGATCAGTCCGACGCCGGGATTGCGCTCCATGGCGTCGACCATGCGCAGCAGGGTTTCGCCGGCCATGGTGCTGTCGGCGTCCAGCACGATCATGTTCTCATAGGCGCCGCCGAAACGACGGACCCATTCGGCCAGATTGCCGGCCTTGCGCTCGGCGTTGTCGGTGCGGCGGCGATAGAAGGCCTTGGAATTGGCGGTCAGGCGGAACGACTGGAACACCGAACGCTCGTCGGCGGCGGCGTCTTCCTTGGTCGAATCGCTGAGGACGAAGATGTCGAAGGCCGAGGCGGCGCCCAGGCGGGCCAGGGACTGGTCGATCATGGCCAGACGGGCGAAGGAGGCGCGGGCGTCCTCGTTATACAGCGGCATCAACAGGGCCGTGCGGGTGCGCGGCATGGCCGGATGGGGCGAGAAGGCCAGATCCTGCTGATCCTTGCCGCGCAGCATGACGAACAGGCCCATCAGGCCGCTGACGAACCAGCAGGAGATGGCGGTGATCAGCACCATGAACAGGCCGAAGGCCAGGACCTCGGTCCCGTCCCAGCCCTTGCGGGCATACAGATAGAAGGGGGCGATGGCGGACAGGCCCGTCATGACGATGGTGCCGGCCAAGAGGGCCAGGCGGCGCAAGGCCACCGTGCGCGGCGAGGTCGCGGGCGTCAGTTCGGCCACGGCGTCGGGCGCCGCCAGCGACTGCACCGGCATGGCCAGACGCGCCTCGTCCGGCAGCCACGACCAGGACGGCGTTTGCGCGCCGTGGATCGTCGTCTCGATTTCAGCCTGTTCGACAGGCCGGATCGCCAGCTTGTTCATGCCGCTCTGGTCGCCCCCGAGTGAACCGGATGTCGTCCCGAGGGCTGGGGGCGACGCGGAGTGCTGCACTGCAACACGCCCTGCATAATCGATCACATTCGCGCGAGTTTCAATCACGCAATGTTGATGAAACCGAAAATTGTGGGGGTTTCGTCAAGCCGGGACGTCGAAGGCGGCGACGGTCGGGCGATGCGGCGGCGACTCTGTGGCGACCGACAGCAGTTTACGGTCCAGAACCCAGGCCGCAACCCCGACCCAGCAGACCAGGACGATGGCGTACAGCCGCTCCCACCAGCCGACGTTGGCGTCGTTGACCGTGCCGGGCAGGACCAGATGTTTGGTCAGGACCGTCAGGATGGCCATGATCACGAAGGTCGCGACAAGGAAGACCTTGAGGCGCGGCATGTCGCGGCGTTTCGCCAGGCCCCACAGCAGCAGCAGCGGCGCCAGCTGGATGCCCAGGGCCAGGTTGATGACCATGTGGCGCGGATCGGGCCAGGGCCACAGGGTCGAGGCCGACATGCCCCCGCCCGCCAGGATGAAGACGACGGCGACGACCCAGCCCGCGACCCGCGCCCCGGTCAGGGCGTAGATCGCCAGACCGAATCCGACGCCCGCCAGTCCGGCCATGATTCCGGCCACGAAGACCCCGCCGTTGAAGATGATCGGCGCCTGGGCCTTGGCCCCGCCCAGTTCGCTCAGATACTGGGTGGCGTTGTTGAAGCCGGGGTAGGCGGCGATGGCGGCGGCCACCACGGTCAGGGCCAGAAGGGGCGCCGCGACGCCCACGCCCAGCAGGCGACGGCGGCGGTGATAGCGCAGCCTGGGCTTCAGCAGCGCCTTCAGGTCCAGCGGCCAGGGACGGTCGTCCAGCGGCTTCAGCCCCCACAACGGCCGGATGGCGGGGATGCGCCGCACGACCTCATAGATCGCCAGACTGCCCAGGAAGGTCACGGCGACCAGGCTCAGCGCCTCCAGCCCCGCCGGCAGGGCGGCGGGCCGGATGATCCAGACGGCGGCGACCAGAACGGTCTGGTGCGCCAGATAGAGGGGGAAGGTGGCCTGGGTCAGATAGGTCAGCACCGGCCCGCTGCGGTCACGCAGATGTTTCGATCCGAAGCCCAGGATGGCCACGATGGTCGACCACTGGTCGATGGCATAGACCAGCGGTCGCGGCACGTCCCAGAAGGCGCGCGCGCCGGGATGCCAGACCTGGATCATCATGATCGGCAAGGCTGTGACCGCCAGCCCGGCTGCGACCCAGCGACAGCGCTCGATATTGCGCCACAGATCCTCGCGTCCGACGATGGCGAAGCCGAAGACGAAGGCCGCCAGGGACAGGGCGTGGTTGTACCAGTCCCAGTGCAGGACGTTGGTGATCCCGAAGGTGGGAAACAGGCTGTAGCGGATGGCGAAGAGATAGAGGATGGGCAGGATCAGCAGCCACGGTCCCGTCAGGGCGCGCTCCAGCCCGCGCCCCAGCCCCTCGATCAGGCCGGCCTTGCGCCACAGCAGGATCGCCACGACGCTGTAGGCGGCGATATAGACGATGAACCACAGGTGATTGACCGGCACCCCGTCGGCCAGGCCGCTGGGGCCGAACTCGCGCGCCATCCAGGCGACATAGCCCGCCATCCCGCCCGGCCAGCCGCCCTTGTCCATCGCCTCGATCCAGGCCTGGATCGGCACCAGCACGACCGCGCCGAACAGCAGGGGCGGAACCAGCCGCTCGAACCGGGCGCGGGCCACCTGGCGCGGCGTGCGGCGCAAGGTCATGAAGCGCAGCGCCGCGCCCGACACCAGAAACAGCAGCGTCAGCCGCCACGGGTTGGTGATCAGGATCGCCTCGCGCATCCACTCGAAGGTGTGGGCGCTGTGCACGTGCCAGTCATAGACGCCGTAAACCAGACCGACATGATACAGGATCAGCAGGCCGAAGGCGCCGACCCGGATCCAGTCGAGATCGTAACGGCGTTGGGTCGGAGAAGCGGACGGGTTCACGGCCGCGTCTATGAGACCAGCCGCGCGGTCAGGCAAGACGACGGATGGTCTCGGCATCCCCCAGGGCTCGGCGCCCGGCGCCCACGAGATTCTGACGCGACACCGGCCTGTCGATCTCCGCCTTGGCGCTGGCTGTGGTCATGAGAGACGGCTCCAAAGGCGCTATGAGATGGCCTTGAACGGCGCCGGCGCGCCGGTCGACATGCGGCAATATCCCAAAGAGGACCACGTCTTCGAGATTTGGCCGTCCGCCCTTGGCGACGCCCCAGCGTCACCCGAGGATGACGCTGGGGCGATGACCTAGATCAACTCCACGCCCATCGCGGTGGCTTCGCCGCCGCCGATGCACAGGGCGGCCATGCCCTTGGTCTTGCCGTGGGCTTTCAGGGCCGACAACAGGGTGGTCAGGACGCGGGCGCCGGAGGCGCCCAGCGGGTGGCCCAGGGCGCAGGCCCCGCCGTTGACGTTGATCTTGTCGTGGGGGATGCCCAGTTCGCGCATGGCGATCATCGGCACGATGGCGAAGGCCTCGTTGACCTCCCACAGATCGACGTCGTCGGCGCTCCAGCCCGCCCTCTTCAGCGCCTTCTGCAGGGCGAAGATCGGGGCGGTGGTGAACAGGTGCGGCTCTTGCGCGTGGGCGGACTGGGACACCACGCGAGCGACCGGCGTCAGGCCCAGCGCTTCCGCCGTTGAAATGGCCGGACCAGACGGTGCAGCCGATCCGAGCGGCGTTCGCGGCTTAGGGCGGTGGCGTCCACCGGCCAACGCAGGCGATGATGTCGAAACGGTATGTTAAGCGCGATTACTTGGCTGAGCGACGGCGTTGAAACTGTCTTCGGATACGGCTGCTTCCAGCCAGGCGCGGAAAGCGCGCATTGCGCCGGTTTCCGCGCGGGACAACAGCCGCGTCAGCCAGTAGGAGCCCAGCGATATCTGCACGTCGAACGGTCGGACCAGCCGCTCGGTCATCAGATCGCGCGAGAACATGCCTGCCGGAGCGAGGGCGACGCCCGCGCCGGCTTCGGCGGCGGCGACCATGGTGGTGGAACTATCGAACACGGGGCCGTGCAGGGGCGGGGATGCCACGCCAGCCGCTTCGAACCACCGTGGCCATTCGTCGGCGCGGTAGGACCGCAGCAGCGTCTCGCGCGTCAGGTCGGCGGGCCCGGCAAGACGAGCGGAAATCGCAGGCGCGCACAGAGGTGTCAGCGGCGCTTGAAGGATCGGATCGGCATGCGTGCCATGCCAGGCGCCGGCGCCGTAGCGGATCGCGAGGTCCAGGCCTTCGCCGGCGAGGTCGACGCGATTGTTATTGGTCATCAGGCGCAGGTCGATATTCGGCAATGTGCGACGGAAATGGTCCATCCTCGGCAACAACCATCCTGCGGCGAAGGTCCCGACCACGCCGACCGTCAACACCTCGCGTAACCGGCCGCCTGAATACCTATCCAGCGTCGCTCCCATCCTGTCGAATGTCTCTGCCAGCATCGGCGCGAGCGCCTGCCCCTCGGACGTCAGCGCCAGCCCGCGCGGCAGGCGGCGGAAGAGCCGGACGCCCAGCTTCGTCTCCAGCTGCGCCACCTGATGGCTGACTGCACCTTGACTGACGCACAACTCGATGGCGGCACGTGTGAAGTTCAGATGTCGCGCCGACGCCTCAAAGGCGCGCATGGCATTAAGCGGGAGTTGGGCGCGATCCATGCCTAGGTATTAGCTCCATTCATGCCTACGTCCAATTTTGACGATTTGTGAGCCGGATTCCGATCCATCAAGCTTTGTCTCACGCAGCACGGTTGAGACCAACGATGCAACAATGTCGCCTCGCTGGTGGCCGGCTGATCAGCGCTCTGAATTTTTTGATTGTTTGACCTGACAGGAATTCAACAGATGCTCCAAAGCATCCAGACGGCCCCATCCTTTTTGCTGGCCCTTGCTTTTGCTGTGGCAGCCTGTGGGCAAGAGGGCGATATCCGCAAGACGACTGCGGATATCGAAACGACGACCGGCGTCGAAGGTCCTACGGAGCGGACTGAGGTGCCCAAGGTGGAGCGGGAGGGTGTCTGGCAGCCGACCTCCGGCGGTACTCAAGTGCCGCTCTGGCCCGCAGATGCGCCCCTCGCGAAACCCGATACTGGCGACCAACCAGAAGCCACCGGCAACGGCTCGCCCACAGTCGGCGGCCGGATGTGGCACTGGGCCAGCTATGTCACCCGGCCGACCATGACGATCTATCGGCCAAAGGGGCGCAATACCGGAGCCGCAATGCTGGTTCTGCCTGGTGGCGGCTTCTACGCCGTGGCGACGGACCTCGAAGGCACTGAAGTGTGCGACTGGGTCGTTCAGGAGGGCATGACCTGCGTCGTGTTGAAATACCGAACGCCACAAGTATGGCCACGGGAAAACGGCCGACAGCGACGGCCGGACGTTCTGCTAGGTTTGGAAGACGCGCAGCGCGCGATGAGCCTTTTGCGCGAGCATGCCGCCACCTACGGCGTGGATCCTCACAAGATCGGAGTGATCGGGTTTTCCGCCGGCGCCTATCTCGTGACCAACATTAGCAATACCGACGAGCGCACCTATCGATTGATCGACGCGGCGGATCGACAGCCGTCGCGGCCCGATTTCGCGATCGTCGCTTATACGGCGCGAGTTTTAGACACCAGCAAGGGACGAAACGAACTTGAACTGGCGCCCTGGGTGAAGATCAGCCCTGACGCACCGCCGACGCTGATCATCCATGCCATGAACGACCCCGTCGATGACGTTCGCCAACCCATGGCCTATGCGCTGGCTCTGAATGATGCCGGAGTGCCGGTCGACATGCGGCTTTATGCGAAAGGCGGCCACGCCTTTGGGATGCGGCCGACTGCCGATCCCGTCACCAGGGATTGGCCCGCACAGGTCACGAGTTGGTTGGAGAGCTTGGGGGTATTGCAGCCCTAAACCAACTCCACGCCCATCGCGGTGGCTTCGCCGCCGCCGATGCACAGGGCGGCCATGCCCTTGGTCTTGCCGTGGGCTTTCAGGGCCGACAGCAGGGTGGTCAGGACGCGGGCGCCGGAGGCGCCCAGCGGGTGGCCCAGGGCGCAGGCGCCGCCGTTGACGTTCATCCGGTCGTGGGGGATGCCCAGTTCCTGCATGGCGATCATCGGCACGATGGCGAAGGCCTCGTTGACCTCCCACAGATCGACGTCGTCGGCGCTCCAGCCCGCCTTCTTCAGCGCCTTTTGCAAGGCGAAGACCGGGGCGGTGGTGAACAGGTGCGGCTCGTGCGCATGGGCGGCCTGGGACACCACGCGGGCGACCGGCGTCAGGCCCAGCGCTTCGGCCGTCGACTGACGCATCATGACCAGGGCGGCGGCGCCGTCCGAGATCGAGGCGGCCGAGGCGGCGGTGATCGTGCCGTCGGCGCCGAAGGCGGGGCGCAGGTTGGGGATCTTGGACGGGTCGGACTTGGTCGGCTGTTCGTCGCGGTCCACCGTCACCGCCCCTTTGCGGGTCTTGACCTCGACCGGGGTGATTTCAGCGGCGAAATCGCCCGAATCCTGGGCGCGCTTGGCGCGGCTGGCGCTTTCGATGGCGTAGGCGTCCTGCTGTTCGCGCGTGAACTGATAGGCCTTGGCCGTGTCCTCGGCGAACTGGCCCATCAGCTTGCCGGGGGTGTAGGCGTCCTCCAGCCCGTCCAGATACAGGCTGTCGGAAATGACGTCGTGACCGATGCGGGCGCCGCCCCGGTGCTTCTGCATCAGATAGGGGGCGTTGGTCATGGACTCCATGCCGCCCGCCACGATCACATCGGCCGAACCGGCGGCCAGCGCATCGTGCGCCATCATCGCCGCCTGCATGCCCGATCCGCACATCTTGTTGATGGTCGTCGCCTCGGTCGAGACGGGAAGCCCCGCCCCCATGCCCGCCTGACGCGCGGGCGCCTGGCCGAGACCCGCGGGCAGGACGCAGCCCATGATGATCTGCTCGACCTTGGCGGCGTCCAGACCCGCCCGCTCCAGCGCCGCCTTCACCGCTACGGCGCCCAGGTCGGTGGATTTGGCGTCCGACAGCGCGCCCTGGAAACCGCCCATCGGGGTTCTGGCGTAGGAGACGATGACGACGGGATCGGCGGACGACATAATGGTTTCCTCTCGTTTGCGGCGACAGATAGCGATCCGTCGGGATCAGGAGAAGTGCAGTCGCCGATACTTGCCCCGGAAATAAAGCAGCGGATCGCGGCGCGGCTCGAACCGGGCGCGGGTGACGCGGCCGATGAAGACCAGATGGTCGCCGGCCTCCACGATCCGATCCGTGGCGCATTCGAAACTGGCCAGGGCGCCGGATAATATGGGCGCGCCGGTGTCCCAGGTCTCCCACGCCACGTCCTGGAACCGATCGCCCGCGCGGGCGAAGACGCCCGACGTCGGCTGCTGACCGATGTGCAGGACATTGATGGCGAAATGCGCCGCCTGGCGAAACCGCTCCACATTGGTCGACGACCGCGCCAGGCAGAACAGGATCAGCGGCGGGTCCAGCGACACCGAGGAGAAGGAGTTGGCGGTCAGGCCGATGGGCTGGCCCGCCTCGTCCAGGGTGGTGACCACTGTCACCCCCGTCGCGAAACAGCCCAGGGCGTCGCGCAGGGTGCGCGGGTCGGACCCGGCGTGATAATGCAGCGCCTCACGCGGGGCGCAGCGTTCCAGAAAGCCGAGCACGAGGGCGTTCTCCGCCTCGGTCGGGTCGGCGCCGTCTTCGCGCGCCACGATCTGGATCGGCAGATCCAGCGCCGCCGGCGCCAAAGGCGGCTGGAACGCCGCGTCGGACGTCGAAATCATAAGGCAGCTGGCCAGGGGCGCGCCCGTGACCTGCAGCGCCGGGATCACGGCCGGCAAACCCGCCTCGGCGCAGATCAGGGCGGGCCGCGACGGCAGGTCGGTCAGCAGCCGTCGGAGTTCGCCCGTCGGATCGTCCGCCGTATCGAAGGCGGAAGCGATCAGGACGTGACGACCGGCCTCCATCAGCGCGCGCACCGACCGCCGCCAGTCGTCGAACAGGTCATAGGGCCGGCCGATCAACAGCACGATCGGGTCTTCGGGATCGCCCCAGCTTTCGACATCCTGGCCCCCGATGCGGGGCGGCGATTGGGTCATGGCGTCAGAACGGTCCGATCACGGGATATCGGCCTCTCATAGGGGAAAGGGGCCGGTGGATGCTAGCCGACCCTGGCCGCGTCGTGGCAACCAAGCGGGGTGATCGTCGTTATTTCGGCGACAGACAAAACCACGAAGGCTCCAAACCATGATCTCCACCCGCATCGCCCCGACCCGCGTGGCCCCGACCCGCGTCGCCTCGATCCGTATCGCCCTGGCGGGCGCCACGGCCCTTGCGCTGACGCTGACCGCCGGGGCCGCATCGGCTCAGAATCAGGCGCCGACCAACCAGGACCGCCTCGGCGCGGTCGTCGGCGCCCTGTTCGGCGATCGGTTGGGCCTGTCGGCCATGGACCAGGCCTGGCTGCGCGGCGGTCGCCCCCTGCGCGATGGCCAGACCCAGTTCACCGGCCGCGTCGACGCCGGGGTGCGCGCCGGAACCGTGTCCGCCTCGGCCGCCACGCGGTTGAGGGCCGACTATACGGCTCTGGTCGATCTGGAGAACCGCTACGCCGCCGACGGAATTTCGGCCCAGGAACGCGCCGATCTGAACGCCCGCTACACCGCCCTGACCCAGACGCTGGAGTCAGGCGCTTCTGGCTATGGCGACGCCAATACGGTCGCGGAAGGCCGCGCCGCCTTCGATGCGCGGGTGGACGCCGCGGTTTCCGCGCGCCGCATCACCCGCACCGAGGCCACGCGCCTGAAGGCCGACTATCAGGCCGTGATTCAGATCGAGAACCGCTACAAGGCCGACGGTTCGATCAATGCCACCGAGCGGGCCGATCTGGATGCCCGTCTGGATGCGCTGGACCTGCGCGTCGGCGACGGTCCGGCCGGTCAGACGCCGACCACCGTCCTGCCCGCCCGCACCCGTCTGGCCAATCTGGAAACCAGCGTGACGACGGCGGAGCGCTCGGGCGCCGTGACCCGCGCGGACGCGGCCGACATCCGCGTGGAGCTGGGCGACCTGACGCGGCTGGAGGCCGCCTATAGCCGCACCACCCCCTCGTCCGACGACACGGCCTATCTGACGCGACGGATCGGCGAGCTGGAAAGCCGCGCTCGCCGCTGATCCCAGCCTCCCCCCCAGGCCGGATGACCGGCCTGGGACGGCCTGGCCGCCGCGTGATCAGACGGCTTCGGCCCGGACCTGCATTGTCAGGGACAGGGTCTGTCCCGGCGCCAGGGCGATCAGGCCGTGATCCTCGCCCTCCGGGGCGTTGTGAGCGTCGGGGCGATGGGTGACGGGTTCGACGCACACGAACTCCGCGCCCAGCGGGCGATACACCTGAACCCAACGCGCGTTGGCGTCGGACGACAGTGTGACGCGCTGACCGGCGCCGTTCAAGACAGCCGCGCCGTCCCACCCCGCATAGGCATGGTCCACAAAGGGCGCGGCGTTCAGCGCCAGACCTTGGGACCAGTCGGCGATCACGGCGGGTTGAGCCAGGCGGTCGGGGATTTCCCTGTCGTCGGTCGCCCAGACGCCGGTTGCGTTCAGCTTCAGGACCCCGTCGGCCGGACGGTGGAAATAGGGGTGCAGCCCAAGCCCGGCCGCCATGGCCGCATCGCCGGTGTTTGTCACGGACAAGCTGATCCTCAAACCGTCCTCAGCCAGCGAAACCTGCTGAACCGCGCGCCACGGCCAGGGCCAGCCGTCAGGATCGCCCGGCCAGTCCAGCGTCATTTCGACCTCTTCTGGCGTCTGGCGCGTCACCGTCCACGGCAGAAGCCACCCGTCGCCATGCAGGGCGTGCGGCGCGAAACGATCCAGCGGCGTCAGCCGCACGGACCGACCGCCGAAGTGGAAACGACCGTCCGCGATCCGGTTGGCATAGGGAACCAGGGGAAAACAGGCCGTCTCCAGAATGTCGGTCGCGTCTTCGGGCGTCGGGCGAAAGACCGGGCGCCCTCGCCAATCCAGGGTGAGCATCGCCCCACCCCGCTCCGGCGCCAGGGTCGCGCGCCAGTCGCCGGCGGCCAAGGCGATCACAGGCGTATCCGGCTCTGCGGCAATCCGGGCGTCTCGACGCGGATGCGATAAAGCCCGCCCAGGGTCGGCTGCGCGGCGCGCTTGTCCGCATTCCCCAGCCAGGCCGTGGTCATGTAGAGATCGCGCAGGTCCGCCCCCCCGAAGGCCGCCTTGGTCACGGTCTGAACCGGGGTCTCGATCTTTGTCAGCGGCGCGCCGTCGGGCGCAAAACGCGCCACGCCCCAGCCGTTGAACAGGCCGACGTGAAGCACGCCGTCGGCGTCCATGCTGGGACCGTCGGCATAGCCGCCCTCCGTCACCGCGAAGACGCGTCGGTTGGACAGCGCGCCGTCCAGATGATCGAAGGCCAGGACCGTCTTCTTCAGCGTGTCGTGGTGATAGAGGGTGCGGCCGTCGGGGCTGAGGCAGGGGCCGTTGGTGACGCCATAGCCGTCGTCATGGCGGGTCAGATCGCCCCGGAACCAGCGATACAGGGCGCCGGTCTCGACCTGTTCGCTGTCGTCCATCGAGCCGAACCACAACGACCCGTCCGGCGCCACGAAGCCGTCGTTAAGACGGTTCTGCGGCCGGTCTTGCTCGACCGGATGAAAGCACGAGAAATCTCCCTCGTCGGGATGGAAGCGATAGAGCCCGCCCCTCACCCCGCAGACCAGCGACCCGTCCTCGGCCGGCAGGGCGAACCCGATCTGGTCGGGCGCGTCCCACGAACGCTTCTCGGCCGTCGCTGGCGTATAGCGATGCAGTTTCCGCCCCTTGATATCGACGAACCACACGGCCTGACGCGCCTCGTCCCACACCGGCCCTTCGCCCAGTTCCGCCTGAATGTCCCAGATGAGTTCAGGCGTGTTCATGGGTCAGCTCGCGCAATAGGAGGTCTTGATCTGGGTATAGAATTCCACGGCCGCGAATCCCTGCTCCCGCGCGCCATAGGACGACCTCTTAGCCCCCCCGAACGGGACGTGATAGTCGACGCGCGCTTGTCAGTGGTTGTCGCGCGGGAGGCCCAGGGTGTCGACGATGCGGTGATATTTGACGGCGGGTTCGAGGACGGCGCCGGTTTCGAGCTGGCCGACGACGGCGCGCTGCATTTCCTGCCACGGGGTTTGGGAGGCGGGGTAGGCGTAGCCGCCTGCGGCCTCGAAGGCCTGGCGACGGTCGGCCAGTTCCTGATCGGAAATCAGGATGTCGGCGCGGCCGGTGTTCAGGTCGATGCGGACCCGGTCGCCGGTCTGCAACAGCGCGATATTTCCGCCCGCCGCGGCTTCCGGCGAGGCGTTCAGGATCGAGGGGGAGCCGGAGGTGCCCGACTGGCGCCCGTCGCCGATGCAGGCCAGGGCGCTGACGCCCTTTTTGATCAGATAGGCGGGCGGCCGCATGTTCACGACCTCGGCCGCGCCCGGATAGCCGATGGGACCGGCGCCGCGCATGAACAACAGGGTCTGTTCGGTGATCCCCAGGCGCTCGTCGTCGATGCGGTGGTGATAGTCCTCGGGTCCGTCGAACACGACGGCGGGGCCTTCGAAGGCGTTCAGGTCGTCGGGGTTGGACAGATAGCGTTGGCGGAACTCGTCCGAGATCACGCTCAGCTTCATGATGGCCGAGTTGAACAGATTGCCGGTGAAGACGACGAAGCCGGCGTCGGTCTTCATCGGGGCGTCGAAGGTCTTGATGACGTCGGGCAACACGATCTCTGCGTCCCTGCAGTTCTCGCCCATGGTCTTGCCGGTGACGGTCAGGGCGTCCTGGTGGATCAGCCCCTGTTTCATCAGTTCGGAGACGACGGCGGGCACGCCGCCCGCGTGGAAATAGTCCTCGCCCAGATACTCGCCCGCCGGCTGGAGGTTGACCAGCAGGGGGACGTGCAGCCCCTGGGTCTGCCAGTCCTGCAACGGCACGTCGACATGGGCGTGGCGGGCCAGGGCCGTCAGGTGGATGGGCGCATTGGTCGAGCCGCCGATGGCGGAGTTGACGACGATGGCGTTGTGGAACGCCTCCCTGGTCAGGATGTCGGACGGCTTCAGATCCTCGCGCACCATGTCCACGATCCGCAGGCCGGTCTCATAGGCGACCTGTGCGCGCTCGCGATAGGGGGCGGGAATGGCCGCCGAGCCGGGCAGCGACATGCCCAGCGCCTCGGCCAGCGAATTCATAGTCGTCGCCGTGCCCATGGTGTTGCAATAACCGACCGAGGGCGCCGAAGAGGCCACCAGTTCGATGAAGCCGTCATAGTCGATCTCTCCGGCCGCCATCATCTGACGCGCCTTCCAGATGATGGTGCCCGAGCCGGTGCGCTCGCCCTTGTGCCAGCCGTTCAGCATGGGGCCGACCGACAGGGCGATGGCGGGAATATCCACGGTGGCGGCCGCCATCAGGCAGGCGGGCGTGGTCTTGTCGCAGCCGATGGTCAGGACGACGCCGTCCAGCGGATAGCCGTACAGGCTCTCGACCAGACCCAGATAGGCCAGGTTGCGGTCCAGGCCCGCCGTCGGCCGCTTGCCAGTTTCCTGGATCGGATGGACCGGGAACTCCATGGCGATGCCGCCGGCCTCGCGGATGCCCTCGCGCACCCGTTCGGCCAGGACCAGGTGGTGGCGGTTGCACGGCGACAGGTCCGAGCCGGTCTGGGCGATGCCGATGATGGGTTTGTTCGACTGAAGCTCTTTTCGCGTCAGCCCATAGTTCAGATAGCGCTCCAGATAGAGCGCCGTCATGTCCGGGTTTTCGGGATTGTCGAACCAGGCGCGGCTGCGGAGCGGCCTCTTGGGCTTTGAAGTCTCGGTCATTCAGGTCCAGCCGCCGTCGACGACATAGTGTTGATTGGTGATGGCCCCGGCCTCGTCCGAACACATGAACACGGCCACGCGGGCGATGTCGTCGGGCACGAGCCGGCGTTTCAGGCACTGGTTGGCGTAGATGTCTTTTTCGGTTTCCGGCGTGACCCACAGCTCCAGCTGGCGCTCGGTCATGATCCAGCCGGGCGCGATCGCGTTCACCCGCACGCCGAATGGACCGAAGTCGCGCGCCAGCGAACGGGTCAGGCCGATCACCGCCGACTTGCAGGCCGTATAGGCCGCCATCCCGCCCTGGCCGATGATCCAGGAGGTCGACCCCAGGTTGAGGATGGCGCCCTTGCCCGCCGCCTTCATGTCCGGCAGCACGGCCTGGGCGGCGAAGAACTGGTGTTTCAGGTTCACGGCCATGCGGCCGTCCCAATAGGCCTCGGTCACCTCCAGGGTCTCGTGACGCTCGTCGTGGGCGGCGTTGTTGACCAGGATGTCGATGGGGCCGAAGGCGTCGCGCACCTTGCCCACGGCGGCCTTCAGCGCGGGAATGTCGGTCAGGTCGCAGGGGACGAACAGGGCGCCGTCACCCAGTTCGGCCGTCAGAGCCTCGCCGCGCGCGACGTCGAAGTCGAGACATCCGACCTTGCTGCCCTGGTCGTGAAAGGCGCGCACGATCGCCGCGCCGATGCCGCCGGCGCCGCCGGTGACGACGACGACCCTGTCCTTCAGATCCGTATAGATGGCCGCCATCCGCGTTCGCGCGCCTCCAGACGCTCCGCCGCCGCGCGACGGATATCGACCTTTCACAAATGAAAGTCGTTACCGTCCACGAAAATGACGAGCCGCCGGTTGGCTGTCAACGGTCTATTCTCAGGATTCAAGCCTGGGAAACGGCGCCCATCTGCGCCGAAATCGCGGAGGCGGCGGCGACCAGTTGCGCGGCCGCCTCGTCCTTGGTGCAGAGCATCGGGGCCTGTTCGATGAAGGGGGTGATCAGCGTGGCGATGACGCCGTCCGCGCCGATGATCGGCGCGACCAGATCGGTGACGCCTCTCACGAAATCGCTGGCGCGCTCGACATGGTCGCCCCGTGTGGCGGACAGCGACCGTTCGACGAAGGCGTCCACTTCCTCAGCGCCGAACCGGGCGATCAGTCGGCTGCGCAGATGGTCGCGCGCCCGCTCGTTGGCCCGCGAATAGAACATCAGACCCGAGGTGGCGTGCAGGATGCTGCGCCGATAGCCGACCCGCACCGAATAGCCCAGGTCGCCGGGGCTCTCGATACGGGCGATCACCACGATCTGGTCGCCGGACGGCACGACCAGATGGCAGGACTGGAAGGTCGCCGCCGCCAGATCGCGCATGGCCGGCATGGCGACGTCGGTCAACGACTTGATCGGCGCCTGGGTCATGCCAAGCGTGAACAGGCGGTTGGTCAGGCTGTAGCCGTCAGAGGACTGTTCGATATAGCCGCGAAACTCCAGCACCTGGATCATGCGGAACAGTTCGCTGACCGACCGCCCCAGCGTGACCGACATCTGAGACGGGGTCATGGCCTGGCCCTGCGCCGACAACAGCTCCAGCACGTCCAACCCCTTTTCAAGAGCAGGGGCGCGATATTTGCGGTCGTCGGCGGGATCGTGGTCGGTCATGGCATCCTGTCGCAAGCCGTGGGCGCCGATGCCGCCCAAGGGCGGAGTTTCGGTGCGGACGCGCCATATTACCGCGAGTGAAACCCTGGCGCACATATAAAAATCCGTTGCGACGGCCCTGACCCTAACCTAGGCTGATGCACAACGCCCCGGCCAAGGGGCCGCAGGGGGAAATGCACATGTCGCTCGCAGGACTGGATCTGGCGATCCTGGCCATCTACGCCGTCTTCATCTTCGGCCTGGCCCAGTGGGTGTCGCGCGGCAAGGCGGGCGAACAGAAGACCTCCACCGACTATTTCATGGCGTCCAAGAGCCTGCCGTGGTGGGCCATCGGCGCGTCGCTGATCGCCGCCAACATCTCGGCCGAACAGATCATCGGCATGAGCGGATCGGGCTATGTGATCGGCCTGGGCATCGCCTCCTATGAATGGATGGCGGCCCTGACCCTGCTGATCGTGGGCAAGTTCTTCCTGCCGATCTTCCTGCGCAACGAGATCGTGACCATGCCGCAGTTCCTGCAGCAGCGGTACGGCCCGACGATCAGGAACGTGATGGCGGTGTTCTGGCTGCTGCTCTACGTCTTTGTCAATGTGACCTCGATCCTGTGGCTGGGCGCCATCGCCGTCCACACCGTGACCGGCTTCAACCAGGATTACGCCATCGTCGCCATCGGCGTCTTCGCCCTGGCCTATCAGCTGTGGGGCGGGCTGAAGGCCGTGGCCCTGACCGACATCGTGCAGGTGGCCCTGCTGGTCTGCGGCGGCCTGATCATCGGCTTCATCGCCCTGTCGACCATCGGCGGCGCGGGCGGGGCGGTGGCGGGCTTCCACACCCTGCTGACCCAGTTCCCCGAAAAGTTCGACATGATCCTGTCAAAGGACAATCCCCACTATCAGGAGCTGCCGGGCATCGCCGTTCTGCTGGGCGGCCTGTGGGTCATGAACATCAGCTACTGGGGCTTCAACCAGTACATCATCCAGCGCGCCCTGGCCGCCAAGTCGTTGCCTGAAGCCCAGAAGGGCATCGCCTTCGCCGCCTATCTGAAGCTGCTGATGCCGGTGATCGTGGTGCTGCCGGGCATGGCCGCCCTGATCCTGGCCCCCAATCTGTCGGCGCCGGACCAGGCCTATCCGACCATGATGAACCTGCTGCCGGTGGGTCTGAAGGGTCTGGTGTTCGCCGCCCTGATCGCGGCCATCATCGCCTCGCTGGCGTCCAAGGTGAACTCGATCTCGACCATCTTCACCCTGGACCTCTACGCCAAGATCAGGAAGGACACGCCCGAACATCAGTTGGTCACGGTCGGCCGCATCGCCGCCGTCGCCGCCGTCATCATCGGCATCCTGACCGCCCGTCCGCTGCTGGGCGGCTTCGATCAGGCGTTCCAGTTCATCCAGGAGTTCACCGGCTTCTTCACCCCCGGCATCGTGGTCATCTTCATGCTGGGCCTGTTCTGGAAACGCGCGTCTGAAGCGGGCGCCCTGACCGCCGCCATCGGCTCGGTCGTGCTGTCGGCCATCTTCTGGTGGCTGCAGGAGACGGGGCAGTTCATCTTCCCCTTCATGAACCGGGTCGGCGTGGTCTTCGTCGTCTCGCTGATCGCGGCGGTGATCGTGTCCCTGCTGGCCCCGGCCAAGCCCGATGCGATGAAGATCAAGCTGGACCAGATCAGCTACAAGACCTCGCTGGGCTTCAACCTGGCGGCCGTGGGCGTCGTGGCCTTCCTGATCGTCGTCTATACGATCTGGTGGTGAGGTGAGCGGCCAAGCCCGTCTGATCGGGGTCGACTGGGGCACCAGCAATCTGCGCGTCATGCGGATCGCCGAAGGCGGGGCGGTGCTGGACAGCCGGTCCGATCCGCGCGGCGCGGGCGGCCTGTCGCCCGATCAGTTCCGCCCCGTGCTGGAACAGGTCGGGGGCGACTGGCTGACCGAGGGCCTGCCGGTGATGGCGGGCGGCATGGCCGGGGCGCGCGGCAAGTGGCGCGAGATGGCCTATGCCCCCTGCCCCGCCGGGATCGCGGAACTGGCCCGCACGGTCGAGCGGCCGGACGACGCGCCCTTCGTCGCCCTGGTCCCCGGCGTCGCCGCCTATCGCGACGGGCGGCTGCATGACGTGATGCGGGGCGAGGAGACCCAGGTCATGGGCCTGGACGCGCCCGCCGACGCCGTGGTGGTCGCCCCCGGCACCCACAGCAAATGGATCGAGACCCAGGCCGGGCGGATCGTCGACTTCCGCACCTTCATGACCGGCGAACTGTTCGCCGCCATCCGCAAGGGTACGATCCTGGGCGGCGGCATGGGCGAGCCGGGCGTGGACGACGGCGCCTTTGCGGACGGGGTGCGGCGCGCCCTGGCCGATCCGGCGATCACCGCCGCCCTGTTTTCCGTCAGGATCGAGAGCCTGGCGGGCCGTCTGCCGGCGACGGCGGCGGCGGACTATCTGTCGGGCCTGCTGATCGGGACCGAGATCGCCGCCCAGTCCGGCATGGCGGCGCGTCCCGTCGTCCTGATCGGCGCCGAGGCCCTGTGCCGCCGCTACGCCGCCGCCCTCGCCCTGGGCGGTTTTCCCGACGTCCGCACGGCGGACGGCGCCGCCGCCACGGCCCAAGGCCTGTGGCGCATTCACGAGGCCGCATCCGCATGATCCCCGTCGCCATCGAAAGTCTGGACGCCCTGCCGCTGATCGCCATTCTGCGCGGTCTGACGCCCGATGAGGCGGTGGAGGTGGGCGAGGCCATCGTCGCCGCCGGCTTCACCTGTCTGGAAGTGCCGCTGAACTCGCCCCAGCCGCTGGAGAGCATTCATCGGCTGCGCGCCGCGCTGGACGGTCGCGCCCTGGTCGGCGCGGGCACGGTGCTGACCCCCGAGGCCGCGCGGCAGGTGGCCGAGGCGGGCGGCCAGTTGGTCATATCCCCCAACACCAACGCCGAGGTGATCCGCCAGACCAAGGCGCTGGGCCTTTTGTCCCTGCCCGGCTTTTTCACCCCGTCGGAGGCCTTCGTGGCGCTGGCCGCCGGGGCCGATGCGCTGAAACTGTTTCCCGCCGAGGTCGCGGGGACCAAGGGCCTGAAGGCCGTGCGCGCCATCCTGCCGGCCGGAACGCGCGTCTATGCGGTCGGCGGGGTCGACCCCGACAGCATGGACGGATGGCGGGCCGCCGGCGCCTCGGGCTTCGGCATCGGGTCGGCGGTGTTCAAGCCGGGTCAGAGCGCCGAACAGATCGGCCGCAACGCCCAGGCCTTCGTCGCGGCCTGGCGTCGCGAGGGCTGACGTCCGTTACGCCTCCGCGCCGCTGGCGTGGCGCAGGATGTCGGGGATCAGGGCGAAGGGGGCCGCGCCATGATCGGCGGCGGGGGCCTGTTTGAAGATGGCGCCATCGGGTTTTGCGGCGGCCCAGGCGGCGATGCGGTCGCGCATGTCGCGCGCGGTCTCCGCCTCGCCGCAGCCGACCAGCACGGCGGGCGTGGCGATGTCCGGCGACGGCGTCGACCACCACAGGGACGGGCTGACGGCGATCCAGCGGGCGAACAGGCTCGGCTCGGCCTGAAGCGTCTCCAGAACGAACAGTCCGCCCAGCGAATGGCCGAACAACGCAGCACGCGCCGCGTCAACGGGCGCGACCTCGGCCAGCATCGGCAGGACCCGATCCGCGATCCAGCGATGCAGGGCGTCCCCGCCGCCTGACGGACGCGTCCAGGCCGGATCGGCGCTGGGCCGGCGCGTGAAGTCACGCGCGCGTTGATCCTCCAGCCCGCCCGCGTCCGAACGATGGGCCAGGGCGGCGACGACCATCGGGATCACCCCCGTCTTCGCCGTCCGTCGCGACAGGGCGGCCGCAGCCCCGGCCAGGGGCGCGAAGAACCGATCGCCGTCCAGGGCCAGCAACACCGGCCAGCCGCCGGACGGGGCCTCGCCCTGCGGCAGGGCCAGCATCAGATCCATCCTTCGACCGTCCGGCCCCGCCAGCGACCGCGTGCGCCATTCAGGCGCGGTCCAGGGCGTCCAGTCGGAAGGGGCGTTGTCGGTCATGATCCGTTCCTAGCCTATCGGCGCACGATATTGTATTGCGACGCAATCTTATCATGACTGTCTCCCTCCCCTCCTCTCACCTCGCGCGTCAGGTTCTTGGCCAGCACCGTCGCCAGCGGCTGCATCGGCGCCTGCTGCTGGCGGGATTGGCGTTCGCCTGCGTGGCGGCCCTGTGTCTGGACGCGGCGACCGGGCCTTCAGGTCTGGCCGCCTGGCGGATCGTCACCGGCATTGTCCGACCTGACCTGCTGACCCCCTCGGAGGCGGCCATCATCTGGCAGATCCGCCTGCCCTACGCCCTGACCGCGATCCTGGTCGGGGCGGCCCTGGCCCTGTCGGGGGCCGAGATGCAGACGGTGCTGAACAATCCCCTGGCCAGCCCCTTTACGCTGGGGGTGTCGTCCGCCGCCTCGTTCGGGGCGTCGCTGGCCATCGTGCTGGGGCTGGGCCTGCCCTTCGTGCCGGCGGACGGGGTGGTGGCGCTGAACGCCTTCGTCTTCGCCTTCGGCTCGGTTCTGCTGCTGCAGGCCCTGGCGCGGGCGCGGCGCGGCGGGGTGCAGAGCATCGTCCTGTTTGGCATCGCCCTGGTCTTCGCCTTCAACGCCCTGACCGCCCTGGTGCAGTTCGTCGCCTCGCAGGAGGCGCTGCAGCAGCTGGTGTTCTGGACTATGGGGTCGCTGTCGCGCGCCAGCTGGCGGTCGGTCGCGGTGCTGGCGGCCGTCCTGGCCGTGACCCTGCCCTTTTCCTGGACTGCGGCGCGGGCGCTGACGGCGTTGCGGCTGGGCGAGGACCGTGCCCTCAGCGCCGGGGTCGATGTGGGGCGGTTGCGCTTCCTCGCCCTGTTGCGCGCCAGCCTGCTGTCGGCCGCCGCCGTCGCCTTCGTCGGGGTGGTCGGCTTCGTCGGTCTGGTCGGGCCGCATATCGCCCGACTGCTGGTGGGCGAGGATCACCGGCTTTACCTGCCCGCCAGCGTGTTGAGCGGGGCCTTGCTGATGTCCCTGGCCTCGGCGGCGTCCAAGGTGCTGGTTCCCGGCGCGCTTCTGCCGGTCGGGGTGGTGACGGCGGTGATCGGGGTGCCGGCCTTCCTGATCCTGATCTTCCGCAGCGGAGCGCGGGGATGAGCCTGGTCGTCCAGCATCTGACCGCCCGCTATGGCGAGCGCACCATCCTGTCGGAGGTGGCCCTGCAGCCCTTGGCGGCGGGGCAGGTCGTGTCGCTGATCGGGCCGAACGGGGCAGGCAAGACCACCCTGATGCGGGCCGTCGCCGGCCTGACGCCGGCCTCGGGCCAGATGCTGCTGGACGGGCTGGACCTGAACCGGATGTCCATCGCCGAGCGGGCGCGCCACGTCGCCTACATGCCCCAATCCCTGCCGCAGGACGTGGCCCTGACGGTGCTGGAAACGGTGATCGCGGCCTTGGAAGCTTCGCCGTCCGCCGCCGGTCCGGCCCAGGCCGAGGTCCGCGCCCTGGCGGCGCTGGAGCAGGTCGGCGCGGTCGATCTGGCGCTGAAGCGGCTGGACCGGCTGTCGGGCGGTCAGCGTCAGATCGCGGGCCTGGCCCAGGCCATGGTGCGCCAGCCGCGCGTTCTCTTGCTGGATGAGCCGACCAGCGCGCTCGATCTGCGGCATCAGCTGGAGGTTTTCCGTCTGGCCCGCGACTATGCCCGCGACCACCGGGCCGTGGTGATGATGGTGCTGCACGACCTGCAGGCCGCCGCCCGCGTGTCGGACCGGATCGTGGTCCTGAACGACGGCCGGGTGCGGATCGAGGGCGCCCCGGCCGAGGCCGTCACCCCCGCCGTCCTGGCCGACGTCTGGCAGGTGCGCGCCCGGGTCGAGCCCTGCGCGCGGGGCCAGATCCAGGTGATGGTCGACGAGGTGCTTTAGGCCCCCCCCCTTCGCCGTCATTCCGGGGCGTCCGAAGGACGAACCCGGAACCCAGGCGAGCATTTCCGACGTGTGATCGGTTCGCGCCGTGACACTCCCCTGGCTTCCGGGTTCTTCGCTGCGCTCAGCCCCGGAATGACGGGAAATATCGGCTTCTCTCGAAGCCCGGACAGACTAGATCGGACGGGCGCTGACGATCCAGGCGGCGCCGTCGATCCACACGCCGTCGGGGCGCAGCTTGTCGACGAAAGCCAGCCGCACCGCCGCCAGGGCCTGGGCGCGCACCGTATCGGACACGCCCCTCAAGGCCCGCTCCAGCGGCCCGACACGGATGGCATGATCGACCGCGTCGTCCAGCGCCGTGTCGGCCGTGTCGCCCACGCCGAAATGAACCGGACTGTCGAAGGGGCGGATATCGATGTCGGCATAGCCGGCGTCGACGAGGATACGCTCGATCCGGGCGCGGTCGCCGAACGAGAACGGACCCGGCGCCTCGGGATCGGGCGGCGGGGTGGACGCCAGATGCCGGATCGCGCTCATCGGCAGGCGGGTCCAGTCGTTCTCGGCCGCACCGCGCCAGCAGACGAAGACCAGCCGTCCGCCGGGCTTCAAGGCGCCACGCAGATTGGCGAAGGCCGCCGCCGGATCGTCGAAGAACATCACGCCGAAACGCGAGACGATCCGGTCGAAGTCGGGCGCGAAGTCGGCCAGGGCGGCGTCGGCGAGGCGGAACTCGACCGCCCCCTCTCTTTTCGCCGTCCGCTCGGCGGCGAGGTCCAGGGCGCGGCCGATCAGGGGCGCCGAGATATCCAGCCCCACGACCCGGCCGGACGGACCGACCCGCCCGGCCATGTCGAAGGTCGTGGCCCCGGCGCCGCAGCCGACGTCCAGCACATGGTCGCCCGCCGCCGGGTCGGCGGTGCGCCCCAGGGCCTGGCCATAGGCCGCCAGCATCCGGTCCAGCCGGTCCTGGTTCTCGACCCAACGCCGCCCGTTTTCGCCGTTCCAGTCCAGCGAAGGCGCAACCGCCGCCCTGCTCATCCTCAGGGCCGGATCAGGGTGACGGTGTCGCCGGCCGGATCGACCGGGACGGGCGTGCCGGCCGGAGCGTTGCGCGGCAGACCCCGCGCCTTGTTGGTCACATAGACGGCGTTGGTCGCCGGATCGATGGCGATGGTCTGGGGGAAGGTGCCGGTCTGGAGGTTGGCCAGCACGGCGTAGTCGGCGCCGTTCACCACCGTCACCGTGCCCGCCTGACGATTGGCGACATAGACCTGATCGACGCCGGGATTGTAGGCGACGCTGAGCGCGCCCTCGCCGGTCGCCACCTTCCTGATCACCGCCCCGTCGGCGGCGTTCATGACCGTCAGGTCGCCCGTGCCCTGGCTGGCGATGAACAGGCGGTTGGCGCGTGCATCCAGGACGAGGTTGGTCGGCTTGTCGCTGCCGGTGGGCCAGGTTCCGACGGACTGGCCGGTCGCCAGGTCGATGACGCCGACGGTGTTGGAGCTCATGCCCGTCACGAACAGGCGGTTGTTGCGGGCGTCCAGCGCGGCGCCGGTCAGGCCGCCGACGGGCGCGTCGATCTTGCGCTCGATCGTGTTGGTCGCGCCGTCGACGACCCAGATCTGGTTCGGGCGGCTGGCGTCGTTCGCCTCGCCGCCGACGACGGTGACATAGGCCTTGTTGCGCCCCTCATCGACGATGACCTCGCGGACGTGGGCGGAATCGTCGTCGCCGTCCTTGATGGTGGCGACCAGCCGCCCGGTCCTGACGTCCACGACCCCGATCGAGCCGGAGCGGGTCGCCGTGCCGTACAGCATCTGGGTGCGGCTGTTGAAGCCCAGGCCGTAGAGGGGGTTGGCCGAGACGTCGATGGACTGGCCGGGCGTCAGGTCGGCGCTCAGGCGGGCGACCGCGCCGCGCGTCTCGCCGCGCGGACCGACGGCGGCGATCAGGATGTTGCTGTCGGCCGGATTGAAGACGATCTCATAAAGGCCGCCGGGCTCGACCTTCACCGACTTGACGATGCTGGGCGCGCTGGCGGCCGCGGCGGCAGGCTGGGACGCGGCGGCCGTATGGGCCAGGGCGGGCGCGGCGACGCTGGCCAGCAGGGCGGCGGCGGCGCAGGCCAGGGCGGGGGCGGCGAAACGAACGGCGGTCATCGGCATAGTCCTTCTTTGGTCTATCGGGGAAAATGGATCAGGCGGGCGTCAGGTCGGCCCAGTAGGCGCCGCGATAGGGCACGGCCAGAAACTGCTGATTGATCTGGTCCAGGGTCGCGCGCGGGTTCAGGTCGCCGAACAGTTCGGGATGAATCCACTTGGCCAGGACCTCGGTGGCCACGATGTCGATCGGCGAGTTGATCAGCTGATGCGACAGACCGTGCGCCTGGCCCTGACGCACCGCCTTCAGGGTCGAGATTCCGGGACGCCCCGCGACGCGGCGCAGGCCCGCCAGCGCCTGTTCGGGGGTGAAGTCCGGCCCGACGACGAAGCCGCCGGCCTTGGCCAGGTGCGGGCCGCCGGTGGCGATATAGACGTCGGGGTCGCGCTGGATGACATATTCCAGGTTCAGCTTGCCGGTCGGCGCGGTCAGGACGTCGGCGCCGATGTTGCGCCCCCCGACGAAGGCGATGTAGTCGCCGACATTGCCCCGCCCCGGAGAGTTGCAGCAGTCCGGCGTGATCATGGCGTGGGGTTCCAGGAACACCGTGGGCCGCCGGTCCATCGGCACGGTCGCCACCCTGGCCGAGATCGCGTCCAGCCGGGCCTTCTTAAAGGCGTTGAAGGCGGCCGCCTGTTCGCCCCGTCCGATCAGGGCGCCCAGCAGGGCCAGGCTGCGGGCCTGGTTCTCGAACGGATGGTTGAAGAAGTCGATGAAGGCGACCGGCACGCCCGCCGCCTGCAACTGGGCCGCCTGTTCGTCGCTGGGACCGGACTCCGTCGACACCACCGCCGTCGACGGCCGCGCGGCCAGCACGGCCTCCAGATTGAACGGCTCGCCCGAGCGGGGGATCTTGGGCAGGGTCGCCAGGGCCGGGAACTTCTCGGCATAGGCCTTGTACATGTCCGGGCTGATCCGGTTCACGTCGCCGCTCCAGGCCGCCAGCAGCGAGACGGGGTCGGGATGGATCAGGGCCAGGGCGATCAGATAGCGGCCATCGTCGATGCTGATCTTCTGGCCCGACGACAGGGGCTGGACCGGCCGGTCGCGCAGGTCCTTCAGGTCGGACGGCGCAGCCGCCTTCTGCGCTGGGCCGCAGGCCGTCAGCAGCGACAGGCCGCCCAGGCCCAGAAGGGCGGACCGGCGCGACAGCATGGGGATCGTCAGGCCGCTCATGTCAGCGAGTCTCCAGGCGCCGGGCCCACGCCGGCCAGGGAAAGAAGCGTCGGGATCAGCGAGGCGGCCAGCATTCCGCCATGCCCCTGGCCCGCAAGCTGGGCATAGCGGACATCGACCCCGGCGCCGGCCAGCCGCGCGGCCAGATCGTGCGTCGCGCCGGCGGGAACCGAGGTCCACATCGGATGCAGGTGCGGACGCGACGACCGCCCCTGAACCTCGTCCTCGCCGACCAGCAGGGTCAGGGCCATGTCCGGCCGCGACGTCCGCGCCAGAAAGGGCGGCACATCGTTCAGCACCGCGCCATAGCCCCACCACAACGACGGGCTGGCCGCGACGAAGGCGTGATAGGCGTCCGGCCGTGTCAGGGCCGCGTGCAGCACGCACAGCCCGCCATAGGAATGGCCCCAGATCAGGCTGCGCGCGGGAGCGATGGCGACGCGGCGGGCGACCTCGGGCGTGATGCGGTCGTGCAGCAGGGTCAGGAAGGCGTCGGCCCCGCCGCCCGGCCGCCCCGCCGGATCGACGGCCGGCCCTTCCTCAGGGCGCGGCGTATAGTCGAAGGCGCGCGCCAGGACGTCGAACTGCCGGTCGCCCTCATAGCCGATGGTCACGATGACCGGTGGATCGCCCGCGTCCAGCCGCGCCAGCAGGGCCTCGTCGATCCGCGCCAGGGCGGCGTCGCCATCCAGCAGCCAGGCCACCGGATAGCCGCCCGCGGGCGCGGCCTTTTTCGGGATCGCAATCCAGATGCGATAGACCCGCGCCCCATCCTCGGACGTCACCGACAGCCGCTCAAACCCGTAATAGGCGGAGCCGACATCGGCGATGGTCCGGTCCACGCGCGCGGCCGCCGTCGGCTGGGCCAAAACAGGCGCGGCGGCCAGAACCGCCAGACCGCAGACGGCGATGAGCAGGGCGCGGCGCATCAGAAGCTGTAGTTCACGCCGATCCAGCCGCGACGACCGTCGCCCTGGAAGTCATAATCGGCGACGTCGATCGCCTCGTCGCCCAGATTATAGACGCCGGCCTTCACACTGACCGCCGGGGTCACATGCCAGTTCGCACCGATATCCACGGTGGTGTAGCTGGGGTAGCGACGACCCAGTTGCCGGGTTCCGTCCATGATCGGCTTGCCGTTCGAGCCGACGCGCAGGCCCGCATTCAGCTCTTCGCCATGATAGTTGACGGCGCCCCAGAGGTTCAGCCGCGCATCGACGTCATAGTCCGCGCGGAGATTGGCCATATGCTCGGGCGTGCGCGACAGCGGCTGTCCCTGATAGGTTCCCGACTTCTGTTCGGAGTCCGTGTAGGTGTAGCCGGCCTTCAGTCCCAGCCGTTGAATGGGCCGCCAACGCCCCGACAACTCGACGCCCTGCAGATCGGCGTCCTGAAGATTGTACCAGTAATACAGGCGGTAGTTCGGATTCTCGCTCCACCGCGCGATCGAACCGTCCTGATTATAGACCATGGCGCTTTCGATCTTGTCCTTGAAGCGGGTGCGGAAGACGGTCGCGCTGGCGGACAGGGTGGTGGACGGATTCCACAACACGCTGACTTCATAGTTGGTGCTGGTTTCCGGTTCGATGTTCGGATCGCCCAGGATGACGCCGCACGTCCCGTTCGGCCCCACCGAGCAGTTGGCCCCGCCCGTGGTGTAGGCATAGCCATTCGCCACCTGACGCAGTTCGGGCGCGCGGAAGCCGGTGGAGACGCCGCCCTTGATCGTCCAGGCCTCCGCCGGGGTCCAGACCGCATACAGGCGCGGGCTCCAGTGCGAGCCATAACGTTCGTGGTCGTCGAAACGCAGGCCGCCCGTCAGGGCCAGACGGTCGTTCAGCCGCCATTCGTCCTCGACGAACAGGGCGCGCTGCCACACGGTGAAGGTTCCCGGCTGGGTCGCGCTGACGCCGGGGTTCAGATCGACCAGCTTGTTCTCGATATACTGGCCGCCGACCACCAGCTGGTGATCGCCCAGACGCGACCCCTCCAGCGGAATGTTGAACAGGGCGTCATAGACGGTGTTGGTCAGTTCCGGCGCGCGCGCATCCTTGGTGAAATCCCCGGCCCGTTGGGTGAAGGTCTCGCGCTTGGTTTCTTCGCGCAGCACCGACAGGGCGCTGGTTCCCCAGGCCCACCGCCCGTTCCAGCCCAGGGACGCGGCCGTGCGCTCATTGGTGTTGTAGTTGGAGGCGGCCGTGGCGGCCAGGGTCGCGCCGGCCGTGTTCTCGCGCCGGACGTCGGTCCGATCGACCTGCAGCAGCACCTCGTGGTCGGCGCTGGGCGTCCAGGCCAGACGGCCGGTCAGGTTCCAGTCCTCGCCGCCGTTGACGCCGCCCAGGATGTGATCCTCGTCGCGCTTGTAGGTGCGGCCCCAGATCTGGGCGCCCAGCACGCCCTCCACCAGCGGCCCGGCCAGATAGCCCTGGGCCTGGCGCCAGTCGCCGGACGCGCCCTTCTCCTGGGCGATATAGTCGCCGCCGATGGAGCCGCCCCAACGCTGGGGCACCTTTTTGGTGATGATGTTGATCACGCCGCCGATGGCGTCCGATCCATACAGCGAAGACATCGGCCCGCGCACCACCTCGATCCGTTCGATCGCGCCCGACGGCGGGGTGAAGCTCTGTTCGAAGCCGGCGTTGCCGTTCGTGCGGCTGTCGCGTGTCGACTGCCGCTTACCGTCCACCAGCACCAGGGTGTAGCTGCCCGGCAGGCCGCGAATGAAGATGTCCTGGCTGTTCGACGACCCGCTGACCGAAACCCCCTCCACGTCCCGCAGGGCGTCGGTCAGGTCCGCGTTCGGCCGATTGGCCAGGGTCTCGGCCGTCACGACCGAAATCGACGCCGGCGCCTCCACCACCCGCTGCGCCCGCGTCGACGCCGTGACCACCACATCCTCCAGCGCGGCAGGCTGCTGCGACTGGGCGAAGGCCGAAACCGGCGCAAGGGCGAAGACGGTGGCGAGCAGCAAATCACGGCGCATGACGAATCCTTGAAGTCCGCCCCGCTGTTAATGCGACTAGTTCGCAAATGCAAGAAACCAAGTTACGACGGCGCTTGCGGCATCTTGAAACCCGGCTCTGAAAGACGGTCGCCCGGGCGGTTTCATCGCGCGGCCGGGCGCTGTTGACGCCCGGCGTCAATGATCAGAATGTCACCCATGACCTGGCGCATCCACGTCGAACCCTTCACCCGTCCCCTCTTCTTCGCCTGGTCCCGCCTGACGCGCGGCAAGACGCTCGGCGTGCGGGCGGTGGCGGTGGATGGAGACGGGCGGGTGCTGATGGTGCGGCACACCTATCTTAAGGGCTGGTGGTTGCCGGGCGGCGGGGTGGATCGGGGCGAGACCACGCAGGCCGCCGTGGTGCGCGAACTGCGTGAGGAGACGGGTCTGATCGCGCGCGGGGCGCCGCGTCTGGTCTCCATCCATGCCAACGACCGGTTCTTTCCCGGGGACCATGTGGTCGTCTTCCGCATCGAGGCCTTCGACACGGGCCCGCGCGCGGGCGACGGCGAAATCGCCGAGATCGGCTGGTTTTCTCCCTCCGCCCTGCCTGCGGATACGAACCGGGGCTGTCGCGCGCGTCTGGCCGAAATCTTCGACGGCGCCCCGCCCGATCCCGAGTGGTGAACCCGGGCGGCTAAGACACGTCCGCCTCTGACGCAGGTCTGTGGCAGCGTCCGCCCATGACCCAAGCCGCCCCCGTCTATCGCGTCCGTTCGCAGGAGGTCTGGGACCTGGCCCGCGACGACTATCTGTCGGGCGAGCCGGCGCGCGTCGTCTGCCGCCGCTACGACCTGGGCCTGTCGGCCTTTCGCATCCGCGCCCGCAAGGCGAAATGGCGACGCGAGGATCAGGACGACCCCGATCTGTACGATCCCGCCGCCGAACTTGAGGCGGTCGAGGACATCGCCCTGTCCGACATGGCCGTGTCGGCGCGCCGTCGGCTGCAACTGGCCCTGGAGGACGGCGAGGCGACCGAGGCCATGCGCTGGCTGAAGATCTTCGAGACCCTGTCGTCCCTGGCCGCCGACGCGCCCGATCTGGACGAAGTGCACGGATTGCACCCCGTTTTCGACGACGCCGGGTCCGAACAGGACGAAGTGCACGGATTGCACCCTGTTTTCACGCCGCCCGCCGCTTCCCCGCCGTCGCCGCCCCCGAACCGGGCCGAGCGTCGCCGCCTGCGTCGGGCTGATCGCCGAAAGCCGATCTCCGCATCCGGCGACGGCCGTGCTAGCCAGGGGCCATGAACCCGTCCCCGATCGCCCCGTCTCTGATCGCCCCGTCCCAGATCGCCATGCCCGTCGTCATCCTGGCCGGGGGCCTGACCGGCGCCAGGCTGACCGGCGTCCTTCTGGTCCGGCGCTCCTGACCCTATATCCCGCCTGATGACCGCGGAGCCCCCCGATTCGAAACTGACCGCCGCCGCTCTGATCGCCGACGAGGCGCGCCGCGCGCCCGACAAGCCCGGCGTCTATCGGATGTATGGCGAGGACGGATCGTGCCTCTATGTCGGCAAGGCCCGCAGCCTGAAGAAGCGCATCGTCCAGTATGCGCAAGGCCGGTTCCACACCCAGCGCATCGGCCTGATGGTGGCCCAGACCCGGTCGATGGAGCTGGTGGTCACGGCGTCCGAGACCGAGGCCCTGCTGCTGGAATCCAACTTCATCAAGAAGCTGAAGCCGCGCTTCAACGTCGTGCTGCGCGACGACAAGTCCTTCGCCGAACTGATGATCCGCAGCGACCACCGCGCGCCCCAGATCAGGAAGCATCGCGGCGCCCATACGACGCCGGGCCAGTATTTCGGCCCCTTCGCCTCGACCTGGGCGGTCAATCGGACGCTGAATACGCTGCAGAAGGCCTTCCTGCTGCGGTCCTGTTCCGACAGCGTCTATGAGACCCGCACCCGCCCCTGCATGCTGCATCAGATCAAGCGCTGTTCGGCGCCCTGCACCGGCCTGATCTCGCTGGAGGACTACGGCGAACTGGTCGACGAGGCCGAGGCCTTCCTGCGCGGCAAGTCGCGCGCCGTCATCGGCCGTCTGTCGGGCGAAATGCAGGCCGCCTCGGACGCCATGGACTTCGAACAGGCCGCCCGCGTGCGCGACCGCATCCGCGCCCTGTCGGCCATATCGATGGAGAACTCCGTCAGCGCCGACAGCGTGGCGGAAGGCGACGTCTTCGCCCTGCATTCCGACGGCGGCCAGGCCTGCGTCCAGGTCTTCTTCTATCGCGCGGGCCAGAACTGGGGCGGCCGCGCCTATTTCCCGCGCGTGGACAAGTCCGACACCGACCCGGAGATTCTGGCCGCCTTCCTGGGCCAGTTCTATGAGGACAAGCCCATCCCGCGCCTGATCCTGTCCAATGTGCGCCCGCACGAGCTGGAGCTGCTGGAGGAGGCCTTCTCGATGAAGGCGGACCGCAAGGTCGAGATCGTCCGGCCCCAGCGCGGCGAGAAGCTGGCCCTGGTCGACCACGCCCTGACCAATGCGCGCGAGGCCCTGGGCCGCCGCCTGGCCGAAAGCTCGGCCCAGGGCAAAATCCTCGACGAGGTATGCGAGGCCTTCGGTCTGGAAGCACGGCCCGAGCGGATCGAAATCTACGACAACGCCCATATCCAGGGGACCAATGCGGTCGGCGGCATGGTCGTGGCGGGGCCGGAGGGCTTCCAGAAGTCCCAGTACCGCAAGTTCAACATCCGGGGCGAAGACCTGACCCCCGGCGACGACTACGGCATGATGCGCGAGGTCATGCGCCGCCGCTTCGCCCGCCTGGTCAAGGACGAGGAAGAGGGCGAAGACGTCGTCCGCCCCGACCTGCTGCTGATCGACGGCGGCGCGGGTCAGCTGGCCGAGGTGCTGGCGGTCATGGCCGACCTGGGCGGGCTGGACGACATCGCCGTGGTCGGCGTGGCCAAGGGACCGGATCGCGATGCGGGGATGGAGAAGTTCTTCATGCCCGGCAAGGCGCCCTTCATGCTGCCGCTGAAGTCGCCGGCCCTCTATTACCTGCAACGGCTGCGCGACGAGGCCCACCGCTTCGCCAACGGCGCCCACGCCAAGCGCCGTTCGATGGACATCAAGAAGAACCCGCTGGACGAGATCGAAGGCGTCGGCCCCGGCCGCAAGAAGGCCCTGCTCCACGCCTTCGGCTCGGCCAAGGGCGTCAGCCGCGCCTCCGTGGTCGATCTGGTCAAGGTCGACGGCGTCAGCCAGCCCCTGGCCGAACGCATCCACGCCTTCTTCAGGAAGGCGTGAGCCGTGTCACCACTCCAGCAGCGTCAGCCCCGGAATGTCGCGAAAATCGTCGCCGTTGCGGGTGACGAGCGTGGCGCCATCGACCAGGGCTTGGGCGGCGATCATCCGGTCCAACACCTTGCGCCGCGAATAGCCGGTCTGGGCGATGATGCGCCCATAGGCGGCGGCGTCTCGGCTGTCGAAAGGCCGGTAATCGATCGTCTCAAGCAAGGCCGACATCCGCGCGCGCCGCAGCTCGGCCTCGCCGTCCAGAAAACCCGCCTCCAACTCGACCACGGTGATGATCGAGAAAACCAGCGTATCGTCGGCTTCCTCAATCCGCGCCCGTATGATCGGTTCGCCATCTCTCAGGTGGATGGCGATGCTGGTGTCCAGCATCAGCAACGATCAAAGCCCCTTGCGAACGGGTGCGATAAAGGGCGGTCGTTTGCCTATGCTGGCCGGCTTGGGCAGCGCATCCAGCTTGGCCAGCATCTCCCTGACGGAAGGCCGTCTGGGCGAGATGGTCACGACGTCGCCCTTGCGCTCGATCTCGACCTCGACGCCGGGACCGAACGAGATTTCCTTGGGCAGACGCACGGCGTCGCTGTTGCCGCTGCGAAAGGTTCGGCTGGTGATCGGCATGACGGCATCCTTCGTATAGACGCGTATACACCATTTATCGCCGCCCTCCAAAACGCTACAGGCGCTGCATGAGCGACACCGAAGACGAACTGACCGCCGGCTATCGTCGGTTCCGCGCCGACCACTGGCCGGCCGCCCGGGCCGAGTACGAAACCCTGGCCACCAAGGGTCAGAAGCCGCACACCCTGATCGTCGCCTGTTCCGACAGCCGCGCCGATCCGGCCCTGATCTTCGACGCCAAGCCGGGCGAGCTGTTCGTGGTGCGCAACGTCGCCAATCTGGTCCCGCCGTATGAGCCGGACGGCAAGCTGCACGGCGTGTCGGCGGCGCTGGAGTTCGGGGTCAAGGTGCTGGGCGTCAAGCGGATCGTGGTCATGGGCCATGCCCACTGCGGCGGGGTCAACGCCATGATCCACGGCGCGCCCGACATCGTCGCCGACTTCGTCGCTCCCTGGATCGCGCAAGGGACGCCCGTCGTCCAGCACGTCGCCGAGACCGTCGCCCCCGACCAGTTGGAGCGCGCCGCGGAAGAAGCCATCGTGCGCCTGTCGATCCGAAACCTGCGCACCTTCCCCTGGATCGCCGAACGCGAGGCCAGGGGCGAGCTTCAGCTGAGCGGCCTTCACTTCGGCATCGCCGAGGGCGCCCTGACCGCCCTGACCGACAAGGCCCGGTTCGAGCCCTTGGCCTGAATATCAAAGATTGATATGGTGAGCCTATGGGAACCAACGTCCATCTTACCGCCGCGCTTGAGAAGTTCGCTCGGGATCGGGTGAGTTCCGGCCGCTACAACAACGTCAGCGAAGTTGTGCGCGAGGGTCTGCGCCTGCTTCAGGATCAGGAAATCGCCAGGCGCAGCGCCGAGGCTGCGCGCCTGGAAGAAGACCGCCGCCTCGAAATCGAGCGCGAACGTCGCAAGGCGGCTCTGCACGCCATGCTTGATCGATGGGCGGCCATGCCGACCATCGACATCGGCCCCTGGACCCGAGACGAGCTTTACGATTGAGGATCGCCCTCGACACGAACCTCCTCGTCTATGCCGAGGGCGTGAACGGCCCCCAACGTCGCGACGACGCCCGCCGGATCGTCGATCACCTTCACCTTGAGCACGAGATCGTCATCGCCGTTCAAACCCTGGGCGAGCTTCACCGCGTCCTGACCGGAAAGGCCAGGATGCCGAGCGCCCTGGCGGCCGAAGCCGCCCACGGCTGGCGGCGTCTGGCGCACATCGCCCCCAGCGATGAGACGACGCTGATCGCCGCCTATGATCTGATCGACGCCCATCCGCATCAGATCTGGGACGCCATCATCCTGTCCGTCGCCGCCGAAGCCGGGTGCGGGCTTCTGCTTTCCGAAGACATGCAGGACGGCTTCGTCTATCGAGGCGTGACCGTCGCCAATCCGTTCGCAGAGACGCCGCATCCCCTGCTGGCGTCCCTGCTGGAGACCCTGCCATGACCGCCCATCGCGCCAACCCCATTCCCAACATCCTGACCGGGGCGCGCCTGGCGGCCGGGGTGGTGATGTTCCTGATCCTGGCGGGGGCGACCAGCGGCTTCCCCCTGGCCGATCAGTGGATGAGCCCGGACGATCAGTTCGCCCTCTATCGCGTCGCCTTCTGGATCTTCGTCATCGCCGCCTCGACCGACTGGATCGACGGCTTCCTGGCGCGGCGCTGGAACGCCACCACCCGCTGGGGCGCCATCCTGGACCCCATCGCCGACAAGGTGCTGGTCACGGGCGCCATCCTGGGCGTGCTGACCTCGGGCTCGGTGCCGCAGATCATCATTCCCTGCGGCCTGATCCTGTTCCGCGAGTTCGCCGTCTCGGCCCTGCGCGAGACCATGGCCGGGCGCATCGAACTGCCCGTCACCCTGGCCGCCAAATGGAAGACCACGCTGCAGCTGGTCGCCCTGGGCTGTCAGCTGTTCGCGCGCAACTGGGACGGTTTCGGCCTGTCGCTGGACTGGCTGGAGAATTTCCAGTTCTTCTCAGACGTGCTGATCTGGCTGGCCGCCATCATCACCCTGTGGACCGGCTGGCAGTATTTCCACGAAGCCCGCCGCCAGATGAAGGATCTCTAGGGTCTCAGCGTCAGGCCCGTCGGCGTGGCCTCGAAGGCCGACAGACGGCCCAGATAGCTCATGCCCAAAAGCGAATATTCCAGTCCCTGTTCGACCACCAGGGCCTCGACCTGATCGACCCGCGCCCCGGCGACCGAGACGGTGGTCAGTCGCACCGGCGCGGCGCGCGCCAGGCCAGAGGCGGTCTGGACCTGGCCGATGAAGGCCTCAGGCTCGGGATCGACGCCCAGCCGCGCCGCATCGGCCCGCGTCAGGGCCACGACGCTGGCGCCGGTGTCCACCAGCATCCGCACCGCCCGTCCGTCGATCCGGGCCTGGGCCCAGTAATGGCCGTCATCGGCCTTGACCACCTGAGCAGCCGTTCCGACCGCAGCCGGAGCCACGACGACCACAGGCGCCGTCGCCGCCTGGGCCGCGCCATCCCCCTCCAGGTGCCGGATCGTCAGGGCCGTGGCGAAGGACGTCATCAGGGCGACGCCGAACACGATGACGGACTGGAAGTCGATGCGGATCATGCCCCCTGTCTAGCGTGGCGACCTTTGGATGCCGTGAAACGACGTGGCTGACGAAAGCTTAAGCCCCGAAGCCGCTCAGGCCAGCTTGGCCGGATCGATCCGGTCGCGGCGCCCCGGCAGATCGGCCATCACCGCCGCGCGCTCGCCGTCGCTCAGGGCCCGCCAGCCGGCGATCTCCTTCAGGGTGCGAAAACAACCCAGGCACAGACCGCTCTCACCGTCGACGGCGCACACCATGACGCAGGGACTGGCGATGGCCTTGGGCGGGCCGGGGCGGTCGGGCGCGGGAGCGCTCATTGTGACATCGACACGAAAATAACTCCGACTCCTGACGAATAAATTTGCAAATTCACGAGACCGTCCTATGTTGTTCGATGACGCGAAACGACTGACGGTGGAATCCCATTGGTACGACGTGTCTCTTTTCATCGTTCTGCGAAAGGAGACGCCAAGATGAACGATAAGGAGCGTAACCTCCAACACGCCATGATGTCCTTCGCCCTGTGGGGCGGGATGCTGGTCAACAGTCGGCACATGCCGTCGAACTCGGGACGGGTGGTCAGCCATCCGTCCAACTTCGTACCCTATACGATCAAGAAACGCTGACGGCCCCTGTCGGCCCAAGCCTGCGGAAGCCCCGGTCTCGCCGGGGCTTTTGCAATTACGGCCTTGCCTAACCCTGCGGCGGCAGTCGATGACGGACGCGAACATCGGAGACCCCCATGGCCCTGATCGCCCAAGAGCGCCGCGGCGCCGTCCTGATCTGGACGCTGGATCGCGAGGCGCGGCTGAACGCCCTGCCCGACCTGAACGACGGCGACGAGGTCGCGGCGGCCTGCGAACGGGTCAACGCCGATCCGTCCGTTCGCTGCGTGGTGCTGACGGGGGCCGGGCGGGCGTTTTCGGCCGGGGGCGACCTTACGGCCATGCGCGACCGGCGCGATCTGTTCGAGGGATCGGGCGCGGCGATCCGCGAACGCTATCGACGGGTGGTCCACCGGATCGTGCGGTCGCTGTACGGGCTGGAGGTTCCGCTGATCGCCGCCGTCAACGGCCCGGCCATGGGGCTGGGGTGTGACATCGCTGGGCTGGGCGACATCCGCATCGCCTCGGACCGCGCCAGCTTCGGCGTGCCCTTCCTGAAGCTGGGCATCATTCCCGGCGACGGCGGGTCGTGGCTGCTGCCGCGCAACATCGGCTATGCCCGCGCCGCCGAAATGCTGTTCACGTCACGGTCGATCGACGCCGAGACGGCCGAGCGCTGGGGCCTGGTCAACTGCGTGGTCGCCCATGATCGCCTGATGGACGAGGCCCTGGCCACGGCCGACCAGATCGCGGCCCAGCCGCCGCAGGCGTTGCGGATGGCCAAGACCCTGCTGCGCCAGGGCCGCGACACGACCTTCGACCAGATGCTGGAGATGTCGGCGGCCATGCAGGCCCTGGCCCACCTGACCGACGACCATCAGGAAGGCGTCGCCGCCGTGCTGGACAAACGCCCGGGCGACTTCACCGGCCGCTGATCCCCATACGAAAAAGGGGCGCCGCAGCGCCCCTTGCCCGTCAATGATGTCGAGACGGCGTTACTTCTGGCCCGCCGGACGCATGGCCTGGCTGGCGGTGACCCCGGCCTGGACCGGGCGGGCGACGCCGGCCTTCTGACCGGGTTTCATGAACTTCACCAGCACCCGCTGACCGATCAGGAAGGGGGTGTTGTCGGCAGAGACCACGACCTCGACGACCCGTTCGTCGGTGCGGGCGGAAGGGTCTTCGGACTGAAGCTGGCGGGCGCCGAAGACGGCGGCGCGGCGCAACACGCGACCCACGGTGATCTTGGTCGGGTCGCCTTCCGGCGTCAGCTCGACCTCCTGGCCCACCGCGACATTGGGGATGTCGGCCTCGACGATCTCGGCGCGCACGATACGGGCGGTGTCCGGCTCCAGGTCGAACATGGCCGTGACGTTCAGGGTCGAGGCGCCGGCGCCCGGCTGGGCGTAGCGGCGGGTGATCCGGCCGTCCATCGGGGCGCGGATGATGGTCAGTTCCTGATTATAGCGGGCCTCGGCCAGACGCGACTGGGCGGTCTGGATGGCGGCGTCCTGAGAGGCGATGCGCGCCTCGGCCTGGGCGATCTGGTCGCGGGCCTGATCCAGGCGCTGGGCCGCGACATTGTTGGTGGCGGCCAGTTTCGACAGGCGGTCGTATTCGCGACGCGCCGTGGTCAGCTCGACCCGCGTCATGCCCAGCTGGGCCCGCGCCTCGGTGACGGCGGCGGCGGCGCTCTGGGCGGCCAGACGGGTTTCGTCGTCTTCCTGACGCGCCAGGATTTGGCCCGCGACGACGCGGTCGCCCTCGTTGACATAGACCTGGTTGACGATGCCGCCGCGACGCGCGGCGACCTTGATCACCCCGCCCTCGATGTCGGCCTTGCCGTTGGCGATGGCGGCGTAGGGGCTGTCGATCTTCTGGGACGCCTCCTTCTCGACCTGAGCCTTCTTGGCGGCGCCGGCCTTGGAGAAGGCGATGAAGCCGCCGACCAGCAGGACGATCAGCACAAGACCGATCCAGAGCCATTTATTCTTGAGGAAGGCGGGCATGACGGCGAGGTCCGTTCGAGAGAGGGCTTAGTGAGACGCCAGATGGGCGTCGGGATCGGGGATGCGGCGCTGATCGTCCAGGATCTTGCCGTCTTCGATATGGATGACCCGGTCGGCCCAGGCTTCCAGTCGCGGGTCGTGGGTCACGCAGATGACGGCCGCGCCGTGTTCGGTGGCGGCGCGACGCAACAGGCGGATGACCACCTGGCCGTTCTCGCCGTCCAGCGCCGATGTCGGTTCGTCGGCGAACAGGATCTGCGGGTTCTTGGCCAGGGCGCGGGCGATGGCGACGCGCTGCTTCTCGCCGCCGGACAGGGCGCTGGGCCGCTGGTTCAGGCGATGGCCCAGGCCGACCTCCTCCAGCGCCGTGGTGGCGCGCTTCTTCGCCTCCGACGGCGACAGGCCCTGGTATTTCAGGACCGTCGCCACCTGCTGCAGCGCCGTCAGCGACGGGAACAGGTTGAAACCCTGGAAGATGAAGCCGCAGTGATCCAGCCGGAACTTGTCGATCCGGCCCGAGCCGTATTTCCACAGGTCGTCGACGTCCAGGATGTCGACCCGTCCCTCGTCTGGCTTCAACAGGCCCGACAGATTGGCGATCAGGGTCGACTTGCCCGAGCCGGACGGCCCCATGACCATGGTCAGGTCCCCGTGGCGCGCGTCGAAATCCACGCCCTTCAGCACCTCGACCCAGCTGCGGCCCGTCTTGAACCGCTTGACCAGCCCCTTGGCTTCGATGGCGAAATCGCCATGCTTGCCGTTCGTCTTGGTATGAGAGGTCATCGCAGCAGATCCGCAGGCTGGCTGTTCTTCAGGACGCCCAGCGACAGGAAGCCGGACCCCAGGGCGATCAGCACCAGCATGGCCGAGACCATCAGCACCATCGTCGGCGGGAAGGACATGGTCAGGCCCGTGCCGGCCGCCAGCAGGCTGACCAGCCAGGTCAGGACATAGGCCGCCAGCACCCCGGCGATGCCGACCCAGAAGCTCAGCTCCAGCACGATCCGGCGCAGCGATCCCATCGACACGCCCAGCGCCCGCAGCGAGGCGAATTCCTTGATGTTGGCCATGATGGCGCCGCGCAGCGTCTGCCAGGTGATGGCCACCCCGATCAGAATGCCCAGGAACAGCGAAAAGCCCAGCATGATGGCGATGAAGCTTTCCTTCATCATCGCCCCCTCGTTGGCCTTGGCCAGGTCCTGACGGGTCCAGGCCTTGAACTGGCCGTTGGCGATGGCGTTCAGCTGGGCCACCACCACGGTCGCGCGGGCGGGGTTCTTGATCTGGACCATCAGGGGACCGACGCGCTCGCCGGTGTTGGCCTCGCCCAGCATCCGCAGGGTGTCGCGCGACATGACCACCGTGGCCTGCATCATGTTGGGATAGCCCTGGGTCACGGCCGCGACCCGCACGGTCTTGCCGTTATAGGACGCCTGGTCGCCCAGCTTGACGCCCAGCCGGCCCAACGCGGTCTGATCGATCGCCACCGCATAGGGCTGGCGCAGCGCCTCGACCAGATCGTCGGAATAGTCGATCGGCACAGTCACCGCGCCGGGCACGGCGTCGATGGTGGTGACATTGACGAACTCCATCTTCTTGGCGGCGCCGTCGGACTTGCCGTCGCCGCCGCCGGGGTTCTGATCCTTGACGATGTTCTGCCAGCGGCCGCCCGACCCATCCAGGTCCGCGACGGCGACCACTTCCGGGTGCTGATAGACGACCGGCATGATGCGGCGCGGCACGCCCGACGGGCCGCCGTTGAACAGGGCCGTGGCGCCGGGGCTGAGGATCATGATGTCGGCGCGCGCGCGGTCGATCTGGGCGGTGAAGGCCTTGCCGATGCCCATGAACATCCCGACCTGAGCCAGGACCAGCAGACCGGAAAAGGCCAGCGCCACGATCGCCGCCATGTAGCGGCGCCATTCGTAGAGCAGCGTTGAAAGTGCAAGCGACATGAACCAGCGGTTCCCCCGAAACGGGTGCTATCTGACCGCGAGCCGTCGCACCGCCAAGTTAAATCGGCGTAAGGCGAGGCCGTAATGCGGCGGACCTGATCGGTTGCGCCTGAAACAACAGGGGCCTAAGGCGGCCATCGGCTCTTGGCGCCGCACGCAGGTCGGCGCTAGTTACAACATAACAGACGGGACCCTTGTCCCGCGCTCCGGGAGATAATCTTTCATGTCCTTGCCTTCGCTTCGTCTCACCGCCTCGCTGGCCGCGCTCGGCGCCGCCACCGCCGTCCTGTCGGCGCCCGCCTCGCCCGCCAAGGCCGACGAGGGGATGTGGACCTTCGACAACTTCCCCATCGCCACGGTGAACCAGAAATATGGCACCAACATCGATCAGGCCTGGCTGGACCGGGTTCGCAACGCCGCCGTCCGCCTGCAGGGCTGCTCGGCCTCGCTGGTCTCGGGCGAAGGCCTGATCCTGACCAACCACCACTGCGTCGTCTCGTGCGTGCAGGACCTGTCCACGGCCCAGAACGACTACGTCAAGAACGGCTGGATGCCCGGATCGCGCGAGGAAGAGAAGAAATGCCCCGGCCAGACGGCCGAAATCTTGACGGACATCACGGACGTCACCGACCGTGTCGTGGGCGCCGGCGCTGGGCTTGAGGGCGCCGCCTTCGTCCAGGCCCGCGCCGCCGAGATCGACAAGATCCAGAAGGAAACCTGCGGCGATGATCAGAAGCTGACCTGCCAGGTCATCAGCTTCTATCGCGGCGGCCAGTACAAGCTGTACAAGTTCCGCAAGTATGACGACGTGCGCCTGGTCTTCGCGCCCGAGTTCCAGGCGGCCTTCTTCGGCGGCGACCCGGACAATTTCAACTTCCCGCGCTACGCCCTGGATGCCGGTTTCCTGCGCATCTATGAGGACGGCAAGCCGGTCGCGACGCCCAACCACCTGACCTGGAACCCGAACGCGCCCAAGGACGGCGACGTCACCTTCGTCGCCGGCAATCCCGGCTCGACCTCGCGCCTGTTGACCATGTCCCAGCTGGAGGTTCTGCGTGATCAGCAGATGCCGCTGACCCTGATCCAGTCGTCGGAACTGCGCGGTCGTCTGGTCGAATACGCCACCACCGGCGAGGAGCCCAAGCGCGTCACCGTCGATCCGCTGTTCGGCCTGGAGAACAGCTTCAAGGTCTATTACGGCCAGCAGGGCGCCCTGACCGACCCGGCCTTCATGGCCACCAAGCGCCGCGAAGAGCAGGAACTGCGTCAGCGCGTCGCCGCCGACCCGGCCCTGGCCCAGCGCATCGGCGATCCGTGGGCCGATCTGGAGCGCGTCTCCACCGCCCAGCGCGACCTCTACCTGCCCTATCGCCAGCTGGAATCGGCGGCGGGCCAGCGGTCGCAGCTCTACAGCTACGCCAAGGCCATCGTCCGCGCCGCCAAGGAACGGGCCAAGCCGGTCGCCGAACGCCGCGCCGGTTATTCGGACGCCGACATCACCGCCCTGGGCCGCCGTCTGGCGACCGAGACGCCGATCTCGACCGATCTGGAGAAAATCTTCCTGGACTTCTGGCTGTCCAAGACGCGCGAATATCTGACCGTCGACAACGCCAATGTGAAGGCGCTGCTGGGGACGGAAAGCCCCGAACAGGTCGCCGCCCGTCTGATCGACGGCACGCGCCTGGCCGATCCCGCCTTCCGCGCCCAGGCCCTGGCCATGACGCCGGAACAACTGGCCGCCTCGGGCGATCCGCTGATCAGGTTCGTCCTGGCCAATGACGACGCGGCCCAGGCCGTCCGCACCCAGTGGGAATCGGCCGTGTCCGGCCCGACCAGCCGTGCGGGCGAAAAGATCGCCCAGGCCCGGTTCGCGGTTTACGGGACCAACCTGTACCCCGACGCGACCTTCTCGCTGCGCCTGTCCTATGGCCAGGTGAAGGGCTGGACCTATCGCGGCGTGACGGTGACGCCCTTCACCGAGATCGGCGGCCTGTACCAGCGCAACACCGGCGCCGAACCGTTCAACGCCGCGACCGACTGGCTGGCGGCCGAGAGCAAGGTCAACAAGTCGACCGTCTATGACTTCGTCTCGACCAACGACATCATCGGCGGCAACTCGGGTTCGCCCGTGATCAACGCCAAGGGTGAAGTCATCGGCGCGGCCTTCGACGGCAACATCCACTCGCTGGGCGGCAGCTTCGGCTACGACCCCGAGCTGAACCGCACGGTGACGGTCTCGACCGCCGCCATCACCGAGGCCCTGCGCAACGTCTATAACCAGCCGCGCCTGCTGCGCGAACTGGGCGTGCGTCGCTGATCGGCGCATAAACGCCTCTCCCTCCCCGCTCCGGGGAGGGTGGTCGTGAAGCGACCCGGTGGGGAGGGCTCGGCGATCCTTTACAGGACCGAGCCCTTGTCGCCCTGCCGCCCCCACCCGTCTGGCGCTGCGCGCCAGCCACCCTCCCGAACGGGGAGGGAGAGTTTGGATCACCTCATGCGCCCTCTTCTCCTCGCCTCCGCCGCCGTCCTCGCCTTCGCCGCCGCCTCATCGGCCAGCGCGGAAGAAGGCATGTGGACCTATGACAACTTCCCCATCGCCCGCGCCAATCAGACGCTGGGGACCCATATCGACCAGGCGTTTCTGGATCGGGTGCGGCTGTCGTCGGTGAAGTTCGGCGGCTGTTCGGCGGGGGTGGTGTCGGGCCAGGGGCTGGTGATGACCAACAACCACTGCGTCGCCACCTGCGTCGCCAACCTGTCCACGCCCCAGCAGCAGTATGGCGAGACCGGCTTTACGCCGAAGACGCGCGAGGAAGAGCGCAAATGCCCCGGCGCGACGGCCGAAATCCTGACCGACATCTCCGACGTGACCGAGCGGATGCACAAGGCGGGCGAAGGGCTGGACGGCCAGGCCTTCACCCAGGCGCGCGAGGCCGAGGCCGGGCGGATCGAGACCGAAGCCTGCGGGAACGATCCCAAGATCCGCTGCCAGGTCGTCAGCCTGTATCGGGGCGGCCAGTTCAAACTCTACAGGTTCCGCAAATACACCGATGTGCGCCTGGCCTGGGCGCCGGAGGATCGCGCCGCGACCTTCGGCGGCGATCTGGACAACTTCTCCTTCCCGCGCTTCGCCATCGATGCCGCCTTCATCCGCCTGTATGAAGATGACAAGCCGGTCGAGACGCCGATCCATTTCGTCTGGAACGCCGACAAGCCGACGGAGGGCGAGGCCGTCTTCATCACCGGCAATCCCGGCGCGACGCAGCGCCTGCTGACGATGGACCAGCTGGCCACCATCCGCGACGTGGTCCTGCCGCTGGACCAGCTGATCGCCTCCGAACTGCGCGGGCGTCTGATCCGCTATGCCGAGGAAGGCGAGGATCAGGCCTTCATCGCCATGGACCCCATCGTGGGGGTGGAGAACACCTATAAACGCGGCCTGGGCCGGATGCGCGCCCTGACCGACGCCGGTTTCATGCAGACCAAGGCGGCGGCCGAGGCCGACTTCATGCAGCGCTACGCCGCCGCCAACGCCAGCGGTTCGAATCCGTGGGAGGCGCTGAAGACCATCCAGCCGCTGGCCCGCGAACTGTACGCCCCGACCGCCCTGCTGGAAGGCGGCACGGCCATGGGCACGACCTCGGTCGCGGGCGGATCGCAGCTGTTCCAGTGGGCCAGAGCCATCGTGCGCGGCGCGCAGGAACGGGCCAAGCCGTCCGACCAGCGTCTGGCCGAGTTCGCCGACAGCCGCCTGCCGGGCGTCGAATCCGGCCTGTTCGCCGAAAAACCCACCTATCCCGATCTGGAGCAGATCCGTCTGGAATGGTGGCTGTCCAAGACCCGCGAATGGCTGACGGTCGACAGCCCGCACGTCCGCACCCTGCTGGGTCGCGAAAGCCCCGAGCAGCTGTCGGCCCGCGTCGTCGCCGGCACGAAACTGGCCGATCCGGCGGTCCGGCGCGCCCTGTGGACCGGCGGTCTGGCGGCGGTTCAGGCTTCCGACGATCCGATGATCCAATATGTGCTGTCGATCGACGCCGACGCCCGCGCCGTCCGCACGGATTGGGAAAATAAGGTCAAGGCCCCCACCGACCGCGCCTCCGAACAGTTGGCGACCGCCCGTTTCGCCGCCTATGGCGACGCGGTCTATCCCGACGCCACCGGCACCCTGCGCCTGACCTATGGCAAGGTCGAAGGCTCCGACGCGCCCGGCCAGCGGTTTTCCGCCTTCACCACCTTCGCCGGCCTGTGGGACCGCGCGACGGGCGCCGAGCCGTTCAAGGTCGCGCCCAGGCTGATGGCCGCCAGGGACCGGATCGACCCCAATGCTGTCATGGACATGGCCGTGTCCAGCGACACCATCGGCGGCTCGTCCGGCTCGCCCGCCGTCAATGCGAAGGGCGAGATCATCGGCGCCAACTTCGATTCCACCGTCCTGACCCAGCGCAACGCCTATGGCTATGATCGCGCGGTCAATCGCAGCGTGATCGTGACCACCCAGGCGGTGACGGTGGCCCTGCGCGACGTCTATGGCATGGATCATCTGCTGGCCGAGCTGGGCGTCGCGCCAGCTCAAACCCAGCGTAAGGCGGCGCCCCGCAGGCCCCGTCGTTGAGCGAGCCGGTCTTCAGCGCCGCAGCGCTGCAGGACGTGCCCGCACTGCGCGCGCTGATCGAAAGCGCCTATCGCGGCGACAGCGCCAAGACGGGCTGGACGCATGAGGCCGACATGCTGTCGGACGAACGCACCAACCCCGAAGAACTGTCGGCCCTGATCGCCGATCCCGCGCGGGTCATCCTGATGGCGCATTACGACGACGATCTGGTCGGGTGCGTCCAGGTGGCCCGCACGGGTGATGATCGGGCCTATCTGGGCCTGCTGACCGTCTCCCCGCCGCTGCAGGCGGCGGGTCTGGGCCGTCGGCTTCTGGCCGCCGCCGAGGCCGAGGCCGTCAGCCGATTCGGCGCGCGCCGCATGGAGATGACCGTCATCCATCGTCGGACGGAACTGGTCGCCTGGTATGAACGGCGGGGCTATGTCCGCACCGGCGAGGAACGGCCTTTTCCCATCGACCCGCCGCGTTCGGACCTGACGTTCGTGGTGCTGGAGAAGCTTCTGGTGTGAATTACACGCGTGTTTCCGGCGCCCGCAAATGACGGATTCAGCCCACGAAACTGCAATTGAAGATGGTCACAAAATGGCCGCTTGAAAAACGGACACGAATGTCCACTTAAGCGCTCACGATGTCGCGCCCTATCCGAAAAGACGCCGCCAACAACCACGCCGCCTTGTTGAAGGCGGCGCGCGAACTGATGTCGGAACAGGGGCTGGACGTTCCGCTGGACCTGATCGCGGAACGGGCGGGCGTCGGGCGCGGCACCCTGTACCGCCATTTCACCGACCGGACTGATCTGGCCTTGGCCGTGCTGATCAACGGGATCGACGACCTGGACGCCCGCACCCGCGCGCGGGGCGATGGACCCGAGGTCTTTCTCTGGTTTGTCGAAGAACTGGCCGATATGGTGATGCACAACGCCGGTTGGTCCGATGTTCTGCGGAACGTCCTTTCGCCAGACGCGCTTACGCCATTGCGGCAACGCTTGACGGAAGCGGGCGCCGGGCCTCTGGCGCGCGCCCAGGCGGCGGGATTGGTGCGTAAGGATCTGGGGCCGATGGACGTGCGTCTGATCGCCACTTTGCTGGGTTCGGGCTTTCAGGGCGCTGACGAGGTCGAACGGCGCGCTGTATCGGCGCGCACCCGCCTGATCGTGCTGGACGGACTGAAGGCGCGCTGATGGCCCGGAACAACTGGCACCTGCCCTGGGAGCAATATGTCGAGACCCTGAAGCCGCACGAGCGGCCGATGGTGCCCGGCTCCCCGGCCACGCCCGACCATTCCTGGCACAGCCGCCTCATCTACGGCCTCATCGGCGTGATGATCGCGACGGTCGGCGGCATGGGCAACGCCGCCATCACCGCCAATGTGCAGAGCCTTCAGGGCTCCCTGGGCATCACCACCACCGAGGCCGCATGGCTGCCGGTCGTCTTTGTCATGACCAACGCCTGCATGAACCTGATCCTGGTCAAGTTCCGCATGCAGTACGGACTTAGGCTGTTCAGCCAGATTTTCCTCGGCGTCTTCGTCCTGGTCTGCGCCGCCCACCTGTTTGTCGATAATTATCAATCGACGCTTCTGGTCCGCTGCGTGGCGGGCATGGCGGGCGCCGCCTTGAACACGCTTGGCTTCCTGTATCTGATCCAGGCCTTCCCGGCGGCGCACCGTCTGAAGGGTTTGATCATAGGCATCGGCCTGACCAGCTTCACCGTCCCCACGGCCCGGCTGATCATGCCCAGTCTGTTGCAGATCGACGACTGGCACGCCTTCTATCTGTACGAGCTGGGAATGTGTCTGATCGCCTGGGCCGCCGTGCAGTTGATCAAATTGCCGCCGTCCGAAAAGACGCGCGTCTTCGAGCGCCTGGACTTTGTCACCTTCGCCCTGTTCGCACCGGGGGTGGCGTTGCTTTGCGCTGTTCTGGGCCTGGGCCGCATCGTCTGGTGGACCGAGGCGGCATGGATCGGCTGGGCCCTGATCGGATCGATCATTCTGCTGACGGCCGCCATTACGATAGAACATAACCGCACCAATCCCCTGATCAACACGCGCTGGCTGAGTGGGCCGGATCTGCTGCGGCTGTTCGGGGCGATCCTGCTGATCCGCATCGTCCTGTCGGAACAGACGTCCGGCGCCGTGGGCTTCCTGACAGTCGTGGGTCTGGGGCCGGATCAGTTGATGGGCCTGTTCGGCGTCATCCTGGCCGCCATGATCGCGGGCACCGCCGTCAGCGCCTTCACCCTGAACATGGCCAAGCTGAACAAGCCCATCGCCATCGCGCTTGGTCTGATCGCCATCGGCGCCTTCATGGACAGCCACTCGACCCTGCTGACCCGCCCGGCCCAGCTCTATGTCAGTCAGGCCCTGCTCGCCTTCGCCTCGGCCATGTTCATCGGCCCGGCCCTGATGATCGGCGTGGTCAAGATCATGACCCAGGGCAAGGAGAACCTGATCAGCTTCATCGTCATGTTCAGCGTGTTTCAGAATGTCGGCGGCCTGGCGGGCAGCGCCCTTACCGGCTCGCTGCAGATCATCCGCGAAAAATTCCATTCCAACCAGCTGGCCGCGGACATCACCGCCATGGACCCGCAGGTGGCCCTGCGTCTGCGCCAGTTGTCGGGCGCCTATGGCTCCACCATCACCGACCCGGCCCTGAAGAATGCCGAGGGCGTCGCGCTGCTCAGCCGTCAGGTGACCCAGCAGGCCAATGTGCTGGCCTATAATGACGTCTTCCTGATCATCGCCGTGATGGCGGCGATCGGCTGCGCCTGGGTCACCCTCACCCACCTCCGCCCCCGCTGGCAGGCCCAGCGCATCGCCCGCCAGACCGCCAGCCAGGCCCCTGAACCCTCCGCCGTCGCCGCCGCCGTCGATTGAGACTGACCCATGACCGACACCGCCCCCCCCGCCGCCGTCCCTGCCTCTGCTCCCGCCGCCGCGCCAGCCGCAGCACCAGCCGCGCCGCCTCCGCCCCAACCCAAGAAGCGCGTGTTGTGGACCGTGGTCGCCGTCTGCGTCGCCGTGCTGGGCGTTCTGGTCGTGCTGTTCGCCTGGCAGCTGCCGCCCTTCACCGGCCATATCCAGCGCACCGACAACGCCTATGTGCGCGGTCAGGTCACCCTGATCAGCCCCCAGGTCAGCGGCTATGTGGTCCAGGTGCCGGTCAAGGATTTCCAGACCGTCGAGGCGGGCCAGTTGCTGGCCCAGGTCGATGACCGCACCTACAGCCAGCGTGTCGAACAGGCGACGGCGACCCTGCACGCCGCCGAGGCCGTCCTGGCCAACTCGACCCAGTCGCAGGCCTCGGCCCGCGGCTCCGTTGCTCAATACGCCGCCTCCATCGCCGGCGCCGAGGCGAACCTGGCCAAGGCCCAGGCCGACGCCAACCGCGCCCGCACCCTGAAGGCAGGCGGCTGGGTGTCCCAGTCCAATGTCGATGTCGCGGAGGCCGCCCTTCGCAGCGCCCAGGCCCAGGTCGCCCAGGCCCGCGCCCAGCGCGGCATCGCCGAGACCAGCGTGGAGTCCGCCGTGGTCGGCCGCGGCAGTCTGGCCGCCCAGGTCGAGAACGCCCGCGCCGCCGTGCGCCTGGCCCAGATCGACCTGGCCAACACCCGCATCGTCGCCCCGCGCGCCGGTCGTCTAGGCGAGGTCGGCGTGCGTCAGGGCCAGTATGTCACCGCCGGAACCCAGCTGATGGGTCTGGTGCCCGACACGATCTGGGTGACCGCCAACATGAAGGAGACGCAGATGAAGAACATCCGCGTCGGCCAGCCGGTCGAGCTTAAGGTGGATGCGCTGGGCGGTCAGGCCCTGCGCGGTAGTGTCGAGCGGATCGCCCCGGCCGCCGGCAGCGAGTTCAGCGTCATCCGCCCCGACAACGCCACCGGCAACTTCACCAAGGTCGCCCAGCGCATCCCCGTCCGCATCCGCATCGAGCCGGGGCAGGAGGCAGTGCAGCGTCTGGCGCCGGGCATGTCGGTCGTGGCGCGGATCGATACGGCCGCGCGCTAGGCTGCGCCGCGCCCCTGACGAAATCCGTGTCGGCTCATGGCGATGACCACGCCGGTCGGGATGAGCAGCGCCAGCAGGCTCCACGGCAGGCTGGCGGCGCCCTGATATTGCAGCAGCACGCCGCCGATAAGCCCGCCGATCGCGATGGCCAGGTTCCAGATGGTCACGATCATGGATTGGGCGACATCGGCGGCGTCGCCCGCGACACGGGCTGAGGCGGTCTGCAAGAAGGTCGGCGCGCCGCCGAAACCGACGCCCCAGACCACCACGGCGGCAATCACCACGACCGGCGATCCGCCCCACAAGCCCATGAGCAGAGCGGCGGCGGCGAACAGGATCGTGCTGGCCAGAGCCAGTTGCTTCAGGCGCTGGTCGATCAGCAGGCCCGTGATCCAGATGCCGACAAGGGCTGACAGACCGAACACCAGCAGCACGACATCCACCCGATCGGCCAGGCCTGACCGCTCAAGGAAGGGGGCGATGTAGGTGTAGAGAATGTTCTGCGCCAGCACGAAGCCCAGCGTGCCCGCCAGCACCGCCTTCAATCCCGGCAGGGCGATGACCTTGGCCAGCGATCGCCGCGCACCCGCCGTCTCGCCCTCGAAGTCCGGCACGCGCCAGACGATCCACCCGATCAGCACGATGCTGATGGCGCTCATCACCAGAAAGACCGCGCGCCAGCCGATCAGCCCGCCCAGGAACGTGCCTGCCGGAATGCCGATGGTCAGGGAGAGGGGAATGCCGATCATCACGATGGCCATCGCGCGACCACCCAGGTGCGCGGGCGACATCCGCCCCGCATAGCCCGCCAGCAGCGACCAGACGACGCCCGCGAATATGCCCGCCGCAAACCGCGCGGCCAGGGTCACCGAATAGAAGGGCGACAGGGCCGTCACCGCATTGACGATCAGGAAGCCCGCGATGGCCGCGATCAGCAGGGGGCGTCGGCGCCACGACCGCGTCGCCGACGTCAGGGGGATCGCCGTCAGCAAGGACCCCAGCGCATAGGCGGTGATCAGTTGGCCCACCATGGGCTGCGACACCCCAAGCCCCGCGCTCATCTGCGGCAGCAGACCCGCCGGCAGCGCCTCGGTGAGCACGGTCAGGAAGCCGGCCAGGGCCAGGGCCGACAGCCCCGCCAGCGGCAACCGCCCCGGTAACGGCTTGCAGACGGCGGCGGTCATGCCGCGCCGCCGGTCGGGATGGCGGGCAGGATCAGGTCGCCGACGCGATAGGTGTGAAACTCGCTGGTCGAAACGGCGCCCAGACGTTCGAACTTCTCGACAAAAACGGGATCGGAGAAGAACTCGCCCACATCGCCTTCATCGGAGATGGCCTCGATGTTCACGACGGTCTGACCGTCGGTGCTCTTGGCCAGACTGCTCCACAGGAACCCCGGCTTGCGCTCCGAGACATAGCGAACCACGTCCTGAATGATCGCGAACGCCTCATCCTGACGCCCGGCGTGGGCATGGATCACATTGACGATGAAGACGGTGGGCGGCGCGGCGGAGAAACCTGCGGTGAAGACGGGAGACGACATCGTGGGAACCCAGTTGAAGCGGTCGGTGCTGACCGCGACCGCTAACTAAGGTCGCGACCATCACGGAAAAACGCGCTATCGTTCTCCTCAGTCCGGACATTCAGTTCCGCAATTGAAAAGCCGATGGACAGCCTCAGCGCCCTCAATGTTTTCGTCCATGTCGCCGAGGCAGGCAGCTTCGTCGGCGCGGCCAAGAAGTTGGGCGTATCGGCGTCCGCCGTGGGCAAGACCATTGCGCGGCTGGAAACCCAGATCGACGCCCGTCTGTTTCACCGCAGCACGCGCGCCATCGCCCTGACGGGAGAAGGCGGTCTGTTGCTGGAGCGGTGCCGACGCATCTTCGCCGAGGTCAACGCCGCGACCCACGAACTCTCGGCCTCCAGAGAAGCGCCACGCGGGCGACTGCGGCTCAGCCTGCCGCTGGCGGGCATGTTGCTGATGCCGATCCTGTCGAACTTCATGAAAGCCTATCCCGATATCCGGCTGGATCTCGACTTCACAGATCGCGTCGTGGATGTGATCGAGGAAGGCTTCGACGCCGTGGTCCGTACCGGCGAGGTCGTGGATTCGCGCCTGGTCACCCGAAAGCTCGGCGCATTCGACCATGTCATCGTCGGATCTCCCGACTATCTGCAGCGCCTGGGGGTTCCTGAAACGCCCGAAGACCTGGCCCGCCACCTGTGTCTCCAGCACCGCTATCCGTCCACGGGAAAGCTTGAGCGGTGGCCGCTCTATCGCGAGGACCGGTTTGTCGGCGGCGGCCTGCCGCCGACCGTGATCGCCAGCACGCTGGAGCCGCTGATCTATCTGGCCGAATGCGGCCAGGGACTGACCTGCGTGCCCCTGTTCGCCGTGCAGCATCAGATCGAGGCCGGGACCCTGATCCCCGTCCTAACCCCCTTCATGAGAAGCAGCGGCGTGTTCCGCGTCGTCTGGCCGTCGAACCACTGTCTGACGCCGCGGGTGCGCGTCTTCGTGGACTTCATGGCCGCCGCGCTCACGGCCTCCCCGACGACAGTCTCGCCGCCATCAGATGCACGTCATGCGCCCGCATCCGTTCAAAATTGCCGAGTCCCAGGGTTAGCGCGCGCATGACCTCGGCCTGACGGGTCTGTTCAGGCTGGGCGGGCAGGCGGGGTTCCGCACGCGCCAGCTCCGCGTCCAGTTCGGCCATCATCTGCGCCAGGATTCTGTCGTTCATGTCGTTCTCCATCGCGCCACCGATCCAAGGCGATCTAATCACCAAAAGAACAGACAGTGAACACCGACTTTGAGACGTCCTGTGGAGAACGGCATGAAAAAGGCCGGGCGATTGCGCGCCCGGCCTTTCCAGTCTCTGGGTTGAACGCGCGCGAACAGCGTTCCGCGCCGTTCAGCTGTCGGCCTGCCAGCCGCCGGCCAGGGCGCGGAACAGGGCGATCTGATAGGTCGTGACCAGGGCGTCGGACTGGGCCAGGGCCGCGTCGGCCGCAGCCTGGGTGCGCTCGGCGTCCAGCACCAGCAGGAAACTGTCGGCCCCGGCGTTGAAGCGCAGGCGCGACAGGTCGGCGGCGCGGGCCGCCTGGTCGCGCGCCTCGGTCAGGGCCGCACGGCGATCCAGCTCGTTGGCGTAGTTGCTGAGCGCCGTCTCCGTCTCCTGCAGGGCCGTCAGCACCGTCTGGTCGAAGGTGGCCAGGGCCGCGTCCGACCGGGCGCCGGCCGCCTTGATCTGGGCGCGGGCGGCGAAGACGTTGGGGAAGGACCAGCTGATCAGCGGACCGAAGCTGAAGCGGAAATTCTGGTCGTCGCCCAGATCGCCGGACTTCAGCGCGGTCGAGCCGTAGGAGCCGCCCAGGCTGATGCGGGGAAACAGGTTGGCGGTCGCCACGTTCACGCGAGCCGCCGCACCGGCCAGTTCCGCCTCGGCCTGGCGCACGTCAGGCCGCCGCGCCAGAAGCGCCGCGCCGTCGCCGACCGGGATCGGCTGGGACAATTGGGGCGGCCGCACGCAGGACGCCGCCGCCTGGCTGGCCTCGGCCGGGGTGCGGCCGATCAGGGTCGACAGACGGAACAGCGCCTCGTTGCGGGCGGCGCGCAGCGTCGGCAGGGTCGCCGCCGTCTGGGCCACGGCCGCGCGGGCGCTGGCCACGTTCAGCCCCGTGCCCGCCCCGCCGTCAAGCAGGGTCTGGGTCAGGCTGGCGGTGTTGCGTTGCAGTTCCAGCGTCCGTTCGGCCACCGCGATCTGGGCGTTGGCCGAGCACGCATCCGCATAGGCGCGGGCGGTCTCGGCCGCGACCGTCACCTGCACCGTGGCCAGGGCGGCCTCGGCGGCGCGTGTGTCGGCGCGGGCGGCGCGGATGGTCGATTCCACCCGCCCGAACAGATCGACCTCATAGGCCGCCTGAACGCCGACGTCATAGGTGTCGACCTCGGGCGCCTTTTCGCCCGCCGGCAGGCCGGGAACGGTGGCGGCCGAGGCGCGGCTGCGCTGGGCCTGGGCGCTGGTGGTCGTGGTCGGGAAGCGGCCGATGCGCGCCTCCGACAGGGACGCCCGGACGGCGCGCAGATTGGCGAAGGCGGCCTCCAACTGGTTGTTCTCGGCGAACGCCTGCTGGATCAGGGCGTCCAGCGCAGGGTCATCGTACAGCCGCCACCAGTCGTCGCGCGCCTGAGCGGTCGAGACGGTGGGGTTGGCTGACCCGACGAAGGCGCCGGTTCCGGCCGTCGGCAGGTCCGCCGCCGGCGCCTTTGGCCCGACCGCGCAGGCGGCCAGCAGAGCGCTGGAGGCTGCGGCGGTCAGAAGGCTGAGGGTGTGTTTGCGGGTCATCAGATGTCCCCTCCCCGGCCGGTCACGGGCGCAGGCGCGTTCGGATCGGTCAGGTCGCTGGTTTCGTCGTAACGCTCGACCCGATCAGGAGTCGAAGTCGGCGCGGGCTTTTTGCCTTGCGGCAGCTTCGAGGACAGCCAGCGGCTGACCACATAAAAGACCGGGGTGAAGATCAGACCAAAGAAGGTCACGCCCAGCATCCCCGAGAAGACGGAGGTGCCCAAGGACTGACGCATCTCCGCGCCCGGACCCGAGGCCAGCATCAGCGGCACGACGCCGAGGATGAAGGCGAAGGAGGTCATCAGGATCGGGCGCAGACGGGTCTTGGCGGCGGCGACCGCAGCCTCGAACCGGTTCATGCCCTGCTCTTCCTCGGCCTGTTTGGCGAACTCCACGATCAGGATGGCGTTCTTGGCCGCAAGGGCGATCAGCACCACCAGCCCGATCTGGACCAGGATGTTGTTGTCCAGGCCGCGCAGGTTCACCCCGATGATCGCGGCGAGCAGACACATGGGCACGATCAGGATGACCGCGAGCGGAAGCGTGAACGCCTCATACTGCGCCGCCAGCACCAGGAAGACGAACACCACCGCCATCAGGAAGATGACCGTCGCGCCCGAACCGGCCGCCTTCTGCTGATAGGCCAGGCCTGTCCATTCGTAGGAGAAACCCTGCGGCAGGGTCTGGGCGGCCATGCGCTCCATGACCTGCAGCGCCTGGCCGGACGACACGCCCGCCGCCGCATTGCCCTGAAGCTCGGCCGCCGGGAACAGGTTGTAGCGGACGATACGCGATGGTCCCGAGTCGTTCTTCAGATTGGCCACCGAACCGATCGGCACCATGGCTCCCGACGCGGACTTGGTCTTCAGATTGGCGATGTCGGCGATGTCGTCGCGCGCTTGCGGCTCCGCCTGCGCCGTCACCCGGAAGGTGCGGCCCAGCATGTTGAAGTCGTTGACGTAGGACGAGCCCAGATAGACCCCCAGCGTGTCGAACACGGCGCCGGGCTGGACCCCCATCATCAGCGCCTTGTCGCGATCGACGTCGGCGGTGATGCGCGGCGAGGCGGTGTTGTAGGTCGAGAAGACCTGGCTCACCTCGGTCGGCGCCTGGGCGGCGGCGCCCATCATGGCGAACGTCGCGCCTTCCAGCGGACGATAGCCGGCGCCTTCACGATCCTGGATCATCATCGAGAAGCCGTTGCCGGTGCCCAGACCCTGAACCGCCGGGGGGGCGATGACGAAGATCTGCGCGTCCTCGATCTGACCCGTGGCCTGGGTGATGGCCCCGGCCAGGGCGGTCGCGGCCTCCTGCTTGGTGCGGTGCTCGAACGGATCCAGACGCACGAAGATGGTGGCGGCGTTGGAGCCGAACGAGAAGCTGGAGCCGTCCAGGCCGGCGAAGGCCACGGTGCCGTTCACGCCTTCGGTGCCCCGGATGATCTTGGTGGCGCGTTCCATCACCGCCTGGGTGCGATCCAGAGACGCGCCGGCCGGCAGTTGGATGACGCCGATCAGGAAGCCCTGATCCTGTTCGGGGATGAAGCCCGAAGGCGTGTCCACCAGACGCCAGGCGGTCAGGCCCAGCAGGCCGGCATAGACGATCAGCACCAGGCCGACCGTGCGCACCAGACGCGCGGTCAGGCGACCGTAGCGATCCGACAGCCAGTCAAAGCCCTCGTTGAACTTTCGCCCGGCCCAGCCGCCGTAATAGACGACCGCGCCCAGGACGCCCGGCTTGCGGATGTTTTCGTGATCCTTCTCGTGCGGCTTCAGCAGCAGGGCGGCCATGGCCGGCGACAGCGTCAGCGATACGAACAGCGAGATGACCGAGGCCGAGGCGATCACGACCGCGAACTGGCGGTAGAAGATGCCGGGGATGCCGGGCACGAACATGGTCGGCACGAACACCGAGATCAGCACCAGGCCGATGGCGATCAGGGCGCCGGAGACTTCCTGCATCGAGCGATAGGCGGCCTCTTTTGGCGTCAGGCCTTCGCTGATGGCCCGCTCCACATTTTCGACCACGACGATGGCGTCATCGACCACGATGCCGACCGCCAGAACCAGGGCGAACAGGGACAGGGAGTTGATCGAATAGCCCAGCGCCAACTGCACCGCAAAGGTGCCGACCAAGGCGACCGGAATGGCGATGATCGGGATGATGGCCGCGCGCCAGGTCTGAAGGAAGACCATGATGACGAGGACGACCAGGATGACGGCTTCGACCAGAGTGTGCTGAACCGACTCCACCGAGGCGGCGACGAATTCGGTCGGGTTGTAGGGCACGGAGAGGTTCATGCCGGCCGGCAGATCGGCCTTGACGGCCTCGACCTCGGCCAGGACGCGATCGGCGGTGCCCAGGGCGTTGGCGCCCGGCTGCTGCACGATGGCGATGCCGACGCCGCGCTGGCCGTCGAAGAAGCCGCGGATGCCGTAATCCTGGGCGCCCAGTTCGATCCGCGCCACGTCGCGCAGATAGGTGACGCGCCCCTGGGCGTCCGTCTTCAGGATGACCTTGGAGAATTCTTCGGGGTTGCTGAGACGGCCCTGAACCTGAACCGGCAGCTGGAACGAGGCGGCGCTGTTCGCGAAGGGCGGCTGGCCGATTGAGCCGGCCGCGGCCTGGACGTTCTGGGCGCGCAGGGCGGAAACGATCTCGGGGCCCGTCAGACCGCGCTCGGCCGCCTTTGCCGGGTCGATCCAGACGCGCATCGAATAGTTGCCGCCGCCGAACACCTGGACCGCGCCCACGCCCTCGATCCGCAGCAGGCGGTCCCGCAGCGTGGAGTTGGCGTAGTTGCCGACATAGTCGTTATCCAGCGTGCCGTCCGGCGACGTCAGGCCCAGGATCATCAGGAAGCCGCTTTCGGCCTTGTTGACGACCACGCCGGTCTGACGCACCGCCTCGGGCAAGCGCGGCTCGGCCAGGGCGACACGGTTCTGGACCAGCACCTGGGCGGCATCGAGATCGGTGCCGGGCTGGAAGGTCACGGTGATCGCGACCGCCCCGTCCGAGGTGGACGAAGAGGTGACGTAGAGCATCTTTTCGACGCCGTTCACCTCCTGTTCGATGGGAGCCGCGACGGTCTCGGCCAGGGTCTCGGCCGAGGCGCCGGGATAGGCGGCGTTGATGGTGATCGTCGGAGGGGCGATCTCGGGATACTGCGACAGAGGCAGCAATGGATAGGCGGCGACGCCGATGATCGAAATCACCACCGCGATCACGGCCGCGAAGATCGGCCGATCAATGAAGAAGCGGGAGATGTTCATGGCTTAGCCGGCCGGCAGGCTGTTGGCGAAGGAGGCGCTGGACGCCGGGGCCGCCTGGGTGACGGGCGCCTGCGCGGCGTCGGCGGCGACGGGTTCGATCTTGCCGTTCTTGGGCGTGACCTTGGATCCCGGCTGGGCGGCGCGTTGCAGACCCGCGATGATGACGCGGTCGGTCGGGGCCAGGCCCGAACGGACGACGCGCAGACCCTGGACGATGGGGCCCAGCTGGACCGCCTTGTTCGTCACGGTGCCGTCGGCGTTGACGACGGCGACAGTGCGGCGGGCCTGATCCGTGCCGATGGCCGAATCCGGCACCAGCAGGGCGTCATAGGCGCCGGCGCCGGCGACCTGGGCGCTGCCGAACATGCCGGGGCGCAGGAAGCCGTCGGCGTTGGGCAGGATGGCGCGCAGGCGGATCACGCCCGAGGCGGTGTCCACGGCGTTGTCCGAGAAGTCCATGCGGCCGGAATGCTTGTAGGTGCTCTCGTCCTGCAGGCGGACGTTGACGGTCGCGCCCTGATTGGCGCCGCCCTCACGCAGGTACTTCAGCAGGACCGCTTCCGACCCGTCGAAGACGAAGTGGATCGGCCCGCCCGAGATGATGGTGGTCAGGATGTCGCCGGCCGACGAACCGCCGGCGATGACATTGCCCGGATCGACGCGACGGTCGGACACGCGGCCCGACGTCGGCGCCGTGACGCGGGTGTAGTCCAGGTTCAGGCGCGCATTGCGGACCGCGGCGTTGGCGGCCGTCAGATTGGCCTGGGCCGCGTCGACGGCGGCCTTGTTGGCGTCATACTCGGCCTTGGACACCGCCTGGGACGCCAGCAGCGTCTCGCTCCGGGCCAGGTTGGCGCGGGCCAGGGTCAGTTGCGACTGCATCTGGGCGACCTGGGCCTGGGCCTGGGCCAGGGCGGCCTGGGCCGGCCGCGGATCCAGCGTGAACAGCAACTGGCCGCGCTGGACCATCTGGCCATCGCGGAAGTGCACCGCCTGGATATAGCCGCCGACGCGGGCGCGCACATCCACCGTCTCGACCGCCTCGAACCGGCCCGTGAACTCGTCCCAGTCGCGCACCTGCTGCTTCAGCGGCACAGCCACCGTCACCGGGGGCGCGCCTTGCGCCGGAGCCTCCGCCTTTGGGGAACAACCATAAAGCGCACCCGTCACCATGACGGATACCGCCGCAATCTTCAGCACGCGCATATGCGCAATCTCCCTGTCGGAGCTAAATCCCAGTCGAGCGGACATCGGCCGATGGGGAGTCGGCCGTGTCAACGCGTGGTGACTTAATGGTCAGGGCCGCGGCGCTTGTCAACACGCGTTGACAAAGCCATATGGGAGCTACGGTTATTGTTCTGTGGAGTGTCACACCCTTGTTATGTCCCGGCCCACGCCCGAGAAACGCCGCCGCGACGCGCACGGCCATTCTCGATGCAGCGCGCGAAAGGTTCGCGGCCGAGAGCTATGACGACGTCGGGATGCGCGACATCGCCCGCGACGTGGGCGTGGACGCGGCGCTGATCAGTCGATACTTCGGCTCCAAGGACGATCTGTTCCTGGCCGCGCTGGACAGCTGCACCGACGGCAGCACCCTGATGTCCGGCGAGAAGTCCGAGTTCGGCGCACGCGTGGCCAATGAGATCGTGTTCGAGCCCAACAAGGCCGAGAAGCTGAAGGGCATGTCGATCATGCTGCGCTCCATCGGGTCGGCCAAGGCGGCGGAGATGGTTCAGACGACCTGTTCGCAACGCTTCTTCGGCCCGCTTGAGGACTGGTTGAGCGGACCCGATGCGACGGTGCGCGCGCGGCTGTTGGCCGGGTTCATCATGGGCATGTCCGTCAGCCGCGAACTGGGCGGCGGCAGATTCAACATCGAACAGGCCCAGTGCGAGAAGATGCGCGACCGGCTGGCCCCCATCCTCCAGGCCCTGATCGACGGCTGACCCTATCGCGGAAACGAAGAAGGGCGCGGGGGTTTCCCCCCGCGCCCTTTGTCTTGTCCGGCGGCCGGCCCCTAGTGCGAGACGGTCGTCGTCACCTCGGCGCGCGCCTTGGTGCGGATACAGGCGATGGCGAAAATCGTCAGCCCCACATAGCCCAGCATCGGCACGATGAAGGCCGGCTGCAGATTGCCCGCCGCGTCGGCGATGTGCGCCGCCACCTGCGGCAGCAGGGCGCCGCCGATGATGCCAAACACCAGCAGCCCCGACGTCGCCGAGGTCGGCGCGGTTGAACGCTCCAGCGTCAGGGTGAAGATGGTCGGGAACATGATGGAGTTGAACAGGCCGATGGACAGGACGGCGTAGGCCGCCGTCGGTCCGCCCAGCTGGCTGACGGTCAGGCACAGGATGGCGGCCGCGACCGTGCAGAAGACCAGCACGACGCCAGGACGCACCCTGGTCAGCACGGCCGAGCCGATGAAGCGCCCGACCATGGCGCCGCCCCAGTACAGGGCGACCATCTTGCCCGCCGTCTCGATGGGGGCGTTCAGGATTTCCGGGCTTTCCAGGAAGTTGGTCAGCATCCCGCCGATCGAGACCTCGGACCCGACGTAGAGGAAGATGGCCAGGGCGCCGAAGATCGCCCACGGCGACGACAGGGCCTTCAGCGGCGACACCGCGTCCGTGGTCGCAGGCGCGGCGGCGTTGATCTTCTTGCGCGCCGTGAAGATGAAGATGGCGACCAGGGCGAAGAAGGAGCCCATGCCCAGGAAGGCCATGTCGATGCTGCGCAGCGACTGGATGCGGGTGGCGGCGGTCACGACGGCGCCGGCGGCGAAGACGCCGCCGGTCAGGAGGACGTGCGATCCCAACCACGGCCCGACCGTGGTGCCCAGCGAGTTGAAGGCCTGCGACAGGTTCAGACGGCTGGACGCGCCCTTCCGGCTGCCCAGTTCGGCGACCAGAGGATTGGCGGCGACCTGCAACAGGGTGACGCCCGAGGCGATGACGAACAGGGCGATCAGCACGCCTGGATACCAGTCGGCGGCGGTCGCGGCCGGCACGATCAGGCAGCCGGCGACCATGACGATCAGGGCGCCGATGATCGATCGGCTGTAGCCCAGCTTGCTCAACACGGACGCGGCCGGCAGCGACATCAGCCCATAGGCGATGAACCAGGCGAAGGTCGTCAGGAAGGCTTCGGCGTTGTTCAGGTCGAACACCCGTTTCACCGCCGCGATCAACGGGTCGATCAGCGATGTGGCGAAGCCCCAGGCGAAGAACAGGGTGGTGACATAGGCGAAGGCCAGGCCCGCGCCCTGGCGTTTTCCGGCGTCCGGAACGGTCATTGGATAGAATCCCCCAGTGAAACAAGACGGCCGCGCTGGTTCGCGCGGTTCTCCTCGCCTGCTGGTTCCGACATCGGACGGCGGGCGTCCAGTGGAAAAGCGGACGCTGTAACGAAACTTGCCCTCTGACCGGTCGGACGGCGGACAAAGAAAAGGGCCGCCTCGCGAACGCGGCGGCCCAGTTGCTCGGAGAGAAGGGGGATCAGAACTTGTAGTTCAGACCGACCGCAAAGGTGCGGCCATAGTGCTGGTAGTCGATGGTCTGGCGCTCATCGCCGTTCTGGAAGGTCTTGAACGGTTCGTCGGTCAGGTTGTTGACCTGGGCCAGAACGGACAGCCCCTCCAGCGCACCGGACTGGAACTCGTAACCGATCTGGGCGTCGACGACGGTCTCCGCCGCCACCGAACGCAGGGTGCGACCGTTGCCGAACCCAGAAACCTCGCCCAGGTAGTCCGAACGATAGCGGGCCGAAATGCGCGACTGGAAGCCGTAACGCTCATAATACAGCGAGCCGTTGATCACGTTCTCCGACAGACCCGGCAGGGCCGTGGGCGCCTGGGTCGGATCGGGCTGGACCTCGCTGTCGGTCGTGGAGGCGCTGAACTGGGCGCCGAAACCTTCGAGCGCCGGATGGAAGATGTCGAAGGGCGCCGAGATCGACAGCTCCAAACCCTTGATCCAGCCGCCTTCGCCGTTGTCCGGCGCCGACGACTTGCCGAAGTTGATGACGGGCGTCACGCCGCCGGTGGGATAGCCGGTGAAGTCGAAGATCTGGTCGTGGTTGTAAACGTAGCTTTCCAGATGCTTGTAGAAGGCCGCCAGCGAGATATAGCCCTTGCGATTGGCGAAATACTTCTCGAACGAAATATCCGCCACGTCAGCGATATAGGGGGTCAGCGTCGGATTGCCTCCAGAGGCGCTCCACGGCGAGTTCTGGTCGGCCGACGCATTGCCATTGTTCTTACCGTTGTCGAACGAATAGTTCCGCGAGGCGCGCATGTCGTCCATGCGGGCGCGGGCCAGGGTGCGGGCCGCCGCAAAGCGCACGAAGGCGTCGTCCGCGACCTGCAGGATGAAATTCGAGCTGGGCAGGATTTCCAGATAGTCCTTGCCGCCCGAAACGGCGATCGTTTCCGATACGCCAAGCCCAGCCTGACGGGCCGAGAACCCGGTGGAGTTCTGGTCCGTATAGACGAACTGCATACCGACGTTGCCCGTCAGGGGCATGCCGAACAGGTTGTGGTCGATGTTGGCGCGGACATAGGCGGTGGAGACCTTTTCCGTCACTTCCCAGTTGCCGGCGGCGACGTCGGCGTTCGGGTTGCGGATGCGGTTCAGCGCGCCGCTGTTGACCAGGCCCAGAGCATCGTAGCTCAGCACCTGCGAGATGCCGAGATAGCCCAGATCGGTCGGGTCCAGAAGGAAGGCCGTCGGCACGGTCAGATCGCCGCCGCCGGGCACGCCGAGGTAGTACTGATCATTGACGAAGGTCTTCTGGCGTTCGGTGTAGTTGATGCCGAAGTCGATGGACTTGAACGGACTCTGGTGCAGTTCGCGTGTGACCGAGAAGCGGGCGGCCTTCAGCTCGTCCTTGATGGACGGGGTGTTCATATAGCCGGCCTGACCTTCAGGAATCACGTCGCCGCCCCAGCCTTGCGGGCTGGTGATCTTGATCAGCGCGGGGTCGGCATAGTTCAGGCGGCTGGTGAACTGCGTCACGCCGTCGCCGGTCAGCTGGAAGCCCAGGGTGTCCAGGGCGCCGTTGATGTTGCGGCCCGTGCCGGCGTTGGTTTCCAGGATGATGTCGTTGCGCTCGACCTTGGAATAGCTGAGGTCCAGGTTCGCCGACCAGTCGTCGCTGATCGTGAACTCGGTGTTCCAGCCCAGGGCCGTGATGTTGCTGTCGCGCTTGTTCAGGTCGTTGCGGACCACGCCCTTGATGTTGTCCCAGGTCCCCGCCACGATCAGGCCGTTCTCAACGGTGTAGCCGGGACGCAGCGACGGCGCCGGACGGCAGACGTTGGGCGTCGCGACATTGTTGGCGATCTGGCAACCGCCCAGGACGGTGTCGCTGCGTTTCGGGTTTTCAGCTAGACCGCCCCAGGCCAGCGGGAATTCGATGCCGCGCAGGACCTGGGTGTTCTTGAACTTGGAATAGAAGGCGTCAAACGTGGAGTGGATGCGGTCGTTCGGGCGCCATTCCAGCACGCCCATATAGCCGTCGCGCTCCAGCTCCGACGACATGACGTAGGGCTTGACCCCGCCGGTCAGCAGATTGCCGTCAGAATAGTTCGGATAGCCCCAGGCGTTGAACCGCTCGGACTGATAGGGCGAGTTCATGTGGGCGTAACCCAGGGCCACGCCCAGGGTCCCGTCCAGGAATTGATCGACGTAGGAGACGGTGTAGCGGTCGCCCTTGTCGGTGGTGCCCGAGTTCAGGGCGCCGATGTCATTCCACTCGTGGCGGTAGTTCAGGGCGATGGCCTGACGGCCATAGGCCAGCGGGCGCACGGTGCGCAGGTCGACGGTTCCGCCCAGGCCCTGGCCGATCAGGGCCGAATCCGGGGTTTTGTAGACGACGACGCTGGACAGCAGTTCGGCGGGGAACTGATCGAATTCGACGCCGCGGTTGTCGCCGGTCGTGACCAGTTCGCGACCGTTCAACAGGGCGGTGGTGAAGTCCGGGCCCAGCCCCCGGATCGAGATCGCCTGGCTGCGGCCGTCGAGGCGCTGCATCGTCACGCCCGGCAGGCGCGCCAGGGATTCGGCGATGGACACGTCCGGCAGCTTGCCGATGTCCTCGGAGGAAATGACCTCGACGATCGAGGTGTTGTTGGCCTTGGCCGAGATCGAGGCTTCGATCGAGCGGCGGATGCCGGTGACGACGATTTCGCCGACTTCGGTCGGCTGGTCGCCAGCCTGAGCCGTCGTCCTCGCGGCGGTCTGGGCGTGGGCCGAGCCGACCGCCATGACGGCGGCTGCGCCGAAGGCGACGCCGGACAGCAGACGCGCGCGTCGGTTGAGACGTTGGAACATGATCATCCTCCTGGGGCTGATCGCATTTCTGAACGTCGCGATCCTAAGCCGTCGCAAAAATATGCAAATCCTCGCGAACCTTGCAAGCAGTTAATGTTGCCGCCCCTTTCCCGCCCTCAGACAAGCGGGATTTTTGCAACTGCGACACCTGATCACGCCGTGATAGCCCGTTCAGACTTTGCATTGCAGCAAAAAACGACCCGCGTTGACAGGCGGCGCCATTGCTGCAAAATCTTGCAAACTGATCTGGAAGGCTTTGCATCGACCAGACGTTTGGGAGCGACGAATGACGAACAAAGCCAGGACACCGAACAGATGGCGCGCGTTTGCGGCCGCGACTGTCCTGATGTCGGCCGTCGCCGGCTCGACGCTGGCCCAGACCGCCCCGGCGCCCGCCGTTCTGGAGGCGCTGCGCCAGCGCCCGCCTCAGGACGAGGTGATCTATTTCCTGTTGCCCGACCGGTTCGCCAACGGCGATCCCGCCAACGACCGCGGCGGTTATGCGCCCCAGCGGCTGGTCAGCGGCTTCGACCCGACGGACACTGACTTCTATCACGGCGGCGATCTGGCGGGGGTGATCCAGCGGCTGGACTATATCCAGGGCCTGGGGGCGACGGCTGTCTGGCTGGCGCCTATCTTCAAGAACAAACCGGTCCAGACGCATGGCGACTATACCGGCGCGGCGCATCACGGATACTGGATCACCGACTTCACCACCGTCGACCCCCATTTCGGCGACGAGGCGACGATGCGCGCCTTGGTCGATGCGGCCCATGCGCGCGGCATGAAGGCCTATCTGGACATCGTCGCCAACCACACCGCCGACGTCATCCGCTATCGCGAATGCCCGCAGAACGACTGCGCCTATCGCAGCCGCGCCGACTATCCCTATACGCGCAAGGGCGGGGTGGACGGGGCGCCGATCAACGACGGCTTCGACGGCCGCGACTTCACGCGCCTGACCCGGCCCGACTATGCCTACACGCCTTACATCCCGGCGGGTGAGGAGAACGCCAAGGTTCCGGCCTGGCTGAACGATCCCATCCGCTATCACAACCGGGGCGAAAGCACCTTTTCGGGCGAAAGCAGCCTGGATGGCGACTTCGCCGGTCTGGACGACCTGCTGACCGAGGACCCGGTGGTCGTCCAGGGCATGATCGACATCTTCGGCGGCTGGATCGACCGATACGGCATCGACGGCTATCGCATCGACACGGCCCGCCATGTGAATCCCGCCTTCTGGCGGGCCTTCATCCCCGCCATGAAGGCCCGCGCCGCGGCCAAGGGCATCCCCAACTTCCACATCTTCGGCGAGGTCTATGATCCCGATCCAGCCGTGACGGCGCGGTTCACGCGGGTCGATGGCTATCCGGCCGTGCTGGACTTTCCGTTCCAGAAGCAGGCGACCGACGTCGCGGCGGGCAAGGTCGGGACCGACGCCCTGGCCCGGCTGTTCGACGCCGACGCGATCTATGCGGACGGCGCGGAGACGGCTGCCATCCTGCCGACATTCCTGGGCAATCACGACATGGGCCGAATCGGCTTCTTCGTGAAGCAGGCCAACCCAGAGGCCGACGACGCCGAACTGCTGGCCCGGATCAAGCTGGCCCATGCGCTGATGATGTTCAGCCGGGGCGTGCCCACCCTCTATTACGGCGACGAGCAGGGTTTGGCCGGCGCGGGCGGATACGGAAACTCGCGCCAGGACATGTGGCCCAGCCGCACGCCGGTCTATGCGAACGAGACGCCGGTCGGAGGTCGCCAGCCGGCCTATTCGACCGAGGCGCCGCTTTACAAAGCCATCGCGGAAATGGCGCGCCTGCGCGCCGCCGAACCGGCGTTGCGTCGTGGTCGTCAGGTCGTGCGCGCCTATGGCGACAAGCCGGGTCTGTTCGCCCTGTCACGCCTGACCGACGACGGCGGCGAGGTGCTGGTCCTGTTCAACACCTCGACCGCGCCCGTCAGCGCCCAGGTCGAGGTGGAGCCCGGCTCGCTTCGGTGGCAGGCTCTGCGCGGCGACTGCGCCGCCCGTTCGTCGGCGCCCGCCAGCGTCGCCGTTCGCGTTTCCCCTCTCGACTACCTCGTTTGCAAGAGCGTTCCGTGACCGCCCAACCCCTCGACCTTTCCCCGGCGGACGCCGCATCGATCCCGGCCGCAGCGCGCGACTGGTGGCGGGGCGCGGTCCTGTATCAGATCTATCCGCGCAGCTTCGCCGATGCGAACGACGACGGCGTGGGCGACCTGAAAGGGATCGCCGACCATCTGGATCATGTCGCCAGCCTGGGCGTGGACGGGGTATGGCTGTCGCCCTTCTTCAAGTCGCCGATGAAGGACTTCGGCTATGACGTGTCGGACTATTGCGACGTCGATCCGATCTTCGGAACTCTGGCCGATTTCGACGCCCTGATCGCGCGCGCCCATGCCCTGGGGCTGAAGGTCGTTATCGACCAGGTCTTTTCGCATACCTCGGACGAACACCCCTGGTTCACCGACAGCCGCGCCAGCCGCGACGGCGACCACGCCGACTGGTACGTCTGGGCCGACGCCAAGCCCGACGGTTCGCCCCCCTCGAACTGGCAGTCGGTGTTCGGCGGCCCGGCCTGGACCTGGGACGCGCGGCGCGGCCAGTATTACATGCACAACTTCCTGGCCTCTCAGCCCCAGCTGAACGTCAGGAACCCGGCGGTGCAGGACGCCCTGATCGCGGCGGCGCGGTTCTGGCTGGACCGGGGCGTGGACGGCTTCCGTCTGGATGCGATCAACTTCGCCATTCACGATCCGTCCTTGCGCGACAATCCGCCGATCGACGACGGCAAGAAGCGGACGCGGCCGTTCGACTTCCAGGACAAGATCTACAACCAGTCCCATCCCGACATCATCGGTTTCCTGAACCGCATCCGAGCCCTGACCGACAGCTATGACGCCCGGTTCACGGTGGCCGAGGTCGGCGGCGACCACGCCGACCGCGAGATGAAGGAATTCACCGCCGGGAGCGACCGGCTGCATTCGGCCTATGGCTTCCTCTACCTCTACGCCGACACGCTGAGGGGCGAGCTGATCGGCCAGGGCGACCGGATGTGGCCGGACCAGCAGGGCGAGGGCTGGCCGTCCTGGACCTTCTCGAACCACGATGCGCCGCGCGCGGTGTCGCGTTGGGCCAGGGGGCGCGACGAAAAGGCGTTCTCGGAAATGGCCCTGCTGCTGCTGATGAGCTTGCGCGGCAATGTCTTCGTCTATCAGGGCGAGGAGCTGGGCCTGCCCCAGGCCGAGGTGCCGTTCGAGCGGCTGGTCGATCCCGAAGCCATCGCCAACTGGCCCCAGACCCTGGGCCGCGACGGCGCCCGCACGCCCATGCCCTGGATCGCCGCCGCACCCAATGCGGGCTTCTCGACCGTGGAGCCGTGGCTGCCGGTCGATCCGCGACACCAGGCGCTGGCGGTGGACGCGCAGGAGGCGGACCCGAACTCGATCCTGCACGCCGCGCGCCGCATCATCGCCCTGCGTCAGGGTCATCCCGCGCTGCGGACCGGCGGTCTGGAGATCGAGAGCGCGGGCGACCTGGTGGTCTTCCGCCGGTTCGAACGGGCCGAGGGCGGCGAGCGGCTGCTGTGCGTGTTCAACCTGGGCTTCAAGGCCGTGGACTGGGCGCCGCCCGCTGGCGCCCGCCAAATCGCAGCGGTCAACTGGACCGAGACGGACGGCGCGGCGCTGAGGCCGCTGGCCGGTCTGATCTTCGCCGACGCCGGATGAGGGGGTCAGCCGCCGCAGGTCTCGCGAACGATCAACTCGGTCGGAACGCGCTCGGACCGGCCGGCGCCCATGCCGACGCCCATGCCGGCGGATGCGCCGCCGTGATCCAGCAGTTTGGAGACCATCAACCGGCCGGCCTTCATCGTGTCCTGGGCGATGGTGCTGAGCGCCGGGCGCGAATAGCGGCTGAACGGCACATTGTCGAAACCGATGACCGAGACCTGGCCCGGCACGTCAACGCCCGCGTGCAACAGGGCGCGCACGGCGCCCAGGGCGATCTGGTCCGACGCCGCCACCACCCCGTCGAAGGCGACGCCGCGTCGGATCAGGGCGTCCACGGCGGCCTCGGCCGACTCGACCTCGAAGTGGGCGGGCACGATCCGTTCGGCCTCGGCCTCCAGCCCGCTCTGGTTCAGGGCGTCCAGATAGCCGCGATGGCGCTGCATGGCCTCGGGCGGATCGAGGTCGCCCAGGAAGACGATGCGCTTTCGCCCCAGTCGCGCCAGATGCAGGGTCGCGCGCCGTCCGCCCGAGATATTGTCCGAGCCGATGGAGCAATAGTCCTGATCCGGCAGTTCGGCGCCCCAGACGACGAACCGATGGTCGGCGTCCACCAGCCGGTTGAAGGCCGAATGCAGGCTGGACTGGCCCAGGAAGATCACCCCGTCCGCCCGGCTGGTGTTCAGCGCCGCCGACAGCTCGTCATAGTTGGCGGGCGAGATATGGCTCATCAACAGGTCGCAGCCGCGTTCGCGCGCCGCCTCGCCCACCCCGGCCAGAAGCTCAAGGAAGAAGGGATCGCTGAGGCGCCCTTCCCGCCCCTGCGGGCGCGGCACGACCAGGGCGATGGTGCCCTGGGCGCCGATCGGTCCGGCGGGCATGTGGCGGCGGAACGGATAGTCATGCTCCTTGGCCAGCTTCCAGATCGTCTGTTTGGTGCGGTCGTTGACGGCGGGGCTGTCGTTCAGGGCGCGCGAGGCGGTGGCGATGGACACCCCGGCCAGGCGGGCGATGTCTTCCAGTCGGGTGGTCTTGCGGCTCAAGGTCGCGGGTCCTCACAGCAGCGTGGCGATACTGCAAAATTTTCTGCAAATATTTCAGCCACCGTTCGCGGCGGTTGGCAAGAGGCGGCGTAACGGAGTTCCCATGATGCAGCGCAGATCCTTCCTGGCCCTCGGCGGCGTATCGATTCTGGCCTTTGGGGCGACCGGCGCGCGGGCCCAGACCTCGCCCGCCCACGCTCGCGCCTCATCGCCCGGCGGGGTTCTGACGGTCGAGGCCTTCACCGACAACGACGGCCGGCCGATGTATTCGGTTCTGCGTCAGGGCCGGGTCGTGGTGGCGCCGTCCAAGCTGGGCTTCCTTTTGACCGACGCCCCGGCCATCGAACGCGGCCTGGCCATCACCGCCAGCCAGCCTGTAACCGTCGACGACACCTGGGAGCAGCCGTGGGGCGAGCGCCGCTTCATCCGCAACCACTATAACGAATGGCGCGTCACCTATGCCGAGACGGGCGGCCTGCAGCGGCGCGTGGACGTTGTGTTCCGCCTTTATGACGACGGCCTGGGCTTCCGCTACGAGTTCCCCGACCAGCCCGCGCTGAAGACCGTTCGCATCGGATCGGAACTGACCGAGTTCAACCTGGCCGAAAACGGCGAGGCTCTGTGGTGCCCGGCCTGGGAATGGAACCGCGAGGAATACCTCTATAGCCGCACCCTCATCGACGCCGTCGGCACCGCCCAGACACCGATGACGGTCAAGGGCCAGTCCGGCCTGCACGTCTCGATCCACGAGGCAGCCTGCCTCGACTATGCAGGCATGAACCTGCGCCGGTCCGAGGGGACCAGATTCCGCGCGCAACTGACGCCCGGCCTGACCAATGCAGCGGTGGTGCGCGAGGCGCCGTTCAACACCCCGTGGCGCACGTTGCAGATCGCGGACGATGGCGCGGGCCTGATCGAATCCAGCCTGATCCTGAACCTGAACGAGCCGAACAAACTGGGCGACGTCAGCTGGTTCAAGCCGATGAAATACGTCGGCGTCTGGTGGGAGATGCACCTGGAGCTGAAGACCTGGAACTCCGGTCCCAAACACGGCGCCACCACCGAGAACGCGATCAAACACATCGACTTCGCCGCCAAGCACGGCCTGGGCGGGGTGCTGGTCGAGGGCTGGAACAAGGGCTGGGACGGCCAGTGGTTCGCCAATGGTTCGGACTTCAGCTTCACCGAGGCCTATCCCGATTTCGACATTGAAGCGGTCTGCGCCCATGCCCGCGCCAAGGGGGTGCAGCTGATCGGCCACCACGAGACGGGCGGCAACGCCTTCCACTATGAACAGCAGCTTGAACCGGCAATGGCGCTGTACGAACGGCTGGGCGTCCATTCGGTCAAGACCGGCTATGTCGCCGATGCGGGCGGGGCGCGCGTCGCGGGACCGGACGGCCGGATGGTCATGGCCTGGCACGAAAGCCAGCCGATGGCCCAGCACCATATGCAGGTGATCGAGGCGGGCGCCCGGCACAAGGTCGCCGTCAACGCCCACGAGCCGTTCAAGGACACGGGCCTGCGCCGCACCTGGCCCAATATGATCAGCCGCGAAGGCCAGCGGGGCATGGAATATTCGGCCTGGGGAAATCCCGGCAATCCGCCCGAACACGAGCCGAACCTGGTCTTCACCCGCCTGCTGGCCGGGCCGATGGACTATACGCCCGGCATCTTCGGCATGGAGACTCGCAGCCCCGGCGGGGTGAAGACGACCTGGGCGAAACAGCTGGCCCTCTATGTCGTCATCTACAGCCCGATCCAGATGGCGGCGGACCTGCTGGTCAACTACGAGGCCAATCCCGGCCCGTTCCAGTTCATCAAGGACGTGCCCTGCGACTGGGCCGAGACCCGCGTGCTGGCCGCCGAAATGGGCGACTATGTCGTCATCGCGCGTAAGGACCGCGCCTCCGACGTCTGGGCCCTGGGCGCCGTCACCGACGAGCATCCGCGCGTCCTGACCGCGCCGCTGGACTTCCTGGACGCCGGCCGCCGCTACCGCGCCGAAATCTATCGCGACGGCCCGGACGCCGACTACAAGGGCAAACGCGAGGACATCGTGATCGAGCAGCGCGAGGTTAAGTCGGGCGACGTCCTGACCCTGGCCCTGGCGCCCGGCGGCGGACAGGCGATCCGGTTCGTGCCGATGGGAAGGGCGCGGCGCAGATGAGTTTCTCCGCCAATCCGTCATCCTCGGGCTTGCCCCGAGGACCGGGCGCTGATCGGGCGTTGCGTCGGCCGTTCGCACGAGCTGTTGCCTATCCGATCCTCGGGTCGAGCCCGAGGATGACGGACCGGGGGAACCTGACATGACCCTCCTGCCCCACCGCCCGCGCCTGTCAGGCCTGGCGATCTGGAACATGTGCGTCGGCTTCTTCGGCATCCAGATCGGCTTCGGCCTGCAGAACGCCAACACCAGCCGCATCTTCCAGACCCTGGGGGCCGAGGTTGATACGCTGGCTATCCTGTGGATCGCCGCGCCTCTGACGGGCCTGTTGGTTCAGCCGATCATCGGCCATTTCAGCGACAGGACCTGGACCCGGTTCGGGCGTCGGCGGCCCTATTTCCTGATCGGGGCCATCGCCACCACCCTGGCGCTGATCGCCATGCCAAACAGCCCCAGCCTGTGGTTCGCCGCCGCCATGCTGTGGATCATGGACGCCTCGATCAACATCACCATGGAGCCGTTCCGCGCCTTCGTCGGCGACAACCTGCCCGAGGAGCAGCGCACCACCGGCTATGCGATGCAGAGCTTCTTCATCGGCGCGGGGGCGGTCTTCGCCTCGACCCTGCCGTGGATATTGTCCAACGTCTTCCACGTCGCCGCGACCGCCCCGGCCGGGGTCGTGCCCCTGTCGGTCAAGATCGCCTTCTATGTTGGGGCCGCCGGTCTGTTCTCGGCCGTGCTGTGGACCGTGCTGTCGACGAAGGAATACAGCCCCGAACAGATCGCCGCCTTCGAACGCGCCCGCGCCCCGGTCGCCGCCGATGATGCGCCCGAGGCCCCGGCCCGGTCGGTGCGGGGCTGGCTGGGTTCGGGCCTGATCTGTCTGGTGCTGGGGTTGCTGGGGCTGGGTCTGATCGCGGCGCTGCGGCTGGAAAAGGAGCTGCTGATCCTGGGCGGTTTCCTGGCCGGGTTCGGCCTTCTGATGATCGCGGTCGGCATGATGCAGCGCCGGGGCATGGTCAACGCCGCGACCGAAATCCTGAACGACATCTTCCGCATGCCCGAGACGATGCGCGGCCTGGCGGTGGTTCAGTTTTTCAGCTGGTTCGCCCTGTTCGCCATGTGGATCTACACCACCGCCGCCGTGACTCGCGTCCATTACGGCACGACCGACGCGGCATCGGCCGCCTATGCGACCGGCGCGGACTGGGTGGGGGTGCTGTTCGGAATCTATAATGGCGTGGCGGCCCTGGCGGCCTTCACCCTGCCGGTCATCGCCAAACGGATCGGGCGAAAGGCGACCCATGCGGTGATGCTGCTGCTGGGCGCGGCCGGTCTGTTCGGCGTCTTCGCCATTCGCGAGCCGGGCCTGCTGTGGCTGCCGATGATCGGCGTCGGCTTCGCCTGGGCGTCGATCGTCTCCATACCCTACGCCATCCTGTCGGCGGCGGTGCCGGACCGGAAGATGGGCGTCTATATGGGGGTGTTCAACATCTTCATCGTCGTGCCGCAACTGCTGGCCGCCACGGTGCTGGGCCTGATTCTGAAGACCCTGTTCGACGGCCAGGCGATCTGGGCCCTGTTGCTGGGCGCAGGCTCCTTCGTGCTGGCGGCGGGCAGCGCCCTGTTGATCAAGGAGCACCGGGCATGAACCGGCGCAGCCTGCTGACCCTGATGGCCGCCCTGCCCTTCGCCGGCGCGGCCCAGGCGGAAGGCGCCGTCGCGGGCGGCCGTCTGATCGTCCACGAAGCCGTGACCTCGGCCCATGCGAAGGCGCGCAACGTCTCGATCTGGCTGCCGCCGGGCTATGAGGCGTCGGACGCCCGCCATCCCGTCCTCTATATGCACGACGGCCAGAACCTGTTCGATGCGGCCACGGCCAGCTTCGGCGAGTGGGGCGTGGACGAGCATCTGGTTCGCCTGATCGCGGGCGGTCAGGTGCGCGCGCCCATCGTCGTCGGCGTCTGGAACACCGATCTGCGCCTGAGGGAATATGTCCCCGCCGATCTGATCGCCGCCCTGCCCGCCGACATGCGCGACGAGGTCCAGGCCATCTATGGCGGGCCGTCGCTGTCCGACGGCTATCTGCGGTTCCTTGTCGAGGAACTGAAGCCCTTCGTCGACCGGACCTATCGCACCCTGACCGGGCCGCAGGACACGATGATCGCGGGCTCCAGCATGGGCGGCCTGATCTCGATGGCCGCGGTGATGAAGCGGCCCGATGTTTTTTCCGCCGCCGCCTGTCTGTCGACCCACTGGCCGCTGAAGGTCGAGGGGCTGGAGGCGGGCGCGGCGCTGGACGTCTGGCGCGAGCGGCTGGTCGCCGCCTGGACCGGCGTGATCGAACGCGGCCTGCCCGTGCCCGGCGCCCACCGCTTCTATTTCGACCGGGGCGACGAGACGCTGGATCAGTTCTACGCCGCCTTCCAGACCCAGGTGGACCGGACGTTCCGCCGTCGCGGCTATGGCCCCGGCGATTTCCAGAGCCTGGTCTTCCCCGGCGCCCAGCATAACGAGGCGTCCTGGAACCAGCGTCTGGACGTTCCCCTGACCTTCCTTCTTTCCCCCGCCCCCACGCGCAACCCGTGAGGACCACAATGCGTCACTTCCGTACCTTCTGTCTCGCCGGCGCCGCCGGTCTGGCCTTCGCTTCCGCAGCGACGGCCCAGTCGGGCGTCGCCCCCGGCGCGCCCGGCGCCCCGCCCATCTGGTCCAGCGCGGCCAAGACCGGCGCCGGCGCCTCCTACGAAGCCTATGTCGACGGCCAGTATCGCGACGGCGGCCCGACCGGAGCGGTGTCCAAGGTCTGGTATTCCATCGCCGACGGCGTCCTGACCGAGACCATGTACGGCCTGATCCACGAGGCCCAGATCAAGGCCCTGCGCTTCGCCGGCGTCACCCATGACGGCCTGATCGTCGAGGGGCCGGACACCACCAGCCGCACCGAATATCTGCACGTGGACGCGCAGGGCCGCCCGCTGTCGCCCGCCTATCGCATCACGACGCGCGACAAGAACGGCCGCTTCCAGATCGAGAAACAGATCTTCAGCGACCCCGACCGCAACGCCCTGGTGCTGCGCGTCACGATCACAGCGCTGAAGGGCCAGGTGACGCCCTATCTGATGCTGGAGCCGCACATCGCCAACACCGGGATCGACGACCGGGGCGCCGTGACGCGCGACGGCTTCCACGCCTGGGAGGGCGACACTCATCTGTTCCTGAAGCCCAGCCGGCCGTTCGAAAAGGCCAGCGTCGGCTTTGTCGGAACCTCCGACGGTCTGACCGATCTTCGGGACGGCAAGCTGGACTGGACCTACGCCTCGACCGGCGATCAGGCCGGCAACACCATGATGACCGGCGCCCTGCCCCGGATGCGTGAAAGCAGCCAGATCACGCGCGACTTCGTCATCGGCTTCGGCCACAGCGAGGCCGAGGCCCGCGCGGCGGCGGGCGGGTCGTTCGCCACCGGACTGGACGAAGTGCTGGCCCGCTTCAACGGCGAAGGCGACCGTGTGGGGTGGGAGGATTATGTCGCCTCCCTGACCGAACTGCCGCGCATCGCCGAGCAGGCGACCGACGGCGGCAAGCTGGCCTACGCCTCGGCCCTGATGCTGAAGGTGCAGGAGGATCGCACCCACGCCGGCGCTCTGATCGCCAGTCTGTCCAACCCGTGGGGCGACACGGTGGACGCGTCCAAGTCCTCGACCGGCTACAAGGCCGTCTGGCCGCGCGACTTCTATCAGGTGGCGATGGCGCTGGCGGCGCTGGGCGACAAGGAGACGCCGCTGGCGGCCTTCAACTATCTGCCCCAGGTCCAGGTGGGGCCGAACACGCCCGGCAACACCGGCGTCGGCGGCTGGTTCCTGCAGAAGACTCATGTGGACGGCGAACTGGAATGGGTCGCGGTCCAGCTGGACCAGACGGCCATGCCGATCATGCTGGGCTATCGCCTATGGAAGATGGGCTGGCTGTCCGACGCCCAGATGACCGAACACTATCGCTCGATGCTAAAGTCGGCGGCCGACTTCCTGGTCGACGGCGGCAAGGTCGGCCTGTTGTGGAACGACGCCGAGATCAAGCCGCCCTTCACCCAGCAGGAACGCTGGGAGGAGCAGCAGGGCTATTCGCCGTCTTCGACCGCCGCTGTGGTCGCGGGCCTGACGGTCGCGGCCGAAATGGCGCGCGCATCGGGCGACGCCGCCAACGCCGCCCGCTATCAGGCGGCCGCCGACGACTACGCCGGCAAGATCGAAGCGCGGATGTTCACCACCAACGGCGACTTCGGCGACGGACGCTATTTCATCCGCATCACCCAGAACCAGGACCCCAACGACAAGGCTCCTATCGGCGCCGCCAACGGCCAGGTCGCCCCGCCCGAGGACAAGGTGGTGGACGGCGGTTTCCTGGAACTGGTCCGCTATGGGGTGCGCAAGGCCGACGATCCGCACATCGTCGCCACCCTGCCCGTCTATGACGACCAGGCGCTGGAGCCGCTGTACCGCGTCCGCTACGACTTCGGACCCGAGGGCGACAAGACGCCGGGCTGGCGTCGTTACGGCGTCGACGGCTATGGCGAGGATCACCTGACGGGCGCCAACTACGGCGTCGGCGGTCAGATGAGCCCCGGTCAGCGCGGGCGGGTCTGGCCCTTCTTCACAGGCGAACGCGGTCACTATGAACTGGCCCGCGCCAGCGTGAACGGCGCGCCTTCGCCCGCCGACATCGCCGCCATCCGCCAGACCTATGTGCGGGGCATGGAGCGGTTCGCCAACGACGGTCTGATGCTGGCCGAACAGGTGTGGGACGGGGTCGGAAACCCGACGGCGAAGGACTACGCCCTGGGTCAGAACACGGACTCGGCCACGCCCCTGGCCTGGACCCATGCGGAATATCTGAAGCTGCTGCGGTCGCTGGCCGACGGCAAGGTCTGGGACAGCTACGATCCGGTCCACGACCGTTACGCGCGATAAGAAAAAAGGCCCCGGGGATTGCTCCCCGGGGCCTTCTGTCTGGGATCGGCGCAGGATCAGAAGGTCAGCTTCAACCCGCCCACGATGCGGTCATCGGCGGCAGGCGTGTTTTTGACGTTGGTATCGTAATAACGAACATCGATACCCAGATTGTCCGTCAGGGCGTAGCCCACGCCCAGATTCCAGGTGTTGTAGTCCTTGCTGACGTTCAGCCATTGACGACCCACAGCGCCCGACACGGTCCATTTCGGCGCCGGGGCGAAGGCGCCGTTGATCTCGGCATAGGTCGCCTCCTTGTCCACGCCGTAGAAGTCCGGCGAATAATAGACGGCCGCGCCGAACGTGGCCGGACCCACGGCGCGTGAGGCGGCGGCCTTGAACTCGGCGTAGTTATAGTCCGCGCCCTTGGGCTCGCCCGCATACAGATAGCCGATCACGCCGAAGTCCCAGGCGAAGCCCGCCGCCTCGGTGCGATAGCCGCCATAGACGTCGATTTCCGCATCGGTCTTGTCGCCGAAATCGACGTTCGAGGCCCAGGCGCCGGCGTAGAAGCTGCCCGACGTCAGATCGACCCCGCCCTGGATAGCCGGGTCCTCGCCCGTCTGGCTGACGCCGCGGAAGATGTAGTCGCTGACGACGCCGACGTTCCACGCGACCTTGACGTCGCTCTGGGCCGAAGCCGGGCCCGACAGGGCGATCGCGGCGGTGGCGGCGGCCGCGGCGGCGGCCGTACGAAGCAGGTTCTTGGTCATATCTGTATCCCCTTGTTTTTGATGTTCTAACCGGCGGCGAAGTCGGGCGCGGGGATGGAGCCGCGCCCGGTCGCCAGATCAGTGTTCCAGTGCTTCGCCGTGCAGCGAGGTATCCAGGCCGGCGGCTTCTTCCGCCTCGCTGACCCGCAGTCCCGTGGTGAACTTGCAGATCATCAGGATGATCAGGGTGCCGATGGCGCTGTAAACGATGGTCCACAGCAGACCCAGGGCCTGGGCGCCGACGTTGGCGCCTTCCGACAGGCTGTTGATCGCCGTGGTGGCGAAGACGCCGGTCAACAAGGCGCCGATCAGGCCGCCGGCGCCGTGAATGCCGAAGGCGTCCAGGCTGTCGTCATAGCGCAGCAACTTCTTGATCCACACCGAGGAGGCGTAGCAGGCCGGGCCGGCGATCAGGCCGATGATCACCGCGCCCTTGGGATCGACGAAACCGGCCGCCGGAGTAATGGCGACCAGGCCCGCAACCACGCCCGACAACATGCCGATCAGCGAGACCTTCTTCTTCTCGATATATTCGACGATCTTCCAGGTCAGGGCGGCGGCGGCGGCGGCCAGCAGGGTGTTCAGCAGCGCCACGCCCATCAACTCGTTGGCCGCGCCCGCCGATCCGGCGTTGAAGCCGATCCATCCGACCAGAAGCAGGCTGGCGCCGATCATGGTCAGGACAGGGTTGTGGGCGGTGATGGCCTCTGTACCGTAACCCTTACGGCGACCCAGGACGATGGCGCAAACCAGACCCGCGACGCCCGAGTTGACATGAACGACCGCGCCGCCCGCGAAGTCCAGCACGCCCGCCGAACCCAGGAAGCCGCCGCCCCAAACCCAGTGGCAGATCGGCGCATAAACCAGGAGCGACCACAGGGCGGTGAACAGCAGAAGCGCGGAATATTTGAACCGCTCGGCGAAGGCGCCGGTGATCAGCGCCGGGGTGATGATGGCGAAGGTCATCTGGAAGGCGATGAACAGGAACTCGGGAATGCCCGGCAGCAGGGCGTTGGCAGTCTTCAGCGACACGCCGTTCAGGAACAGCATGTCCAGGCTGCCGATGAAGGGCTGGAGGGCCCCGCTGGAGTTCTTGCCGAAGGCCAGGCTGTAGCCGGCGATGAACCACACCAGCGACACCACCGCGAACACGCCGACGGACTGGGTGATCGTGGCGATCACGTTCTTCTTGCGCACCATGCCGCCGTAGAACAGCGCCAGACCGGGGAGGGTCATCAGCAGAACCAGGGCGGTCGAGGCGCCGAGCCAGGACGTGCCGGCGCTGTCCAGAACAAGCGGAGCCTGATGACCCAATAAGGCGGGCGCGGCGTCCTGCGCATTGGCCGCTCCGGCGGCCATGAGACAAAGTGTTGGAAGCAGGAGCCCTGCGGCCCCCATAAGTCGTTTCGTTGTCTGCGACATGAGCTAGTACCCCCTATGCAATCTCGCAGTTGCGAAGGTTTTACCGCATTTGCGAAACGCGCAAGGGGCTAGGCCGTGAACGGCGCAACTTTCTTGCAACGGTCATGTAGAAAAAGATCAAGGCCGCACGATCTTTCGATCATGCAGCCTATATCAGCACTGTATGTGCCAACCCGGCCAGAGTTTCCGGCAGGATTTTCAAAGACTGTTTTAAGCCGTTAGGCCCAATGCATCTGCACCCGATGGGCCGCGGCCCAATGGATGGCGCGGATGGCGTCGATGACAGCCTCGGTCGCGGCCCGCGTGCCCAGTTCGCCGCCCAGATCAGCGGTCACGGCGCCGGCGGCCAGGACGGCGGCCACAGCGGCCTCGATCGAATCCGCCTCGTCCTCCAGCTTCAGACTGTGGCGCAGCAACAGGGCCGCCGACAGGATGGCCCCAACGGGATTGGCCAGGTCCTGGCCGGCGATATCGGGCGCGGAGCCATGGATCGGTTCGAACAGGCCCGGCCCCTGGGTCCCCAGAGAAGCGGACGGCAGCAGGCCGATGGAGCCGCCCAGCACCGAAATCTCGTCCGACAGGATGTCGCCGAACATGTTTTCGGTCAGGATGACGTCATAGTCGCGCGGCTTCCTGATCAGGTGCATGGCCATGGAATCGACCAGGGCGTGCTCCAGGGTGATCTCGGGATATTCCTCGGCGTGGATGCGGGTCACGACCTCGCGCCACAGGCGGCTGGTCTCCATCACATTGGCCTTGTCGACCGACGTGACCTTGCCGCGACGCTGGCGCGCGGTCTGGAAGGCGGCGCGGGCGACACGCTCGATCTCCACGACCGTATATTCGCACAGATCAGTCGCGCCCTTCTCGTCGCGCGTCTTCTTGCCGAAATAGACCCCGCCGGTCAGTTCGCGAAAGACGATCAGATCGACCCCTTCGACGATCTCCTTCTTCAGCGGAGACCGGTGCGCCATGACCGGCGACACCTGTAGCGGACGCAGATTGGCGAACAGGCCCATGACCTTGCGGATGGCCAGCAGGCCCTGTTCGGGCCGCACCTTGCCGCCGTCCCACTTGGGTCCGCCGACCGCGCCCAGCAGAACCGCGTCCGAGGCGACGCAGGCCGCGCTGGTGACTTCGGGCAGGGCCTCTCCGGTCGCATCGATGGCCGCGCCGCCGATCAGATGTTCGGTGAAGACGAAGTGATGGCCATAGAAGTCGGCGATGACCGACAGCACCTGCCGGGCGGCCCCCGCCACCTCCGGGCCGACGCCGTCGCCCGGCAGGACGACGATATTATAGGTCTTGGGGGCGGCGGTGGTCATCAGACGGTCTCTCTTGATCGCTCGTAGGCTTCGATCTCAGGCATGTTTGATTGCAGCCAGCCCAGGGTGTCCACCCCGTCCAGCAGGCATTGTCGGGCGAAGGATTCCACCCCGAACGGCACGGGCTGGGCATTGCCGCGTCGAATCTCGTTCGCCTGAAGGTCGATCGTGACCGGCTGGTCCGGCTGCGACGCCAGATCGTCCCAAACGGCCTGGCTGACGACTATGGGCAGGAGGCCGTTTTTCAGCGCGTTCGATGTAAAAATGTCAGCGATTTCCGTCGAGACCACCGCCCTGAACCCATAGTCCAGCAAGGCCCAGGGCGCATGTTCGCGCGACGAACCGCAGGCGAAGTTCTTGCCCGCCAGCAGGATGCGATGCTCGGCCGGATCGATGCGGTTCAAGATGGCCTCGGGCTTTTCCGATCCATCGGTTTCGTAGCGCCAGTCATAGAAGGCGGCCTTACCCAGACCTTCGCGCGTCGTCGTGGTCAGGAACCGCGCCGGGATAATCTGGTCCGTGTCGATATTGGCCTGGCTGAGCGTGACCGTTTTGGAGGTCAGAATCTGAAAGGGTTCAGACATTCTGCGCTCCTACCGTCTCGCGCGCGGCGTTCGACGGCTTGAGGGCGGCCACCTCGTTCAGATAGACGCGCGGATCGGTCAACACCCCTGCCACCGCCGTCGCTGCGGCCGTCGCCGGGCTGGCCAGGATGGTGCGGGCGTCCTTGCCCTGACGACCTTCGAAATTGCGATTGGAGGTCGAGACCGCCAACTGGCCCGGCGCGACGACATCGCCGTTCATGGCGATGCACATCGAACAGCCGGGAATGCGCCATTCGGCCCCGGCGGCGATGAAGACCTGGTCAAGCCCCTCGGCCTCCGCGTCGCGACGCACGGCCTCGGAGCCTGGCACGACCAGCATCCGCAGGCCCGGCTTGACCTTGCGGCCGCGCAGAACCTCGGCGGCGGCGCGCAGATCGGGCAGGCGGCCATTGGTGCAGGAGCCGATGAAGACCACGTCCACCGGCTGGCTGGTCGTCGCCTCGCCCGCGGTGAACCCCATATAGGCGATGGCCTTGCGGTCTGAGTCCGACTGGGGCTGCGGCACCGGCGCACCGATCGGCGCACCGGCGTCCGGCGTCGTGCCCCAGGTGGCCATCGGGCGGATGGCGGCCCCGTCGATCACGACCTCCTTGTCGAAGACCGCGCCCGGATCGCTGGACAACCTCAGCCACGCGTCCGTCGCCCGCTCGTAATCAGCGGGAACGTGTTTGCGGCCCCGCAACCAGTCGATGGTCGTCTGGTCCGGGGCGATCATGCCCGCCCGCGCGCCGGCCTCGATGGACATGTTGCACAGGGTCATCCGCCCCTCCATGTCCAGCGAACGCACCGCATCGCCAGCGTATTCGATGACATAGCCGGTGCCGCCGCCGAAGCCGATGGCGGCGATGACGGCCAGGGCCACGTCCTTGCCCGACACGCCCGGCTGCAGGCCGCCGTTCACCGTCACCCGCATCGCCTTGGCCTTGCGCTGCAGCAGGCACTGGGTCGCCAGCACATGGCCGACCTCCGAGGTGCCGATGCCGAAGGCCAGGGCGCCGAACGCGCCGTGTGTGGCGGTGTGACTGTCGCCGCAGACCACGGTCATGCCGGGCTGGGTCAGGCCCAGTTCGGGTCCCATGACATGGACCACGCCGCGATCCTCGGAGCCCCAGCCCGCCAGCGGCACGCCGTGAGCGGCGCAGTTCCGCTCCAGCGTATGGACCTGCGCCTCGGCCTGCGCGGTGACATAGGGCTTAAGGCCGTTCAGCCCCGCCGGAAGGGTCGGGGTCGAATGGTCCAGGGTAGCGTAGGTGCGGTCGGGGCGTCGGACCTTCAGCTCGCGCGCCTCGATCTCGCTGAAGGCCTGCGGGCTGGTGACTTCGTGAACCAGATGCAGGTCGATATACAGCACCCCCGGCGTGTCGGCCGTTTCCGACCGCACGACGTGGGCGTCCCACACCTTGTCGAACAGGGTCTTGGGCTCAGGCATACTGAGGCACGACCTCAGAGACGCCATCGACCTGGTCGATGATGGCGATCAGTTCGGCGTCGTTGATCTCGCCGATCTGGTCGGCGCGACGTTTGAAGCCGACGACGACGGCGGCCAGCCGCTCGCCCTCGATGGGGCGTCCGATGGTCTCGGCGCGCTTGGCGATGGCGTGACGGCCCGAGTGCTTGCCCAGCACGAACCAACTGCCCTCGAAACCCACATCTTGGGGCCGCATGATCTCATAGGTGCGGCTGTCGGCCAGCATCCCGTGCTGGTGAATGCCCGCCTCGTGGGCGAAGGCGTTGATCCCGACTACCGACTTGTTGCGGGCGATGACCGTCTCGGTGATCTCGCACAGGATCTTGGACGCCCGCACCAGATGGCGGCTGTCGGCGCCGGTCGTGACGCCATACAGGTCGTCGCGAACCTTCAACGCCATGATGACCTCTTCGATCGAGCAGTTGCCCGCCCGTTCGCCGATGCCGTTGATCGCGCCCTCGACCTGACGGGCCCCGCCCTCGATGGCGGCCAGGGAATTGGCGACGGCCATGCCCAGATCGTCATGACAGTGGGCGGAGAAGACCACATTCGGATGACGCTTCTTGATCCGCGCAGCCAGGAAGGCGAACCGTTCGCGCACTTCGTACGGCGTGGCGTAGCCGACGGTGTCGGGTACGTTCAGGGTCCGTGCGCCGGCGTCGGCTGCGGCCTCCAGCACATCGGCCAGGAACTCCGGCTCGGTGCGGAACGCATCCTCGGCCGAGAACTCCACGTCGTCGAACAGGCTGGCCGCATATTCCACCGACCGCACAGCCGTCGACAGAACCTCGTTGGTCGACATCTTCAGCTTGGCGGCGCGATGGATCGGGCTGGTGGCCAGGAAGATGTGGCACCGCCGATGCGATTTCGGCGCCGGCTGCAGGGCGCGGAAGCTGGCGTCGATGTCCTTTTCGTTGGCGCGCGACAGTGAACAGAAGATCGGCCCTTCGACCTCGCTGGCCACGCGGCGGATGCAGTCCTCGTCGCCGGGCGAGGCGGCGGCGAAGCCGGCCTCGATGATATCGACGCCCAGGTCTCTCAAGACCTGCGCCATCTTCACCTTGGCCTGTGCCGACATGGAAAAGCCGGGCGCCTGCTCTCCGTCCCGCATCGTCGTATCGAAGATGATGACGCGGTTGGGATCGGCGGCGATCTCCTCGGTGCGCGATACGCCCGATACTCGTACGTTTTCGGGGGTCGTCATCACGCGGCCTCGGATTGAATAATGTCGTTGCTGATGCGGCGAACACCGAACAGCCGGTCGATCTGGCGACCCAGGTTGTCCATGCAGCGGCCGGCGTCGCGGCCGCGCACGGTCAGGGCGATGCGGCGGAAGGCCCCTTCATCGAACATGCTGATGCCGTCGATGTGGAAACCCCGGCGCTCCACAAGGCCGATGAGACGCTGAAGCGAACCGTCCGCACGGTCGATCTGGATGTGGATCGTGTTGCTCATCTCAGGAGCCCTCCATCATTTCAGCGTTGTTCTTGCCCGGCGGAACCAGCGGCCAGACATTGTCTCGGGGATCGATGACCACATGGGCCAGGCAGGGGCCGTCGGCGGCCAGCAGGCGCTGGATGCCGTCCGACACCTGATCACGGCGATCGATGCGGAAGGCCTCGACGCCGAAGGCTTCGGCGACCTTCACGAAGTCCGGATTGTCGGACAGGTCGATCTCGGAATAGTTCTCGGCGAAGAACAACTCCTGCCACTGGCGCACCAGGCCCAGGCTGGAGTTGTCGATCAGGACGATCTTCAACGGGATGCCGTAACGCTTCAGCGTCGCCAACTCCTGAATATTCATCATGAAGCCGCCGTCGCCGGCGATGGTCACGACCGTCGCGGACGGATCGGCCAGTTTGGCGCCGATGCCGGCGGGCAGGCCGAAACCCATGGCCCCCAGACCGCCCGAGGTGATGTGCGCCTCGGGCTTGGCGAAGCGGCAATGCATGGCCGCCCACATCTGGTGCTGGCCCACGTCGCAGGCGGCGACGAAATCATCGCCTGCCGCTTCCGAGATTTCCTTCAGCAGAGCGGGTGCATAGACCCCCTCGCCCGGCGCGTCATAGCGATGCGCGCCGACCTCTGCGGAGCGGACGCAGTCTCCGGCCCAGTCCTGAATGTCCAGCGCCGCGCCCGCGCGCATCCGCTGGGTCAGGGCCTCGATCCCTTCGCGCAGTTCGCCGACCACGGCGACACTGGCGCTGCGCAGCTTGCCGATTTCCGAGGCGTCGATGTCGAAATGGACGATGCCGGCGTTCGGCGCGAACTCGGCCAGCTTGCCGGTGGCGCGGTCGTCGAACCGGGCGCCCACGACGATCAGCAGGTCGCTGTCCTGAACCGCATGGTTGGCGGCGCGCGTGCCGTGCATGCCCAGCATGCCCAGCATGCCAGGCGCATCGGTCGGGATCGTGCCCAGGGCGTTCAGGGTCGAGACCTGCGGGATCCCGGTCGCATCGACGAAGGCGCGCAAGGCCTCGGTGGCGCCGCCGATCTTCACGCCGCCGCCGATATAGACCAGCGGCTTCTTCGCCGCGCGGATCGCCGCCTCTGCTGCGGCGACGGCGTCGTGATCGACACGCGGCGTGTCGTTGGGAATGTGAAAACCGTAGTCCTCGCCCGTCGTCTCGAACTGCACGTCCTTGGGCAGATCGACCAGCACCGGCCCCGGACGACCCGACCGGGCGATGTGGAAGGCCTCTTCGATGGCGGCCGGGACATCGGCGGCCGAACGGACCAGAATGGAATGTTTCACGATGGGCAGGGTGACGCCCAGGATGTCGATCTCCTGGAAGGCGTCGGTGCCCATCAGGCCTTGCGCCACATTGCCGGTGATGCAGACGATCGGCACCGAATCCATCATCGCATTGGCGATGCCGGTGACCAGGTTGGTGGCGCCGGGGCCGGAGGTGGCCATGCACACCCCGACCTTGCCGCTTTTGCGGGCATAGGCGTCGGCCGAGAAGGCCGCACCCTGTTCATGACGAACCAGGATGTGCTTCAGTGTGGACCCCGCCAGGGCGTCATAGACCGGCATGATGGCGCCGCCCGGATAACCGAACACCACCTCCACCCCCAGCCGCTCCAGGGTGGAGACCAGCAGGCGCGCCCCCGATCGGGGGGCAGCCTCGGCTTGAGGTTTGAAGGCGGCGGCGGTCATCACGGTCATCCGGTCTTTCGCTTGCGGCTCAGGCCGCTTCGGCCTTGGGCGTGTTCAGCCAGGCCATGCGTTCACGCAGACGCGCGCCGACCTGTTCGATCTGGCTCTCGCGGTCCTGCTTCAGCCAGGCCTCGTACTGCGGCTTGCCGGCGTCGTTCTCGGCGATCCAGTTGCGGGCGAAGGCGCCGCTCTGGATTTCGTCCAGAATGGTCTTCATGCGGGCCTTGGTCTCTTCATTGACCACGCGTGGACCGCTGGCGACGGCGCCGTATTTCGCCGTTTCCGAGATGAAATGGTGCATCTTGGAGATGCCGCCTTCGTAGAACAGATCCACGATCAGCTTCAGCTCGTGCAGGCATTCGAAATAGGCGATTTCGGGCTGGTAGCCGGCCTCGACCAGGGTGTTGAAACCCTGCATGACCAGTTCCTTGGCCCCGCCGCACAGGACGGCCTGTTCGCCGAACAGGTCGGTCTCGGTCTCTTCGCGGAAGGTGGTCTCCAGCAGGCCGCCGGTCGCGCCGCCATTGCCCTTGGCATAGCCCATAGCGCGGTCGCGCGCCTTGCCGGTGACGTCCTTCTCGATGGCGAACAGCGACGGCACGCCGCGGCCGCGCTGGAACTCGCGCCGGACCAGATCGCCCGGCCCTTTGGGCGCGACCAGGATGACGTCCATGTCGGCGCGCGGCTTGATGCGGTCATAGATGATCGAGAAGCCGTGGGCGAACAGCAGGGCCGAGCCTTGCTTGGCGTTCGGCTCGATGACGTCGCGATAGACGTCGCCCTGAACCATGTCCGGCGTCAGGATGGCGATGATGTCGGCGTCCTTGACCGCCTCGGCCGGCTCGGCGGTCGGGATGCCGTCTTCGGTGGCGTGTTTCCAGCCCGTGCCGCCGTGACGGACGCCGGCGACGACGTCATGGCCGCTGTCGCGCAGGTTCTGGGCATGGGCGCGGCCTTGCGAGCCATAGCCGATGATGGCGATGCGCTGACCGGCGATGGCGCCCGGCTTGATGTCTTCGTTGGTGTAGATGGTGATGGCCATGGGGATCAGGCGTCCTGAGCAGCTTTGGTCTTGTGGGATGCCGGAACTTGCGCCGGCGGCGGGTTGGGAATGGTGACGGCGCCCTGGGCGGCCGAGGCGACCGAGGCGCGGTATTTGGCGAAGACGCCTCGCGCCGGACGGACTACGTGGGGCGTAAAGCCCGCCCGGCGCGTCGCCAGATCGACATTGACGTCGATACGGCGGTTGGTGACGTCGATGGTGATGCGGTCACCATCGCGAATGAGGGCGATCGGCCCGCCGACGGCGGCTTCCGGCGAGACGTGGCCAGCGACGAAGCCATAGCTGGCGCCCGAGAAGCGGCCATCGGTCAGCAGGGCGACATTGTCGATCTTGCGGCCTTTCAGGGCGGCGGTGACCTGCAGCATCTCGCGCATGCCGGGGCCGCCCTTGGGCCCTTCGTAGCGGATGATGATGACGTCGCCCTCGCCCACCGAACCGTCCTGGACGGCATGGAAGGCGTCTTCTTCCGAATCGAAGACGCAGGCCGGACCTTCGAAGACATCGACCTTGTGGCCCGTCAGCTTGATGACCGCGCCTTCCGGTGCGACGTCGCCATAGATGACGGCATAGCTGCCGCGGGCCATCACGGGAGCGTCGAAACGCGCGACGACCTGCTGGCCCGGCGCCTCTTCGGCCTCGGCCGCTTCCGCGAACAGACTGCGGCCCGTGACGGTCGGCGTATCGACGATCTTGCCCGCCTCGGCCATGCGCTGCGTGACCAGACGCGTGCCGCCCGCCGCAAACAGGTGCGAGGCCAGGAAACGGCCGCCCGGCTTCAGATCGCAGATGACCGGCGCCTCGATACAGGCCTGGTGGCAGTCCTCGACGCCGAAATCCACACCCGCCTCAGCGGCGATGGCCGTCAGGTGCATGACCGCATTGGTCGACCCGCCCGAGGCGGAAACCGCGACGGCGGCGTTCTTCAGGCTGGCCTTGGTGATGTATTTGCGGGCGTTGTCGCCAGCCTTGACGCGCTCGACGATGATGCGGCCGCAGCGCTCACCCTCCGCACCCTTGTTCGGGTCGACAGCAGGCACATCGTTGGCGCCCATCGGGCTGATGCCCATGACCGACAGGGCCATGGCCATGGTGTTGGCTGTAAACTGACCGCCGCAGGCGCCGGCGCCAGGGCAGACCGCGCTCTCGACCGCCTTCAGGCCGGCATCGTCCAGCGCGCCGGCGGCGTGGGCGCCGATGGCCTCGAACACTTCCTGGACCGAGACCTCTTTCGTCCCGACCACGCCCGGCATGATGGTGCCGCCGTAATAGACCAGGCCGGGGATATCCATCCGCGCCAGAGCCATGGCCGCCGCTGGGATGGTCTTGTCGCAACCGACGATGCAGACGACGCCGTCCAGTTGGTGCCCCTCGATGGCCAGTTCGATCGAGTCGGCGACAACCTCGCGGCTGATCAGCGAGGCCTTCATGCCCGCCGTGCCCATCGAGATGCCGTCGGTCACGACGATGGTGTTGAAATCAACCGGATAGCCGCCCGCTGCGATGATGCCGGCGCGCACATCCTTGGCCAGACGATCCAGGTGCATGTTGCACGGCGTCACCGTCGACCAGGTGTTGACGATGCCGATCATCGGCTTGTCGAAATCGGCGTCCTGCATCCCGGCGGCGCGCAGATAGGACCGGGCGGCGGCCCGGTTCGGGCCAGCCGTGACCGCAGCGCTGCGCGCATTGGGCTTTTGGGGCTGAGAGGTAGAATCTTGCGTCATCGGTCCGGTTCTTTTCGAACCGCCGCGCACTAAAAACCCCGCGTCCTTTCGGAGGCGGGGTGGTGCGAGGCGATCCTGAGTGTGTCTAGGTCAGGTCGCAGGCATCCACGCCGCTTGCGTAAGCAGGCCGAGGAGTACGAGGAGAATAAGGGAAATCGGGCCTTCCAGGCCGATAGGCGCGCGAATGGTCGCCACCGCCTTGGCGGTACGTCCCTTCGTCATGTCGCGCATCATCGTGGCCACGGGCGGCTCCTGTTCTGACGGCAAGAAACCATACCGCCGGGACGCGCACAACCCCCGTCGCAAAAATTTTGCTCAATAGACGCCGGAAGATGCCGCGAGGGGTGTTTCTTGCCCGAACCTGGCCGGCGCCGCCCTCAAGCGTAACGGTTCATCACATCACGTTACAGGCTCAGGGTTGCAAGCCGCGCCCGACCGCTCCATTGAGACGCGCACCTATATAAGCGTCACCCCTATCCGTTCAGAGGAGCCTTCCATCATGACCGTCCGCGTCGCCATCAACGGCTTCGGCCGCATCGGCCGTCTCGTTCTTCGCTCTATCGTCGAGCATGGCCGCAAGGACATCGAGGTGGTGGCGATCAACGATCTGGGGCCGGTCGAGACCAACGCCCACCTGTTCCGCTACGATTCGGTCCATGGCCGGTTCCCCGGTACGGTGACGTCAGGCGAGGACTGGATCGATGTCGGCACGGGCAAGATCAAGGTCACGTCCGAGCGCGATCCGGCCAACCTGCCCCACGCCGAGCTGAAGGTGGACATCGCCTTCGAATGCACCGGCATCTTCACCTCTAAGGACAAGGCCAGCGCCCACCTGAAGGCCGGCGCCAAGCGCGTGCTGGTTTCGGCTCCGGCTGACAACGCCGACAAGACCATCGTCTTCAAGGTCAACCACGAGACCCTGACCGCCGACGACATCGTCGTGTCGAACGGTTCGTGCACCACTAACGCCCTGGCCCCGGTCGCCAAGGTGCTGAACGACCTGTTCGGCATCGAGCGCGGCTATATGACCACCATCCACTCCTACACCGGCGACCAGCCGACGCTGGATACGATGCACAAGGATCTGTACCGCGCCCGCGCCGCCGGCCTGTCGATGATCCCGACCTCGACCGGCGCCGCCAAGGCTCTGGGCCTGGTCCTGCCGGAACTGAAGGGCAAGCTGGACGGCTCGTCGATCCGCGTCCCGACGCCGAACGTCTCCGTCGTGGACTTGAAGGTCGTCGCCGCTCGCGACGTGACGGTGGAAGAAATCAACGCCGCGCTGCAGGCCGCCGCTGACGGTCCGATGAACGGCGTCCTGTTCACGACGACCGATCCGCTGGTCTCGCACGACCTGAACCACGTGGCCGCCTCCTCCACCGCCGCCCTGCCCCAGACCCAGGTCGTCGACGGCAAGCTGGCCCGCGTGCTGAGCTGGTACGACAACGAATGGGGCTTCGCGACGCGGATGAGCGACACCGCCCTGGTGATGGCGAAGTTCCTGTAAGCGCCACAACCGTCTCCTCCCCACGACGTGGGGAGGGGGACCACCCCCGGGTCTCGCCAGAGGCGAGCCCGAGGACATGCTACGTGGTGGAGGGGCTCTTTCCGCCGCACTGAACCCGGGGCCAGAGCCCCTCCGTCACGGCGCAAGAGGCGCCGCGCCACCTCCCCATCGCTGCGCGACAGGGAGGAGACAGGGATTGACCATGACCTTCCGCACCCTCGACGACGCCCAAAAAGTTTCCGGCGACCTCGCCGGCAAGACGGCCCTGGTCCGCGTGGATTTCAACGTCCCGATGGAGGGCGGCAAGGTCACGGATGACACGCGGCTGCGGGTCGCCGTGCCGACCATCCAGCGCCTGCGCGACGCGGGCGCCAAGGTGGTGCTGCTGGCCCACTTCGACCGCCCCAAGGGCCAGCGCGTCCCGTCCATGAGCCTGAAGCCGGTGGTGGAGCCGCTGGAAAACGTGCTGGGCGCGCCCGTCCGCTTCGCCGACGACTGCATCGGCGCCCCCGCCGTCGAGGCCATCCGCGATCTGGACGCGGGCGGCGTGCTGCTGCTGGAAAATGTCCGCTTCCACGCGGCGGAAGAGGCCAATGATCCGGTCTTTGCGCAGAAGCTGGCCGATCTGGGCGACCTCTATGTCAACGACGCCTTCTCGGCCGCCCACCGCGCCCACGCCTCGACCGAAGGCGTCGCGCACCACATCCCCGCCTATGCCGGTGAATCCATGCGTCGCGAACTGGATGCGCTGGATGCCGCGCTCGGCAGGCCGCAGAAGCCGGTCATCGGCATCGTCGGCGGCTCCAAGGTCTCGACCAAGCTGGACCTGTTGAAGAACCTGGTCGGCAAGCTGGACAAGCTGGCCATTGGCGGCGGCATGGCCAACACCTTCCTCTATGCCCAAGGCGTCGATATCGGCGGCTCGCTGGCCGAAAAGGACATGGCCGACACCGCGCGCGAGATCATGGCCGAAGCCGAGGCCAAGGGCTGCGAAATCCTGCTGCCGGTCGATGTCGTCGTGGCGACCGAGGTCAAGCCCGGCGCCGAGGCCCGCACGGTCAAGACCGGCGAAACCCTGTCCGCCGACGACAAGATTCTGGACGCCGGTCCCGAAACCGTCGCCCACCTGAACGCCGCCGTCGATGCGTCCAAGACCCTGATCTGGAACGGCCCCTTGGGCGTGTTCGAGGTTCCGCCTTTCGACGCCGCCACCGTCGCGGCGGCGAGGCACGTCGCCGAACGCGCCAAGTCAGGCGCCCTGATCGCGGTCGCGGGCGGCGGCGACACGGTCGCGGCGGTGGGTCATGCCGGCGTCGCGGCAGACCTGACCTTCGTCTCCACCGCCGGCGGCGCCTTCCTGGAGTGGATGGAGGGCAAGCCCCTGCCAGGCGTCGAGGCCCTGCGCGCCTGAACGTCGGCGATGCAGGCGGATCACGCCTGTTCGCTCTTGTCGGAAATGCCCGTTCGGGGGTTGTAACGCGGCGTGACTTCGGCGCGTCTCGCAGCTAGTCTTTCGCCCAATCAAAAAAGACTATTCGGCTCAGGAGACTATCATCATGGCGCGCATCACGCTGCGACAGCTGCTCGATCACGCAGCTGAGAACGACTACGGCCTGCCGGCCTATAATATCAACAACATGGAACAGGGCCTGGCGATCATGGAGGCGGCCCATGAGGTCAACGCCCCGGTGATCATTCAGGCGTCCCGCGGCGCCCGCAACTACGCCAACGACATCGTCCTGGCCAAGCTGATCGACGCCCTGGCCGAGCTTTATCCGCACATCCCGGTCTGCATGCACCAGGACCACGGCAACGGTCCGGCGACCTGCGCCACCGCCATCCAGTACGGCTTCACCAGCGTCATGATGGACGGTTCGCTGGAAGAGGACGCCAAGACCCCCGCCTCCTACGAGTACAATGTCGACGTCACCCGCCGCGTCACCGAAATGGCCCACGCCTGCGGCGTCTCGGTCGAGGGTGAGCTGGGCGTGCTGGGTTCGCTGGAAACCGGCATGGGCGAGGCCGAGGACGGCCACGGCTTCGAGGGCAAGCTGGACCACTCGCAACTGCTGACCGACCCGGACCAGGCTGTCGACTTCGTCGCCGCCACCAAGGTCGACGCCCTCGCCATCGCCATGGGCACCAGCCACGGCGCCTACAAGTTCACCCGCCAGCCGGACGGCGAAGTCCTGGCCATGAATGTGATCGAGGAAATCCACCGCCGCCTGCCCAACACCCACCTGGTGATGCACGGCTCCTCGTCCGTGCCGCAGGACCTGCAGGACATCATCAACGCCTATGGCGGCGAAATGCCCCAGACCTGGGGCGTGCCGGTCGAGGAGATCCAGCGCGGCATCAAACATGGCGTGCGCAAGGTCAACATCGACACCGACAACCGCATGGCCATCACCGGCGCCATCCGTAAGGCCCTGACGGAGAAGCCGGGCGAGTTCGACCCGCGCTACTATCTGAAGCCCGCCAAGGAGGCGATGAAGAAGCTGTGCATGGAGCGTTACCTCCAGTTCGGCTGCGAGGGTCAGGCGTCCAAGATTCGTCCGCTCTCCACCGCCCAGATGGCCAAGCGCTACGCCTCGGGCGACCTCGATCCGTCCTTCCGCGGCGCAGCGGTCAAGGCCGCCTGATCGGGGCCGCCTGATCGGGGCCGCCTGATCGGGGCCGCCTGAGACCGACGTCTAGACCGGGTAGCGGCCGCTCAGTTCGAGCCGCACCCGGCGAACGTCCCATTCGGCTCGGTCCAAGGCGTCGCGCGCGTCTCGGGCGTTTCTTCTCGCATCGCGAATCTCGCCGCGAACCTCCCGAATTCGGTCGCGAACCCGTTCCCGTTCTTGTTCCGTCAGGCCCTCGCCGCGCAGTTCGCGCTCCTTGGCCTCCAGCTTGTCCTCTCGATTCTCGATCCGGGCCTCGGCGCTGTTCAGGGCGCTTCGCGCCGTCTCGAACACATCCTCGACCGCGTGCAGCCGCAGGCCGTCGCGATAGGCCGTCATGAAAACGCGCTCCTCCTGCGGCCGACAGACCCCATAGTAGGTGTTGCCCGATCGACCCTCGGTCCATCCACGCTCGAAGGTGCAATAGGACCGCAAGCCGTCCTCGCGCGCGGAGCCATAGGCGGACGGATTGGGCGCGACCTGATATTTGGCGCAGGCCTTGGCGTGATCGTCCAGTCGGCTCATCGGATAGCCGGCCGCCCCGTCGGCATAGCCCTTCTCACCCCACGCCCCGGCCAGACACTGGTCCTTGCTCATGGTGGTGCAACCCGTCAGCAAGCCGCCCGAGACCGTCAGCGCGCCGACCAGGCCGCCCGCGATAATCCATCGCCTCATCGGATCGTTTCCCTCGACGCCCCCAGGCGTGACTATCGAACGACGCCAGCCCCTCGCGCAAGCGACCTGACATGCTAGGGAGGGCTGTGTCCGATCCTGACCTGACCGATGACGACGAGCTGTCCTCCCCTTCCGCTTCCGCCGAGGTTTTGGAGGCCCGGATCGACGCGCCCGGCGTCCGTCTGGACAAGGCGTTGGCCGAGGCCTTCCCCACCCTGTCGCGCGCCCGTCTCCAGGCCCTGCTGGCAGAGGGCGCCGTCCGCCGCGACGGCGCGGTCCTAAGCGGCGGCTCGGCCAAGGCCCTTGCGGGTCTCTACGCCGTCGCCCTGCCCCCGGTCGCGCCCGCCACGCCCCAGCCGCAAGCCATCCCCCTGACGGTCCTCTATGAGGACGCCGACCTGATCGTCATCGACAAACCCGCAGGCATGGCCGCCCATCCGGCGCCCGGCACGCCTGACAGCACCCTGGTCAACGCCCTTCTGGCCCATTGCGGCGACAGCCTGTCGGGCATCGGCGGCGTCGCGCGGCCGGGCATCGTCCACCGCCTGGACAAGGACACCTCGGGCGTCATGGTCGCGGCCAAGACCGATCGCGCCCATCAGGGCCTGTCCGCCCTGTTCGCCGCCCATGACATCGAACGCACTTATATCGCCCTGACGCGCGGCATGCCGATCCCCCGCGAAGGCCGCATCGAAACCCAGATCGGCCGCTCGCACGGCGATCGAAAGAAGATGGCTGTGCTTTCGTCGGGCGGCCGCCACGCCATTACCGACTACAGGGTCGAGAAGGTTTTCGGGCAACCCTCGAAGCCCGGCGGCCCGCCGCCCGCCGCCCGCGTCGCCTGCACCCTGCACACCGGGCGCACCCACCAGATCCGCGTCCATATGGCCTCCGTTGGGGCGCCCCTGCTGGGTGATCCGGTCTATGGGTCCGGCGCGCCCGGCGCCGCCGTGCGCGCCGCCATTGCTACGGTCGGCCTGAAGCGTCAGGCGCTCCACGCTGCGGTGCTGGGCTTCATCCACCCCGTGACCGGCCAGGCGCTCCGCTTTGAAACCCCGGTCCCGGAGGACATGCGGCGACTGGAAGATGAACTGGCCGCCCTATAGGCCCTCGCGCCCGACCCGCCAGTAGCCCATGCACGCCACGCTGCGCTTGGGCAGGCCGCGTTCGCGCGTCAGATGCAGGCGGATGTCGCGCACCGCCCGCGTCTCGCCGGCCACCCAGACATAGACCGCCGCCTCCTGATCGACATCGGTGTCCCACAGGATCTCCGAATCGATGTCGACGCCCGCGATCGCGTCCTCGCCATCGTCCGCGACGGGCGCCGCCATGGCGTTCAGGTCCAGATCGCGCACGGCCGCAATCAGATCGTCGCCATAGCCGGATGTCCTGGCGATCCAGCGGCTTTCGACCCAGTCCGGCGTCTCCATCCGGTCCTCGGCCAGCGGCGTCTCCGCCAGGAAACGCACTCGGGGACGCTGCGGCCATGCCGACATCTGCTCCAGAACGCCCAGGGCGGCCGGGACCGCCGTCTCATCGGCCAGAACCAGCACCTGCCGCACGGCGTGGGGCGGCTTCCATTCGAACCCGGCGCGCGGTCCGGCCACCTGGGCGTGGGGCGCCGCCATGGAAAGCTGGGCGCCGGCTTCGGCCCTCGCGGCCCAGCGCGACGCCGGTCCATGATCGCCGTGCAGGACAAAGTCGATATCCACCTCCCCGACCTCGGGTCTCAGAGCGCGGATGGTGTAGGTCCGGACCGGCGGTCGCGTCGCATCGGGGATTGCGCGATAGGCGTCATACCAGTCGCTGCCCGCCGCCCGCACCCGCTCCCCCAACAGCGGCGCCTGCGCGTCGACGGTCGGGAAGAACAGTTTGACGCGCTGATCCGGCGCGAAACTCCTCACCTGTTCGGCCTCTGCGCCGCTGAAGGTGAAGCGTGTCAGGGACGGGGTCAGGACGCGCCGCCGGACTAGGGTCAGATCGAAAACACGGTAAGGGTCCATCAGCGGTCTCCTGCCTTTCCCTCAGCGTTATGGCGAATGCGACTTGTTTGCAAGTAAGCGCCATTGACCGTAGAAGTCGCCGGGACTCGTCGCCGATCTTTTGAACAGCAGGCCCCTGGCCTCTTTCAATCACGGCAACGGATTCCCATCTGAACGGTTCAGGGCTGGACGACCACGCCTGCGTCATGGTTTCAGGCTTGGCGCTTGCCCTAGAGATCCGGAGGGACGGAATGGCTGCAAACTCGACGCTCGCGGTGATGTCGCCCGAACAGGGCCTGTCGCGTTATCTGACGGAAATCCGCAAGTTTCCGATGCTGACCAAGGACGAGGAGTTCATGCTCGCCAAGCGTTGGTCAGAGCATCAGGACCCAGAGGCCGCCCACCGTCTCGTCACCTCTCACCTTCGTCTCGTGGCCAAGATCGCCATGGGCTATCGCGGCTACGGCCTGCCGATCGGCGAGGTGATCTCCGAGGGCAATGTCGGCCTGATGCAGGCGGTCAAGAAGTTCGACCCGGACAAGGGCTTCCGCCTGGCGACCTACGCCATGTGGTGGATTCGCGCGTCGATCCAGGAATACATCCTGCGCAGCTGGTCGCTCGTGAAGATGGGCACCACGGCGGCGCAGAAGAAGCTGTTCTTCAATCTGCGCAAGGCCAAGAGCCAGATCTCGGCCTTCGAGGAAGGCGACCTGCATCCCGAGCATCTCTCCGCCATCGCCACCAAACTGGGCGTGTCGGAAGAGGAGGTCACCAACATGAACCGCCGTCTCGGCGGCGACGCCTCGCTGAACGCGCCCCTTCGCGCCGACGGGGAAAGCGAATGGCAGGACTGGCTGGCCGACGACACGGCCGTCTCTCAGGAGACCCAGCTCGCCGACGACGAGGAAAAGGGCATCCGCATGAGCCTGCTTCAGGAGGCCATGGAGGAGCTGACCGATCGCGAGAAGCATATCCTGACCGAACGCCGCCTGAAGGACGATCCGGTCACGCTGGAAGAGCTTGCCGGCCAGTATGGGGTGTCGCGCGAGCGCGTGCGTCAGATCGAGGTCCGCGCCTTCGAGAAGCTGCAAAAGGCCATGCGCGCCGCCGCCGAAGAGCGCAATCTGGTCGACGCCTGACCTGAGGCGTTCGTCCGCGCCTCAGGACGCCCTGGCCATCGGCTCGGCGTCCGCGGCGCGGGCGGCGTTCACCACGGCGTTCACCGGCTGCATCAACCCCGCCTTGGTCACCTGTCCGGTGGCCAGATAGGCCTGCAACGTCGCCACCACCATCGCCAGCTTGGCGTCCCCGGCCTTGATCGCCAGGCCGTTCAGCGTCTCGGCCTGCTGGCGAATGGCGCGCGTGGCCTGGGACGGGTCCTGTTCGAACTGGGCCATGGCCGAGACCAGGATGCGCGTCGCCTGATCGCGCATCTCCGCCGCGCCCCCGGCCGCGCTGTCGCTGCGGCGCTTCTTGGCCCCGGTGTATTCGCCCGAGTTGAAGCGTCTGCGATCCGGCCCGACATAGCCGACCGCCTCGATCCACGGGCGGGGCTTCAGGGCCACGTTCTCGACCCGTTTGAACAGGTCCCCGGTCGTGAAGGGTTTTCTCAGGAACTCGTGCACGCCGGCGTCGCGCGCGCCCTTGATGGCGGCGGCGGTCGCTTCGCCCGTGACCATGATGATCGGCGACATGCGGCAGGACATGCTGGAGCGCCGCACGCGCCGCGCCAGGGTTTCGCCATTCAGCGTCTGTCCCGATCGTTCGGTGAAGATCACCCCCGGCTCGACGTCGCGCAGCAGCTCCAGCGCCCGCTCCTCGTCGCTCTCGCTATAGACCTCGCGCGCGCCCATCCCCTTCATGATGTCCGTCAGCAGCCTGACGGCGGAGGGGTTCGGGTCGATGATCACCACCCGTCTCACGGAAGGTTCGATGCGGCTCAGAGTTCTGGCGTTGGTAGAGAACACGTCCCGGCTCCAGGTTGGAGCTCTTATGCTTAAGCCACCGAGGTTAAAGCCTATTGAATCGGAAGTTGCGCCGGATCAGCCCTGGAACGGGTCGCGCATCAGGATCGTGTCGTCACGCTCCGGACTGGTCGACAGAAGCGCCACGGGCGCCCCGATCAACTCCTCGATCCGGCGCACATATTTGATGGCGTTGGCGTTGATGTCCTTGAAGCTGCGGACGCCGGCGGTGCTTTCGCTCCAGCCTTCCAGCTCTTCGAACACCGGCTCGGCGGCGCCCTGCGCCTTCAGGCTGGACGGCAGATAGTCCAGCACCTCGCCATCGACCTTGTAGCCGACGCAGATTTTCAGCGTCTTCAACCCGTCCAGCACGTCCAGCTTGGTCAGGGCGATGCCGTCGATGCCGTTGATCGCCACCGACTGACGCGCCAGCACGGCGTCGAACCAGCCGCAGCGCCTGGCCCGGCCGGTGTTCACCCCGACCTCGCGCCCCACGGTCGCCAGATGTTCGCCGACTTCATCATTCAGTTCGCAGGCGAACGGCCCCTCTCCCACCCGGGTCGTATAGGCCTTCACGATGCCCAGCACATAGCCGACGCCGCGCGGCCCGATGCCCGATCCCGCCGCCGCTTGTCCCGCCACGGTGTTGGAGCTGGTCACATAGGGATAGGTGCCGTGGTCCACGTCCAGGAAGGCGCCCTGGGCGCCCTCGAACAGCACGCGCTTGCCGTTCTTCTGCGCCTGATCCAGCACCCGCCACGCCGGTTTCACATAGGGCAGGATCTTCGGCGCGATCTCCAGCAACTGCGCCAGCAGCGCCTCGGGATCGATCGGCTCCAGCCCCAGACCCGCGCGCAGGGGATCGTGGTGCGAGCGCAGGCGGTCGATCTTGACCTTCAGGTCGTCTTCATTGGCCAGGTCGCAGACGCGGATGGCGCGACGGCCCACCTTGTCCTCATAGGCCGGACCGATGCCGCGTCCGGTCGTGCCGATCTTGGCGCCCGGCGCGCTGGCGGCGGCCTCTCGCGCCACGTCCAGCGCGGGGTGGACGGGCAGGATCAGGCAGGCGTTGTCGGCGATGGTCAGGATGTCGGGCGTGATCGCCACGCCCTGCGCCTGGATCTTCTCGATCTCGCCGACCAGATGCCAGGGATCGACCACCACGCCGTTGCCGATGATCGAGGGCTTGCCCTGAACCACGCCACTGGGCAGCAGCGCCAGCTTATAGACCTTGCCGTCCACGACCAGCGTATGGCCCGCGTTGTGACCGCCCTGGAACCGCACCACCATGTCGGCGCGATTGGACAGCCAGTCCACGATCTTGCCCTTGCCCTCGTCGCCCCACTGGGCGCCGACCACCGCCACGTTCGCCAAAGCACTGTCTCCGCTGAATGCGGGCGCAGCCTATAGCCGGGGAATCGTCCGGTGTCGTCCCAGAAGTCGGATTATCCGACCGCGTTCACCGCCGTCTCGAACGCCCACTCCAGCCACGGCGTCGCGGCGACGACGTCGGCGGTCTCGACGGTGCAGCCGCACCACAGCCTCAGGCCCGGCGGCGCGTTCCTGTGCGGTTCCATGTCGAACACCGCCGCCTCGCCTTCCAGCAAGGCCTTGAACCGGGTGACGAAGGCCTTCTGACCCTTCTGATCCAATCCCGTCACGCGCGGATCGACGAACTTCAGGCACACCGATGTCGTCGAACGGATTTCCGGGCGTTCGGGCAGGAAGTCGATCCAGTCCGTCTTCTCCACCCACGCCGCCAGCGCCGCATAGTTGGCGTCGGTCCGGCGGATCAGTTCGCTCAAGCCCCCGATGCCCTTCGCCCAGTCCAGGGCGTCGATCCAGTCCTCAATGGTCAGGACCGAGAAGGTGTTGATCGCCACTCCATCGGCCAGCGCCCGGTCGAACCGTCCCTGTCCGTCGGTCAGGCGCAACAGCTTGGGAATGGGCCGATCCGGCCGATACGAATCCAACCGCTCCACCGCGCGCGGCGACAGCACCATCACCCCGATCCCCGCCTCGCCGCCCAGCGCCTTCTGGAAGCTGAACGTCACCACATCCAGCTTGTCGTAGGGCAGCGGCATGGCGAAGGCGGCCGAGGTGGCGTCGCAGATGGCCAGCCCCTCGCGGTCGTCGGAAATCCAGTCCACGTCCGGCACGCGCACGCCCGACGTCGTGCCGTTCCACGGGAAGATCACATCCTTGGACCAGTCCGCCCGCGACAGGTCGGGCAGTTCGCCCCACGGCGCCGTCAGGGCCTCGGGCTCCAGCCCCAGATGATCCTTCACGTCCGCCAGCCAGGTCAGGCCGAAATTCTCATAGGCGACCACCTGCACCGGCCGCGCCCCCAGCATCCCCCACAGCGCCGCCTCGACCGCGCCCGTGTCGGACCCCGGCGTGTACAACATCACATGGCTGTCCGGGACCTCCAGCACCTCGCGCGTCAGGCGCAGGCCATGGGCGAACCGCTCCACCACCTCCGGCGCGCGAATGCCGCGCCCCAGCAGGTCCGACGGCAGGCCGCCCAGCGCATAGCCCGCGCGTTTGGCCGTCGGTCCGGCCGAAAACCACGGCCGCGCCGGCTTCACATCGGGCTTCACACTCATGATCGTCTCCTGGACCGGCGCGCTCAACGCCCCGGCGTATAGGGCCGCTTGGCGCGCCAGTCCTCGGCGAATTGCGTCAGGGCGGCGTCCGGCTCGTCCGGCAAGGTGACGGCCAGCTTGGCCAGCAGGTCTCCGCGCCGACCTTGAGCGAACGCGCCGCGTCCTTTCAGACGCAGCACCTTGCCCGAGTTCGAGCCTGCGGGGATGGTCATCTGCACCGCCCCCTCAGGCGTCGGCACCCGCACCTTGGCGCCCAGCACCGCATCGGGCACCGAAACCGGCAGATCCATCGTCAGATCCGCGCCTTCGCGGCGATAGATCGGGTGCGTCTCGATCTTCAGTTCGATCAGGGCGTCGCCGTTCTCGGCCCCACGCCCTGGCGCCCCCTGTCCGCGCAGACGGATCGTCTGGCCGTCCGACGCCCCCTTGGGGATGGTCACGTCCAGCGTGCGCCCGTCCGAAAACTGGATGCGCCGCGTCGCCCCGGCGATGGCGTCTTCCAGGCTGATGTCCAGCGTCGCCTTCACGTCCTGGCCCCGCGCGGTGAAGTCGCGCGCGCCGCGCTGACGACCGCCCCCGCCGAACATCCCGAACAGGTCGTCCAGATCGACGCCCTCGAAATTGGCGCGTCCGCCCGGCCCGCCGCCCTGACCGAAGGGATTGCCCCCTTGTCCGAAGGGATTGCCGCCCGCACGCCCGCCGCCGCTTCCGCCGAAGCCGCGATACTGTTCGTTGCCGTCGCCGTCGATCTGGCCCGCGTCGTATTTGGCGCGCTTGTCCTTGTCGCCCAGAATATCGAAGGCGGCGGTCACCCGCTTGAACTTGTCCTCGGTGATCTTGTCGCCGGGGTTCTTGTCGGGGTGCAATTCCTTGGCGAGCTTGCGGTACGCCTTCTTGACCTCGTCCGCGCTCGCGCCCTTCGAAACGCCCAGTTCCTTATAGGGGTCGCCTGCCACGTCCGTTGTCGCTCCAACTGAAAACCGATGGGTGGTCAGTTAAGCCATGCCCCCGCCCCCGCAAAGGGCCGGACCCGTCATATTTCGTCAGACCGGACCGATTTCCAGCCGGACCGCCGCCTCTACGCCCCAGCCGAACCCTTCCCCCCATTGCGCCACGGCGATCCGGGCATCGCCCCCCGGACCATGCGGAAAGTCTTCTGCGAACGCCGCCGTTTGATAGAGCAGGCCGTCCCCCTCGACCTCGAACACCCTCGCCACACGCTCGCCGTCCATCACCCGAACACGGAACCGCAGCGGATCGACCATCGCCGGTTCGCCGTCCCATCCGTCGCCATACAGGCGCACGCGCGGCGTCCATCGCACGATCCGCCCTGCCGCCGTCGGCTCGACGGTCAGGCCCGACGGCGACCACGGCCGCGCATGGACGCCCGCCGGGGTGAAGCCGACCTCGCGGAATCCGCCGCCCGGCGCCGCCCCCGCTGGTCCCGCGCGACAGACCAGCGGCAGGCCCCGTTCGCCCCGCCCGATCTCGGCGCGCGCCAGCCGGTCGTCCAGAAACACCGCCGTCGCCCCGACCGGCGCCCCGGCCCGCATCTCGACCTCGGTCCCCTGCTGGGCGCGCAACAGGTCCGCCAGCCGCCACGTCCCCGGCCCGACCAGGGCGGCCGACCGATACTGGATCACCTCCCATCCCGCCGCCGTTTCGACCGCCATGGCGTTGGCCCCGCCCAGCACCGCCGCCGCGACCACGCTCTCCGGCTCCCCGCCTTCGATCCGCACGACGACCGCATTGAGGGTGTCCCAGCGCCAGCGCACGCCGGGCGCCAGGGCCTGAACCAGCGTCCCGACCTTGGCCGAGGTCTCCATGTCCGCGCGGGGCGTCAGGACATCGGCGTTGGCCCCGGCGTGCAACCGCATCGTGCGCCATGGCTCCGCCGCCGCCGCGACCACCGGCCGCCCGTCGTCCTCGGCCCCCATCAGCGGCGGCAGGTCCAGCAGCTTCAGGAATGGCGCCCCGACCACGGCCGGCGCCTCGCCCCCGCGCCAGCCGCCGTCATCTTCATGACCGCCTCGCGCCGTCGTCGGCTCCAGCACGGCCGAGGGCGTCTCGTCCGCCGTCGTCCGCACCACCCGCCAGTCTCCGGCCCGCCCCTCCAGCCGCACCCCATCCCCCGGCTCCAGCCGCATCGCCTCCAGCGGCCCCAGCGCCACGGTCACGGCCTCCATCCCGGCCCCCGCCAGCACGTCCAGCGCCGCCGCCCTGGCCAGACCGCCGCCGCACACGACGGGCAGGTCCAGATCGACCCCGCCGCCGGTCGCCGCCGCGTCGTCGCCCCGCATCACGACCGCCCCGGTCTGATAGTCCGCCGTCTCGTCGATATAGCGCACCCGCACGACGGACGGCCGCGCCTCCAGCGTCCGCGTCGCGCTGACCGACGCGCCCCGCTCGGGCAGGGCCAGGGCGTCGACCGTCAGGTCGCCCTCGACCGCGACCCGCCCCCTGACCGCGACCCGCCCATCCCGTTCAGACGCCACGGCGTCGAAGGCGGCCAGCAGCGGCTCCAGGGCGTCGCGCGTCCGCATCGGCCGGTCGATGACATAGCCGGCCGCCGCGCCCTCGACCCCCTCCACCGTTCTCTCGTCCGGCCCCAGTCCCCCGCGCGCCAGCACCGCGGTGATCAGGTCGCGCCCGTCGCCCGCCAGTCGTCCGTTAAGCCAGTGTCCGGCCCGCCACGCCCCAGCATCGGCCCAGACGTCGCCGCGCGCCGGAAAGGCCGGATAGGGCCGCGCGTCCCAGCACCAGGCGTCCGCCGCCTCCAGCATCCGCCCGCCATAGACCGCCGACATCGGATTGTTCTCGATCTTGCCGAAATGCGTCAGCACCGCCTCCAGCGCCGCCCGCTGCACCGCGTCGTCGCGCGCGCCGGTCGAGGCGGGCGGCAGATGGCTCTCGCTGCTCTTGGGGTCCTGGAACAGGTTCGGCGCATTGCCGCCGCGGTCGACCGCCGCACAGCCGAACTCCGACAGACGCACCGGCTTCATCCCCGGAACCCAGGCCGTCGGCGTCGCACGCCGGATGCCGCCCGGCCGGTCGTGATGCGGGTTCGACCACCAGCCCTTCACATCCTTGGGCCGGAACACCCAGTCCTCGCCATAGGCCCCGTCGGCGATGGGCGAGCGCACCTGCGCCGCCCGGTCCGCGTCGCTGGCGTAGAACCAGTCGAATCCGTCCCCGCCCGCCACGCCCGCCGCCAGATAGGCCGGGTCCGTCGCGCCCTTCCACGCCCCCGCATCGACCCCGCCGTCGCCCCCGCGCCAGTCGCTCAGCGGCGGATACCAGTCGATCGCGACGTAATCGATGTTGGCGTCGGCCCACAGCGGATCGAGATGGAACACCACCTCCCCGCCTGTCCGCCGCCCGAAATATTCGCTCCAGTCCGCCGCATAGGACAGTTTCACGCCTGGCCCGACGATGGCCCGGCATTCCGCCGCCAGGGCCCGGAACTGCTGCACCGCCGGAAAGCCCCCGTCCGCATCCCGCGTCCCGGTCACGCCCCGCATCTCCGAGCCGATCAACAGGCCGTCCGCCCCCTCTTCGGCGGCGATCCGGGCATAGTGCAGCGCCATCCGCCTCAGGCCCCAGCCGTCCGCCGTCCCGAACAGGCCCGCCATCTCCGCCGTCGCCCCGGCGCCGTCCACGCCCGCCACGCGCCCCCGCCACGGATAGCCGGGGCAGTCCATGAAGACGAACGGATACAGCGTCGCCTCCAGCCCCCGCGCCTTCAGCTCGCGGATCGCCTGGCGCACGCTGTCGTCCGACGGCGTCCCGCCATAGGCCGGCGCCCCGTCCACCTGACTGACGACATAGGCGCCCGCGCGCCCCACCCCCGCCACGGACCAGTCCATCGGTTCGGTCGGCTTGTCGCGCCGCTCCACCCCCGGCCGCACGCGGCATTCGCCCGCCCTGAGATCGCTGCCGAACCAGCCGACGACCAGGCTGACCCGTTTCAGATTCGGCAGCTGCGCCTGAAGCTGATCCAGCGACGCCAACAGGTCCGCCCGTCCCTCGCCGTTATGCACATTCTCCGCCGTCGTTCGCGTCAACCCCTCGCGGCGCAGCACCGCCTCGGTCGCCAGGGCGAACTCTCCCGCCCCGGGGATCAGACAGACGCCTTCCAGCACATCCTCCAGCCGGGGCGCCTGCCCCCTGGGGCGCCGGAACACCTCGACGTTCAGCTGCGGAACCCGGTCCCCGAACGGCCCCAGCGGCAGGTCCTCGAACACCACATAGGCCGTGCCGCGATAGGCGGGCGCACCACCCGATCCGCCTGCGAATCCGGCTTGAGAAGCGCCTTCGACCGCCTCGATCAAGGGATCGGGCGTCTGGTCCTCGCCCCCGCGATGCACCCGCATGGCGACGCCGTTCATGTCCATCGGCCGCCCGTCGGCCCAGACCCGCCCGATCCCGTCGATCTCCCCCTCGCACAACGCCACCGCGAAACTCAGCGAATAGGCGTAATCGACCGTCTTCGGCCCGCCCTTGCCCGCCCGCCCCTTGATCTTGCTCTCCACGAACCGCGCGGCCCAGATCACCTGACCCGTCACCCGCGCCCGGCCGAAGACACAGGCCATCGGCGATCCCTCCGCCGTTCCCTGAACCTTCAGCGTCTCGATGCGCGGCCCGATCTGGCGCGCCGGACCCAAGGACCCGATCACGCGACTGTCGACCGCCCGCCCGATGGTCGCGCCGATCACGCGCCCGATCCCGCCGCCGACCGACTGCCCGACCGCGCTCAGTACGACTTGCGCCATGCTGCAACCTTCTGTCTTGTTCTTGTGGTTTCAGTGGAACAGGAACGATGTCAGGCTTCGCCAATCCCACCCGGCGCGGGTGGCGCATGCTGTGGCTGTTCCTTGGCGGGCTTACGGCTCTGATCGCCGTCTGGCTCCTGCTGTCACCGCTGTTTCTCTATAGCCAGGCGCGCTTGAAGGCAGGCGATGCGCCCTACTGCCTCTACACCCCTAACCCGCACTCTTATGGAACCCATGAGATCACGCATTTGCGCGAACTCGCCTGGCCCCGAGAGCGCAAACGCTGTGGCGGGGCAGGCCCCTGCGACTGGCGGTTCGAATTCCATGCGGTCCTCGCCATCGCGGACCGCAAAGACAACGCGCTTTACAACTGGTCTTATAGTCGGTTCGGCTTTCAACCGATCACGCCGTATTCGCGTGATATGCTCGGTCATGGAAACGAGCGATGCGCGCCGCAGCGGGATTTCCTAGGCAAGCTTCCTTGGTGATTCCGGAAACCGGAACGCCGCGACCAGCCGCCGCCGCCACCACGTCCCCATCCAGCTTTCGACCACCGCCCGCCCCCAATAGGCGTGGATCATCCTCGGCTCCGGCCCGTCGTCCGCGCTCAGAATGGCGCAGTGTTTCGCCGCCGCCCCCGGCGACATCCGAAACAGCAGCACGTCGCCCGGCCGCATCTCATCGACCGCCACCGCCCGCATCCACCGCCCCGCCGCCTCCAGCAACGTCTCGCGCCCGCCGACCTCGGCCCAGTCCGCCGAATAGGCCGGAACCACCTCCGGCTCCTCGCCCACGACCTCGCGCCAAACCCCGCGCACCAGGCCCAGACAGTCCGCGCCCACGCCCCTGACGCTGGCCTGATGTCGATACGGCGTCCCCAGCCACGCCCGCGCGGCGGCGACGACCACCGCACCAATGTCTCCCTCCCCCTGCGGGGGAGGGTCGTCGCGCAGCGACGGGGTGGGGGCGGCCCGGCGACCGGACTCCGATGGCTCGGCCGTCCCCACCCGCTCTCGCCTTCGGCTCGACCACCCTCCCCCACGGGGGGAGGGAGAGGTCATCTCATTCCCCCTCACCGCCGGCTCCCGCCGTCGTTCCGCCCCCCGCCCGCCGGATAGGCGGTCAGGAAATCGTCCCCCGGCACATCCGGAAAGCCGCGAAAGTTCACGCCGTTCGCGAATGTTCCGACGCAGGTCTGCCATCGTTTGTCGCAGGTCCGCCCCGCCGCATCGGCTGCGCGGCACCGGGAGTCACCCAGCCGCGCGTCGCACATCCGGCCATAGGTCCGCCCGACCACCCGCTCCAGCTTCGCCAGCGGCCCCTCAAGTTCGGCCACGAACGACAAAGCCTCTTGGCGCCTGATCCGCGCCAGCGTCCCGACCCACAGCCGCACCCTCAGCGTCGGCTGCATCCAGTCCACGCGCCACAGTTCGACCGACGCCTGGTCGTACAGCCCCGCCGCCACGTCCGCCTCGGTGATCGCCTGATCGTCCAGCGCGCCCGCCGCCGAAACCGATCCGGCCGCCAGCCCGACGGCGCTCTCGCCCGCGCCCGCCGTCCAGCCGCTGGCGGCGCGACAGACCACCCCGTCCATGATCAGATCGCGGTCGTGATCGGTGAATCCCATCGCCACGCCGTCCCGCTTCTTCAGGCGCCAGACATGACAAAGCGTCGCCGCCCCGCTCTCGACGCGGGCGGCCAGGTCTTCCGGTATGTGTCTCATGTTCGCTTTCGCTCAGGGAAAGTGAGTGGCGAGTGACGAGTAGCGAGCAACTGCCGAGGCAGGCGAACGACTGCGTCATGGCCTTGGCGACAGGAACGACGGCGCTCACTCGTCACTCGCCACTAATCACTCGCCACTCGCCTTCAAACCCTCACCTCGATCAGCGGAACCGCCGCCATCCGGCCCGCCTCGAAACTTTCCAGCGTCGTCTCGATCCGGTCGGTGTCGAACCGGACCGGCGTGTCGAACAGGAAGCCCGCCGTCACCGGAACGCCGACGCCCGGCGCGGTCGCCAGGGTCACCCGCCCGGTCGCAGCATCGAGTGTGAAGCCCGAGGTCTCCACCCCGCCGACCGCGACGCGCACCGATCCCTCGACCGGCTTGGCGATCGGCCGCGCCACGTCGCCATAGGCCTTGGTCAGGTCGAAGCCCGTCCGCGCCCCGTCGCCCACGCCCAGCGCCTGATCTTGGGCCGCTGCCGTCCCGCCCGGCGCGCACGACTTGAAGTCGGCGAAGTCCTTGAACCGGAACCCGTACAGCCGCCCGCGCCGCGCCTCGAAGAAGGCGGTCAAGGCCGCCATGTCGTCCAGCGACCTCAGGTTCGCCCCGATCAGATACCGCCTGCGCCCCAGCGCCCAGGGCGTCGAACGCCGCTCGAACCCGGACGCCAGGGTCGTGATCTCCGTTCTTCGCTCCACCCCGCCGGTCGAACCGAACGCCAGCCGCGCGGGCAGCCGCACCTCGTGAAAGGCGACCATGATCACTCTCCTGTTGTGCGAAGCCGCCCGTCCGGTCCAAAGCTTGGCGGCGGCGTCAGGGCCGCGTCTTCTCGGGAACACGGCCTTGCGCGGCGAAATCCTCAGCTACGATCCCGTCACCGGCGACGGTCTGGTCAGCGGCGACGACCTGCAGCGGTACGGTTTCACCTCGACCGCCGCCGGTCTCGAACCCGGCCGGCGCGTCGATTTCGTCGTGCAGGACGACCAGGCCGTCAGCCTGATGACGCTGCGGGACGGCGTCCCGCCCCCGGCCGTCTATGCGCCCGAGCCGGACCTGGGCCTGTGGGGGTATTTCGTCCGCTGCGTCACCGAACGCTACATCGACGGCCAGGGCCGGGCGCGGCGCAGGGAATACTGGTCCTTCGCCCTGGTCCAGTTCCTGATGCTGATACTCGCCATGATGCCGATCATCGGGCTGGCCATCGCCGACGCCGAGGGCGGCTATGACATGGAGACTTGGGGCGTCGCCTGGATCTGCATCGTCGCCCTGATCTCTTTCGCGCTTGTCATTCCCGGCGTCGCCGTCACGATCCGGCGCTTCCACGACGTGGGCCTCAGCGGCTGGCTGATCCTGATCGGCCTCGTTCCCTATGTGGGCGGCCTGTTCGTCTTCGTCGTCAGCCTGTTGCCGTCCCAACCGGCCGTGAACGTCCACGGCGCGCCGCCCGGCGGCCTTGGCGCATTACAATACCGTCAGGATCAGCCGTCCTGACCTTTTCGGGTTGCTGGGATTGCATGGGTCGGCGATGTTGCCCCCGCGCCGAGCCTGGCGCCATTCATGGAGATCTCAGTGCGCGGTGAAATTCTCAGCTACGACGCCACGACCGGCGTCGGTCTGATCAGCGGCGACGACGGCGCGCGTTACGACTTCACATCCGCCGCGCTTCAGTCGCCGGCCGTGCCGGCCGCCGGCGTGCGCGTCGATTTCGTGCCCGAGGGATCAGTCGCCACCCAGATCCTGATCCTGGCCGGCGCCCCCACCACCGCCGGCGTCGCCGGGGGTTACGCCAGCTCCACCTCGACCGCCGCCGGCGCGATCGACTGGCAAAAGCTGTTCCTGTCGTTCGAAGGTCGCCTGCGTCGCTCGCAGTTCTGGATCGGCTGGCTGGTTCTCTTCGGCGTCAACATCGTCATCAGCTGGATTCCGATCATCAACCTGCTGGGCGTCGTGCTGATCTGGCCGAACCTGGCCATTTCGGTGAAGCGTCTGCACGACATGGGCAAGACCGGCTGGCTGGTCGCCATTCCCTGGGTCGGCTCGGTCATCGCCTTCGCCGCAGGCTTCGCCATGGTCATCGCGGCCGCCGTCGCCAACGGCTATTCCGAAGACTATTATGAGGGCAATCCGGCCGCCGTCTTCGCGCTGATGGGTCCGGCCTTCGGCCTGTTCGCCATCGCCGGCCTGCTGTGGCTGGCCTTCCTGCTGTGGATCGGCATCGTCGACAGCCAGAAGGGCGAAAACCGCTTCGGCCCGAACCCCAAGGGCGAATAGGCAACAGGTGGCGAGCGACGAGCGGCCAGCGGCGGGACGCGCCGCATCCCCATCGTCGCTCGCCGCTACATCCGCCGCGCGCCCAGGCTGACCGCCCGCGCCAGCATCTGGGCGATCTGCGCCTCGGACCGCAGCAGGGCCGGCGCCCCGCCGTCCACCGTCACATTGACCGTAACCCCGCCGCCCGAAACCGGGCCGATCTCGCCGCCCGTCGCGGGACGAAACACCTCCGGCCCGCGCTCTCCGACCAGATAGGCGCCCCCGCCCCGCCGAAGCTGGACATCGCCGCCTGGATGGCGGCGCCGAGGCCGCCCTGCGATCCCGCCGCCGCGTTCACCGCGTTCAGCACCGCCCGCGCCAGTTCGGCCAACGACACCTCCCCGTCCGCCGCCGCCCGCGCCAGCGATCGCGTCAGGCTGTCGCCGGCCCGCCCGAACGCCGCCTCAATGGCGTCGGCCGCATCCTTCGCCGGCGCCTTCAGCGCCTCCAGCGCCGCCCCGGCCTCGGCGGCGCGCAGGGCGACGTCGTCGATCCGGTCCCGTCCGATCTCATCCGCCATCCGGCCAAACCTCCATCAATCGCGCCAGCCCCTCGCGCCCCAGCGGCGCCGCCGCCTGCGGCGTCTGGGTCAGCATCCGCCATTCCTTCAACGACAGCCGCCAGAACGCCTCGGGCGCCACGCCCATCGCGCCCGCCAACCTCAACATCTCGCCCCAAGGGGTCACCTCGTCATCCTCCGGCCGGACCGGAGGATGCCGCGAACGCCTGCGCCACCGCCTGCGCCGCCTCTCGCGGATCGACGCCCGTCACATCCGGCGCCGTCTCTCCGCCCCCGCGCAGCACCGCCGCCAGCACCACCATCAGATCCCTCGCCGACAGCGTCTTCATCCGCTCCGCGACCGCCGCCAGTCCATCGACCCCCAGGCCCGTCTCGATCTCCGCCAGCGCCCCCAGCGTCAGGCACGCCCGACGCCGCTGACCGTTCAGCATCACCCCCGCCTCGCCTCGCGCCCCGTTCATAGGGCGCTGAACCCGATCGCCCCGGCGCTGGCCAGGCTCACGGCGAACGTCGCCTCGCCCTCGTGTTCCCCGGCGTATTCCAGGGCCGCCACCAGGAACGGCCCCTCCAGCACGCCAAAATCCGGCACGATCAGCCGCCACCGTTTCGCCGCCTGATCAAAGAAGGCTTCGCGCACCAGGACGTCCGACGGCGCGTCGCGGAATATGCCCTGCCCCGACACCGCCGCCGACTTGACCCCCGCGCCCGCCAGCAGTTCGCGCCACCGTCCGGCGCTGTCGCCGTCGGTCGCATCCACCGTCTTAGCGTTCAGCGAGATGGTTCGCGCTCTCAGCCCCGCCACCGTCGTGAATACGCCCGGGGACGCCACCGGGGCGCCCTCGATCTTCAACAGTATGTCCTTGCCCGCCTGTGCGGTCATGTCGTCCTCGCTTTGCTTATGTGTGGCGTGTGGCGTGTGGCGAGCGACGCGTGGCGAGGATGACCGTCGCAACGGTTCGCCCGCCATCCCACCTCACGGATCCCGCTCGTCACGCGCCGCTAACCACTCGTCACATCCTCGGTCACCGCCCGCAGCCGCACGACCGCATAGGTCCGCCGCCCGTCGCCGGCCGGGAAGACATCGGCGAAGGTCGCCCTCAGGGTCGCGGTCCGCACCCCGTCGGCCTCCAGCGTGGTCTCGTGCAGACACGCCCGCACCGCCGCCGCCATCGCCTTGGCCTCTTGCGACCCGGCGAAGCGCGACACGCCGGTCAGGGTCAGCCTCTGCTCCACCGCGCCGCCGTCCGCCGCCACCGGCCGGCTTTCGCACCGCCCCAGCGCCAGATAGGGGCACAGTGCCCCGTCCGGCGCCTGGTCGTAAATCCGCCCCTGGATCAGGGCCGACAGCGTCGGATCGGCCTTCAGCGCCGCCACCATCGCCTTCTGCAGCGCCCCTTCGTGATCCCTCATCGCGTCCGCTCCAGCTCCAGTTCGACCCGCCCCGGCCGCGGGTCCGCGACCAGGCGGATCGTCCAGTCCGCCCCGCCGAAGCGCAGCACCCGCCCGAGCGCCAGTCGCGGATCGGCCCGCGTCTCGGCCTTCATCGTCTCGACCGACCGGCGCTGGTCGCCCTCGCCGCGCTCGACCCGCCGCCGCGTCCCGCCCTTCAGCCAGACCGACCCCATCGGCTCGAACGTCACGCTGCGCCCGCCATAAGGCGTCTCGGCCTCAACCGGCCGGAACAGTCCCCCCAGCACCCTCACAACCGCACCACGCGATAGGGCGCGATCCACCCCTCGACCGGCTCCACGGCCATGTCGGGATCGCCCCGTTCATAGGCCCACAGCACCAGCATCAGGATCGCCAGCCGAAGCGGCGCCGGGGACGTGGACGTCAAGCTCAGCCCCACATCCGCCTCCACCCGCGCCCTGGCCGCCTCGATCAGCGTGGCGATCAGCCCGTCCTCGGCCTCATGCTCGACGCGCAGAAACAGCTTCGCCTCCGCCGCCGTCACCGGTTGCGCCATGCCAATCTCCATTGTCAGAAATCACCTCTCCTCCCCATCAATGGGGAGGGGGACCACGAAGTGGTGGAGGGGCTCCTGAAGTCCCACAGGCGTCTGTGATGCGTCGAAGACCCCCTCCGTCACGGCGCTGAAGACGCGCCGCGCCACCTCCCCATCGCTGCGCGACAGGGAGGAGACGATCACTTCAGCTCGCGGCGAACTTCATCACCTTGATGGCGTCGAAGTTCTGCACCCCGCCGCCCACGCGCTTGGTCGTGTAGAACAGCACATAGGGCTTGGCCGAATAGGGATCGCGCAGCACCCGCACCCCTGCCCGATCGACGATCAGATAGCCGCGCTGGAAGTCGCCGAACGCGATCGACAGGCTGTTGGCCGCCACATCCGGCATGGTCTCGATCTCGGTGACCGGATAGCCGAGCAAGCTCGCCGTCTCGCCCAGCCGCGTCGCCGGCTGCCAGATGTAGTTGCCGTCCGCGTCCTTGAACTTGCGCACAGCCGAGACCGTCTTCCGGTTCATCACGAACCGCCCGTTCGGTCGGTACTGGGCCTTGGGCGCATAGATCAGGTCGATCAGCCGGTCCGTCGGGCTGGCCGACGCGAAGCCGCCCGCCGCGCCTGACGCCACGGAACCGATCTGACCCCAGGCCTGATCCGCGTCCGCCACGGTCGTATAGCTCAGGAAGCCGCGCGGCTTGTTGGTCCCGTCGCCGGTCACGAAGGCCGCCGTCTCCTGCGCCGCGAAGGCGTCCTCGACCTCGGCCGCCAGCCATTCGTCCAGATCGACCATGGCGTCGTCCAGCAGGGCCTGGGTCGCCGCCGGATTGGCGTAGAGGTCCGCCGACGGGAACTCCAGCAGGGCCAGGGTCGCCGGGTCCGTCTCGGGACGTGCAGCGGTTTCCGCCACCCAGCCCGAGGCCACGCCCGCCGTCGACACCGGCTTTCTGAACACGCCCGCCGCCACCGTGCGCACCGTGGCGATCTCGCGCATCGGCGAGGCCGCCATCAGGCGCCGCTCGATGGCCCGTTCCGTCTCGTACGGCACCACATAGCCGCCCGAGGTGGCGCCGCCCGACAGGCCCGCCTTCACCTCCAGCCCGCCGGATTGACCCGTCTTCAGATAGCCGTCCCACGCCGCCTTCGCCTCGGGCGCAGACGCCGGCTCGACCGGCTCGCCGCCGATCTGGGGACGCCGGTTCTGGCTCATCACCCGATCCAGACGCGCCTGGGCCGCCGCCACCGCCTGATCGATGCGCGCCACCTTCTCCTCCAGCAGGACATCGGCCGCCGCCTTCTTCTCGATCTCGCCCAGCCGGACGTCGTTCGCCCCTTTGAACGCCTCGAACGCGGCCATCATCTCATGCATGGCGGCGCGCGCTTCCGGCGAGGCGGAAGCCTGTTTGGTCTCTTTCATGATATCTCCGTTTGAAGAACCGCGTGTTGCGGTTAGGGTCGAGGCGTGACCGGCACGACCTCGAAATTCATCGACAGCCTACAGCGCTCCTGGCTGCTCAAACTGGCTTGGGTGCTGGCGCCGTTCGCACCGATGCTGGTCGTGGCGACGTCAAAGCACAGCCCCGAGCGGTGGGCCGGATGGCTGTCCTCGGCCATGCTTCTTGTCGTCTTCGGCAGCCTGGCCGCATCCTATGCGTTTGCGCTGATCGAGCGGCGCCAGAGGCGCGCTCGACTTCGCGCCCTGTCTCCCTTGCAGCGCCTTCAGATGTCCGACGAAGCCAATCTCGCCCCGCTAGGCGAAACCCTGCGCGTGACCGATCATCCCGCCATCGAAACCCTGCCGAGGGTCGTTCAGTGGGCCATAGCCGCGCTGGGGGCGCCGCTGCCCAAACCCCTTTCGGCCGTCGTCGTCGCGCTGGACTTGAGTATTTTCGTCCTGCTGCTGGCGATGGTGTTTCTGAATGACCCGATGGGTCAACTGTCCCGTCGTCTGGGCGCGCCGCTTCTGCCCTACTGGCCGATCTTCATCGCGCTCTTTGCAGGACTGGTCGCCCTGCGTCTGATAGAACGGCTATCGAGTATGAACCGCTACTACATCGCCCAGGCGGCCACCTCGGGCCGCCGCCCTTTCCCTGCCCTGTGACGAACGCCCGATGTCCCACCTCACGCCGCTCGAAAGCGCCGTCATGGACGCCATGGCCTGGCAGATGGGCGACAGCGTGCCCGATCTGGCGGCGCAGGCGGCGTCCAGTTCGCCGGGCCTGCGTCGCAACACCGGGGCGGGCCTCTATTCCCAGTTCCTGGTCGACGCCGACCGGCGCACGGCCAACCCCGACGCCACGGGCCTGTTCGGCACGGTCCATGTCATGGTCGCCGACCTGCCCGAACCCGTGGGCTTCCAGATCGAGCTGCGTCAGGGCCGCCTGATGGCCCTGCACGGCCAGAGCTATGGCCAGGACACGCGCGCCATCGACTTCTCCAACACCCCCTTCAGCGAGGTCTTCACCGTCGACGACCGGGGCCAGTCCGTCCTCTACCGGCCCGCCCGCCGCGCCCCCGATCCGGTCGCCCCCAGGCCGAAACCCGCCGCCCGGCCGAGCGTCTCGACCCAGCCCAACCCCCAGCCTCAGCCCGCCGCGCGCACGACCCCGGCGGCCCGTCCGGCCGACCACGCCCTGCCCGTCTCCGCCTCACCGCCCGGCGTGGCCGACATGCTGTCCGGCCTGTCGAACCCGTCAGCTTCGGCGGCAGGGCGCCTGGCCCTGGTCTATCTGGGCGCCTACGCCCTGGCGGTGGTCTTCGTCCTGTTCGCCCGGCTTGCACTACACACCGGCTGGTTCTTCGCCCTGATCCTCGCCTTCTGGGCCCTGCGCTTCATCCATATGCCCAAGGGCCGCGCAATGATGTCCAGGCTCGCGGACACCCTGGACCGTCAGGGTGCGTTCGCGGCGTTGAAGTCACGCTGACCGGCTTGCAATCCAGCCTTTTTCCGCCCACCTCAAAAACGATCAGAGGGAAAAGCGGATGTTCGGACTGTTCTTTCATCCCCGGCGTTCCGACGATGGACGCCCCGTCGCCGTGCGCGTCGTCGCCGGCCAGTGGCGCGGCGCCGCATCGGACGCCCCTGCGCCCGTTCCCGTCATCCGCGAAAACACGCCGCCATCTCCCCCGTCGATGCCAGGCTGAACCGCGCGCCCGGCAGCATCGGGAATGTCACCAGCGACACCTCCCACAGCTCGACCGCGCTCAGCACCCGCAACCGCCCCTGACGCCTGGCCCGCGCGGTGCGATAGCCGATGGACAGGCCATCCAGCGCCCCCGCCCGGCTCAGCGCGCCCGCGAACCGCGCCTCGGCCGACCAGTCCGCGATCCGGCCGCGCACGAACAGGCCGCGGTCGTCCTCCACGATCTGGTCCCACACCCCGACCGGCGCCCGCGCATCATGCTGGCTCAGCATCCGCACGCCCTCGGCCCCCGTCCGCGCCAGACTGTCGGCGAACGCCCCCGCCTGCACCACATCTCCGTTCAGGTCCGCCACGCCCCACAGGGAGGCGTAGCCCTGGATAGGGAGTGCGCCGGAACTCTCCCTCCCCCTGCGGGGGAGGGTGGTCGCGCCGTCAGACGAAACCGGGTGGAGGCGGCCGGGCAAAGTCCCACCGACCTGTTTTGTTTCCAATCCTGCGGCCTTCTTGGGCCGCCCCCACCCGGTCGCTGCGCGACCACCCTCCCCGGAGCGGGGAGGGAGAAGATTGCGTTCGCCGCTCATTTAGCCCCCTCCAACCGCCGCTCGATCCGCTCCACGGCCGCCGCCGTCGCCTCGCCCTGGGTCTCCAGCCGCGCCAGCCGTTCGGCGACCAGCCTCTGCTCTCCGACCCGCTGCTCCAGCGTGCCGATCCGCGCCGCCGCGCCGCCCGCCCAGACCAGCCCCCCGACCGTCTGCACGACCACCGCGATCAGCAGCGCCGTCGGCACGCGCCGGATGTGATGTTCGGTCATCCTTCCACCCCCGCCATCCGACGCCGCTCGTCCTCGGTCAGGAAGCTGGCGGCATCCAGCCGCGCCCACAGGGCGTCGCGCTCGGGCTGCAACGCCGAGACCGCATCCATATCGGCCCTGATCTCGCAGTCGGCGAACCGTTCGCCCAGCCAGCCAGTCATCGCCCCCGCCGCCTTCCGAACCAGCGGGATCACCGTCTGGCGCCAGAAGGCCGCATTGGCCTCGCGATAGTTGGCGTAGGTCGCGTCGCCCGGCACGCCCAGCAGTTGCGGCGGAACCCCGAAGCCCAGGGCGATCTCGCGCGCGGCCGCATGTTTGCCCGCTGTAAAGTCCATCTCCGCCGGCGTCAGGCTCAGCGGCTTCCAGTCCATACCGCCTTCAAGCAGGATCGGCCGCCCGGCGTTCATCGCCCCGGCATAGGCGTTCGACAGCTGGTCCTTCAGCGCCTCGAACTGCCCGTCGGTCAGCCGCTCGCCGTTGCGCGCACCATAAACCAGCGCCCCCGAGGGCCGCGCCGCATTGTCCAGCAGGGCCTTGTTCCAGGCGCCCGCCGCATTGTGCGCATCCACCCCCTGCGCAGCCGCCTCCAGCGGCGACAGCCCGTACCAGTCGTCCAACGGGTGCCACAGTTTCAGGTGCATCACCGGCGCCCAGCCATCCCCGGCCCGCCCGATCCGAACCGACCGTCCGTCCACGGAATAGTCCCACGCCTCGGGCCAGCCCGACCGGCCGGGAACCACCTTCACCCGGTCCGACCGCAGCGCCCACAGCTCATCCGGCGCCCCGTCCCCATCCGCATCGCCGGTGGCCTCGACATAGGCGTTGCCCGACACCTGAAGCGCCCCATAGACCGCCTCCATCAGCTCCGCCCCCGACTGTTCGGGATTGGGCCGACGGATCAGCTTCGCCAGCGGATGGGCGTCGTCCCTCGCACCGCCGACAAACACAGCAAACGGCGCAGACGCCGCCGCCTCGGCGATCATGCGGATGCAGCGATAGGCCACCGCATTCTTCTGATACCCCTCGCGCGCCAAGCTGGCGTAGTCGTTGGGCGTCCAGCGCGGCCGCCCCACGCCTGACAGGGCGATCACCCCGCCCGCCCGGCTTTCCTTCGCTTCAGGCGCACCCCTGCGCCCCGCCTGGCCGAACGGCCACCGGATCGAAACCATCGTGTCGATTTCCCTTTTATTTTCGTCATCCTCGGGCTTGTTCCGAGGAGCCAAGCTCACGGTGCTCGCCGCTCAAGTCCGGTGTTTATGGGTCCTGGGCACGAGGCCGAGGATGACGGCGTGTGAAACTAGACGCAGTGTCTTGAAGGCGTCATCAGCCGCAACAACGGCCGCTCGACCCACAGATGCACGGCGACCCCCGCCGCCAGACTGACCAGCACCGTCAGCGCCGCCACCGCATCCCCCGGCGCCGAGACCACCCCGCTCTCGAACAGCCGACCCAGCGCGCGGATCACGAGCACATGCGTCAGATAGATCGAATAGGACGCATCCCCCATGAAGGCCGCCGCCCGCTCGACCCTTCCCGGCGCCCGGTCCAGCCGCTCCATCCGCACCGCCCCGAACACCAGAAGGGCGCTGGGCAGGCCCCAGATCAGAACCCGCGCCACCCCCGTCGCCGGATCGTTCAGGGCCTCCACCCCGTCGACCCGCCCGTATCCGACCACCACCGTCAGACCCAGAACGACCAGCCCCAGCCCGACCGCCCACGGCCCGGCCCATCGCGGCATGAACCGCCAGATCCCGGCGATCCCCATGCCCAGCAGAAACTCCACGAGGATCGGCGCGCCCCAGAACCTCAGCACCGGCGCCGCGACGAAACATCCGGCTACCAGCAGCACCCCATAGGCGCCGACCAGCCCCCATCCGACCCGCCGCCCGAACGCCATCGCCAACCCGAAGGCGGCGTAGAACAGCATCTCGAAACACAGGGTCCACCCCGGCCCCAGCGCCGGAAACGTCATCTCCAGCCCGCTGAAGGGCCAGAACAGGACCGTCGCCGCCGCCACATCGGCGCTTAACGTCCCGCCCCGCGCCATCCCGACCAGGATCGGCGCCGACAACAGCCAATAGATCGGCGCCACCCTGCGAAACCGTCGCCACAGGAACGCGCCCGCCGCATCGACGCCCGCCTGTCCTCGCGCCGTCGTGGCGATGACGAAACCGCTGATGACGAAGAACACATCCACGCCCACCGCGCCGAAATCCGCCAGCGCTCCGTCGCCGACCAGCGTCTCCAGCCCCAGCCGCGTCCCGGCCAGGTCCACGGCATGGGCCGCGACCACCGCCGTCGCCGCCGCGAACCGCAGCGCCTGCACCCCGTAGAACCGCTCCCCCATCCGTCACGCCTATCACCCGGCGCGACGGGTCGACAACTTCAGATCATCACGCGCGCCCGCACGGCCTCGGCGATCCGCGCCTGTCCCGCCGCATTGGGGTGGACGGCGTCGAACATCAGGTCGCCCGCGAAGACGCCGCCGAACAGGGTCTTCCCGTCGATGGGCGTCGCCAGCCCCCTGGCCGCCGCGACCTCGACCGCGGCGCCACGGATGGCGTCCTGCATCCCATAGCTCGCCCTGCCCTGGGCGGGATCGGACGGACAGCCGGTCATTAGCAGCACATCCCCCGTCGCCGCCGCCCGGTCGATCAGAGACCCCAGTTGCGTCTTGTAGGTCGCCGCCGCCGTCCCCGCATTCCAGTCGTTGATCGTCAGACCGATCACCGTCAGGTCCGCCGCCGCGACCGGCAGCGCGCCATATGCACGGTACGGCTGATCCGTCGCGATCCAGTCCGCGACCTTCGATCCGCCCCATCCGGCGTTGATCACCCGCGCGCGCCTCGCCTCCGACCGCCAGGCGACCCCGCCCACGACGAACACCGCCCCGCCCGAGGCCCAGCGCACCGTCACCGGCCCGCTGGTCTCTGGAAAGGTCACGGTCGTCGCCTCCATCGCCGCCGCCTTGGTCGTATTGACCGTGGCTCGCGCCACACCGTTCGTCTCGACCGTCAGGACCCCCAGCGCCGTATTGGTCACGGCCCACAGGTCGAACCGATCCACCGGACTGTCGGGCTGGAAACGCCATCCGCCGGTCGAGCCCGCAGCGCCGGCAAACAGTTTGCCGCCCATCCCCGCCAAGGCGTTGACGCTCCAGCCGCTGCCCAGCGTCACGCGCGGATCATAGGCCGCATAGCCGCCACTGGCCCCATCCGCCGCGCCCGCTCCGGCGACCGAGGCCGCCGACGCGGGCAGGCCCCGTCTGCTCATCGACGCCGCCAGTCGTTCGGGCCAGGCGCCGCCCCGCGCATTGGGGGTCCAGCCCCCGGCGACCCCGCCGAACCCTTGCGTCACGCTGTCGCCGATGCACAGCAGACGCGCCTCGCGCCCGCCCGCCTGCATCGTCCTGACCGCCGCCGACCAGACGGGGAGGTCGGGAACGGCGAACCGCGTCCCTCCCAAGACACCGCCCAGCACCCCGCCCGGCGCCGCCGACGCCGCGCCGATCCTGACGCCCGGCATCAGTCGAAGACCGCCACGATCTGGCCGGCCGTCGTTCCGGTGGCCAGCACCCGTCGCACCTGCACCGGCAGCCAGCCGACCGGATGATTGGCGAAGGTCACGGCGTCGGCATCCTCGCCGCCCGTCGTCAGCACCCGGACATTGCCCGCCGCCCCGACATACAGCGCCTTGGCGTAGGTGTTCAGGTCCGCCGTATCGCTGGGGGTCACCGCCTGCGCGCGCCGTGCCGGTCCCCCGGCCTCGCGCCCATGGCTCAGCAATCCGTCCCGCTCGGGAATGGCCGGCATATCGTCTCTCCTGTCGTTCAAAAATCTCCCTCCCCCGGCGGGGGAGGGTGGCTGAGCCGCAGGCGAAGCCGGGTAGGGGCGGCGACGCGACCAGCCCGCCACCCTGCGCGCCCTGCATGGCCGCCCCCACCCGGTCGCCCCCACCCGGTCGCTTCGCGACCACCCTCCCCGAACGGGGAGGGAGAAGTCCCCTAAAGCCCCCGCACCCTCGGCCCGGCCGAGCGCGCCTCCAGCATCAGCCGCGTGATCCCCCACACCAGGGCGTCGGCCCGGTCGGGGCTGGGTCCGCCCTCGGACCCCAGAGCCAGCATCTCTTCCTCCAGGGCCGAAAAGGCGTCGCAGTGGATCACACGCCCCTGTTCGTACAGCAGCGCCACCGGCTCGGCCCGCGCGGCCTTGGACCGCGTGGCGTGGACCATTTCGATCTTGGCCGGACAGTCGCTGGCCCCCAGGACCGCGCGCACCATGTCGCCGCCCTGATTGCCCTCCGCAATCACCTCCTGCGCCCCGAACTCGCGCGCGGCCTGACAGACCACGGCGGCCCAGCCGCTGGGCGAGCGCCCCCGGACCGTCCGGTCGGCCAGGACGAAGGCCCGGCCGTCCTTTCGCCCGACCACCACCACGCCGCAGGCGTCGCCCCGCGCGGTCGCCGGCGGATCGACCGCCACCACCACCCGGTCCAGCTCCGGCGGCCGCGCGCCCCTGGCCCGCCTCAGTTCCTCGATGCAGAACAAGGCGCCCTCGCCCTCGACCACCAGGCCTTCCAGCTCCTGCGCGGCCAGTCGCGTGCCGCCATAGACATCGTTCAGATGCGCCAGGAACCCCGGCGACAGATTGTGCGCGTTCAGCGCCGTCTGGGCCCGCTCCGTCACCGTCCCGGCCTCGGCCATCAGTTGGCGCAGCGCCGGGATCGGCCGTGGCGTCGTCGTCACGGCCAGCAGCGGTTCGGTCCCCAGCCGCAGTCCAAACCTCAGGTTCGACAACACCCGGTCGGGGCGTCGCCAGGCGCAGAACTCGTCGGCCCAGGCCGCATGGAACTGCGGCCCTCTCAGACTGTCGGGATCTTCCGCCGAAAACGCATAGGCCGCCGACTGATTGCCCCACACCAGCCGCCGCCGCCCGGCCTCCCAGCGCGGCCGGTCGCCCGGCTCCGCCAGCGCCTTGATCCCCGACGTCCCCTCCACCATCACTTCGCGCACGTCGTGCAGGGCGGGGCCGACCAGGGCCAGGGTGATGCCGGAAAACTCGCGCGCCAGCACGTCGATCCAGACCGACCCGGCGAAGGTCTTGCCCGATCCCCGGCCGCCCAGCAGCAGCCAGGTCTTCAGCGTCCGATCAGCCGGCTGGTGCTGATGCTTCAACAGCTGATAATGACTGATCTGCAGCCTTAGCTCTTGCCCGTTCGTCGGCTTCCGCCTGCTTCTCTTCCAGAATCCGATCCGCCCGCTCGTATTCGACGAGCAGCTTTTTTCGGAGCAGTTCGTCTTCTGCGGGGTCGTAGGTTCGTCCACCCATCTCGTCCTCTTCATCCTCGCTCAGGCACAGCAGGCGCATCGCCTCGACCGCCTTGGCCGAGCGCGCGATCACGCCGATCTGGCGCGCGACCTTCTCGGCCGCGCCCGTCTCGCCGACATCGGTCCTGCAGACGGCCTCAGCGGCCTCTTCGATCTTGGTCTTCAGCTTCAGGAACAGCGGCTCCAGCCAGCCGGCGCAGGCTGCGGCGCTGTCGCCGCCGTCCCGGCCGCCCTCTTCGTCATCACGATTTCCCGCCATGCCCAAACCATAGCGCACCAGCGTCCTCAGGCCGGAAGAAGGCCTGCATAATTCGCCATCGGCTTGTTTCGATTGAGGTTTAACCAGCCGCATTGCGCTGGCTAGGGGGCCTGACCTAGCGTTCGCGACCGCGTTCAACCGCCCATTCCGGCGCCTCGAAGTCCAGCGCGTCCTCCGGTTCGGCCAGCGACAGCTCCGAAATCGTCTGCCCCCGCACCGACACCCCGGCCGTGTGCACCGTCTCGCGACTGCCCGAGACCAGAGGATGCCATTTCGCCAGCGTCCGCCCTTCGTTCAGCCGGCGATAGGCGCAGGACTTGGGCATCCACGCCAGCGCCTCGATGTTTCCGGGCGTCAGCTTGATGCAGTCGGGCACCTGGGCCTTGCGGTTCGCATAGTCCGAGCACGAACAGGCCTTGGAATCGAACAGTTTGCAGTGGACCCGCGTCGGAATGACCTCGCCGGAATCCTCATCCTCGAACCGGATCACGCAGCACAGCCCGCACCCGTCGCACAGCCCCTCCCATTCGGTCGGCGACATCTCGTCCAGGGTCTTGGTTTCCCAGTAGGCTTGCATGGCGCGCCTCATACGCGCCCATTCGGGCGATGTCGCGGCCTCAATGCCCCACCGTGCGGGAGAACAGATTGATCACCACCACCCCGCCAACGATCATCGCCAGGCCGGCGATGGCCGGCGGGTCCAGTCTCTGGCGGAACGCGACGGCGCCGATGATCGAGATCAGCACCACCCCCAACCCGCTCCAGATCGCATAGGCGATCCCCACCGGCATCTGTTTCAGCGCAATGGACAGCAAATAGAAGGCCAGGCCGTAGCAGACCGCCATTCCCGCCGTCGGCCAGGCCCGCGTGAACTGATGCGAGGCCTGCAGCAGGCTGGTCCCCGCCACCTCCAGCATGATGGCGCCCAACAGTGCGGCCCAGGTCGCAAAACTCATGCGTCATTGGCCGTGATCGGGTGGCCGGGCGTCAGTAGCGACAGCAGCGCCTGCCTCTGGTCGGGCGAAACCTGATGCGTTCCGAACAGGTCCGACATCCACAGCCCGTCCGCGATAAGCCTCAGCATCACGGCGTCGTCGGCACCGACCGGATCGCTGGGATCATCCCCCTTCACCTTGTCGATCCACCCGTTCCAGCGGCGCGCCAGATTGGGGTCGATGGCGCAGGCGGCCATGATGACCCGGCCGATGCTGACGTTCTGCGGCGTCACCGGCTCGTTCACCGTCGCCCTCAGATAGGCGCGCGCATTGCGGCCATAGGGTTCGGGATCACGCGCGGCCTCGGCCAGGATCATGTCCGTGTGCATCCGCCCCAGATGATCGACCATCCCTTCCAACAGCGCGATCTTGCTGGGAAAATGATGCAGCAGGGCGCCCTTGCTGACGCTCGTCCGCGCCGCCACCGCATCCAGGGTAAAGCCCGACGCCCCCAGCTCCGCCGCCACTTCCAGCGCCTTTTCGATGATTTCGGCGCGCGTATCGCTGGGCGCGCGGCGGCGTGCAGTCGTGTCCATCGCCCTTACATACCAACCGGACGGTAACAGTCAAATCTCAAAGGTCGTGGCGGTTCGGCCTGCCCTCCTCTATATGGCCGCCCATGGCAGCCAGACCCCCTCTCGTCGCGCTCAAGGACGTCCGCCTTCAGGACGGCCAGCGCCCCCTGTTCGACGGCGTCGATCTTGCGGTCGAACCGCGCAGCCGCGCCGCCCTGGTGGGCCGCAACGGCGCGGGCAAGTCCACCCTGATGAAGGTGGTCATGGGCCTGATCGAGCCGGACAGCGGCGACCGTTCGGTCCAGTCCGCCACCCGCTTCGCCTATGTGCCGCAGGAGCCGGTCATCACCGGCGAGACCTTGCTGGACTACGCGGCGTCCGGCGCGGCCGAGAGCTGGACCGCTGAGAGCTGGCTGGCCACCTTCGGCCTCGATCCCGCCAAGTCCGCCAAGGGCCTGTCGGGCGGAGAGACCCGCCGCGCGGCGCTCGCCAAGGCCTTCGCCGAGGAGCCCGACCTGCTGCTGCTGGACGAGCCGACCAACCACCTGGACATCCTGGCCATCGAACTGCTGGAGACCGAGCTGATCTCGGCCCGGTTCGCGCTTCTGGTCGTCAGCCACGACCGCGCCTTCCTGAACCGCGTCACCGACACGGTGCACTGGCTTGAGGGGCGCCGCGTCCGCACCCTGAACAAGGGTTTCGTCGAGTTCGACGACTGGTCGACCAAGGTGCTGGAGGAAGAGGCCGAATCCCTGCGCCGCCTGACCAAGACCATCGAGCGCGAGACCGCCACCTTCTACTCCTCCATCACCGCCCGCCGCAGCCGCAACGAGGGCCGCGCCCGCTCGCTGAACGCGCTGCGCGCCGAACGCGCCGAAAAGATGAAGGACGCCCCGCGCGAGCTTTATCTGGGCGTCGATTCCGGCGCCACGTCGGGGAAGCTGGTCGCCGAGATCAAGGGCGTGTCCAAGGGCTTCGCCGGCCGCACCCTGTTCAAGGACCTGACCACCCGCATCATGCGCGGCGACCGGCTGGGCATCGTCGGTCCCAACGGGGCGGGCAAGACCACCCTGGTCAAGACCCTGCTGGGCGAACTGGCCCCCGATGAGGGCACGGTCCGCATGGGCGCGAACCTGGAGCCCGTCTATCTGGACCAGTCGCGCGAGGGGCTGAAGTCGGACATGACCCTGTGGGACGCCCTGACGCCAGGCGGCGGCGACAGCATCATCGTGCGCGGCGTTTCCAAACACGTCGCCGCCTACGCCAAGGACTTCCTGTTCTCCGAGGCCCAGCTGCGTCAGCCGATCTCGACCCTGTCGGGCGGCGAGCGCAACCGCCTGCTGCTGGCCCGCGCCCTGGCCAAGCCCGCCAATCTGCTGATCCTCGACGAACCGACCAACGACCTGGACATGGATACGTTGGACAAGCTGGAAGAGCTGCTGGAGGGCTATGACGGCACCCTGATCCTGGTGTCGCACGACCGCGATTTCATCGACCGCCTGTCCACCTCGACCCTGGCCCTGAACGGGCGCGGCGACATCGTCGAGACCCCCGGCGGCTGGACCGACTTCATCCGCCAGAACCCCGGCTTCCTCCAGCCCGGCGCCAATCCCCGCCCTCAGGATAAGGCCGCCGCCGAACGCGCCGCCGCCAACCCCGCCCCCGCTGCTGTCAAGAAGGCCGGCAAGCTGACCTTCAAGGATGCTCACCGCCTGAAGGAGCTGGAAACCCTGATCGACGCCCTCCCCGCCCAGATCGCCAGACACGACGCCACCCTGGCCGATTCCACCCTCTACGCGCGCGACCCCAAGGCCTTCGACGCCGCCATGAAGGCCGCCGAAAAAGCCCGCGCCGACCTGGAGAACGCCGAGATGGAATGGCTGGAGCTGGAAGAGAAGAAGGCGGCTCTCGCGGGTTAGGTGTGCTAGACTATCCCTCTGGCTGTCGGGCCGCAGAACCGCGCTGAAGGACAAGGCCGAAGATGTCGATCATGCCGTCGTTGTGGGTAATCGCCGCCGCCGCAGCCCCGTTCGTCCAGGCGCCTTCGGAACCGGCGCCCCTGCCCGTGGCTGTCATGCTGCCGCAGTTGGCCATGCAGGATTGTGACCTGGCTTCCAGGCAGCAGGTCTTCGTGTATCGCACCCTGATGACATCGGATGGGGCAGAGCTCAAACTGACCTACGCCCCTTCTACGGACCAATGCAGCATTGAACTGGATGCAGCCGGAGCCGCCGCAATTTCCACCCTGTCAGACATCTTGTCCGAAGACGGATGGGAACGACTGCCGACAACGGAATCACGATGGGCTGTTGTGGACGCCCTGTGGCGCAAAAATGATCGTCTCATCGAGGTCAATCGTTGGCGTAAGACGCAGCATGAAGACGGCCCTTCAGGCGCCGTTTTCGTCACGGCTGCGGACGGCCTATCTGGTCAACAGACTCTGTCGACGAGAAAAAGACAGCTGCGGCCTCTTGCAGATGCTCTGATCGCGGCCGTCTTTGATCTGTGCCCAAGCCTGGTTCGCGGACGCGCCGCCGACTTTGCGGAGCTGTGGGAGATAGAGCCTGAGGCCATCCTTAATCAGGAAGTCTTGGCCGATCCGACCCAGGGCACGATAGATGTGCGAGGCGGCGAGGAGTGCAGCATCCTCGTCAGCGGGCCCGCCACGCCCGACGCCATCCAGGCCTTGACCGCGGCTGCGCAGACCCACGGCCTGAAGCGCGACGCCAACGGCGTCTTACGCGGCGGTGACATCGAGATTCAAACCGAGGCGCGAGAGTCGATCCCGCTCAACTGGCCCTCCTGGGCCCGCTCGGATTATGCAAGCGTTTCCATTTCGGTCAGGTCAAACCAACGTCAAGACGCCGAGCGATAGACATTATGGAACGGCTAGGCCCCGGCCGATCACGGTGCTTGGAAGACAAAGAGGCTATTCTGGCGACATGACCTTTCGCGCACTTGTTCCCACTCTGATCGCGCTCACGCTTTGGGCGCACCCCAGCCAGGCGCAGCAGACGACCGCGCAGTCCGTGCAGGACCTTCTCTTCACCCGTTGCGACGCCGCCGTCGCGGAGGGACAGGCGGATATTTCCGAGGGCGTCGCGACATCGGACGGTTTGGAGATCAGCTTCGCCACCGTGCAGGCGGACGGCGCCTGTCAGGTCTTCGTCCAGTCCAACGTCGGTGTGGCGGTCAAGGCGCTGACCGACCGTTTCAGCGCCGATCAGGACTGGTCCTTGGCGGGCGATAATCTCTGGCGGTCTCAAACCCGAATGATCGCCATCCAGTCGTTCGATGAAGACGGCGTGCCGGGCGCATCCATCGTCAGCGTCCCTGTTGCAGGCAAATGGGGCCTTCAGATGCTGGAGGCGGCCGATCGCGCCCGACGCCCCCTGGTCGATGTCGCTCTTCGCGCGGCGGCTGTCGTCTGCCCGGCTCTGGACCTCAACAACGAAACAGCGCGCGTCGCCGTGCTCAAGGCGGAACCCGAACTGGCGTCGCGTCGCCTCGCAGCCGATGCCTCGCAAGGGTCCATTCGCCTGCACCCCATGGGGAACGGCGACTGCCAAATCCTGCTTGCAGGACCTCAGGCCCGGACCGCAGCCCGTGCGGTTCTTGCTGACGCCGAAGCTCGGGGCTATCGCGAAAATGACGGCGGCGTCATGCTGAAGGGCGATCGCGCCATCGCGGTCGCTGAGAGCGAAGACGAGGATCAGCCCGGTTTCATCATACTCGTGGTCCCAACGGCCCTGTTGGGCGACCGCGCACAGTTCTCCGCGCCCTGACCCCGCAACTTGCCCCCGACGTAAGCGTTGCCTTTGCGTCCATCATTCTAAAGGTCACGCATAGGCCTCATGACCCTGCGCACCCACGTCGTTGATTTCGCTCCGCCTCAACAGGCGGCCGTGCGTCGCATCGACGCCGCCCTGGCCCGCGCGCCGCGTCTGCGGACCGACGGCTGGCGGATCGATGCGGGCCAGCGGTTGTCGCTGTGGCTGGATGCGGCGGCCGGGCGCGTCACCACGCCCCGCCTGAAGAAGCGCGGCGTGACGGTGGAGATCGTCCAGACCGACGGCGACCATCCGGTTCCCTTACGCATCCTGCATCCGGCGGGCGCGCCGCGCGCCGTCATCCTGGACATTCACGGCGGCGGCTGGGTGCTGGGCAGCGCCGGGCTGAACGACCGGCTGAACGCCCATCTGGCGCATCACGGCTTTTGTGTCGTCTCGGTCGATTATCGCCTGCTGTCCGAGCGTCGGCAGGTCTATATCGACGCCGCCATCGCCGACTGCCTGGCCGCCGCCTACTGGACCGTGACCCATGTCGACCGCCTGGGCGCCGCGACCCTGTTCATCGCGGGCGAATCCGCGGGGGCGCATCTGGCGGCCCTGACCGCCGTGGCCCTGCGCGACAAGGGGCTGATCGATCTGGTCAAGGGCTGCGTCTTCACCTACGGCGTCTTCGACCTGTCGGGGACCGAAAGCGTGCGTTCCGCAGGGCCTGAGACCCTGCTGTTCAACGGCCCGACGATGCGGGCCGACCTGGCCCGCCTGGCCCCCGACCGCGACGAGGCGGGCCTGCGCCAGCCCGACGTCTCGCCCCTGTACGCCGACCTGACCGGCCTGCCGCCCGCCCTGTTCCTGGCCGGCGAATACGACCCCCTGTTCGAGGACAGCCTGTTGATGGCGACGCGCTGGGGCGAGGCGTCCGACGCCGACCTGATCCGCGTGCCCGAGGTCCCGCACGGCTTCCTGCACTTCGGCGGTCCCGCCGCCCGCGGCGCCCGGCGCGCCATCCGCACCTGGCTGGACGCCAGGCTCTAAAAGTCCTCTCTCCCTTCCCCTCATTCCGGCTTTCGCCGCGATGCGCGGGTAAAGGGGGATCAGCTCTCGATCAGTTCGCGAATGCGCGTGCCCAGGGCCTCCATGGCGAAGGGCTTGGTCATGACGTGCATGCCGGGGTCCAGATGGCCGTTGCCGACCACCGCGTTCTCGGCGTAGCCGGTGATGAACAAGACCTTCAGGTCCGGCCGGTCGATCCGCGCCGCATCGGCCATCTGTCGCCCGTTCATCCCGCCCGGCAGGCCCACGTCCGACACCAGAAGGTCGATGCGCGCATCGGATTGCAGCAGCTTCAGCCCCGCCGCCCCGTCCGACGCCTCAATGCACTGATAGCCCAGTTCGTGCAGGATTTCGGCGACCAGCATCCGCACCGTCGGCTCGTCGTCCACCACCATCACCGTCTCGCCGGCCTGGGCGCGGGGGGTGTCGGTCACCGTGGGCGTCGGTTCGTCCTCCACCGCGCCGAGATGGCGCGGCAGATACAGGCACACCATCGTCCCCTCGTCCCGCTCGGAATAGATCCGCACCTGCCCGCCCGACTGGCGCACGAAGCCATAGATCATCGACAGGCCCAGCCCCGTGCCCTCGCCCATCGGCTTGGTGGTGAAGAAGGGTTCGAACGCGCGGGCCGCCACGTCCGGCGACATGCCGCCGCCGGTGTCGCTGACGCAGACGGAGACATATTGCCCCGGCTCCAGGTCCTGGGCCCGCGCGACGCGCGGATCGATCCAGCGATTGCCGGTCTCGATGGTCAGCCGCCCGCCGTCCGGCATGGCGTCCCGGGCGTTGATGCACAGGTTCAACACCGCGTTTTCCAGCTGGTTCGCATCGATCAGAACGGGCCACAGCCCCGTCCCGGCCACGACCTCCAGATGGACGCCCGGCCCGGTGGTGCGACGGATCAGGTCCTCCATTCCCCGGATCAGGCGATTGGGGTCGGTCGGCTTGGGGTCCAGGGTCTGGCGTCGCGAAAAGGCCAGCAGCCGGTGCGTCAGGGCCGCCGCGCGCCGGGCCGCCCCCTGCGCCGCCGCCGAGAACCGCTCCACGTCGTTGAACCGGCCCTGGGCGATGCGCGAGCCGATGATCTCCAGACTGCCGGATATCCCCGCCAGCAGATTGTTGAAGTCGTGGGCGATGCCGCCGGTCAGTTGCCCGACCGCCTCCATCTTCTGGCTTTGGCGCAACGCCTCCTCGGCCTGCATCAGGGCGTTGGTGCGCTCGGCGACCTGGTCTTCCAGCGTCTCGTTGAACCGCTCCAGCTCGACCGACTGGCGGCGCAGGTCCTCGATATCGGTGTTGGCGCCGACCCAGCGCGTGATCCGGCCCTCCTCGTCGTGCACCGGATCGGCCCGCACCTTGAAGGTGCGATAGACGCCGTCGCTGCGACGCAGACGGAACTCGTCCTCATAGATTTCGCCGTTGGCCACGGCGCGCCACCAGCCATCTTCGGTTCGGGCCTGTTCTTCGGGATGGACGATCAGGGCCCAGGTGGCCTCTCCGTTCAGATCGGCTTCCGAAAGGCCGGTATAGGCATAGACCTGGGGATTGAACCAATACAGCATCCCCTCCACGTCGGCGGCCCAGATCTGGTTCGGCGTGGCCTGGGCGAAGACGCGGAACTGGGCCTCGCTGTCGCGCAGGGCCGCTTCGCTGCGCGCGCGCTCGGTGGCCATCCGCACCCGCTCGGCCACGTCGCGCATCAGCCGCAGATCATCGTCGCTGTAATGGCGCGGCGTCGCGTGGTTGACGAACACCATGGCCACGACCCGGCCCTGCTCCATCAGAGGCATGTTGACAAAGGAGCCGGCGCCGATCTGCTTCAGCACATCGGCGGTCGCGGCCGTGCGGGGGTCCAGGGTCACGTCGGCGATGGCGACCGTCTCGCCGCGCTTGATGTCCTCGATGTAGGAGCCGTGTTCGCGGAAGGCCAGGGTGCCGGCGATGCTGTCGACCCCCGGCTGGTTGAAGTCGCGCTCTATGGTGATGGTCTCGGCGACCGTATCGACCACGCCATAGCCCGCACGGCTGACGCCCATGGACTGGGCCAGGACACGCGCCGAGGCCTGGGCGATCTCGCCGGCGTCGGTCAGGTCGCGGATGGCGTCGTTCAGCTCCAGCAGGGCGGCCTGTCGCGCCTCGCTCTGCTTGCGCTCGGTGATGTTGTTGAACAGGATGGCGACCTGCCAGGCGCCCGGCTCCCCGATCCGCAGCGCCTGGACGTCGTACCAGCGTCCGAAGATGTCGGCCGGATTCTCGAACCGCACCGGCTGGCCCGTGCGCGCCACGCCGCCGTACAGATCGAACCAGTGCTGCTCCAGCCCCGGCGCGGTGTCGCTGACCCATTTGCCGTAGGGATCGACCAGGCCGGTCATCTCTTCGAAGGCCGTGTTGCCCTCGACGATCTTGTAGTCGACAGGCCGGTCCGCCTCGTCGAACTTCATCTCGATGACGCAGAAACCCGTCGCCATGGCGGCGAACAGGGCGCCGTAGCGCTGCTCGCTCAGCGCCAGGGCCTGGTCCGCCCTGAGGCGGTCGGTGACATCGACGCCCTGGACGAAAACGCCCCAGACCTGACCTTCCGCCGTCTTCATCGGCTGGAAGACGAAATCGACGTAGCGGTCCTCTATCGGCCCGTCCGGCGCCGCCTGCACGGCGTAGAGCGCGCTTTCGGCGCGGTGCGCCTCGCCCGTGCGATAGACGGTGTCCAGCAGCTCCAGATAGCCTTGGTCCACCGCATCCTTCAGCACATCGGCCAGGGCGCAGCCCGTCACCGACCGATGGCCGATCAGCGTCTGGTAGTTGGGATTGGTCAGCTCGAACCGATGCTGCGGCCCGACCAGCAGGGCCATGAACCCCGGCGCGTGGGCGAACATCTGCACCAGTTGTGCGCGATTAAAGGCGATGGATTCGCCTTCAGAGACCGTGATGGACAAGCTTTTTCCCCAAAGTCTTACGTCTGCCGACCACAAACCCCCAGCCCGTGAAGTTGTTGCAGCCGATCCTGTGTTCGTCACCGGACATAAGCCTTTTCGCGCGTCTTCTTGTGGAAAAGCCAACAGGTTGATCCGCAATCGCGAATTTAATCCGTCCACCGATGTTCACAAGCTTGTCCACCGCCGCCGGGCCGGTCGTGCACATCGGGGCGAAGTCGGACGCTTGCCTCATAGCCGCTTTCGTCGGAACGTCAACAGGCCAAGGGACACGGCGGCGCGGAAATCCGGGGGAGACCCCGGGTGTCAAGCGAACCGGCCCGGCTCTCCGACCCGGCGTTTCGGGCGATCCTCGGATCGTAACGTGCGACAGGCGGGATCCAGGCTCCAGTGCTCGACGGTCTCAGGATCGACGACGGACAGGAGAACCGGATCGGGATCACGGGACGACGCGGTCGCAATACCGTGGGACGCCCAAGACCAGGAGCGCGACAGGATACAGCCGACCGCCCTCGCAGGTTCGCCCGCGACGGCGCCGACGCCAAGGCCCTGACCCGAACGGCCAAGTCCAACCCGGACTTGGCGAGGGGACGAAGCACACGGGTCCGCCCGCACGCTTCGTCCCCTCGCTCAATTGGGCCCTCGCTCAATTGGTCCGTCGCTCAACTGATCCGTCGCTCAATCCGGCCGCCGCCCGGTCGTTGTCACACAATCGCGCTAGACAAACCCCGCCCGCGCTGCACCCATGAGGTGCAGCCGGAGATACCCATGCGCGCAGTCCTGATCGGTCTCGGCCTGACCCTGACCCTGACCACATCTCCCGCCCTGGCGGCGACCTCGGGGCAGGCGCTGGAGCCGCTGCGGGTGTCGCCCGTCCGCGACGGGCGTCTTTTCGTGGCCGAGCCGTCGTCGCTGCTGCAGGTTCCCTCGACCGAAATCGCCTGCGGCGGCCAACCGATCCAACCCCTCTACGCCGACGATCTGGCCGTCGGCGCCGTCCGCAGCGCCGCCCACGAAAGGCCAGCCGTCGTCCTGACCTTCTCGGTGGACGCACAGGGCCGCACCCGCGACATTCGGCCGGCGCCGGATGGGCCGTCCAATCCGACCGGCCCGATCATCATTCCCCAGCTCAATCCCGCAGAAGCGGAACAGGCCGCCCTGGCCGCCTGGCGTTTCCAGGCCGCGCCGCGCGCCGACTGCCGCGCCACGATCCGCTATTCCACCAAGCCGCTGGAGGCGGCGACCACCGACGATCTTCTGCGCTATTTCGCCGTCACCCGCACGCGCGGCGCCCTGCGCGATATCGTCGCCAGGCGCCTGGGCGGCCCCGGCGCCGATTGCGGCAGCGACGGTCGCGGCGGCCGCGCCGCGCGCACGATCAGCGTGCCCGACTTCAAGATCGGCCGTCGTCCGCCGCCGGGCGGCCGCTCCTGGACCGTGGTGCGTTGGAACGTGAACGCCGCGGGGCGGGCCACGGGGGTCGAGACCCTGGGATCTTCGGGCGACATTGATCTGGACCGCGAGGCCCGGCGCGCCGTCGCCGATACGGTTCTGCGCCCGGGCGCGCCCCTGACCGGATGCGTCTTCAACTTCAACCGCATCGGCGACACCCTGCCGGCGCCGGACATGCCCGCGCCCGATCAGGACCCGCAGCAGGTCTGTCCGGCGGACATTTCGGACCGTCTGCGGCTGACCGTCGCGCCGGAGCGGTTTCCGGCGGCCTTCGCCAAACGCCGTATCGAAGGTTGGGCCCTGATCCGGTTCGACCTGGCGACCTGGGGCCAGACGGGCGCCCTGGAGGTGATCGACGCCCAGCCCGCCGCGACCTTCGGCGAGGACGGCCGCCGCATGATCGGCTCGGCGCGCGCCGAGGCGGCGCCGACCGCGGCGGTCCGCTGCGTCGTTCCCATCCGCTACCTGTTGCCCGTCGCCGCCTCCGGGCCCGAGGCGACCCGAGACGACGTCGCGACCGACTGACGCCGCGCCTTTCCAACGCCGTCATCCCACCCTAGATCAGGAAGATGAGCTTATCGGGGAATCGGTTCCTGACCCGTCGCCGCGCCCTGATCGCGGGGGCTGCGGCCGTGGGGGTTGCGGGGGTGGGATTGCGCGCCTGCGGCCGGTCCGAGGCGCCGGTGGACGAACAGGGCCGGGTGCGGCTGCGTTTCGCCCTGGACTGGCGGGCCCAGGCCGATCACGGCGGCTTCTATCAGGCCCTGGCGACCGGCGCCTATGAGAAGCGGGGCCTGAACGTCCAGATCGTCCAGGGCGGTCCTGCGGTGAATGTGCCGCAGCTTCTGGCCTCGGGCGCGGTGGAGCTGGGCATGGCGTCCAACAGCTTCACCCCCATGAATCTGGTCGCGTCCGGCGCGCCGGTCCGGGCCGTCGCCGCCTTCTTCCAGAAGGATCCGCAGATCCTGATGGCCCATCCCGACGCCGCGCTTCACACCATCGCCGACCTGGCCGAACGTCCCTTCCTGGTGGCCCAGGCGGGGATCGAGACCTTCTGGGTCTGGCTGAAGGCGACCTATGGCTTCACCGACGCCCAGTTGCGGCCCTACGCCTACGACCCCGCCGCTTTCATCGCCAATGCCCGGGCGGTGCAGCAGGGTTTTCTGACCAGCGATCCCTATACGATCGAACAGGCGGCCGATTTCGAGCCGAAGGTCTTTCTGTTGGCGGACGAGGGCTATCCCTCCTACGGCGCCATCGTCCTGGCCCCCAACGCCTTCGCGCGCGACAATGCGGCGGCGCTCCGAAGCTTCATCGCCGGCTCGGCCGAGGGCTGGCGCGACTATATCCGGGGCGACGCCTCGGCTGGCGACGCCCTGATCCGCCGCGACAATCCCGACATGACCCAGGACCAGCTGGATCAGGCCCGCGACCGGTTGCGCGACAAGGCTGTGGTCGACGGCGGCGACGCGGCCCTCTACGGCCTGGGCGCCCTGACGGCCGAGCGGTGGCAGGCCTTCTTCGAGGCGACCTCCAAGGCGGGCGTCTACGAGGCGAACCTGAACTGGCGCGACGCCTTCACCGACAACTATCTGCCCGGTCGCGGCTGACACCCGCCGTTAGCGCGGGGTTAAGCGGTGCCGCCTACACTAACGGTTGAATTCCTCAGCCGGAGAGCCGCCTTGCGCCGCGCCCTCGTCCTCACGACCGTCCTGACCGCGACCAGCGCCCTCGCCTGCGCCTGGGCTGGGACTGCCGTCGCCCAGTCGGCGCCGACCAATGGCGCGGGGCTGCGCTACCTGTCCTGGCCGGGCAAGCCGCCGGTCGGCGCCCGCCTGCCCCCCGCCCCTTCGCCGGCCCGCACGCCCGCGCCGGCCGAGCCGACCCCGACCGTGATCGCCGCCAGCCGCACTCTGCCCCTGACCCGCCTGGCGCCGCCGCCCGCGACCCGCCCCGGCCTGACGCCCGCCAGCGACTGGATCAACCCCCAGGCCGCCCGCAATGTCCCCCAGGCCTATCCGACGCCGGCGCCCGCTCAACGCCCCGTCCAGGCTGAAGCCCATGCTCCGGTCCAGGACGCGGCCCAAACGCCGCCTGTGTCCGACGCGCCCGTCGCCTATCAGCCCGCCCCGCATCAGGTCGCGGCCGTCCCGTCGGCGATGCAGCCCGCCCCCGCCACCGCCGCCCCCGCCCCCGCCGCCCAGGTCGCTGCGGCTCCCCAGACCGCGCCCGCCGAAACGCCCGCCGCCCAGCCTTCACCCGATCAGACCGCCTCGGCCCAGGCCCCTTCGGCTCAGGCCGCCGCCGACCCCATGGCCCCGCGCCGCGACGCGCCCATCTATCGCCTGATGCGCCCGCAGAGCGGCGTCGCGCTGGACGGGGCGGCCGTCGCCGGATCGCAGCAGGCGGCCCAGCTGCCCCCCGGCGAACAGACCGCCCGCTATTATTCGGTCCACCGTCAGGCCGGCCGGCACCCCGACACCATCGTCACGCCCCAGCCGACCTATCTGGACGCCCTGCCGGTGCAGATGACCCAGACCCCCAAGTCCGACGACCTGGCCCAGCCGGACGGTCCGCCGTCCCTGATCCGCAACGCCAACGGCTCGCTGCGCGCTGTGCCCCAGACCCAGGCCGACGACCTTCCATGAGCGATACGACCACGGTCGAGGCCGCCGTCGTCTCCACCTCGCGCCTACCCGAACTGATCGCCCTGGCCGGCGAGGAATCCAGCGACAAGCGGCGCCTGCTGCTGCGCGAACTGACCAACCATTTCTTTGGCGCCCCCGACCACAGCCCCAGCGAGACCGCCCTGTACGGCGCGGTCCTGGCCAAACTGTCCAATGAGATGGAGCAGGCCGTCCGCGCCGAGCTGGCCGCCCGTTTCGCCCCCGCCGCCAACGCCCCCCACGGCCTGATCCGGCGTCTGGCCGACGATGAGCTTGAGGTCGCCGAGCCGGTCCTTCGCGGCTCCACCGTCCTGACCGAAGACGATCTGATCCAGGTGGTCCGCCAGCGTGGTCAGGGCCATCTGCGCGCCGTCTCGGGCCGCGTCGTGGTGTCGGAGGCCGTGTCGGACATCATCGTCGAGCGCGGCGACGACGACACCCTGGGCGCCCTGTTGCGCAATGACGGCGCCCGTCTGTCGCGCGCGGCGTCCGAGACCGCTGTGGAACGGGCCAAGGCCAATCCCGCGCTGCACGCCGCCACGGTCGAGCGAAACAGCCTGCCGGTCGATCTGCTGAACGAGATGTATTTCGTCGTCGAGGCCCGACTGCGTCACCAGATTCTGGAGCAGAACGCGCGGATGGACCCCGAACTACTGGAGGCGGCCCTGGCCGCCGGCCGCACCCGGGTCGCCACCGACGACGGGGCCCTGCCGGCCGACTACGCCGAGAATCTGGCCTATGTGGACGAACTGCACGCGGCGGGCCAGCTGACGCCCGTGGTGCTGATCCGTTTCCTGCGCTCCAACGGCCGCACGCCCTTCCTGATCGCCCTGGCCAAGCTGGCGGACATCGACTTCCACACCGCGCGCGGCATTGTCGAGCGCAAGGACCTGGACGCCCTGTCCGTGGTCTGCAAGGCGGCCGACATGGACCGCGCCGTCTATCTGACCTACGCCGTCGCCGTCCTGGGATCAGAGGACAATCCGATGGGCAAGGCCGCCGCCTATGGCCGGATGTACGGCGAACTGACCCGCGACGCGGCGCTGCGCACCCTGCGCTTCTGGCGCATGCGCCGCACGGCCCAGGCGGCCTGACGCAGCAACTATCTCTCCCTCCCCCTGCGGGGGAGGGTGGTCGCGAAGCGACCGGGTGGGGGCGGCCGACAAGACACTTTCCATCGAAGATGCGTGTTGTCAGATCGCATCCGACAACAAGACCGCGTTGCGAGATTTCGGACTGACCGAGCATCGATCCTTTCTTTTGAAAGGAGCGACGGATGACCGTCATCGACACCCTCACCGACTTCATGGCCAACCACGGCCCCGCTTTAGTCCACACCATCATCAAGCATTTTATCGCGATGGCTTTTCACTACTGCTTCAAGCGTTGGCGTCAGCGGTCTCGCGCAGGGACAGAGAATCGGCTCCCTACAGCAAACACCCCCGGAGATGGTACGCCGCCTCCTCGACAGCCGAGCTGAGGCGGCCATGCGTATGCCTAGGCTACATTCAGACAGCCATGACGCTTCGCCCTGTCGCCCCCACCCGGTCGCTGCGCGACCACCCTCCCCGGAACGGGGAGGGAGAAAGATCGCGCGATCCCCCAAAGCAAAACGCCCGCCTCCTTTCGGAAGCGGGCGTCTCTATACCGAGGCGTCTCGGCTTATTTCTTGACGCGCGGAGTGCGGGCGGGCTTGCGGCCGCCCTGACCCAGGCCCATCGACTTGGCCAGTTCAGAACGCGCCTTGGCGTAGTTCGGGGCCACCATGGGATAGTCTTTCGGCAGACCCCATTTGGCGCGGTATTCTTCGGGGCTCATGTCGTATTTGGTGCGCAGGTGGCGCTTCAACGACTTGAACTTGCGGCCGTCTTCCAGGCAGATCAGGAAGTCGGGGGCGATCGACTTGCGGATCGGCACCGCCGGTTCCTTGGGTTCCGGCTCGGCCTCGACCGGACCATTGGAAACGCCCGACAGGGCGGCGTGGATACTGGCGATAAGCGACGGCAGGGTCTCGGCCGAGACTGTATTGTTGCCCACATAGGCGGACACGATGTCTGCGGTCATCTCGAGCAGTTCGGGCTTATCTTCCATTCGCGTCTTCGCTTTCCTGATCTATTGCGTCCGACCGATTCCACAGCCGACACATCCTGCATCCGCTAATAGAGTTATTCGATCCCGATAGCAAACCCGCGCTTGATGACCGATCTATGCACGCTGCTGCATATATCTGTAGTGGTGAAGCTCAGCGGCCGAAGTCTTCGGCCAGGACCATCATCGCCGCGCGTTCGGGTGCCGAATATTCGTCGACCACATCGTCCTCCCCGTCGCGTATGGCGCGCAACAGACTGGGCGTCAGGGCCGAGGACAGAGACCAGTTCCAGTAACGCAGCACCGTTTGCGCCCGGTCCACGGCCAGCATTTCATAGGTGATCTGCACCCGCTCCCAATCGGGATGGATGTGGCCGTCGGCGACCGTCTCGGGCCGGCGCATCGAGCGCCACAGATTGGCCAGATCGGCGCGCGACAGGCCCGTGGCCTTGCACAAGATGGCCAGGGGCTCGCCGCCCGCATCGCCCAGCAGCTTGGCGCCCGTCAGCGGCTTGACGCCCGACAGGAAGGCGATTTCCGAGGCCGTCTCGCGCGTCAGCCCGTCGCGCCCGGCGACCATGACCGCCTGTTCCAGACTGTCGAAGGGGCTCTTGGCGATGGCGCCGCGATTGCGCTGGCGTCGCTCGATGAACTGCAGGGCCTTGCGCGCGACGGGATCGCCCCAGTCCTCGGCCGCCGCCATGCCGAACACGTCCTCGGACGCCTCCTGCATCACCTCGCGCGACACGGCGAACCTTTGCAGGATGGTGCGCCGGTCCTCCGGCCCGCACCACCAGAACATGACATAGGCGCCCGACGGTCTCAGCTCCGGGCGTTTCAGCAGGAGGCCGCACAGGCCCGGCGACTGTCGGCTCAGGCCCACCACCGCCTCGATCCCCACCTGCGACAGGCGCGCGGTGGCGTTGCGCAGCACCGCCTCCATCACCTCCATCTCGCCGAAGGAGAACAGGGTCTCGGTCACGATCTCCGACAGGCCCCGGCGGCCCGCGATCAGCAGCCGGTGATCGACGCCGGCGTCGCGCGCGCAGCCGACGATGTCCGCATCGCTGAGGGACGCGCACTGTTCGATCAGAAGGCCGGCGATCTCCACCTCGTCGCGCAGCAGGATGCGCGCCACGCTGTTGGGCAGTTCGGCCAGGGGCGCCAGGCGGGCGGCGACGCGGCGGCGCTCTTCGCGCGTGGCCAGACGCAGCATCTCGACCAGCAGATCGCCCGTCACCGCGCGTTCGAAGGCGTTGATCCGGCTGGCGGGCAGAGACACCACATCGGCCAGACGCTTCAGCAACGCCCGGCGCGCCCGCATCGGCGTTTCCGCCCCAGGCTCTTGCGCGATCATGGCTGGTTGTTCGCCCATACGTCCAATCTAGACGCGAGCGGTTAACCGGGCATGAGGGCTTCGGATGTTGTTGACCACCCCAGCCATGACCTGGATCACGAACACCCCGGCCTCGGAACCCGTGGGATCCCCGGCGCCCTGGCGAAGACGCCCGGCACGGTCAAGCCGCTCTTGACCGCCCCGGGCCGCGTCACGGCCTGTTCGAATATCGCCCCCGATGGGGCGGCCGCCGAAGACTGCGCCTACAAGCCCTCGAACAATGCGGTCGACAGATAGCGTTCGGCGAAGGAGGGGATGATGACCACGATGGTCTTGCCCGCATTCTCTTGGCGCGCCGCCAGACGGAAGGCGACGCTCAGGGCGGCGCCCGAGCTGATGCCGACCGGAATGCCTTCGACGCGCGCGGCCTTTCTGGCCATGTCGAAACTGTCGTCGTTGGACACCTGCTCCACCCCGTCCACGACCGAGGCGTCATAGATGGCGGGCGTGAAGCCCGCGCCGATGCCCTGGATCTTGTGCGGTCCCGGCTGGCCGCCCGACAGCACCGGCGACGCCTCCGGCTCCACCGCGATCATCTGGACGGACGCTTTCTTTGCCTTCAGCGCCTGGCCGACGCCGGAGATGGTGCCGCCGGTGCCGACGCCCGCGACGACGATGTCCACCGCTCCGTCGGTGTCGTTCCAGATCTCCTCGGCCGTGGTGACCCGGTGGATGGCGGGGTTGGCCAGGTTCTCGAACTGCGAGGGGCTGACGGCGTTCGGCGTCGTCTCCAGCAGCTCCTGGGCGCGGGCGATGGCGCCCTTCATGCCCTTTTCGGCCGGGGTCAACTCCAGCTGCGCGCCCAGCAGAGCCAGCATCTTGCGGCGTTCGATCGACATGCTTTCGGGCATGCACAGGATCAGCTTCAGCCCCTTGGCGGCGGCGACGAAGGCCAGGGCGATGCCGGTGTTGCCGCTGGTCGGTTCGACCAGAACCGTGTCCGCATTGATCTTGCCCGCCTGCTCCAGCGCCTCGACCATGGCCACGCCGATCCGGTCCTTGACCGAGGCGATGGGGTTGAAGAACTCCAGCTTGGCCAGGACGGTCGCCTTGGCCCCGTATTCCGCCGACAGGCGCGGCAGACGCACGATGGGCGTGTCGCCCAGGGTGTCGATGATCGAGTCATAGACCTTGCCCCGACCCGTCTTCAGGTGGCGGGAGGCGTCGTAGCTGAAGTCGGACATGGGGCGGTCTCCGAAGGGCATGTTGCAGTTGCGCTAACAGATAGGCGGAGGCTTCGATCCGCAAGGGGGCGCGGGCGAGGATTTCTGACAGGACGTCCCACCTCCGCTCTCGCCGAAGGCGCGACTCTTCTTTTCCGTCATCCTCGGGCTCGACCCGAGGACCGGGCGCCGGTCGGGCTGTGCGCCGATCCTGTCGCACGCGCGGCGGACCATCCGATCCTCGGGTCATGCCCGAGGATGACGCAACGGGCGAAACGCTCTAACGCCCCAGCACAGCCCGCGCCGGGTCGAACCCGACCACCTCGCGGATCACGATCATGCTCTTGTAGCCGCGCACGCCCTTTTCGGGGACCAGCTCGCGAATGCCGAACGCCTCGTAATCCTGCATGGAGCGGACGGCGACAGTCAGCAGATAGTCGGTTTCGCCCGTCACGTCCCAGCAGCCCTGAACCTCCGGGCTGGCCTTCATGGCCCGCTGGAAGGCGTCCATCACCTTGCGTTCCTGGGTGTTCATCTCGACCTGGACATGCAGGACGATGCGCGGCTCGATCCGCGCCGGGTCGATCATGGCCACGTCGCGTACGATCACCCCCTCGGCCCGCAGCCGCCTCAGCCGACGCAGGACCGCCGATTCCGACAGGCCGACCGCTTCGGCCGTGACCCGCGCCGGTTCCTGATTGTTGCGACGCACCCGATCCAGCAGACTGTGATCGAACGCATCCAGCGTGACGAAATTCGTCATATCATAGTCCCTGACGCCGAATTCAGGCGCATTCAGGCCGGAAATCGCCGGGAAGCGCAACCGTATTTCGGCTAGTCATCGGTCATGACCGCCGTCGCCCTGAAATCGCATCTGACATCGCCGCTGATGACGCGCCTGATCCCCTATCTGGCGCTGTTCGCAGGCATGGCCATCCTGGCCAGCGGCACCTCCTTCGCCAAGACCCTGTTCCCCGTGATCGGGGCGCAGGGCACGACCGCCTATCGCGTCGGACTGTCCGCCGTCATCCTGGTGGCGGTGTTCCGGCCCTGGCGGTTCCGCCTGACCCGCGCCGATCTGGGCGCCGTGGCGCTTTACGGGGTGGTGCTGGGGGCCATGAACCTCAGCTTCTACATGTCGCTGCGGACCATTCCGCTGGGCCTGGCCATCGCCATCGAGTTCATGGGGCCGCTGACGCTGGCGCTGCTGCATTCGCGCAAGCCGATCCATTTCGTCTGCATCGGCTTCGCGGCGCTGGGACTGGGGCTTCTGTTGCCGCTGAAGGGCGGCGCCGGCGCGCTCGATCCGGTCGGCATGGGCCTGGCCGCCTTCGCGGGCCTGTGCTGGGCGCTCTATATCGTCTTCGGCAAGCGGCTGTCGCACCTGCACGCCGGTCAGTCGGTGGCCCTGGGCATGAGCGTGGCGGCCATGGTCGTGGTGCCGTTCGGCGTGGCCCACGCCGGGATGGCGCTGTTTAACCCGGCCATCGTCTTGGCGGGAGTGGCGGTGGCGATCTTCTCCAGCGCCCTGCCCTATTCGCTGGAGATGGTGGCCCTGCGCGCCATTCCCAAACGCACCTTCGGCGTGGTGCTCAGCATCGAACCGGCGGTCGGCGCCCTGGCCGGTCTGGTCATCCTGCACGAGCATCTGACCGGCCAGCAATGGCTGGCCATCGCCGCCATCGTGGCCGCCTCGGTCGGCGCCATCGCCACGACGCGCGAACCGCAGACGGGTCCGGAACCAGTTTAGGGCGCTTCTGTCCGCTCATCCCGGCGAAGGCGGGGACGAGCGGACATCAGAGAGTCAGAACTCCTCCCACTCCTGACTGACCGCCGTCGCGGCGCCGCCCGCGGCATAGGCGCGGATGCGGGCGCGTTCGCGGGCCAGGGGAACGGGGCCGGACGCCTGCGTCAGATGGTGAACCTGGGTCTTGACCGGCGCATCGCCCGTATCGAACCGTTCGACCAGTTGCGCCAGCTGGTCCGTTTCGGTCTTCAGGCTCATCGCCGCCGCCGTCGTCTGTTCGACCATGGCGGCGTTCTGCTGCGTGACCTGGTCCATCTGGTTGACGGCGCTGTTGACCTGGCTGAGGCCGGTCGCCTGTTCCTGGGCCGATGCGGCGATCTCGGAGACCAGGGCGTCCATCTCGGCCACCTTGACCGCGATGGCTTCCAGCGCCGCGCCAGTTTCGTTGACCAGCCGCACCCCTTGCGACACCTCCTGGCCCGAGGTGGTGATCAGGGTCTTGATCTCCTTGGCCGCCTCGGCCGAGCGTTGGGCCAGGGCGCGAACCTCGGACGCCACGACGGCGAAACCGCGTCCCGCCTCGCCCGCCCGCGCCGCCTCGACCCCCGCATTCAGGGCCAGCAGATTGGTCTGGAAGGCGATTTCGTCGATCACGCCGATGATGTCGCTGATCTGGGTCGAGCTGCGTCTGATGCCGTCCATGGCCGCCACGGCCTGACGCACCACCTCGGACGACCGATCCGCCTCGGTGCGGGCGCCGGCGGCGGCGGCCGAGGCCTGGCGCGCGCCGTCCGCGCTGCGTTTGACGGTGGCGGTGATCTGATCCAACGCCGCCGCCGTCTCTTCCAGACTGGCGGCCTGCTGTTCGGTGCGCCGCGACAGGTCGTCCGAGGCGCTGGAGATTTCACCCACCCCGCCGCGCAGGGCGCCGATGGCCCCCAGCGCCTGACCCAGGGTCTGACGCAGGCTCTCGACCGCGGCGTTGTAGTCGTCGCGCACGCGCAGATGCGCCCCCTCGACCGGCGCGTCGATGCGCGCGGTCAGGTCGCCCGCCGACAGCCGCGCCAGCACCCCGGCCAGGGCCTCGACCAGCACGGTCTGGGCCTGTTCCGCCGCGATGCGCGCCGCCTCGCGCCGGGCCGCATCCTGCTCGTGGTCGGTGATGTCGATGGCCAGTTTGATCACCTTCACCGGCCGGCCGTCGGCGCCGAAGACCGGGTTGTAGGACGCCTGCAGCCAGACCTCGCGCCCGCCCTTGGCCAGCCGTCGGAACTTGCGCGCCATGAACTGGCCGGCGTTCAGTTCGCGCCAGAAGGCCGAATAGTCGGGCGCCGCCGCCTCGGCCGGGTCCATGAACTGGCGGTGATGGGCGCCGCGGATTTCCTCCAGCGTGTAGCCCATGGTGGTCAGAAAGTTCTGGTTGGCGTCGATGATGGCGCCGTCCATGTTGAACTCGATCACCGCCTGGGATCGGCCGATGGCGGCCATCTTGCCGTCCAGATCGGCCAGCCGGGCCTGTTGATCCGATTGCGCGCGTCGTTTGGTGAACATCCCGACCCTCTTGGATTGCGATGAACGCAACTTGCGCCTCAAACCTTGCGAAAGCGTTTCTCGCAAAGGTTGTGAAGCTTGGCTGTTATTGCGGCATAGCTTCATCATGAGTTGCAGATCCCCCATCCGGTCGGGCGGGCTTCACCGGTCGTTAACCACGATGGCGCATCTGGTTGAGAGCTGTTCCTGGGGTCCCGTTTGCGCAATCTCGTCGCCGCCGTCGAAGCGATCGACCCGCTGGTCGTGACCGGCAAGGTGGCGGGCGTGTCGGGCCTGCTGATCGAATCGCGCGGCGGCCTGTCGCGCCTGGCGGTCGGCGCCCGGGCCGAGATCGGGCGGCGCGGACAGGCGCCCCTGCCGGCCGAGGTCGTGGGCTTCCGCGATTCAAAGGCCCTGCTGATGCCGTTCGGCCCGGTCGAGGGCGTGGCCCCCGGCGCCGACATCCGCATCATCGATCAGGCCGCCAGCGTCAGGCCCACCACCGCCTGGCTGGGCCGCATCATCGACGCCTTCGGCCAGCCCATCGACGGCAAGGGGCCATTACCCCAGGGTCCTGCCCCCTATCCCCTGCGCGCGCCCCCGCCCCCGGCCCATTCACGCGGCCGGGTCGGCGAGCGGCTGGACCTGGGCGTGCGGGCCATGGACGTCTTCACCACCACCTGCCGGGGCCAGCGTCTGGGCATCTTCGCCGGGTCGGGCGTGGGCAAGTCGGTGCTTCTGTCGATGCTGGCGAAAGAGGCGACCTGCGACGCGGTCGTGGTCGGCCTGATCGGCGAACGGGGCCGAGAGGTGCGCGAGTTCGTGGAGGAGACTTTAGGCGAAGAGGGGCTGAAACGCGCCGTCGTGGTGGTCGCCACCAGCGACGAACCGGCCCTGAAGCGCCGCCAGTCCGCCTATATGACCATGGCCATCGCCGAGTTCCTGCGCGATCAGGATCTGGAGGTGCTGTGCTTGATGGACAGTGTCACCCGCTTCGCCATGGCCCAGCGCGAGATCGGCCTGGCGGCGGGCGAACCCCCGACGACCAAGGGCTATACCCCCACCGTCTTCACCGAACTGCCCAAACTGCTGGAGCGGGCCGGGCCGGGACCGATCCGCCCGGACGGCACGACGGCGGCGCCGATCACCGCCCTGTTCACCGTGCTGGTGGACGGCGGCGACCACGACGAACCGATCGCCGACGCGGTGCGAGGCATTCTGGACGGCCACATCGTCATGGACCGCAAGATCGCCGAGCGCGGGCGTTTCCCCGCCATCGACGTACTGAAATCCGTCAGCCGCACCCTGCCCGGCTGTCAGACCCCGCCCGAGCGCGAGTTGAACAAGCGCGCGCGCCAATGCCTGTCGGCCTATGCCAATATGGAAGAGCTGATCAAGATCGGCGCCTACCGGACCGGCGCCGACCCCATCGTGGACCGGGCCATCGCCCTGAATCCGGCGCTGGAGGACTTCCTGGGTCAGGACAAGGACGACGCGACCCGTCTTTCCGATTCCTTTACCCGGCTGGAAGCAATCCTGAGCCAAGGCATGATCAGAGAGTGACGACGAAATGACCGCTTGGGCCCAATCCCTGATCCGCATCTCCAACTATGAGGTCGAGACGCTGCAGAAGCGCCTGGCCGAGATCGCCGAACGCCGCAGCCAGGCCGAGGTCCGCATCGCCGTTCTGGACGCCGAGGCCGAGGGCGAGCGCGACCGCGCCCGTCTGGACGCCGAGGCCGGCATGATGCTGGGCGCCTATCTGAACGGCTGGAAGGCCCGCAAGGCCAAGGCCGAGGGCGACCTGACCGTGCTGGACGCCGAGGAAGCCGGCGCCCGCGACGCCCTGACCGGCGCCTTCGAAGAGCTGAAAAAGTTCGAACACGTCGCCGAAACGACCCGGCTGAACCAGCTGGTCGCCATCGCCAAGCGCGAAACCGCCGCCTTCGACGAAATGGGCCTGCGCAAACGTGCGGTCTGACAGGCGACAATCTCCCTCCCCCTGCGGGCGAGGGAGAACCTTGACCCCGACCCGCCGCGCCCTCCTCGCTGCGCCCCTCGCTCTCGCCGCCTGCGACCGGTTCGCCTCGGCCGAGGCCAGCCCGCCGAATGTCCCGCCGCTGAAATCCGTCGCCCCCGCCCCCTTCGGCACGGCGATCAAGGCCAGCCAGATCGACGACCCGGACTGGGTCGCCCTGGCGCGCGCCAACGTCTCCCAGCTGACGCCGGAATGGGAGATGAAGATGGAATATATCCTGGCGAACGGCCTGGACCGCCCCGACTTCGACCGGTCCGACCGTATCGCCGCCTTCGCCCAGGCCGAGGGCATGGCGATGCACGGCCACACCCTGATCTGGTACGCGCAAGGAAAAGAGGCGTTCGCCGGACTGTCGGGCGCCGCCTTCGACCGCGCCTTCGACGGCTATATCGCGACGGTCGCCGGCCGTTATCGCGGCAAGGTCCGCAGCTGGGACGTGGTCAACGAGCCGATCCTGGACGACGGATCGGGGATGCGCGACTGCCACTGGAGCGCCCGTTACGGCCACGACGGCTATATCCTGCGCGCCTTCGAACAGGCGCGGGCGGCCGATCCCGAGGCGGTGCTGTTCCTGAACGACTACAATCAGGAAAGCGTGCCGGCCAAAGGCGCCCAGTTCCTGAAACTGGTCGAACGCCTGCTGAAGGCCGGCTGTCCGCTGCAGGGGCTGGGGCTGCAATCGCACCTGTGGATCGACATCAAGCCCGGCGTCATCGCCGCCTTCATGCGCGAGGCGGCCCAGTTCGGCCTGCCCATCCATGTGTCGGAGCTGGACTGCACCCTGCGCACCGAGGACCGGCTGGATTTGCGCAGCCAGGGCGAACGCATCACCGCCCAGTCCGCGCGCGTCACGGAACTGGCCCAGGCCTTCGCCGCCCTGCCCAGGGCCCAGCAGTTCGCCTTCACCGTCTGGGGCCTGCGCGATGCCGACAGCTGGTACAGGCAGGGCGACAAGGACGACGGTCGGGACAGGCCCCTGCCCTTCGACAGCTTCGGCCGCCCCAATCCGATGGCGGCGGCGCTGGCGGCGGGGTTCGGATCGCCGCGCTAAGCGCCGCTCTGGCGGGGGCGGACAGCAAAACGCCCACCGATCCTTGGACCGATGGACGTTCCGGGGGGAAGGCGCGTAGTCCTTACTTTTTCTTCGGCGCCGGAGCCGGCGTTTGAGCCGGACCGGCGCGGTGGCCGCGCGCGTTATGCGCCGACGCACCCGTCGAGGGCGCAGGCGCAGGGGTGGCGCGCGGAGCGGTCGTCGACGGACGAGCGGGCGATGTCGTGGACGAAGCGGCGGGCGAAGTCGCGGACTGGCGGCTGGAAGCCGCCTGAGTGGCGGCGAACGCCGAGCCGCTGGTCAGACCGACAAGCGCGACGGCGGACAGGGCGGCGGCGGTGCGGAAGGACGTCATGGGGGTGTCTCCCTTGAGAAGGACGTTCGACGATATGTCGGACGCCTTTTGTTTCGCGCCAGGTTCCGGCGGGTTAAGGACCGAGCCGTGTCGCAAAGTATCGAGGCCGCCCGGATTTGTGTCCGATTGTGTCCGCCGCGCTTTGGCCATGAGGCGGATGGACAAGTGAGGTCTCACGTCACCTGGCCCTCCGATGTCTCAACCGGCCGCTCCCGTTCTGCTGATCGTCGACGACGATCGCGACATTCGAAATCTGTTGGCTGACCACCTGGAGCAGCACGGTTTCCGCACCTTGAAGGCGGCGAACGGCAAGGCGATGCAGGCGGCGCTGGACGCGGGGCCGGTCAATCTGGTCGTGCTGGACCTGAACCTGCCGGATGAGGACGGGCTGCGCCTGTGCCGCTCCATCCGCGCCGCCTCCCTGATCCCGGTCATCATATTGACGGCGCGAGGCGACCCCATCGACCGGATACTGGGGCTGGAAATGGGGGCCGACGACTATATGGCCAAACCCTTCGAGCCGCGCGAACTGGTCGCGCGCATCCGCACGGTCCTGCGGCGCGCCGATGGGGCCAGGGATACGGCCGAAAGCCGCCACGCGGACTTCGCCGGCTGGTCCCTGGACATCGCCACACGGTCGCTGACGGCGCCGGACGGACGGCTGGCGCCCCTGTCGAGCGCGGACTTCGACCTGCTTCACGCCTTGATCCGAAACGGCGGCAAGGCCATTTCGCGCGAGCGCATACGCGCCCTTTCGACCATAGCCGACACGGACGATCGCGCCGTCGACCTGCGAGTGAGCCGTCTGCGTCAGAAGCTGGGCGATGACGCCAGGAACCCGACCTTGATCCGCACCGTGCGCAATCTGGGCTATATGCTGTCGGGAACGGTGACATGGCGGGCCTGAGGCCGCGCCGCGCGGGAAACGAGACAACCCGCCTTTTCCTGCTCCTGCTTATCGGCGCCCTGCTGGCGGCGGGCGTCACCTTCGCGGCGCTGAGCTTCAGTCATCGCAAGGGCCTGTCGGAATCGCACGACTTCGTCACGGCCGAAAGAATCGTCGACCTGGCGGGCTCCAGCGCCGACCCGGCCGCCGCCCTGTCCATGGGCTTGCCGCCAGCCGACGGGCTCAGGCTGGGTGCGGCCGATGCGGCCCTGACGCAGGCCGTGACGGCCGCGTTCAAGCGGCGCGGCATAGAGGGCGTGGCGCTCAAGGCCTATAGGGCGCCGCTGATCGCCTGCGGCGGCGTGACGGCGCATATGCGGTGCCGAATCCTGGTCCTCAGTCCTCACGGCCAGCCGGACGCCCAGGTGGCCATCAGCCTGCCGGCCAATCCGCGTCCCTGGAGCCTGAGCCCCGAAGCCGCCGCCCTGCTGGCCCTCGGTCTGGCGGGCGTGCTGCTGACCGGCTGGATGGCCTCGCGTCTGGCCGCCGGACCGCTGAACCGCCTGTCGGAAGGCGCCGTCGCCTTGAGCCACGATCTGGATCGGCCGCCGCTGATCGAGGAGGGCGCGCGCGAGGTGCGCCAGGCCACCGTGGCGCTAAACGCCATGCAGACCCGGCTCAAGGCTCTGATTGAAGAGCGCACCCGCGTCCTGGCCGCCGTGGCCCACGACCTCCAGACGCCCCTGACCCGGATGCGGCTGCGCATAGAGAAGGTCGACGACGCGGACCTTCGCGCCCAGCTGGTCAAGGATATGGCCGCCATGCAGCATCTGGTGCGCGAGGGGCTGGATCTGGCCCGCATCGAGACGACGGTCGAGGACGCGGTTCCCGTCGATCTGGACGCCCTGTTGTCCGCCCTGTGCGAGGACGCCGCCGACGCGGGTCAGCCCGTCGTCTTCGTCCACGGCTGCGGCGCGGTGATCCGCACCCGACCGCAGGCGCTGCGCCGCTGCGTGACGAACCTGGTCGACAACGCGGTGCGGCATGGCGGCGACGCCCAGGTGTCCGCCGTGCGCCACGCCTCGGACGTGCGCCTGACGGTCCGCGACCATGGTCCCGGCGTCCCCGGCGACCAGATCCCCCGCCTGTTCGAGCCGTTCCAGCGCATGGACCCGTCCCGCTCACGCGACAGCGGCGGTTCGGGCCTGGGCCTGACCATCGCCCGCCGCATGGCGGAACGCGCGGGCGCGCGCCTGACCCTGACGAACGCCGACGGCGGCGGCCTGATCGCCATCCTGGCCTTCGACGCCCCAGAGCGGCAACAGGGTCGATGGAGCGCCTGAACGCAGAACGCCCGCCGTTTCCGGCGGGCGTTTCGTCATTTCGGCATCGAAAGATCGATCAGGCGGCGACGGTGACGACGCTCTCTGACGGGTCGCGCAGGACGTAGCCGCGACCCCAGACGGTTTCGATATAGTGTTTGCCGTCGGCGGCGGTGGCCAGCTTCTTGCGCAGTTTGCAGATGAAGACGTCGATGATCTTCAGCTCGGGCTCGTCCATGCCGCCGTACAGGTGGTTCAGGAACATTTCCTTGGTCAGGGTGGTGCCCTTGCGCAGGCTCAGCAGCTCCAGCATCTGATATTCCTTGCCGGTCAGATGCACGCGGTGTCCGTTCACCTCGACCGTCTTGGCGTCCAGGTTCACGGCGATCTCGCCGGTGTGGATGATGGCCTGGGCGTGACCCTTGGAGCGGCGGACCACGGCGTGGGTGCGCGCGATCAGCTCGTCCTTATGGAAGGGCTTGGTCATATAGTCGTCGGCGCCGCCGCCGAAGGTCTTGACCTTGGTTTCGATCTCGTGGCTGCCCGACAGGATCATGACGGGGGTGTTGACCTTGCCCACGCGCAGCTGGCGCAGGACCTCTAGGCCGCTCATGTCCGGCAGGTTCAGGTCAAGAAGAATGAGGTCGTAGTCATAGATCTTGCCCAGATCGATGCCTTCTTCACCCAGGTCGGTCGTGTAGACGTTGAAGCCTTCCGACTTCAGCATCAGTTCGATGCTTTGGGCAGTTGCGTGATCGTCTTCAATCAACAGGACGCGCATTCGTGCCCCTCCAGGCCATAGCTTTGCGGTAACCACCCTGGCATACGGCCGGGTAACCTTGTTCGCAGGTTAAGACGTGAAAACCTTAAGAAGGGTTAACGCCATTCGATTGAGTCGAATCTAGGCTGATTTGCGAATCGGCGTCGAGTGGGCCGAGTCAAGGATTCGAAATTTATTAACCATGTCCGCCGCCCGCGCGGCCCGGCCGCGCGCCGCGACCGCCTCTCAGCCAGCCTATCGCCAAACCCACAACCTCAAGGCGGTTAAGACGCCACGACCGATTTTGACGTCAGATAGGCTTTTATTCCTATCACGAGGTCGGGGCGCCTTATGGTGCGGGCCTTGGGTTCAGAAGAACAGGGAGGGCGTTCGCCTTGGAAGACTATATCGTGCCGGTCAGCGAGGATGATCGGATCAAGGCCGGGCTGGCCATCCATCTGGTCGCCGCGCGGACGGGCGCGCGCCCGTCGCAGATGATCGGCCGGGGCCGGATGCATCCGCGCACCGCCCGCCCGCGCTGGGTGGCCATGTATCTGTCGCACGTCGCCTTCGGCTGGACGCTGGAGCGGGTCAGCCATGTCTTCGGGGTCAATCGCGCCAGCGTCGGGGCCGCCTGCCGCTGGGTGGAGGACGAGCGGGACCGGCGCACCCTGGACGACCTGCTCAACGATCTGGAGACCTGCATCCAGGCCCTCTATGAGCGGCCCGTCCTGGATCTGGCCCGATGAGCCGCGTCGTGGAGCGGGCGCGCAACCTGATGACCCGCCCTGGCGCCTGGCTGGCCCAGGATGCGCAGGGCGCCTATGCGCTGCGGCTGTCGGCGGATCGGCGCAGCCGGGTCAGCCTGACCCTGAACGAGGACGAGTTCCGCGCCCTGATCGACCGCCCCGGCCTGCGCGCCCGGCCCGGCGGCGGCTGGCGGACGCGTCCGGCCGGAGAGGCGGCGGCGACGGCTTCGGCCCCGCCCGGTCGGCCGGGCGTCATCCTGGGCGAACGCGACCTGATCCAGCCCGACGGGCGGGTGGCCAGGCGGACGGCCAATCTGGGCGAAAGCCCCATCGCCTGGCTGGCGCGGCGAAAGGACGTCTCGGGCCGCCCCTGGCTGACGCCGGCCGAGGCGGCGGCGGGTGAACGTCTGCGGCGCGAAGCCGAGTTCGCCCTGCGCGGTCCGTCCCTGACCATGCGCTGGGACGCCCTGCCGACGTCAGGCGCCGGAACCGCCGCGCGGCTGGAGCCCGGCGACCGCGCCCTGTCGGCCTCGCGCCGGGTGGAGGCCGCGCTGACCGCCGTCGGCCCGCGCCTGCGCCCCATGCTGAACCGCATCTGCATCCACGGCGACAGCCTGCAACTGGCCGAAACCGGCCTGGGCCTGCGCCGCCGCCAGGGCAAGACGGTGCTGAAACACGCGCTGCAGGCCCTTGCCGAACACTATGGCATCGGCGTCTAGAGGTATTTCATCCAGGGCTGGCCGCTGGTCCGCTTGATCCGGGCGAACCAGCGGCAGGCGAACCAGCAGGGAATGGCGACGATCGCCGCCAGCGCCCAGAGCCAGCCCACGCCCGGCACGGCGAACCCGTCCCCCTGATTGGCCCCGAAGACCGCGAGCGACCCCCGTTGCAGCAGATGCAGGGCGTAGAGGTGGATCAGATAGAAGAACAAGGGCGCCGCGCCGAACACGGCCAGCAGGCCGATCAGCCGATCCGACGCCCGCTCCAGCCCCGCCAGCAGCAGGGCGCCGACCCCCAGCGTCAGCAGGATGAAATCGGCGGACGGCGGATATTTGGTCAGGTTCAGCACGCTCATCGCCGTCTGCAGCGGCGTCGCCTGAACGGCCCACGGCGTCGGATCGCCATAGAGGTTGAGGACGCGCAGGATCGCGAACAGGGCCAGGGCCGACAGCCCCGTCGCCGCCAGACGTCTGATCCGCAGCCCCTGCGGCCCTGCGAACCAAGGCCCGACGCCATAGCCCAGGGCGATGACGCCGATCCACGGCAACAGCGGATAGGAGGTCCGGGCCTGCTCGACCCCCAGCCCCAACCCGGACAGATCGATGAAGCCTCGCTCGTGCAGGATGGCCCAAAGCGCATGGCCCGCCTGTCCCGGCGCGATGCTGATCGGATCCAGCAGATTGTGGCCCAGGACGATGATCAGTCCGACCCCGATCAGCGCCGGGCGGGGCAGATGCACCAGAGCCGCCAGGGCGATCATCGACAGGCCGATGACCCAGATCACCTGAAGATAGATCGTCTGCGGGCTCAGCGAGAAGGTCCAGGCGAAACTGACCACCGTCAGTTCCAGCGCCACCAGGAACAGACCCCGCTTCAGCAGAAAGCCGGACGCGGCCCGCGCCCGGTCCCCGCCCCTGGCGGTCTTGTCCGCATAGAGCCAGGCCCCCAGCCCGGTCAGGGCGACGAACACCGGGGCGCACAGATGGGCCGACAGCCGGGTGAAGAACAGGCCGGGCGCGGTCGTCGACACGTCCATCGGGTCCGAGACCTGGGCGTGGATGAAGAAGAACTCCCGCGCATGGTCCACCAGCATCAGCAGGATGACTAGTCCCCGCAGGGCGTCGATGGAGCGGATGCGGGCGCCCACGCCTGCCAGGGCGAGGGCGGGCCGGGAAACGGCAGGGGCCGGGGCAGGGGCAGGGGCGGAGGGCGAAAGCGTCGCAGCGGTTGACAGCGTCATGCCCAAGCGGATAGCCGATATAGTATAACGTTTCAAACGGAGCCTGACTTGTCCCTGCTTTCGAGCTGCGCCGGCGCCTGCCTGCTGGCCGCCGCCCAACCGTCCGTGGCTCTTGCGGCTCCAGCGCCGGAAGCCGCCGCCGAACCGGCCGCCTTGAGCGAAATCGTCGTCCTGGGCCGCCGCACGGCGCCGCGCGACCGGACCCTGGGCGCCGGACGCGACACCGAGACCATGTCCCCGTCCAGCCGCTCGATCGAGAACGACCTGATCCTGGCGGTCGGCGCCACCCGCCTGGCCGATGCGCTGGAGCTGGTCAGCGGCGTCAGCCAGCAGAACAATCGCGGCGGCGTGATGGACAATTTCGCCATCCGCGGCTTTCTGGGCACGCCCGACGGCGGGGCGGAATATTACGTCGACGGCTTCCTGGCCAATCGCGGCATGGCCCCGCCGCGCGACCCGGCCACGGCCGAACGGATAGAGGTGCTGAAGGGGCCGTCCGGCGCCCTGTTCGGCGACATCGACCCGGCCGGTCGGGTCAATCTGGTGTCCAAGACGCCCAGGTTCACGACCGGGGCGGCGTTCACCGCGACCGTCGGCTCCTTCGGACTGCGGCGCGGCGAGCTGGACGTCACCGGCCCGTTGCACGAGACCCTGGCCGGGCGGCTGATCCTGGCGGGCGAGACCAGCACGGGCTGGCGCGACCGCGTCGGGCTGGACCGCACCGTGGTCGCTCCCTCCCTGACGTGGCGGCCCAATGCGGACCTGCGCCTGACCTATGTGGGCGAGTTCACCACCTTCACCACCCTGTTCGACCGGGGAATGCCGGCCATCAAGGGCGACGCCCTGGCCCTGCCGGAATCCAACTATTACGGCGAGCCGGGCGACGGCCCGACCCGGTTCCGCAACGAACGGCATCAGATCACGGGCGAATACGCCCTGAACGGCGCCTGGAGCCTGAACGGCGGCGTCGCCTGGCGCGGCGGTTCGCTGAGGGGTCTGTCCAGCGATCAGTCCCGCCTGGTCGGCGACCAGCTGTGGCGCCAGCGCCGGGGCCGCGACTTCTCCGTCGAGGACCTGTCGGCGCGGCTGGAGCTGAACGGCGTGGTCGCGGCGGGCGTCGGCGTTCACAACCTGGCCTTCGGCGCCAAGGCCTATAGGCTGACCTATGGCGAGAAGTGGCTGCGGATCAATCCGACGGCGGCCAACCCCTATCCGATCGACGTCTTCAACCCGGTCTATGGGGCCGTTCCGGCGCCCACCCCCCTGCCCTTCACCGACAATCTGGAAACGCGCGAGGTCGTGACCCTGTACGCCCAGGACCTGTGGGAGGTGAACGATCGCCTCAGCCTGTCGGCGGGCCTGCGCCTGGACGACTATGACCAGCGCATCCGCAACAACCGGACCGGCGCGGTGGGTCAGGCGTCGGACACGCCGTTCGACTATCGTTTCGCCGCCCGTTACCGCCTGACAGACAACCTCACCGCCCACGCCAGCTATGGCCGGTCGTTCGTGTTGAATTCAGGCACGGGCCGCGACGGCGCGGGCTTCGCGCCCGAAAAGGGCCAGGGCTATGAGATCGGTCTGGCCGGCGCCTGGGACGGGCTGGACCTGGCCGCGACGGTGTTCGACATCAAGAAGTCCGACATCCTGACCACCGATCCGGTCGATTCCAACTATCTGGCCCCGGTGGGCAAGCTGACCACGCGCGGGATCGAGCTGGACGGGTCGCTGCGCCTGGACGACGCCTGGCAGGTGGTGGCCAACTACAGCTGGACCGACGCCAAGGCCGACGACAGCCGCTTCGCCAGCGACGCGGTGCTGAACGTGCCCGAACACTCAGGCTCGCTGTTAGCCATCGGCCGCTTCCCCACCGCCCACGGCACGGACTGGTCGGTGATGGCGGGCGCGGCCTATGTCGGCGACCGCGCCGGCGCCTTGGCCGATCCGGTCAGACTGCCCGCCTATTGGAAGGCCAAGGCGGCGCTGGACTATGGGCTGACGCGCCAGGTCACGGCGCGGGTCGAGGTCGACAACCTGTTCGACGAACGCTACGCCGCCAGCTCCTACAGCAACCTGTGGATCTTCCCCGGCGCCCCGCGCAGCATCCGGGCGTCGCTGAGGATCGCGCTGTAACCTAGCCCGCCGCCAGCGCCGCCTCCCTGATCCGCCCGACCATGCTGTTCAGGCCGTTGGCGCGCTGGCGCGTCAGGGCCGAGGGCAGGCCCAGGCGGTCCAGGGCGGCCCTGGCGTCGAAGGCCAGGATCTCGGACGGCGTGCGCCCGGAATACAGTTTCAGCAGCAGGGCGATATTGCCCTTGGACAGGGCGCTGTCGCTGTCGGCGGCGAACCACAGGCGGCCGTCCGCCGGCGTCACGGCCAGCCACACCTGGGCCGCACAGCCCGGCACCTTGTTGGCCTCGAGGCGGTCCGCGTCGTCCAGCGGGGCCAGCCCCTTGCCCAGTTCGATCACATATTCGATCCGCTGCTCCCAATCGCCCAGGAGGTCGAAGTCGTCGGCCAGCTCAACGAGCGTCTCATCCAGGGTGTCTGTCGGGGGCGTGCGGTGGCTTGCGGTCATGGAGGGCTGGATAGGCCGCCGGGCCGTTAACGACAACCGGCCGTTTTGTCCCCCGATATTCATGGTGAACGCCGCGAGGGGGTTCGCCTGAGGGGGGAGCGGCCTCGCGCCGACTCAAGGCGGCGACTAATCTGGGCTCAGACAGAACACCGGCCGACTGATTGACCTCCTTGCCTCGCCACAGCTTCCAGGACGACCTGCGCCCGGCGCCGCATGACGCCCGGTCGGGCGCGCCGCTGGTCGCACCCACGCTGGCCCTGTGGCACGCCGTCTGGGCCGTGGCGGTCAGCCTGACGGCCCTGTCGGCCCAGATGGCGGGCGGCCTGCACAACGGCCCGCTGGCGGCGCTTCTGATCATGGCCCTGCCCGGCGTGCTGGGCGTGGTGCTGATGGTGCGCGACAGCCTGGCGTTGCGGCTGGCGATCATGGTCGGCTGGCTGGTCGCGGCGACGGCGGCGGCGGGCCTGACCGGGGGCGTGACCGGCGCCCTGCCCGGCCTGGTCGTCCTGCCGCTGGCCGCCGGGATCGCCCTGGACCACGAGCGGGACGGCCGCGACGGGCTGACCTGGCTGGGGGTGTTCGGCGTGCTCTTGCCGATCTTCAGCGGCCTGACGTCCAGCTGGCTGAACGGGCCGGAGGCGCAAGGGCCGTTGTTGGCCGCCGCCTCGGCCTTGCTGGCCCTGGCCGCCGCGGGCTCGGCCCTGCGTCTGACCTGGGGCCAGCGTCGCCGCCGCCTGATCGAGGCCAGGGACGAGGCCGAGCATATCGCCGCCCTGCTGCGCGACCAGCCGGGCCTGACCCTGCTGCTGGAGCCGTCGGGCCATGCGGTCGCGACCTGGGGCGCGGCGCCCCCCGCCCTGTCCGTCCCGGCCCTGATCGACCAGGGCCTGGTGGCCAGCGCCCATGCGCCGGATCGGCCGGCCGTCTCCGCCGCCCTGTCGCGCGCCCTGTCGGGCCATCCGGCCGAGGTGCAGTTCAGCCCGCGTATCGCCCTGGACCGCCGCGTCATCCTGATCGTCGCCCCCTTGCGTCATGACGCCGACCGCCGCCCGCGTCTGATCGCCCAGGCGTTCGACGGCACGGCCCAGTTCGCCCGCGAACTGGGCCTTGAGACTGCCCGCGTCGAGGCCGAGGCCCAGTCCGCCGGCAAGACCCGCTTTCTGGCCAATATGAGCCACGAACTGCGCACCCCCCTGAACGCCGTGCTGGGCTTCGCCGACATCATGCGCCAGCGCCTGTTCGGCCCCCTGCCCGACCGTTACGCCGGTTACGCCGACGCCATCCACCAGGCGGGCGGCCACCTGCTGGACCTGATCAACGACGTGCTGGACCTGTCCAAGATCGAGGCCGAACGCTATCAGCTGGCGGTCGCCGGGTTCGACGCGCGCGACGCCGTCTCGGCCGCCGTCGCCCTGGTCCGGCTGCAGGCCGACGACAAGGGCGTGGACCTGGCCGCCGTCCTGTCGGCCGAGCCGCTGACGGTGCGCGCCGACGCCCGCGCCCTGAAGCAGATGGCGCTGAACCTGTTGTCCAATGCGGTCAAGTTCACCCCCGCCGGCGGCTCCGTCACCCTGACCCTGGACGCGGACGGCCCGGACCTGGAGCTGGCGGTGTCCGACACCGGCGTCGGCATCGCCCCCGAAGACCTGAAACGCCTGGGCCGCCCCTTCGAACAGGCGGGCGGCGCCGACCAGAAGGCCCAAGGCACTGGCCTGGGCCTGTCCCTGGTCCGCAGCCTGACCGAACTGCACGGCGGCCGCATGACCATCGACAGCACCCTGGGCGAAGGCACGGCCGTCCTGATCCGGTTGCCGGTGATGGCGACGGGAGGGGCGGACGCGATCTCGCCGACTGAGCCCGCCAAGACCCCAGGCTCCGTCCCGGCCTAGACCGGGGATCGGGCCGCGCGGTCTTCACGGCGGCTAGGGCGCCACCTGGATCACGAGCTTGCCGAAGTTGCGGCCCTGAAGCAAACCGATGAAGGCGTCGGGCGCCCTGTCCAGTCCGGCGACGATATCCTCGCGATATTTGATCCGGCCGTCTCGGATCCAACCGGCGACCTCGTCGTAGAAAGCCGGTCGTTGATCGGCGAACTCGCGCTGGATGAAGCCGCGAACCGTCAGGCTCTTGCTCAGCACATCGCGCATCACGCCCGGCAGCCGGTCGGGACCGGACGTCGCCCCGGGATCATCATTATATTGCGCGATCAGGCCGCAGACCGGCACGCGCGCGAAGGGATTCAGCAGCGGAAATACCGCGTCCCAGACATGGCCGCCGACATTCTCGAAATAGACGTCGATCCCATTCGGACAGGCCGCCCTCAGTTGTTCGGCGAAGTCCGGCGCGCGGTGATCGATCACGGCGTCGAAGCCCAGTTCATCACGGACGAAGGCGCATTTTTCCGCGCCGCCTGCGATGCCGACCGCCCTTGCTCCCTTTATGCGCGCGATCTGTCCGACCGTGGCGCCCACCGGCCCGCTCGCGGCGGCCACAACGACCGTTTCACCCGGCTGGGGACGACCGATGGTCAACAGCCCCGCATAGGCGGTGAAGCCCGGCATTCCAAGAACGCCGAGCGCTGTGCTGACGGGCGCGCTTTGTGGATCGAGCTTGCGCAGCCCTGCGCCATCCGAGACGGCATAGGTTTGCCAGCCCGAATGCGACAGAACGATTTCGCCCTCGGCGAAGTCGGCGTGGCGTGAGCGCACGACGCGCGCCACCGTGCCGCCCTCCATGACCGCGCCGATCGCCACTGGATCGGCATAGGATTTCGCCGCGCTCATGCGCCCGCGCATATAGGGATCGAGCGAGAGATAGAGGATTTCAAGCAGAACTTCGCCGTCGCCCGGTTCTGGGACAGGCGCGGACTCCATCTGGAAATCGGTTGGGGTCGGCAGGCCCGTCGGCCGTCTGGCCAGAAGAACCCGTTTGTTTTCGGTCGTCATGAATCCGCCTGCTGGCCCTGACGCCTGATGTCGCGTCCCGGGTTCGAGGTAGAGATCATGGGGTCGTCCGCAAGACCCCGTCCTTTCGCGCGTCGCCCCTAGACCCGCCCCATCGCCAGGAACGCCCGGCCCGCCGCGAAGTCGCCGGCCTCGAAGGTGGAGCGGGCGATGCTGCCGTCGCGGAAGACGAACTCGACCGTGAAGACCTCGCGCGGGTCCAGCCGCGACAGGGCGTCGGCGGCCTCGGCGGGAAAGACCCAGGTCTGGCCCTCGGCGCGGCCCTCGGCCAGCAGGGTGCGCTCGGCCGCCTGGTTTCCGGCGGCCCAGAAGGCGCGGCGCTGGACCGCGGGCGGCAGGCCCTGGGCCAGCCACGGACGCGGCGCCACGCCGACGTCGCGCATCACGATCCTGACCCCGGTGGGCCGCGACCGTCCGCGCCAGGACACCACCGCCGCCAGCTGGTCGGGCCGGGCCATGCCGCCCACCACCCCGAACCGCACCGGCGAGGCGCCGGTCACGGTCGCCTGCATCAGCCGCCAGGTCGGGCGGGAATAGGCGGCGCGGTCCGCGCTCCATGCCCTGCGGTCGCCGGGAAACTCCATCCGCGTCGTGCGCGACCAGCCGGAAAAGGCGGTCTGCACCCTGCCCTGAACCGTCTTCAGATCGGCCGAGCCGCACGGCGTGGTGACCGCCCGGGCCCGCGCCCGCTGCGCCGTCTCGGCCAGTTGCCGGTCATTCGATCCCGCGCGCAGGGCCGCGCCCCGCGCCTGATAGGCCGCCGCCGTCAGGGCGGCGGTCAACTGCGGCTCGAACAGGCCGCAGCGGTCGTTGGCGGCCAGCACGAAGCTGCGCTCATAATACCGGTCCTGCGGCGCGGCCATCGCGACGACGGGCGTCGCGGCGATCAGCAAGGCCGACATAAGGGCTTGGGTCCGCCGGGGGGAAAGGCCTATCCTCATGCCCCGACCCTAGCCCGCCAGGGTTGGGGTTCCGTGTGCGAGCAGGGTTAGCGAATTGCTTCTTTCCAGCGACCTGTGGGTCAGCGCCCTGATCCGCCGCGCCCAGATCGAGGGCGCCTACGCCACCGTGGTCGCCAGGGGCGACGACCGCGCCGGCTCGGTCATCGTCAAGGCCTACGACACCTCCACCCGCACCGCCCGCCTGTTCACCGAAGCCTTCGGCCCCGATGGCGAGCGCCTGTGGATTCAGCCGGTCACATCCGACAACGAAACCGAACTGGACGCCTACATCGCCCGGCAACGGAGGTATGACCCGGACCTGTGGGTGGTGGAGATCGAGGACAGGCAGGGCCGGCACTTCATCACGGAGACGGTGCAGGGGTAACGGTCCCCTCCGCCAAAACTGTCCAAGAATTCACGTGCCAATCGATGGTTATCGTTCAATGCATCCCTGGGGCGATATTTGGAGGGCGGTATGATCAAACAGAATTGGATCGGCGCGGCCGTGTTGGCGTCTTCGCTGCTCGGTAGCGCGACGCTAGCTCAAACCGCCGCGCCGATCACCGGCCGCGATGTGATCGGCGATTGGACGCTTAGGATGACGCCCGTCGAGGGACAGGCGCGCACCGTCACCTTCAAGTCCAAGGACGGCGGACCGTTCGTTCAACCGCTCACGATCACGGCCCGATCCGGCGACCGGCTGACCTGCGAGGTCGATAACCAGCCCGCTCAATGCCGGATACGCGACGGCAGGCTGGTCGTCACCTCAGGCTCGGGCGGCATGAGGATGATCTTCACCCTGACCGACCGCGCACGTCAGGGCTTCGCCGGCACGGTCGATCTCAGGGTCCGCCTGCTGCCCATCGGCGGGCCTATCGGCACGGTCGATATGACGCGACGCTAGCAACCGCCCTATCCCTTGCGCCCGTCGAACGCCGCCCGCGCCGTCTCGATGCGGTCGATGTTCTTTTCGGCCCAGGTCCAGACGCCGCAGAAGGCTTCGGCCAGGGTGAAGCCCAGGTCGGTCAGGCGGTATTCGACCTTGGGCGGGATGACCGGGTGGACGGTGCGGACCACCAGGCCGTCGCGCTCCATCTGACGCAGGGTCTGGGTCAGCATCTTCTGGCTGATCCCGCCGACCAGGTCGCCGACGCGGGTGAAGCGCTGCTCGCCGTGTTCGGCCAGGACCTCCAGGATCAGCATGGTCCACTTGTCGGCGACGCGGCCGATCACGTCGTTGACCAGGGCCTCGACGCGGGGATCGGCATAGTCACCAGTCTCGGGATGAGCGATTCTTGCGGGCGGAACAGCCGTCATATCCATTTCTTTCCGAGCGGTAAGTAGGGCGGTTTCAAGTGCCTGCTTTCGATTGGAGAGTGAAACCCATACCTCGTCTTCATCGCGGGCGCATCCCGCAAGGAGACGATCATGAACATCAACGACGCCACCATCCTGATCACCGGAGGCGGCACGGGCATCGGCCGCGCCCTGGCCGAGGCGCTGCACGCGCGGGGCAACCGGATCATCATCACCGGCCGTCGCGCGGACGTGCTGAAGGCGACAGCGGCCGCCAATCCCGGCATGGCCTGGGCGACGCTGGACATGGAGGACGCCGCCGCCATCGCCGCCTTCGGCGCCCAGGTGGTCAAGGATCACCCCGCCCTGGACGCGGTCATCCTGAACGCCGGCATCATGCAGTCGGAAGACCTCAAGGCCCAGCCGTTCGATCTGGCCGTGGCCGAGAGGACCATCGCCACCAACCTGTTGGGGCCGATCCGCCTGACCGCCGCGCTTCTGCCGCATCTGACGGCCCAGCCGGCGGCGACGGTGATGACGGTGACATCGGGCCTGGCCTTCATCCCGCTGGCGGCGACGCCGACCTACAATGCGACCAAGGCGGCGATCCATTCCTGGACCCAGTCGCTGCGACATCAACTGGCGGGTGCCTCGGTCGAGGTGCTGGAACTGGCCCCGCCCGCCGTGGCCACCGACCTAATGCCGGGCCATGCGGAGAACCCCAACTCCATGCCGCTGGCCGAGTTTACGAACGAAGTGATCGGCCTGATCGAGCGGGGCGACACGCCGCGCGGCGAAATCCTGGTCGAACGGGTCAAGCCGCTGCGGTTCGCGGAGGTGAATGGCTATGAGACCGTGTTCGAACGGTTGAACGCGGCGCATTGAGGGCGTCGTAGTTGCCTCTCCCTCCCCGTTCCGGGGAGGGTGGTCGCGAAGCGACCGGGTGGGGGCGGCCGGGCAAAGCCTCTCAGATTTCGTTTGAAGTCAGATCAGTGCGCCGTCGCCTGGCCGCCCCCACCCGACTTCGCCTGCGGCTAAGCCACCCTCCCCCGCAGGGGGAGGGAAAAGATCGTCGCTGACGATCAATCCTCGTCCATCTTCAGGGCGGCGATGAAGGCTTCCTGCGGGATTTCGACCTTGCCGAACTGGCGCATCCGCTTCTTGCCGGCCTTTTGCTTTTCCAGCAGCTTCTTCTTGCGGGTGGCGTCGCCGCCGTAGCATTTGGAGGTCACGTCCTTCCTCAGCGCCCGGACGGTCTCACGGGCGATGATCTTGCCGCCGATGGCCGCCTGAATCGGGATCTGGAACAGGTGGGGCGGGATCAGCTCCTTCATCTTCTCGACCATGCCCCGGCCGCGCGTCTCGGCGCGGGCGCGGTGGACCAGCATGCTGAGGGCGTCGACCGGCTCGGCGTTGACCAGGATGGACATCTTCACCAGGTCGCCGACCTTGTATTCGGTGATCTCGTAGTCGAACGAGGCATAGCCCTTCGAAATCGACTTCAGCCGGTCGTAGAAATCGAACACCACCTCGTTCAGCGGCAGCTCATAGACCACCATGGCCCGGTTGCCGACGTAGGACAGTTCGATCTGCTGGCCGCGACGGTCCTGGCACAGCTTGATGACCCCGCCCAGGTATTCGTCGGGGGTCAGGATGGTGGCCTTGATCCAGGGTTCGGCGATGGTCTCGATCTGCATCACGTCGGGCAGGTCGGCCGGGTTGTGCAGGTCCATCTCGGTCCCGTCGCGCAGGCCGATCTTGTAGACGACAGACGGCGCCGTCGCGATCAGGTCGAGATTGAACTCGCGGCTGAGGCGTTCCTGAATGATCTCCAGGTGCAGCAGCCCCAGGAAGCCGCAGCGGAAGCCGAAGCCCAGGGCCGCCGAACTTTCCATCTCATAGGTGAATGACGCATCGTTCAGCCGCAGCTTGCCGATGGCGGCGCGCAGGTCCTCGAAGTCGGCGGCGTCCACCGGGAACAGGCCGCAGAAGACCACCGACTGAACCTCCTTGAACCCCTTCAGCGGTTCGGCGGTCGGCTTCTTTTCATCGGTGATGGTGTCGCCGACGGCGGCGTGGGCGACTTCCTTGATCTGGGCGGTGATGAAGCCGACCTCGCCGGGACCGAGCTGGTCGACGGGCGTGTTCTTGGGCAGGAAGACACCGACCCGGTCGATCAGGTGGGTCGAGCCGTTGCGCATCATCTTGACCCGCATCCCGGTCTTCAAGACGCCGTCGAACACCCGCACCAGCACGACGACGCCGAGGTAGGGGTCGTACCAGGCGTCGACCAGCATGGCCTTCAGCGGGGCGTTGATGTCGCCCCTGGGCGCCGGAAGCTTGGTGACGATGGCCTCCAGCACCTCCTCGATGCCGATGCCGGACTTGGCCGAGGCCAGGACGGCTTCGGAGGCGTCGATGCCGATCACATCCTCGATCTGGGCGCGCACCCGGTCCGGCTCGGCGGCCGGCAGATCGACCTTGTTCAGGACCGGGACGATCTCGTGGTTGTTGTCGATGGCCTGATAGACATTGGCCAGGGTCTGGGCCTCGACCCCCTGCGACGCATCGACGACCAGCAACGAGCCTTCGCAGGCGGCCAGCGAACGCGACACCTCATAGGCGAAGTCGACGTGGCCCGGCGTGTCCATCAGGTTCAGCACATAGTCCTGGCCGTCACGCGCCCTGTAGGTCAGGCGCACGGTCTGGGCCTTGATGGTGATGCCCCGTTCCTTCTCGATCTCCATGTTGTCGAGGACCTGTTCGGACATCTCGCGCGCGGTCAGACCGCCGGTGTGCTGGATCAGCCGGTCGGACAGGGTCGACTTGCCGTGGTCGATGTGCGCGACCACGCTGAAGTTGCGAATGTTCGAGATAGGGGGAGTCGTCATCCGCGCGCCCCTATCACGCGTAGGCGCCAGGGGCCAGCCGCACGGCCGATCTGTCGCGCGGCGGGCCACATTAAGGCTTTGCAACAAACCACTTCCACGTTTGAGAACGGGTCGCGGACGCGGTAAGGGTCGACCCTTCGCCAACCGGCGCGAGCCGGCGATACGCTTCGCCTGCAACCGAGGAATTTCCCCGTGTCCAAGACGACCCGAACCGCTCTCAACGTCGGCGCCATGGCCCTTTCGGCGTTTCTGCTGGCGAGTTGCGGGGAGCGCAAGGAGGACAAGACGGAGGATAAGGCCGGGGGCTCGCGCCAGACCGTCAGCGTCGCGACCGTGGCCCAGACCAATCTGAACCGCACCGTGACCGCCTCCGGCACCGTCTCGGCCTGGGAAGAGGTGCCGGTGGCCGCCGAGACCGGGGGCCTGACCGCCGTGGCCCTGTATGTCGACGAAGGGTCCTATGTCCGCCAGGGCCAGCCGCTGGTGCAGATGAACGACGTCCTGCTGCGCGCCCAGTTGCAGCAGCAGCAGGCCCAGGTCCAGCTGGCCGAGGCCAATGTGCAGCGCGACGACGCCGCCCTGGATCGCGCCCGGCAGTTGAAGGACCGCGGCTTCCTCAGCCAGGCGTCGCTGGACACGGCCCTGGCCAATCAACGCTCATCGACGGCCAATCTGGCCGCCGCCCGCGCGTCCCTGTCCGAAACCCGGACCCGGCTCAGCCAGTCGACCATCCGCGCGCCCGTCAGTGGGCTGATCATCAGCCGCAGCGTGACCAAGGGCCAGATCATCTCGGCCGGGACCGAACTGTTCCGCATGGTCCGCGACGGCCGGCTGGAGCTGGACGCCCAGGTGCCGGAGACGGAGCTGGGCCTGGTGCGCGCCGGCCAGTCGGCGACCGTGACCTCCAGCGAGGCGGGCCGGACGACCGGCTCGGTCCGCATCGTCACGCCCGAGGTGAACGCCTCGACCCGGCTGGGCCTGGCCCGCATCTCGCTGACGCCCGGCGCCCAGCTGCGGCCCGGCATGTTCGCGCGCGCCGATATCGCCGTCGGCGATCAGCCGGCGACCACCGTCCCGACCGGGGCGGTGCTGTACCGCGAGAACAAGCCCGGCGTCTTCATCCTGAACGGCGACGGCTCGGTGCATTTCCAGCCGATCACGGTCCTGTCCCGCACCGACGCCCAGACGGCGGTCTCGGGCGTCAACACCGGCGTCCGCGTCGTTGTGGACGGCGCGGGCTTCCTGAACGAAGGCGACAAGGTCAATGTGGCCCCCGCCGTCGGCGCCCAGCCTGCGGCCCCGCAGGCTCGCCCGGCCGCGACCAACTAGGACCGAGCCCATGAACCAGATGTCGTCCTGGGCGATCAAGAACCCCATCCCGATCATCCTGCTGTTCCTGCTGCTGACGCTTGGCGGCGTGGTCGGCTTCATGGGGATGCGGATCAACTCCAACCCCGACATCGACTTTCCCCTGGTGTCCGTCACCGCCGCCCGCCCCGGCTCGGCCCCGGCCGAGATGGAGGTGCAGGTCACGCGGCTGATCGAGGATTCGCTGGCCGGCCTGTCGGGCGTGCGCCACATCAACTCCAACATCAGCGACGGCGTCTCGACCACGGTGATCGAGTTCGAGCTGGGCACCGACACCGACCGGGCCACCAACGACGTGCGCAACGCCATGACCGGCCTGCGCGCCAGCCTGCCTCAGGACATGCAGGAGCCGGCGGTCCAGCGCATCGACATCACCGGCGACGCCCTGATCACCTATGTCGTGCGCTCGCCCACCATGACGCCCGAACAGATCAGCTGGTTCATCGACAACGAAATGAGCCGCGCGCTTCTGGCGCTTGGCGGCGTGGGCCAGGTCAACCGTTCCGGCGGGGTGGACCGCGAGATGCGGGTCGAGCTGGACCCGCAAAGGCTGGCCGCCTACGGCGTCACCGCCGCCGAGGTCAGCCAGGCCCTGAACAACGTCAACAACAACCTGCCCGGCGGCCGCGTCACCATCGCCGGGTCCGAGCGCGCCGTCCGCACCCTGGGATCGGCCACTTCGGTCCAGCAGCTTCGCGAGACCCTGGTGCCTCTAGGCGACGGCAAGACGGTGCGCCTGGATAATCTGGGGACCGTCGAGGACAAGTGGAGCGAGCCGCGCCGTCTGGCCCGCTACAACGGCCAGGAGGCCGTCACCTTCAACTTCCTGCGCTCGCGCACCGCCTCTGAGGTCAAGGTCGCCGACAAGGTGCGCCAGGAGGTCAAGCGGATCGACGAGGCCCACCCCGAGCTGACGATCCAGCAGGTCACGGCCAGCGTCGAGCAGATCGAGGAATCCTATCTCGCCTCGCTGGAGGCCCTGCTGCTGGGCGCCGTCCTGGCGGTCATCATCGTCTTCATCTTCCTGCGCGACTGGCGGGCCACCTTCATCGCGGCGACGGCCATGCCGATGTCGCTGATCCCCACCTTCGCCATCCTGGGGCCGCTGGATCAGTCGCTGAACGTGGTGACCCTGCTGGCCCTGTCGCTGACCATCGGCATCCTGGTCGACGACGCCATCGTGGAGATCGAGAACATCGTCCGCCACATGCGCGACGGCAAACCGCCCTATGACGCCTCGCTGGAGGCGGCAGACGAGATCGGCCTGGCGGTCGTGGCCACCACCGCCACCATCATCGCCGTGTTCGCGCCCGTCGGCTTCATGCCCGGCATCATCGGCCAGTTCTTCAAGGCCTTCGCCCTGGCGGCCTGCGTCTCGGTGGCCTTCTCGCTGCTGGTCGCGCGGACGCTGACCCCGCTGATGGCGGCCTTCATCCTGAAACACACCAACCACGAGGACAAGGATCCCTTCTGGATGGGCGGCTATCTGAAGGCGTTGCGCTGGTCGCTGGGCAACCGCTGGAAGGTGTTCGTGATCGGCATCCTGTTCCTGGTCGGCTCCGTCCTGACCGCCGGGATCGCCAAGATGTCGTTCGAATTCATGTCGCCCGGCGATACGGCCCGCGCCGCCTTCCAGGTCGAACTGCCGCCCGGTTCGACCCTGCGCCAGACCGACGCGGTGGTGCAGCAGGTGACCCGGACGCTGGAAGCGCGCTCGGAAGTCACCTCCGTCTACGCCGCCGTCGGCGGCCAGGACGTGACCCAGGCCAATGTCTATACCGACCTGGTGCCCAAGGGCGACCGCAAGCTGAGCCAGCAGGCCTTCGCCCGCGCCATGGTGGATCAGTTGAAACAGATTCCCGGCGCCCGCATCCGCGCCGGCATCGCCCAGCAGGGCGGCGGTCCCGGCGACGGCACCACCTACACCTTCTCGATCCTGGGCGATAATCCCGACACCTTGAATGCGGCCGCGCGCAAGGTGGAGGCCGAGATGCGGACCGTTCCGGGCCTGGCCAATGTGGTCAACTCGGCCGCCATCGCCCGCCCCGAAATCCTGGTCACCCCGCGTCCCGACGAGGCGGCCCTGGCGGGCGTGTCCGCCGGCGCCATCTCCCAGGCCGTGCGGGTCGCCACCATCGGCGACATCGACCAGAACCTGGCCAAGTACAATCTGGGCGACCGCCAGGTGCCGATCCGCCTGCAGCTGACCGAGGCCGCGCGCGAGGATCTGAGCGTGCTGGAGAACCTGCGCGTGCCGGCGACGGGCGGCGCCTCGGTGCCGCTGAGCGCCGTCGCCGACATCCAGTTCGGCGCCGGCCCGGCCACCGTCGCCCGCCAGGACCGCTCGCGCATCGCCTCGATCAGCGCCGAACTGGACGGCACGACGACCGGGGCCGCCAGCGCCGCCGTCAACCGTCTGCCCTCGGTCAAGGCCCTGCCCGCCGGGGTGCGTCAGGTGCCGGCCGGCGACGCCGAGTTCATTCAGGAGATGCTGGTGGGCTTCGGCGTCGCCTTCGCCTCGGGCATATTGTTGATGTATGCGGTGCTGACGCTGCTGTTCAAAAGCTTCGCCTATCCGATCACCATCATGGCGGCCCTGCCCCTGGCCATCGGCGGCGCCTTCATCGCCCTGGCCATCGGCGGCGCCAACTTCTCGATGTCGGCCCTGATCGGGGTGCTGATGCTGATGGGGATCGCGGCCAAGAACTCCATCCTGCTGGTCGACTATGTCATCATGGCCGAGCGGGACGGGATGCCCCGGCGCGAGGCGATCCTGGACGCGGCGCACAAGCGCGCCCGCCCCATCCTGATGACCACCTTCGCCATGGGCGCGGGCATGGTGCCGATCGCCATGGGTGTGGGGGCCGACGTCCAGTTCCGCTCGCCCATGGCCATCGCCGTGCTGGGCGGGCTGATCTCCTCGACCTTCCTGTCCCTGCTCTACATCCCGGCCATCTTCACCATCGTCGACGACTTCGCCGGCTGGGGCCGCCGCATCCTGCACCGCAAGACCGCAGGACAGCGGGAACTGGCGAAACCGAAACAGGCGCCCTTGGTGGAATGAGGCCGATCACCCTTTGCGGACCCTCCGCGGGTCTGCAAAGGGTGGGAAGCGGACCTTTGCGTGCTATCATTTCGGCATGCTGGAACTTCATAAAGCCGGGCTGACAGGCAGTCTGATTGGAGCGACGAGACTAGGGTTAGTCCTGCTAGGCTCCATCGGGCTCCCCGCGTGCCAACTCGAAGAGCATGCGTCTCCGTTGATCGGTTATTGGTACGTCACCGAAGTCAACGGCGAGCCTACCGTCGGCTCTCTTGTAGAGATGAGGCTTCCAAAACTTAACCCAGATACCCTTCAAGCCTCAGAATATGAGCTTTCAATCAGTTGTCAGGATTGGGGCCGCCTCGACCGAAATCGAGGTGTGTTGGTCAGTGATGCGTTGCATCCTGGCAAGCCGCCGCAAGCTCAATGTGATCCGCATGATGCGGGACGTTTGGATGCGCTGCGACAGATGACGCATGAAGGGGCAAGCCTCAAAATCGATCCGGAGACCCTCACGGCGCTTCTGACCACTGCATCAGGACGCACCGCTCGTTTCAACTACATGGACATGACGCCTGTTGATTAAGGTCTGCTTCGGATCGACAGCCGAATCCGGCGTCGCTTCTGAGCGCGGACATTCTCGCCCGCCACAGGCCCGCATCCAGGGAAAAGGGCCGGCCGGTCGCCCGGTCGGCCCTTCCGCGTTCAGTCTTGCGGCCTGACGATCAGTATTTGACCTTTAGTGTCACCCCATAGGTGCGCGGGGCGCCGAGGTAGGCGTTGTAGGTCGCCGTGTCGGTGGCCTTGTTGTAATAGGTGCCGTCCGCCTGGGGCGTCGTGGTGTTGGCGAAGGCCGTGCCCTGCAGCGGGGCGGCGAAGCCGACCTGGGTGTATTCTTCCTGCAGCAGGTTCTGGCCCCAGACCTCGACGGTCCAGCGTTCGTCTTCCGACCCGATCGACACGCGGCCGTTGACCACGGTGAAGGCGTCCTGATGCTTGTAGGGCAACAGGTCCGAGCCGGTGTTGTAGTCGGTCGAATATTTGGCCGACAGGTTGAACCCGCCGCGCAGGCCCCCGCCCAGCGAGCGGTCGAAGGCCAGGGCGCCGGTCAGCGACCATTCCGGGGCGAACGAGGCGCGCGCCCCCGGCAGCAGCGACAGCTGCGGGAAGCGGCCGGGGCTGGACATGTCGGCGGCGGTGAAGCGGCCGTATTTGGCGTCGGTATAGGTCACGCCGCCCTGGAAGGTCAGGCCCTCGACCGGGGTGAACCAGACCATGTCGGCGTCGACGCCGCGCGACGTCAGTTCGGGGATGGATTCCACCACGAAGGCGGTCCCCAGGAAGGTGTTCAGCTGGAAGTTCTCGAACTTCTGGTCGAAATAGGTCAGGTTCAGCAGCATGGTGCGGTTGAACAGGGTCGTCTTGACCCCCGCCTCATAGCTGTCGACCGTCTCGGCCTTGAAGAACAGCGAGGCGTCCGGGGTCACGCCCGTCTGCACCCGGTCCATGTTGTAGCCCGCGCCCTTGTAGCCGCGCGCATACGAACCATAGACCATGATCGAGGGGTTGAAGCGGTACGACGCCTTGATCGTGCCGGAGACGTCGGTGTCGTTGAACTTCTCCTGGATGCGGCGACCGTCGTACAGGGGGTTCGACCAGGGCAGGCACAGCAGGCCCAGAGCCGCAGCCGGGGTCTTCACATTCGCCGTGCCGGGGATCGGCGAGCCCGGCAGGGACGGCGCGAGGTTGTTCGCCAGGGCGCCGCCGCAGGCAGCGCCATTGCTGCCCAGATTGTCCTGCACGCCCAGCAGACGCTTGCTGTCGTAGGTGTAGCGCAGGCCCAGGTTGATGTCGAAGGCCTCGGTCACATGGTAGGTGTTGTTGGTGAACAGGGCGACCGATTCCGACTTCTGGGAATAGTGGTCCTCATAGGCCTTGCCGGCCGCGAAGCCGGGGGCGGCGGCGCTGGGCGGAACCAGGCCCAGCACGCACAGGGGTTGGCCGGCCAGGGCGCCGGTCGTGCCGACCAGGAAGCCGTTGGGGTTGGTGAAACAGCCCAGGCGCGACGGGCTGGGGCCGCCGAAGGCCGCCGGCACCGTCGCCGTCAGCAGCAGGGAGGCGAAGGCGTTGTAGTCCGAACCATAGACATAGCTGTCGTCGCGATAGACGGTCTCACGCGTGGCGAACAAGCCGACCAGCCAGTCGAACTTGCCCGTCGTGCCGGCCAGGCGCAGTTCCTGGGTCAGGTTGCCGACGCCGTAACCGTTGGAGCCGTCGTTGGCCCGGTGCAGGATGTCGGCGCCGGTGTAATCCAGGTCCATCCCCTGCTGGAACGACCAGTCCCGCCACGAGGTCAGCGAGGTCAGGGTGGCGTTGATGCTGGGGAAGTCGATGTTGGCTTCCGCCGACAGCCCCATGTCCTCGATCTCTTGCGGCGTCTCGCGGTTCGAATAGGCCAGGCGCGAGAAGGGCACCGTGCCGAAGCCGGCGGCAGGCGAGGCCTGACCCTGGCCGTTCGGGGCGGTCAGGGCGGCGATGAAGGCCTGGGTCGGACCGACGCGGGTCTGCACGGCGACGCAGCAGTATTCCTCACGCTTGGTATAGTCGGCGATCAGGCGGATGGAGGTGTTGTCGTTGGGCAGGATCAGCAGTTGGCCGCGCGTGGTCCAGTAATCCTGGGTCTGGTCGTCGGTCTTGCTGTTGGGACCATCGCCGTTGTTGACGTCGTAAAAGCCGTCACGCTCGCGGTGGGCGACGAACAGGCGGCCGGCGATCTGGTCGGTCAGGCCGCCCGTGACGGAGACCGAACCGCCGATGGCGCCGAAGTTGCCGCCGGTCAGCTCCGCCGAGATGGACGGATCGAACGACGGGCGCTCGGTGATGATGTTGATGACGCCGGCCGAGGTGTTCTTGCCGAACAGGGTGCCCTGCGGCCCCTTCAGCACCTCGATGCGGCTCAGTTCGCCCAGGTCGCCGAAGCCGACCGAGTTGCGCGAGCGATAGACGCCGTCGATCACCACGCCGACCGAGCTTTCCAGGCCGGGGTTGTCGCCGACTGTGCCGGCGCCGCGGATGCGGACGGTGGTGGAGGCCTCCGACTGGGTCGAGGTGACGGTCATGCCGGGCGTCAGGATCTGCAGGTCCTTGATGTCCTGGACGCCCGCGCCCTGCAGCAGTTCCTGCGACAGGGTGGTGACCACGATCGGCACGTCCTGCAGGCTCTGTTCGCGTTTCTGGGCGGTGACGATGATGTCGTCGACGGTGGCGGGCGCTTCCTGCGCGGCGGCGGCCCCGGCGAAGCCGAAGGCGACGGCGCCGATCACGGCGGCGGCGGACACGGTGGTCCTGAGGTGAAGATTGCGGCGCATAGCGTCCTCCCGGCTGAAGCGGCGATGCTTGGAGCGATCGCGGCGTTTCCTGTTCCCTGCGACGTCCCCTTCTTGGGGGATCGTTCGTTATCGCTAGGCTAAGCGCGCTTCGCCGCCACCGACAAGCGAGCGTTGTTCACCGCGACGATTTTTCGCCGCAGATTCGCCTTTGTGTGTCAGTGAAGAGACAGAAAACCCTGACGTTAGGTCAGTTTTTCTGCTGTTTTCGGCCCCTGCGGCTCCACCTCGGGTTTCAAGGCGACGGGATCGACGCGGCGCGCCCGCCCCGCCAGACCCAGCACCAGGGCCGCCGCCACCGCCGACAGGATCGAGCCGCCGATGACGCCCAGCTTGACCTCGACCTGTTCGGGGCTGTCGACCGCGCCGGGGAAGGCCAGTACGCCGATGAACAGGCTCATGGTGAAGCCGACGCCGCACAGCAGCGACACCCCATAGACCTGCATCCAGCCGGCGTCCGTCGGCCGCGCGCCGATCTTCAGCGCCGAGGCCAGCCAGGCGGCGCCGAACACGCCGATCTGCTTGCCCAGGAACAGGCCCAGGGCGATGGCGACGACCAGGGGCGCGAAGGCCTGATCCATCGTCAGGCCGGCGAAGGAGACGCCCGCCTTGGCGAAGGCGAACAGGGGCAGGACCAGAAAGGCGTTCCACGGATGCAGGTCGTGGATCGCTTCCTTCAGCGGGCTCTGGCCGTCGTCGGCGCGCGGCCTGATCGGCACGATCATGGCGAAGGCCACGGCGGTCAGAGAGGTGCTGAGGCCCGACAGAACCGTCAGATACCAGACCAAGGCGAAACCCAGCACCCAGAAGGGCGCCGGGATCCGCACGCTGTGCGCGGCGACGGCGCCCGCGATCAGGGCGGCGGCGGCCCACAGCAACGGGGTCCACTGCGTCCCCTCGCTGAACAGCACCGCGATCAGGGCGATGGCCCCCAGATCGTCGACGATGGCCAGGGTCAGCAGGAAGACCCGCAGCGACGACGGCAATCCCCTGCCCACGAAGCCGAAGACGGCCAGGGCGAAGGCGATGTCGGTGGCCAGCGGAATGGGCCAGCCCTGATGCGGCGCGCCGATAGCGCCCGACAGCAGCAGATAGACCGCCGCCGGCCCGGCCATCCCGCCCAGCGCGGCCAGAACCGGCGTCGCCAGCTTCCTGGGATCGCTCAGTTCGCCGCGCACGATCTCGTATTTGATCTCCAGCCCGACGACGAGGAAGAAGATCGCCATCAGCCCTTCCTTGATCCAGTCGGAGATCGTCTCCTCCAGCCGGATCGGGCCGATCTGGACGATGTGATAGGACTTCAGCCAGGCGAAATAGTCGGCCGACCAAGGGGAGTTGGCCACGACCAGGGCCGCCACGGCGGCCAACGCCAGGGCCGCGCCGGATGCGGCCTCGGTCTTGAGGAAATCAAGGGTCAGTCTGCGCGCCACGGCGGCCTCCAAGCGAAAGGAAGAAACGTCGTGACGCCAGGTTATCGACGGGCGTCGGACCGGATTCACCGCCCGCAGGCGACGCCAGCCTGACCGTGTTCAACGGCCTGATGTCTGAAGCCAGAATAGAGAACCTGGCCCGGCTTCGCCACCCCTGCGCTCGTCCTTCCGGAGCGTCCGCAGGACGAACCCGAAATCCAGGAGGGCGTCTGCGGCGCTTGATGCGGCTGGCGTTCAGCCTATGCGCCTGGGTTCCGGGTTCTTCGCGACGCTCAGCCCCGGAATGACGCGGTAAAGGTTGCGCTCCGCTCCTCGGACCCGCACCTAGGTTCCCATGCCCGTCTCACCCGCCTATCGCCCCGACCCGCGCTTCTTCGACCTCGGCCCGGACTATTCCGACGCGGTGCAGGCGGCGGACTTTCCCCAGACGATCCTGCGGTTCCGCAACGACCGGGCCGCCGCCGACGTCGGGCTGGAGACGCTGACGGATGCGGAATGGATCGCCGCCTTCGGCCGGTTCCAGCCCCTGCCCGGTCAGCCCGCGCCGGTCGCCATGCGATACCACGGGCATCAGTTCCGCCACTACAATCCCGATCTGGGCGACGGTCGCGGCTTCCTGGCCGCGCAGATGCGGGAAACGCCTCAAGCAGCCGCGCGCCACGAGCGCGGCGATAGGCCAAGATTAATGGACCTGGGAACGAAAGGCTCGGGCCAGACGCCGTGGTCGCGAAACGGCGACGGGCGCCTCACACTGAAGGGTGGGGTGCGCGAGGTGCTGGCGGCGGCCATGCTGGAGGCCCAAGGCGTTCCCACCAGCCGCGCCTTCTCGCTGATCGAAACCGGCGAGGCGCTGGAACGCGGGGACGAGCCCTCGCCCACTCGATCGGCTGTTCTGGTGCGTTTGTCGCACAGCCATGTCCGGTTCGGAACCTTCCAGCGCGCCGCCTATCTGGGCCGCACCGACCAGACCGAAGCCCTGCTGGAGCACGTCCGCAGCCTGTATCACCCGCTGGTCGCCCCGGGAGACGTGTCCGGCCTGCTGCGCGCCATGGTCGAGGCCTCGGCCAGGCTGACGGCCCGCTGGGTCGCCGCGGGCTTTGTCCACGGGGTGCTGAACACCGACAATCTGAACGTGACGGGCGAAAGCTTCGACTATGGGCCGTGGCGGTTCCTGCCGCACTATGACCCGGCCTTCACCGCCGCCTATTTCGACCAGACGGGCCTCTACGCCTTCGCGCGCCAGCCCGAGGCCGTGTTCTGGAACCTGACCCAGTTGGCGGGCGCGCTGAAGCCGGTCGCAGACGGACCCGAGGGTTTGACCGAGGCGCTGAACAGTTTCGGCCCCGCCTATATCCGCGAACTGCGCGCCGCCTTCCTGATGCGTCTGGGCGTCAACAGCCTGGGCGAGGCCGCGGACCAGCGCCTGCTGGATGCGACCCTGGCCCTCCTGCGGGAGAACGGCGAGGCCATGCGGTGGGAGCCGTTGTTCTTCGACTGGTTCGGCGGCTTCGCCTCCTCGGCCCGCGCCCTGTCGGGTCCGCGCGCGAAACTGTATCAGGGCGAGGCCTTCGACGCCTTCCGCTTCGCCCTGATGGAGCATGAACCCGACCGCATCGACCGGCTGGAGCACCCGATGTTCACCGCCCGCGAGCCGGAGGAGATGCTGATCGACGAGGTCGAGACGATCTGGGCCGCCATCGCAACCGACGACGACTGGTCGCCCCTGAACGCCAAACTGGCCCGGCTGGAAGCGGCGCGGACGGCGTGGGCGTTCAACGAATGAAGCCGCTGCCGCCAAGGAAACCCGGCTTTTTGGAAAGTTTCTTTGTCGTGATGTAAAATACGCTTGACCAACAAGCGAACCGAAACGTAAAGCTCACTTGTCACAACGACAGGGGAGCTTGTCATGAACGAACAACCGATCACCAAGACCACGCCGACCCGCGACAATGTCACGCCGAGCCTGGCCGCCCTCATCGTGGTCGGCGCGACCGTCACCGCCGCCACGCCCTTCTGGCCTCAGGCTCTGGGCGCGCCGCCCCCGCTGGGCGTCGTTCTGCTGGGCGCCGGGGTCGTTCTGGCCGTCATCTGGCATTCGACCGTCTGGTGGCGCGACCTGACCGAAGACCAGCGCCAGATCCACCGCAAGGCCTGGTGGCATGGCGGCAACTTCGGCATCCTGCTGGGCGCCGCCGCACTTCTGGCCGTCCTGGCCACGGGGATGCCGATCGCGCCCCAACCCCTGTCCGACCACCCCGCCGCCTGGGCCCTGTTCGGCTTCCTGTGCCTGCTGGGCGGACAGGCCGTCGGCTACGGCGTCGCCTGGCTGATCCACCGGCTGCGGGCATGAAGCCGCTGACCAACCGGGTGCGTGATCTGCGAAGCCGCCAGAGTCTTTCGGTCGCGCAACTGGCCGGTCAGATCGGCATCTCGCGCCTGACCCTGCGCGCGGTGGAGGCTGGCCTCTACACGCCATCCCTGCCTCTTGCGGTCCGCGTGGCCCGCGCCCTGAACCATCCGGTCGAAGACCTCTTCGCCATCTGATGCGGCGGCCTGGCCGCCGCCGAAAGCCCCTCCAAACATCAAGGAACAAGACCATGAACCTCCAGATCGCTCTGGGGCGCGCCGCCTCGCGCCTGCAATCCATCGGCTTCGGCGTCGCCGTGGGCCTGGCCGCCAGCGTCGCCTTCCTGGCCGTGGACGCCCACGCCGCCGAGGCGCCCGCAGCCCCCGCCCCCATCGCCCGCGCCGCCGGAGACGGCCCGGCCCTGTGGGCCATCCGCGACGCGGACTCGACCCCGGGGGCCTCGGGCCGATCCGTCCACCTGTAACAAAAAGTCATCAGCCGATGTCATCAGCTGATGTCATCGCTGGATGACAAATATCGAAAGCGCCGCTATATCCCCCCTTGCACACGGCGACATCCGATCCGATATCGCGGCTGTTACGAATTAAGGCCCTCCCGATGACCACCACTCTTCTTCCCGCCCCCCAGGGCCGCAGCCGCGCCGCCTATCGCAACATCGCCCTGTGGACGCTGCAGGGCTGGATCGCGATGTTCTTCATCGCCGCCGGCTACGCCAAGCTGACCGAGCCGATGACCAATCTGATCAATCTGATGGGTTGGCCCGCGGTCGCGCCCGAGAACATGGTGCGCGGCCTGGGCGTGGTCGAGGTGGTCCTGGCGCTGGGTATGTTGAGCCCGCTGATCTCCTGGCGCATCGGCCGCCCGCTGCTGCTGACCGCCGCGACCGGCCTGATCGTCATGGAGACCGCCATGCTGGCCGTCCACGCCATCAATCACGACATCGCCCTGGCGGCGGTGAACGCCGTCCTCCTGGCCTTCACGGTTCCGGTGCTGCTGGGCCGCCGCCGGGCCTGACGCGCCGAAAAGGTCGAGCGCCGGACGTTCTCCCCCCTCCCTCCGGCGTTTCGCGCCCGGAACCGTTCCCCCGGTTCCGGGCTTTTTCTCTGCCGCAGCAAGGCTCGGCTAGGGGCCATAGAAAAAGCTTACCCTTACGTGCGCGTAAACTCTTCCCTTTACGTGCGGGTAAAGTTATGGTCGGCGCATGGCCACAGCCGACGATCACAGAACCTATTCCATTCGCCAGCTGTGCCGCGAGTTCGGCGCCACGGCGCGGGCCCTGCGTTTCTATGAGGACAAGGGCCTTCTGACCCCGGCGCGCAAGGGTCAGACGCGGGTCTATGACGCCCGCGACCGCGCCCGGCTGAAACTGATCCTGAGGGGCCGCCGCATCGGCTTCACCCTGCAGGAGATCCAGGACATGATGGATCTGTATGATCAGAAGGACCACAACGTCCATCAGATGGCCGTCGCCCTGGTCCGCCACCGCGCCCAGATCGCGGCGCTGAAACAACAGCTCGAAGACATCGAAGGCGCCATCGAGACGGCGGAAACCGCCTGCGCCTGGATGGAATCCAAACTGTCCGAACACCGTCCCGACCTGCTGCCGGGCGCGGAAGACTATGAGCGGCTGCTGAAGTCGCGCCTCAACCACGACCATCACCCCTTCAAAGCAAGAGCGTAATCCATGGCCTACAAGGCGCCTGTCCGCGACTTCACCTTCATCCTGAATGAAGTGCTGGAGATCGACCGCTACACCAACCAGCCGGGCTTCCAGGACGTCTCTTCGGATCTGGTCGACCAGATTCTGGAAGAAGGCGCCAAGTTCGCCGACGAGGTGATCGCCCCGATCAACAATCCGGGCGACAAGGAGGGCTGTCACTGGGCCGAGGGCGGCGTCGTGACCGGACCCAAGGGCTGGAAGGAAGCCTATAAGGCCATGTCCGAAGCGGGCTGGATGGCGCTGGCCGCCGACCCGGCCTATGGCGGTCAGGGCATGCCCAGCGTGGTCGCCTCGGCCTTTGGTCAGATGACGGCGGGCGCCTCGGCGGCGTTTTCGATGTATCCGGGCCTGACGGCGGGCGCCTATGCGGGCATCCACGCCAATGCGTCGGAAGAGTTGAAGCAGAAATACCTGCCCAAGATGGCGACCGGCGAATGGTCGGGCACCATGAACCTGACCGAGCCGCAGTGCGGCACCGATCTGGGCATGGTCCGCACCAAGGCGGTTCCGAACGGCGACGGCTCCTATTCGATCACCGGCCAGAAGATCTGGATCTCGGCGGGCGAACACGATTTCTCGGACAACATCATCCACACGGTGCTGGCCCGCGTCGAAGGCGCGGTTCCGGGCATCAAGGGCCTGTCGCTTTTCGTCGTGCCCAAGTTCCTGGTCAATGAGGACGGGTCGCTGGGCGAGCGCAACAAGCTCGAATGCGCCGGGCTTGAGCACAAGATGGGCATCCACGGCAACGCCACCGCCGTCATGCAGTACGATGGGGCCAAGGGCTGGCTGATCGGCGAAGAAGGCCGCGGCATGAACAATATGTTCGTGGTGATGAACGAGGCGCGTCTGGGCACCGGCCTGCAAGGGCTGGCCATCGGCACCGCCGCCTATCAGGCCGCCGTCGAGTTCGCCAGGGACCGCCTGCAGGGCCGTTCGCTGACGGGACCGAAGAACCCGGACGGCCCGGCGGACTCGATCATGGTCCACCCCGACGTGCGCCGGATGCTGCTGGAATCCAAGGCCTTCGTCGAAGGCGGCCAGGCCTTCATCCTGTGGACCGCCCTGCACGCCGATCTGGAGAAGTCCGAGGACGCCGCCGTCGCCACCAAGGCCAAGGATTACATGGGCCTGCTGACGCCGGTGCTGAAGGCCTATCTGACGGACAAGGGTTTCCACGTCGCGTCGCTGGGGATGCAGGTCCACGGCGGCTCGGGCTACACCGAACACTTCACCGCCTCGCAATATCTGCGCGATGCGCGGATCACCATGATCTATGAAGGCACCAACGGCATTCAGGCGCTGGACCTGGTCGGCCGCAAACTGCCCGCCAACGGCGGCCGGGCCATCATGACCTGGTTCGGCGAGATCGACGCCTTCGTCGCCGAGAACAGCGGCAATGAGGCCATCAAACCCTTCGTCGACGGTCTGGCCGACGCCAAGGCCAAGCTTCAGGACGGCACCATGTGGCTGATGCAGAACGGCATGGCCAACCCGGACAACGCCGCCGCCGCCTCGACCGACTATCTGAACGTCTTCGGCCTGACGGCGCTGGCCTATATGTGGGCGCAGATGGCCAAGGTGGCGCAGACCAAGGTGGAGGCCGGTTCGACCGATCCCTATTACGCCACCAAGCTTCAGACCGGCCGCTATTTCGTCGAGCGTATCCTGCCCGACGCGGAAGCCCATCTGAAGAAGATGAAGACTGGCGCCGACGTCCTGATGGCCATGCCGGCCGAGGCGTTCTGAGGACGCCGCACGCACATCTCCCTCCCCCTGCGGGGGAGGGTGGTCGAAGCGAAGCGGAGACCGGGTGGGGGCGTCCCGGCAATCCATCCATGCCCTGCAACGCTTCGCCCTGCCGCCCCCACCCGGCCGCTGCGCGGCCACCCTCCCCGAACGGGGAGGGAGACAGTCGGATCACCCCATGAACGTCCTCAACAGCCCCGAACCCGACTTCATGCAGGAAGAAGAAATCACCCTCTTCTCCGACAGCGTCGGCAAATGGATCGACGAGCACGCGCCGCTGGACAAGGTCCAGAAGTGGATCGCCAACTCCTCGGTGCCGCGCCAACTGTGGAACGACGCGGGCGACGCAGGGCTCTTGGGCCTGTCGATGCCCGAGGAAGACGGCGGTTTCGGCGGCGACTATCGGCACGAGGTCGTGCTGATGCGCCAGCTGGGCTGGAAGGGCGCGGACCATTTCGGCGTCTCGCTGCACAATGCGATCGTCATGCCCTACATCTGGCACTATGGCACGGAGGAGCAGAAGCAGCGCTGGCTGCCGCGCCTGCAATCGGGCGAACTGGTCGGCGCCATCGCCATGACCGAGCCGGGCGCCGGGTCCGACCTGCAAGGGGTGAAGACCACCGCCATCAAGTCGGGCAACGGCTATGTGGTCAACGGCTCCAAGACCTTCATCACCAACGGCCAGCTGGCCAATCTGATCATCGTGGTGGCCAAGACCGACCCCTCGCAGGGCTCGAAGGGCACGTCGCTGATCGTGGTCGAGACGGACGGGGCGGAAGGCTTCGAACGCGGCCGCAACCTGCACAAGATCGGCATGGAGGCCAACGACACCTCCGAACTGTTCTTCAACGACGTCAAGGTTCCGGGCGAAAACATCATCGGCGGCGTCGAGGGCCGGGGCTTCGTCCAACTGATGCAGCAACTGCCGCAGGAGCGGCTGAACATCGCCGTTCAGGGCGTCGCCGCCGCCGAGCGGGGGCTGGAGGCCACCCTGGCCTATGTCAAGGAGCGCAAGGCGTTCGACAAGTCGATCATCGACTTCCAGAACACCCAGTTCAAGCTGGCCGAGGTCAAGACCAAGCTGACCGTCGCCAAGGTCTTCGTCGACCACTGCATCGGCCTGCACCTGAAGGGCCAGTTGGACGCCGCCACCGCCTCCATGGCCAAATACTGGGTCACCGACATCCAGGGCGAGACCATCGATGAGATGCTCCAGCTGTTCGGCGGCTATGGTTACATGAACGAATACCCCATCGCCCAGCTGTACAAGGACGCCCGCGTCCAGCGCATCTACGGCGGCACCAACGAGATCATGAAACTGCTGATCGCGCGCACGCTGTAAGCCCCTTGGCGCGGAGGGTTCGGCGGGCGTAAGGCCTGCGGCATGATCGTCCGCGCCAAACCCTCGCTGTTCGAGATCGCCTTTGCTCTGCGCGGCTCGATCCTGCCGCGCATCATCGGGCGGCTGGCCGCCATGACGGCGGTTTCGGCCCTGGCCGTCTGGCTGACCCAGCGCTGGCCCGGACTTGTCGGGCAACTCAGCGCCACGCCCTTCGCCCTGATCGGACTGGCGCTGTCGATCTTCATAAGCTTCCGCAACAACGCCTGCTATGATCGCTGGTGGGAGGCGCGAAAGCTGTGGGGCGAGCTGATCATCGCCTGCCGGGGCTTCGCCCGCCAGACCACAACCCTGACAGCCCAGGATCGCGAGCCGATGCTGCGCGGCCTGATCGGCTTCACCCATGGCCTGAACGCCCGCCTGCGCGGCGGGGATGAGATCGCCGCCATTTCGCGGTGGACCGCAGGCGTCGTCGCCGACCGGCTCAATCCCACCGACGCGGCCCTGTCGCAGGTCGGGGACCGTCTGGGGCGGCTGATGCAGGACAAGCGGCTGACGCCGATCCATTATTCGGTGCTGGAGCTGCGGCTGGGCGAACTGACCCATGTTCAGGCGGCGTGCGAGCGGATCAAGCACACGCCCCTGCCCTTCGCCTATTCCCTGCTGCTGCACCGCACGGCGCATCTTTTCTGTCTGTTCCTGCCGTTCGCCCTGGCCCCGGCGCTGGGCTGGTGGACGCCGCTGCTCAGCGTCATCGTCGGCTATGCCTTCTTCGGCCTGGACGCGTTGGGCGACGAACTGGAGGACCCGTTTGGCGACGACGACAATGACCTGGCGCTGGACGCCATGAGCCGCACGGTCGAGCGTGAGTTGCTGGATGCGACGGGCGCCCGCCCTCTGCCCGACCCGATCGCCGCCGTCCGCTATCACCTGACCTGAGAACCCCGAATGGCCCTGATCGAGAAAGGCCCGTTCGAGCGGTTCGTGCAGGGACTGGGCCAGGGTTTGAAGACGATCCTGCGCCCCGCGCCCAGGCCTGTCCTCCAGCCCTTCGAACACCCCGCCCGTGATGTCGTGGTCCGCCAGGACGGGCCGGGGCCAGGCGTCTGGTTCGAGGTCATACGCCGCCCGGACGGCCTCTACAGCTTCACCGAATGGCGGCGCCAAACGGTTTCAGCCCCCAGGCTCGGGTCATGGGAGGCCGAGTTTCCGCTGTTCGAATCCGGCCTCTATGAGACCCGGGCCGAAGCCCAGGAAGGGCTGGCGGACTATCGCGCCCGAAATCCAGACGAACAGGCCTGACCGTCTCAACGCCCCAGCCACGCCCCGGCGATCACGGCCAAGGCGATCATCCCGCCCGCGCCCAGGATCGACACGCCGATCCAGCGCCCGGTCTTCGCCACGGCCTCTGCGGTTTGCCGGTCGACAGCCTCCGCCTGGCGGCCCGGATCCTCCAGCAGACGCCGCGACACCGCCCGGATGATGCGCGGCAGGTCGCCGCCTGACGCCGACAGGTCCAGAAGGGCGCCGATCAACTGGTTCTGCATCATCCCCAGGCTGCGCGGCGCGAAGACCACCCGTTTCCAGGCGCCGCTCATGGCCTGGACCAGATCGAACTCGGGATCGACGCGCGACAGCACGCCCTCGATGGTGACCAGGGCCTTGAGGATCAGCATCAGGTCGGGCGGCGCCGACACCCGCTCCTGACGCATCAGGGCCATCAGGTCGGCGACGATGGCGGGCAGGTCGACCTGACCCTGGCCGTGGCGCGCGATCAGCCGTTCGGCCCCCGCCGTCAGGCTGCGCGACGGCACGTCCGATCCCTCGGTCCAGTCGGCCAGAACCTCGGCCATCCGCTGGGCGTCCCCGCCCGCCAGCGCCTGGACGAAGCCGATCAGTTCGGCCCGGCGGCGCGGCGTGACCGTGCCCACCATGCCGAAGTCCAGCAGGCCCACCCGGTCGCCCTCCATGCCCCTGAGGTTGCCGGGATGGGGGTCGGCGTGGAACCGGCCATTGACCAGAACCATGTCCAGCACGGCGTCCGCCCCGATGCGGGCCAGTTGGTGCGGATCGACGCCCCCCGCCCTCAGCCGCTCGGCGTCGATGGGCGCCACCCCGTCCAGATAGTCCTGAACCAGAACCCGGTCGGTGGTGTAATCCCAATGGATGGTCGGGATGACCACGTGGCGATTGCGCGCGAAGTCGGCGGCGAACCGGTCGGTGTTGCGGCCCTCGATGGTGAAATCCAGCTCGTCCAGCATGGCTTCGGACAGCTGGGCGACCAAGGCGCGCGGGCGGTATCGGGCGATCTCGGCGCTGGCCTGTTCGGCCTTTCGCGCCAGTTCGGCGATCAGGCGCAGGTCGGCCTCGACGCGGGGGCGCACGCCGGGGCGGCGGATCTTCAGCACCACCTCAGTCCCGTCCAGAAGGGCGGCGCGGTGGACCTGGGCGATGGAGGCGGCGGCCAGGGGCGTCACGTCAAAACGGCCGAAGACCTGTTCCGGCGGCCCGCCCAGCGCCGCCTCCACGTCCGGGCGCAGAACATCGAAGTCCAGGGTGGCCCCGCCGCTCTGCAGCCGTTCGAACTCCTCGATCCAGTCGGGCGCCAACAGGTCCGAGCGCGTCGACAGAATCTGGCCCAGCTTGATGAAGGTCGGACCCAGCGCCTCCAGCGCCAGCCGCGTGCGGCGTGACAGAGGCTCGCCTCCCGCGTCGTCCGCGGCGCCTGACCCCAGACCCGCCCCCAGTTCCAGGCGCGCCAGAACAGCGCCCAGCCCGAAACGGGCCGCGATCCCCGATATCTCCGTCAGACGTTTTCGGTCGCGCGCGGCAACGGCCAAGGTTGTGAACATGGCTGGTCAAACGTCGCACGACAGGCGACGTTCCACATCGGCCCGTCCAGCCGTCAGGGATTGGTTCGGGCGCCGAAACCGCGATATGCACGCCGCATGATCCGTCTGCATGTTCAGGGCGACCTCGCCCCCGCCGCCGCCGTCGCGCCCACGCTGGACCAGTCCCGCTATCTGACGCAGGTGATGCGGCTGAAGGTCGGCGACGACCTGCTGGTCTTCAACGGGCGTGACGGCGAATGGCGGGCCTCCGTCGCCGAGGTGCTGAAGAAGGGCGTCATCCTGCGGGCCGAGGAACAGCTGCGGCCCCAGACCTATGGTCCAGATCTGGAGCTGATCGTGGCGGTGGTGAAGAAGGCCCGCGTCGAAACCATCGTGGAAAAGGCCGCCGAACTGGGCGCGCGCCGGGTGCGGCTGGTCCTGACCAAACGCACCAACGCCGACCGCATCCGCCTGGACCGGCTGGACGCCATCGCCGAGGAAGCCGCCGAACAGACCGGGCGGCTGGACGTGCCCGCCGTCGATGATCCGGTCAGGCTGGACGCCCTGCTGGACGGCTGGGAGGCTGGCCCCGAACCCGGACGGAGGCTGATGTTCTGCGACGAGACCGGCGGCGCGCCTGCGGTGTCCGCCCTTGGCGCGGCGGGGGAAGGCAAATGGTCCATCCTGATCGGACCGGAAGGCGGTTTCTCGCCGGAGGAAGGCGAGCGACTGCGGTCCCTGCCCTTCACCACCGCCGTTTCGCTGGGTCCGCGCATCCTGCGCGCCGACACGGCCGCCATCGCCGCCATGACCCTGTGGCAGGCGGCGGTCGGCGATTGGGAACGCTGATCCTCGTTCCGCTCATCCCCGCGACCCGAGGGACGGCGCGAAGCCGCCGAGGCTGGACCCCGTGCTTTGGGCCATAGGCGTCCAAGTCATGCGACATCGCCCGTCCCGCGCACCGACGACACGAAAGAACCGGCTCCCCGCCCTCGCCTGGGATGAGCGGATTTCATTCAACCCCTTGAGGAACGTTGCATTAGCCGCCATCTAGCCGCGACAGCAGGGGTTACAGATGGCCGAGAACGCGCCGCTTTCCAGAGACGCTCTGATCGAGGCCATGTCCAAGGGCGCCAAGCCCAAGGACCAGTGGCGCATCGGCGCCGAGCACGAGAAGTTCGGCTTCGACAAGAATACCCTGGCGCGCCCCGCCTATGAGGGCGAGGGCGGGATCAAGGCCCTGCTTGAGGGGCTGGAGCGGTTCGGCTGGTCCCGCGTGGAGGAGAACGGCGTCCTGATCGGGCTGGAGCGCCGCAATGCCGAGGGTTTCATCGCCTCGGTCAGCCTGGAGCCGGGCGGCCAGCTGGAGCTGTCGGGCGCGCCGCTCCTGACCATCCACGACATCTGCAACGAGACCGGCCAGCACCTGATGGAGGTCAAGCAGGTCGCCGATCAGATCGGCGTCGGCTTCCTGGGCGCCGGTTTCGACCCGCTGTGGACCCGAGAGCAGGTCCCGGTCATGCCCAAGGGCCGCTATGACATCATGCGCGCCTATATGCCCAAGGTCGGGTCGCTGGGCCTGGACATGATGCTGCGCACCTGCACCATCCAGGCCAACCTCGACTTCGACAGCGAGGCGGACATGGTGATGAAGTTCCGCACCTCCCTGGCGCTGCAACCCATCGCCACCGCCCTGTTCGCCTGTTCGCCCTTCACCGAGGGGCGGCCCAACGGCTTCCTGTCGGCCCGCGCCAACGTCTGGACCGACACCGACGCCGACCGCACCGGGATGCTGGGTTTCGTGTTCGAGGACGGCTTCGGCTTCGAACGCTATGCCGACTACGCCTTGGACACGCCGATGTATTTCGCCAAGCGCGACGGCCATTACGTCGACGCCTCGGGCCAGTCGTTCCGCGATTTCCAGGCCGGGAAACTGCCGGCCCTGCCCGGCCAGTATCCGACGATCAAGGACTGGAACGACCATCTGACCACCCTTTTCCCCGAGGTGCGTCTGAAGGCCTATCTGGAGATGCGCGGCGCCGACGGCGGCCCGTGGAGCCGCATCTGCGCCCTGCCCGCCCTGTGGGCCGGGGTCCTGTATGACGCCCCGTCGCTGGCCGCCGCCTGGGACCTGGTCAAGGACTGGGACATCGCCGACCACGAACGCCTGCGCCGCGACGTGACCCGTTTAGGCCTGAAAGCGGAAGTCGCGGGCCGGTCGGTGCGCGACATCGCCGTCGACCTGGTCACCATCGCCAAACAGGGGCTGAAGAACCGCGCCAAATTCTCGGGCGGCATGGTGGACGAGCGCGGCTATCTGTCGGAATTGGAAGACATCGCCGACAGCGGGATCACCCCGGCCGAACGCCTGCTGGACCTGTATCACGGCGCCTGGCAGGGCGATATGAAACGCATCTACGCCGACTTCGCCTATTAGGGCGTGGTGTAGTCCGAACAGTCGGGCAGCTTGCGATCCGGTCGATACGCCCCCGAGGCCGCATCAAAGGTGAAGCGGCGCGTGAAACTGCATTTCGGATCGCGCGTCTTCACCAGATCGGCGGGCTTCAGCGGCGGCTTTTCCAGCGAATCCTCCGACCGCGAAACCCCGCGCGGATAGGCGGTCGCCGTGGTTCCATAGGTGAAGACGGGCATCACGCCCGCCTCGCCCGTCGCCGTCAGCACCGCGTCGAACGCGTATTCGTCGTGGCAGGCGCCCGCGCGCTGCGCCATGTCCTCCTCGCTGAAACAGGCGCGGATCATCAGCTCGCTGCGGATCGGCACGGTCAGAACAGGCGTCGTGCCCGCATCGCCCCCGGCGTCCAGCCGATAGAGCCGCAGTTCGGTCGCCTGGCCCCCGCCGCCGGAATACATGCTGCTGGTCTCGACCTGAACGCCGGCCAGAAAGCCGCCGTCGGCCAGACGGACCAGGCCGGTCCAGGGCTGGAAATGCTCGACCTCGCTTTTCGTCGTCCGACCCGACGGCAGGGCGTCCGGATGGCGCAAGACAGGCCGAACCACGGGCTCCCCCTCCTGCACGCCCTCCACAAGCCCCACACACCACGCCTGGTCGCCGGTGCAGGCGCGATCATCGATCCGCGTCAGGGTTTCGATCCTGTCGGCGTTCGACTGCAGCGCGATGATCAGAAGAAGGGTGGAAATCATGGCGCCATCCTATCCCCGATACGCGGCGACGCCAGTCGATGTTTGGAGCTAATCTTGACAAGGATTGCCAAACCACCACCTTGGCTTCAGGAGGCCGACCATGGCGACGATGAACATCTCCCTGCCCGATCCGATGAAGGCCTGGGTCGAGGAACAGGCGAAATCCGGCCGTTACGCCAATACATCCGACGTCGTGCGCGACCTGATCCGCCGTGAGCAGATCAAGGCCGAGAAGATCGCCCATTGGCGGAGGCTGATCGACGAGGCGGACGCCTCTGGCGTTTCCGACCAGTCCCCTCGTGAAGTGATCGAGGAGTTGCGCGCCCAGTTGCGCCGCCCCTCCTGATGCTTCGCCTCAGCCTCAGGGCGAAGGCGGATCTGCAACAGGTCTATCTGCAAGGTCTTGAACTGTTCGGCGGCCGTCAAGCTGACGACTATATCGAGGGTCTATTCGCGAAACTGGACCTGCTGGCGCAGTTTCCACGGCTTGGCGCTGCGCGGCAGGATTTGAGCGCGGACGCCCACGTCGCCTTCTACAAGAGCCATGCCATTCTTTATCGAATCGACGACGTGGACGTTTTCGTCCGCCGCATTCGACATGGACATGAAGACTGGCAATCCGATGCGCCGGACGACGGATCGAATGACTAACGGAGACGAACCATGACCCACCCCATCCACGTCGGCATCGGGGGCTGGACGTTCGAGCCGTGGCGCGGGGTCTTTTATCCCGAGGGATTGGTGCAGAAGCGGGAGCTGGAATATGCGGCGTCCAGACTGACCTCGATCGAGATCAACGGCACCTATTATTCCACCTTCAAGCCCGACAGCTGGAGGAAGTGGCGCGACGAGACGCCCGCGGGCTTCGTGTTCTCGGTCAAGGCCAGCCGCTACTGCACCAATCGCAAGGTGCTGTCGGAAGGCGCGGAGAGCTTCGACAAATTCCTGTCCCAGGGCCTGACCGAACTGGGCGACAAGCTGGGGCCGATCAACTGGCAGTTCATGGGCACGAAAAAGTTCGACGCCGAGGACTTCGAGGGCTTCCTGAAACTGTTGCCCAGGGAAAAGGACGGCCTGCGGCTGCGTCACGCGCTGGAGGTCAGGAACCCGACCTTCGCCACCGAGCAATTCTATGATCTGGCGCGCAAATACGGCGCGGCCATCGTCTATGCGGTGGACGACGAAGAGCCGACCTGGCCCCAGATCGACGAGGCGACCGCCGACTTCAGCTACGCCCGCCTGATGTCCAGCCGCGAGGACGAGCCGACCGGCATGACCGCGACCGAGCTGGACGTCGTGGCGGACCAGGCCCGGGCCTGGGCGAAACGCGGCGACGTCTTCGCCTATTTCATCTCGGGGGCCAAGGTGCGGAACCCGGCGGCGGCCCAGGCGCTGATCGCCAAGCTGAAATGAGAGGGGCGGGCGGTTGCGACATGCAGCCGCCCCATCAACCGCACCCCCGCTGAAAGACCTGAAGGACAGACCATGCCGATCGCCACGCGCGCCTTCGCCGCCCCCGCCGCCGACCAGCCCCTGGCGCCCTACAGCTTCGAGCGGCGCGATCCCGGCCCGAACGACGTGGTCATCGCGATCAAATACTGCGGCGTCTGTCATTCGGACCTGCACGCGGCGCGCAGCGAGACCGGCCGATCCACCTATCCGCTGGTGCCGGGCCACGAGATCGCGGGCGTGGTGAAGACGGTCGGCGCAAACGTCACCCGTTTCAAGCAGGGCGACCGGGTCGGCGTCGGCTGCATGGTCGACAGTTGCCGCGAATGCGCGTCCTGCCAGGAGGGCGAGGAACAATACTGCGCGCCCGGCTTCACCAGCACCTATGGCGCCAGGGACAAGACGGGCGGCACGGCCGAACCGATCACCCAGGGCGGCTATTCCGACCACCTCACGGTCGATCAGCATTTTGTCCTGTCGATCCCCGACAGCCTGCCGCTGGATGCGGCCGCGCCCCTGCTGTGCGCGGGCGTCACCACCTATTCGCCGCTGAAGGAATGGAAGATCGGGCCGGGATCGAAGGTGGCGGTGATCGGCCTGGGCGGCCTGGGCCATATGGCGGTCAAGCTGGCGGCGGCCCTGGGCGCCGAGGTGACGGTGCTGTCCACCTCGGACCGCAAGAAGGCCGACGCCGAACGGATGGGCGCCAGACATTTCCTGATCAACTCGGACGATGCGGCCATGAAGGCGGCGGCCGAAAAGTTCGACCTGATCATCAACACCATCTCGGCCACGCACGAGATCGCCAGCCATGTGCGATTGCTGGCGCGTGACGGCACCATGGTGATGCTGGGTCTGACGACCGAGGCTCTGCCGGTGTTCGCCCTGCCGCTGCTGCGGCGGCGGCGGCGCATCGCCGGGTCCCAGATCGGCGGGATCCGCGAAACGCAGGAGATGCTGGACTTCTGCGCCCGGCACGGGATCGTCTGCGACATCGAAACCATCGCCCCGCACCAGATCAACGACGCCTATGAGCGGATGCTGAAGTCGGACGTGCGCTATCGCTTCGTCATCGACATGGAGAAGCTGGCCGCCTGACCCCGAGGCCAAGACTTCCGCCGCGTCAGATTCACGCCTTGCGCGCGACATGTCGCGGGTTAATCCTGAGATCAGACACGGCCGCGAACGGCCAACAAGGGACAGGAGACGACATGGCGCGCGTGGCTTTCGTGACAGGCGGCACCCGGGGCATCGGCAAGGCGATCGTCCAGCGGCTGCATGAGGACGGCTTTCGGGTCGCCGCCGGCTATTCCGGCAATGACGAGGCGGCCCAGGCCACGGCCAAGGCGCTGGGCGTCATGGTGGTCAAGGGCAATGTCGGCAGTTTCGACGACTGCGCCCGCGCCGTCGGCGAGGTCGAGGCCGAGCTGGGGCCCATCGACATTCTGATCAACAACGCCGGCATCACCCGCGACGGCTTCTTTCACAAGATGAGCCACGACCAGTGGTCAGACGTGATCCGCGTCAACATGGACAGCGTGTTCAATATGACGCGCCAGGTCATCAACGGCATGCGCGACCGGGGCCACGGCCGCATCGTCAACATCTCCTCGATCAACGGTCAGAAGGGCCAGGTCGGCCAGACCAACTATTCCGCCGCCAAGGCCGGGATGATCGGCTTCACCAAGGCGCTGGCGCTGGAGAACGCCAGAAAAGGCGTGACCGTGAACTGTATCGCGCCCGGCTATATCGACACGGAAATGGTCGGCGCCATGGACCCCAAGGTGCTGGAGGGCATCATCAGCCACATCCCCGTCGGGCGTCTGGGAAAGGGGGAGGAGATCGCCGACATGGTGTCCTGGCTGTGCGGCGAGCGTGCCGGATATGTCACAGGCTGCACCCTGTCGCTGAACGGCGGTCAATACCTGGTCGGTTGAGCTGGGCTTCGCCCAAAATCCGCCGCGCGTCCCTTTCATCAAGTCTGTCATGAAGTTGATGGGAACGGTCAGGGCGAAAAATTCGCCGCGCGTGACCGCGATGGCGGTCGTCGCCCTCGCGGTCATGGGCGTCAGCCTCGCCACGCCCGTCGTCCTGCCCGCCGAGTGCCACGCCCAGACGCGCCGCGCCGTGCCGCCCACCGCCCGCTATGTCAGCGGCAACGGCCAGGCCTTCATCCTGGACACCTCCGGCTCGCGCGCCCTGCTGCGGTTCGAGCGGTCGACCGAGGTCTGGGTCCTGCGCCCCACGCCCGCCCCGCGCGGCGACATCATCTATCGCAACGACAATGGCGATCAGGTGCTGAAGGTCACCCCCGACGGCGGCGTGACCCTGTACACCACCGCCACGCCCCAGGGGTCGCCCGTGTCGCGCGTCGGCGACGCCCAGGGCCTGGCCAGCGCCACCCTGACCGGCGCCCAGCTGGTCGATTATTTCATGCGTCAGAGCTACCGGGCCAGCACGGCCATGGGCCGACTGGTCGTGATCGACGTGGACATCCAGCCGGGCTCGGAACAGGTCGCGGCCGAAACCGTATCGGCGGCCAGCGACGCCATCGTGCGCATGGCCCGCGCCTCCAACCTGCGCAGCCAGGTCGAGCGGGTGCGCCGCGTCGTGGTGTCGGACCAGGGCCGGCCCAGCGTCACCCTGGTCCAGGGCACGCTGCGGATCGTCATCGACGCCGACGCCGGCGTGGCCGGCCGCCCGTCCTCGGCCCGTATCGTGCGGGTCGTCGCCGGCGATGCGCTGAACCGCTAAGGTCTAGAAGGCGTCCTTGGCCGCCCGTCGCGCGGCGAACTGATCGGCGTCGCCTGCGGTCAGGAAGGGGTTGAACCGCTTCTCCACCCCCATCGTCGTCGGCACGGTCGGTTCGCCCCTGTCACGCGCCGCGAAGATCGCCTCGGCATGGGCGGCGGTTTCGGGGCGATGATCGAGGCTGAGGGTGAACCGCGCGTTCGCGGCCGTATATTCATGGGCGCACCAGATCACCGTGGCGTCTGGCCAGGCTTTCAGCTGTTGCAGGCTGGCGAACATCTGATCGGGCGCGCCTTCGAACAGACGCCCGCAGCCCAGGGCGAACAGGGTGTCGCCGGTGAAGGCCAGCTCATCCGCCGGGGCGTGGAACACGACATGACCCAGGGTATGGCCCGGCGTGGCCGTGACCTCGAACCGCGTCTCGCCCACCATCACCACGTCGCCGTCGGCGACCACGCGGTCCAGCGGGGCGACCCTGCGCACCTCTTCCGGCCCCACGATCTCGCAGCCCGTTTCGGCCTTCAGCTGTTCATTGCCCTCGGTGTGATCGGGGTGCCAGTGGGTGTTCAGGATCAGGTCCAGCCGGCCCCAGCCCAGCCCTTCCAGCGCTTCCAGGATCCGCGCCGCGTCGGGCGTATCGACCGCCGCGACCACGCCGGTCGCCGCATCGCGGATCAGAAAGCCGTAGTTGTCGCTGCGGCAGGGGAACAGATGAACGTCCAGGGTCATGCCGCCATCCTAGCAGGACGGGGGGCGCCGGGCCTATAGTGGCCGGATGCGGCGCAGCATCGACGAGCTTCGAACCTTCTACGGCGAGCCGACCGGCGCCCTGGCGCGACGGCTGGTGGCGCGCCGACTGGACGACGCCTGGGGCGAGGCGGCCAACTGCGACGTGCTGGGCGTCGGCTATGCGACGCCGTGGCTGGACGCCTTCGTGGGCGCGCGGCGCGTGGTCGCGGCCATGCCGGGCGGTCAGGGGGTCGAGCACTGGCCGGCGGTCGGACGCAACCGCACCCTGCTGGTCGACGACCGCCGCCTGCCCTTCGCCGCCGGATCGTTCGACCGCATCCTGCTGGTCCATGCGCTGGAGGAGGCGGACGACCCCGCCGCCCTGCTGCTCGAGGCCGTCAGGGCGCTGGCGCCGACCGGGCGGATCATCCTGGCGGCGGCGGCGCGCGGGGGGCTGTGGGCGCGGGCGGACAATACGCCCTTCGGTCACGGGCGGCCCTTCACGCGGCGCCAGCTGGAGCGGCTGGTGCGCGACGTGGGGCTGGAGCCGATGGCCTGGTCGCAGACCCTGTACGCCCCGCCGTGGGGCCCCATGCTGCCGCTCGCCGACGGGTTCGAACAGGTGGGACGCCATGTCTTTCCCGGAACGGCCGGCCTGATCCTGCTGGAGGCGACGCGCCAAGGCTACGCCCGCATCCGGCCCAGCGGCCATGCCCAGCGGGTCACAGCCCCGGTCCTGACGCCCCAACCCGCCGCCTCGATCTCATCGCGACGAAAACCCTACTCCTGATCCCCGGCTGACGGTGAGTTGACCGGCGCGGCGTCTGGTCGGACGACGCAAACCGCCTTATGGCGAAGTTCATGCACCGACTGATCCTGATGCGGCACGCCCAGGCCGAAAGCTCCGCCCCGTCCGGCGGCGGGGACGAGGCCCGCCGCCTGTCCTCCGCCGGCCGCGTCGAAGCCGCCCTGATGGGGCGCGCCCTGGCCGAACGGGGGCTGAAGCCCGACCTGGCCCTGGTCTCGACCGCCGTGCGCACCCGCCAGACCTGGGAGCAGATGCACGACGCCCTGGGCGACGTGGAGGTGCGCGACGAGGCCAGCCTGTACAACGCCGCCGCCGACGTCATCCGCCGCTTCGTCGAGGCCAGCGAGGACGAGGCCGGCTGCCTGCTGGTCCTGGCGCATAATCCGGGCGTCCATGTGCTGGCGGCGGACTATCTGATCGAAAGCGCCGCCTCCCCGGCGGTGACGGATCGGCTGTCGGGAGGGTTTCCGACGGGCGCCGCCGCCCTGTTCACCGTCGATGCGGCCGGTCGCTGCGCCTATGAGGGCTTTCTGACGCCCCGGGCGCTGGGCGCGCCGTCGCTGTGACCGACATCGCCTACAAGATCGTGGACGCGGCAGAATGGCGCGCGGCCGTCGCCGAGGGCCGTTACGACGGCGCGCCCGTCGATCTGGCCGACGGCTACATCCATATGTCCGCCGAACCGCAACTGGCCGAGACGGCGCGCAGGCATTTCGCCGGACGGTCCGGCCTGCTGCTGCTGACGGTGGACCTGGCTCGCCTGGGCGACGCCCTGATCTGGGAGCCGTCGCGCGGGGGCGATCTGTTTCCCCACCTCTACGCCCCCCTGCCCGTCGCCGCCGTCACCGCCTCGCGCGCCTTCTCGGTCACGGCCGACGGCGAGATGGCGTTCGAGGACGCGATATGAGCCTGACGGATGTCGGCGCCGCCCTGCTCCGCAGGCTCGACCCGGAACAGGCGCACCAGTTGGCGATCAAGGGGCTGGCGTTCGCCCCCCTGCCCGCGCCGCCCGCCGACGATCCGATCCTGAGGACCAGGCTCGCCGGGCTGGACCTGCCCAATCCGGTCGGTCTGGCCGCCGGTCTGGACAAGAACGGCGAGGCGCTGCGCGGTCTGTCGCGCCTGGGCTTCGGCTTCGTCGAATGCGGCTCCGTCACGCCGCGCCCGCAGTCCGGAAACCCCAAGCCCCGCCTGTTCCGCCTGAGTGAAGATCGCGCCGTCATCAACCGGATGGGGTTCAACAACGCCGGGCTGGACGCCTTCGCCGCCCGTCTGGACCAGCGCCCGTCGGGTGTCGTCGTCGGGGCCAATCTGGGGGCCAACAAGGATACGCAGGACAAGGCGGCGGACTATGTGGCGGGCCTGGAACGGCTGGCCGGCCGCGCCTCCTATTTCACCGTCAACATCTCCTCGCCCAATACGCCGGGCCTGCGCGCGCTTCAGGGCCGCGCGCAGCTGGACGATCTCCTGGGCCGCATCGAGGCCGCCCGACCGGTCGCGGGTCCCGCCCGCGTGCCGGTCTTCCTGAAGATCGCGCCCGATCTGATCGCCGACGAGATCGGCATGATCGTCGAGGCGTCCCTGGCCCACCGGATCGACGGGCTGATCGTGTCCAACACCACGCTGGAGCGGCCCCAGACCCTGCGGTCGCCCCAGGCGCACGAGACCGGCGGCCTGTCGGGCGCCCCCATCCGCCCCTTCGCCGAAAAGGCCCTGCGCGCGGCGGCCGAAGCGGCGGACGGCCGTCTGCCCCTGATCGCGGTCGGCGGCATCGACAGCGGGGCCGAGGCCTATGCCCGCATCCGTCTGGGCGCCGCGGCGGTCCAGCTCTATTCCGCCCTGATCTATGAAGGCCCGGGTCTGGTCGCCCGCATCAAGCGCGACCTGGCCGCCCGGCTGCGCACCGATGGTTTTTCCACTCTGTCCCAGGCGATCGGGACGGGCCGTTGACGGAGCGTTAGGTTCAAGCAGGGCAAGGTCGCCCCGAAGCGCGTGATCGCGCAACGGGGAAACGCATGCCGGACACCACGGGCGCCGATACGGTCAGCGGCTGGACCTTCGCGGTTCGGCAACGCCGTGGCGCAATGATGCAACGCGTCGCCGTGGGCCTGGCCAGCAGTCTGGCGGCGACGCCCCTGGTCGGCTGGGGCATCGCCCTGGGCTGGGGCGCGGCCTATGTCGCCATCCAGCTGTGGGAGGCGTTTGTCTTTGCGCCCCTGAACGCCTCGACGCCGCGCCCGATGTCCAGGGCGCGCAATATTCTGGGCGGGGCGACCATGTTCGCCAACACCGGCCTGTACGGCGCCCTGTCGCTGGTGCTGTGGCTGTATGGCGGCGTGGCGGGCGGGGTGTCGGCGGCGGTGATGCTGCCGGCGGCCATGGTCTATTCCATGGTCAATGCGCCGCGTTCGCTGACGGTCCTGGCCTGCACCACTGCGCCGCAGGCGCTCTATATGGCCGCCTTTCCCTTCCTGCTGATCGAGTTGGGCGCGCCGGTGGGCGCGGCGATCACGGCGGCGGCGGCGGTGACCATCTTCACCATCTACTGCCTGAACGTCTGGCGCGCCCTGGCCGAGCGGGTGAAGACCGAGCAGAAGGACCGGCTGCTGGCCGAGGCGCACGTCGCCCGGATGGGCCAGGAACTGCGCGAGCAGCGCGCCTTCCTGGCCGCCATCGGTCATGATCTGCGCACCCCGATCGGCGCGATCCTGAGCGGCGCGACGGACCTGCGCGGCGGCGATGTCGGAATGCGTCAGAACGCCGAACTGATCACCGACGCCGGGCTGATGATGAAGTCGCTGCTGGACGACCTGCTGGACCATTCCCGCATCGAAGCCGGGCGCATGACCATTGAGGTCAAGGATTTCGACCTTCGCCAGATGCTGGCCCAGACGCTGCAGCTGTGGCGCGCCCAGGCCGACGCCAAGGGGCTGAGACTGCGGATCGAGGGCGCGGCCCTGGCGCCCCGCATGGTCAAGGGCGACGTCATCCGCATTCGCCAGGTGCTGAACAACCTCTTGTCCAACGCCATGAAGTTCACCGAGACCGGGGCCATCACCCTGCGCGTCCAGGCCTGGCCGGAAGAGCCCGCGTCCTACGCCCTGACGTTCGAGATCGCCGACACCGGCCCCGGCATGACGCAGGACCAGCTGGCGCGCCTGTTCACCCCGTTCGATCAGACGGCCGAGGGCGTCACCGCCCGTTACGGCGGATCGGGGCTGGGTCTGGCGATCAGCCGCAATCTGACGGACCTGATGGGCGGGCGGCTGACGGTGCGAAGCACGCCGGGCCAGGGGTCGCGCTTCACCGTCTCGCTGGTGCTGCCGCGCGGCGAGGCCATCGCCCCCCCGATCGAAACGGTCGATGAAAGCCGGCTGGAGATCGCCCGTGCGCTGCGCCCGGCCGTCGCGGCGCCCGAGCCGGTTCCTGAGCCCGCGCCCGTCATGATGGCCCCTCAGCCGGAAGCGGAACCCCAACCTGAACCCGAACCGGACGACGACGCCGATCAACCGCTGCGCCTGCTGGTGGTGGACGACCACGACATCAATCGCCGCGCGATCCAGCTGATCCTCCAGCCGCTGGGGTGCGAGATCACCACCGCCGCCGACGGCCTGATCGCGCTGCAACGCTGCGAGGAGACGGTGTTCGACGTCATCTTCATGGATGTGCGGATGCCCGAACTGGACGGGCGCGAGACCACCCGCCGCCTGCGGGCCGGCCAGGGTCCGAACGCCCTGACGCCCGTGGTCGCCGTCACCGCCGACACGGCGCCCGAGGACGTGGCCGCCTGCCAGGCGGCGGGCATGGCCTATTTCGTGTCCAAGCCCCTGACGCCCACGGCCCTGATCGGCGCCCTGCAGCATGTGCTGGACGAGACGGCTCAGGCCCGCTCCGAGGCCGCCTGACCGTTCACCTCGGCGATCAGGGCCGAGGCGAAGTCGGGGCGGCGCATCCCGCATTCCCACGCCACGATCACGCGCCAGCCATCCGCCAGCAGCGCCTGCCGGACTTCGGCGTCGCGCGTCCGGTTGCGGCCGATCTTGGCGATCCAGTAGTCGGCGTTGGTCTTGGGCTGACGCGCGCCGCGCGGGCAGTCATGGCCGTGCCAGAAACAGCCGTGGACGAACAGGGCGACGCGGCGGCCCTTCATCACGACATCCGGCCGACCGGCCAGGCCGCAGCCGCCCAGTCGATAACCAATCCCGGCCGCGCGCAGAACCTTGCGCACGGCCAGTTCCGGCGACGTGTCCCGCCCCTTCACGCGACGCATCACGGCGCTGCGCTTCTCCGGGCTGAAAACGTCGGTCGTCATCTTTTTTCGGTCCAGGCTACCGCTTCGCTACTTGAGCCTGGACCTAAGATCATCAGAGCTGCGCGAGCAGATGCTCGGCCGAGGACACCTTGAACTCGCCGCCCTGTTCGATGTTCAGCTGGGTCACGACGCCGTCCTTGACCAGCATGGAATAGCGCTGCGAACGCTCGCCCAGGCCGAAGCCCGAACCGTCCAGCACCAGACCCAGGGCCTTGGTCAGTTCGCCGTTGCCGTCGGCCAGCATGACGATGCTGTCGTCGGTGATGCCCTGGCTGTCGGCCCAGGCCTTCATGACGAAGGCGTCGTTGACCGAGATGCAGGCCACCGTATCGACGCCCTTGCCCTGGATGTCCGACAGATGGTCCTTGAAGCCCGGCAGGTGGCGGGCCGAGCAGGTCGGGGTGAAGGCGCCGGGCACGGCGAACAGGGCCACGGTCTTGCCGGCGAAGATGTCGGACGTGTTGACGGGCTTGGGGCCCTCGGCGGTGGCCTGGGCCAGGGTCGCGTTGGGGATGCGATCACCGATCTGGATGGTCATGGAGGTCTCCGCGGACAGGGAAGGGATGAAGGGAAAGTCGGGGCGTCGCACGAATGTGAAACACCGCCTGCGACACATAGAGGCCGCCGGGCCAACCGCAAGCGTCCGCCGACTTGCGCCCGCCGCTTTCGCGACGGATGATGGCCGGATCATGAGCCAAGCCTCCCCCCTGACCGGCCGCCTGCTGGTGGCCATGCCCGGCATCGACGATCCCCGGTTCGAACACGCCGTCATCCTGATCTGCGCCCACGGCCCGGACCATGCGATGGGCCTCAGGCTGGATCATCCCGCGCCGGGGGTGGATCTGAAGACGGTGCTGGACAAGCTGGACGCCCCGGCGCCGGATCAATCGATCGGCCGGGTCGTGCTGATGGGCGGGCCGGTGGAGCGCGAGCGCGGCTTTGTCCTGCACACCGACGACTGGATGATCGGCGAGGACAGCCTGCCGTTCGGCGACGGCCTGGCCATGACCGGCACGCGCGAGGCCCTGACGGCCATGACCGACGATGTCGGCGGCCCGCGCCGCTCGGCCCTGTTGCTGGGCTACGCCGGCTGGGGCGAGGGGCAGTTGGAGGAGGAGCTGGCCGACAATGTCTGGCTGACCGCCGAAGCGGACCTGGATCTGATCTTCGACAGCGAACACACGTCGAAATGGACGCGCGCCCTGGCCCAGCTGGGCGTGGACGCCGCCAGACTGTCCAGCCAGGGCGGCCGGGCCTGAAAGGTCCGGCCCGACCGCCCCGCCTTGGGCCCTAGAAGCGGTAGTTCATGCCCAGGCGGAACATGTGCGCGCCGAACTTGCCGTTGCCGCGCGTCATGTCCGTGCCCGTGGTGTTCGGCGCCAGGACGAAGGGGTTGGTCGCCGGCGCCGTGCCCTGGCCCACGCGGATGACGGGGCTGTCGACGTCAAGCGAGGTGTACAGATATTCGCCGGTGAAGGTCAGGCCGCGACCCAGGGCGTATTCCACGCCGCCGCCGGCCTGCCAGCCGTCGCCGTCATCGCCCTCGCTGGTCTGGGTGAAGCTGTTGGCCTGGTTCGACGTGCGGAACTTGTTGTCGAACTTGCCGTAGGCGTAGCCGCCGGTGCCGTAGATCAGAGCGTTGCCGGCCGCATAGCCCAGACGCAGACGGGCGGCCGCCGTGCTCTCCAGCTCGCGCGTGAAGGTGTAATAGGCCGGGGTGGTCGAGAAGCCGGTCACCGAATCCTGGGCGTTGTTGACGCTGTATTCGGCCAGGGCGCCGACGACGATATTGCCGAACTGCCAGTCATAGCCGGCGCGCACGCCCGCTTCGACGCCGTTGTTGTCGCTCTTGCAGCCGCTGGTCGGGCCGGTGCTGGTGGCCGCGCCGCCGCAGAACCCGGGGCTGAAGGCGTTGGCGCCGGTGCCGGTCGTGACGGGGTCGCCATAGTTTCCATCCAGATTGCGGTCGAAGCGCAGGATTTCGTCGCCGTCGTCGTTCGACTGATTATAGCCGCCGAAGATGCCGACATACGGGCCAGACCAGTTCTGGACACTCGATTGGGCCAGGGCGGGGGTTGAGACGAGGGCCAGCGCCAGGGCGCTGCAGGCAAGGGTCTTGATCATGGGGGAGGCTCACGTGCCGGATTGCGGGCGCGAAGTCCCCGCTCGCGGGTCAGAAAGCCGCAGCGCGCACGCCGTTCCCGAAAGAGGTGCGCCGCCAAATGTCGCACATCCAAGGGATGCGGCCGAGCGTATGGCCGCTAGCGTGTGGCCATCGAGATCAGGAAGGCCACCAGCAGGATCAGGCTGACGCCCTGCCAGAACCGCACCGGATCGCGCTCGATCAGCGACAGTCGACGCGGCGGCGGGGCGGCGACGGCGCTGCCGGTCTCCAGCACATGGATCAGCTCCTCCACATCCTCGAACCGCTCGTTCGGATCGACCGCCGCAGCGCGCATTATGGCCGCCTCCAGCCAGGCGGGCATGTCGGGGCGATGGCGGGTCGGGGGCGCGGGCGCGCGGTCGAAACGCGGCGCGTCCGCCGGATCGACCTCGCCCCACGGATAGGTTCGGGTGAACAGGCGGTACAGGGTCACGCCCAGGGCGAACTGGTCGGTCAGGGCGTTTCCGGCCTCGCCCGCATACATTTCCGGCGCCTTGTAGCCGGCCGTCCCCGGCGCCTCGGCCTCGGCGAACTCCTCGGCCAGCCTGAGACGCGCCACGCCCAGATCCACCAGCTTCAGCCCGCCGCCCGTCTCCAGGATCACATTGTCCGGCTTGATGTCGCGGTGCGTCACCCCCGCCCGGTGCAGAGCCGAGACGGCGCGCGCCAGCGGCAGGGCGACGGCGATCCCCTCGGCGATCTCGAAAGCCCCCTCCTCCGCCAGCCGCGCGTGCAACGTCTGACCGGCATGGAAGGGTTGGGCGATATAGAGACGGCTCTGGCGGCCCGCGTCCAGCGTCAGCACCTTGCCGACATGGGGGCTGTCGATGCGCCGGCCGATGAAGGCCTCGCGCAGGAAGGCGGTGCGGGCGCCGCGTTCGGACACCACGGCGGGCTTGGGAAACTTCAGCACCACCACGCCCGCGTCGCCCAGCGTGTCCCGGGCCAGGAACAGGCGGGTGTAGCGGCCGTCGGCGATCAGCCGTTGCAGGACGAAGCCGTCCACCGTCTCCCCCACGACCGGCGGCGGCGCGATGGCCAGCCCTTCGGCCTCGGCGGTGATCGCCTCCCAGTCGGGCGCGCCGGTTCGGACCACGTCGATGACGATGGCGGTGGCGTTGTCGCGCGCCCCCGCCGCCTCGACCTCGGCCAGGATGGCGCGGGCGTCCGCATCCGGCGATCCGCGTCGCGCCAGCAACCCGGCCAGGGCCGCGTCGGTCAGCACCCCATGCACCCCGTCGGTGGTCAGCAACAGCCGGTCGTGCGGCTCCAGCCGCACCTGGCGCACGTCCAGCTTGACGTCCGCCTCTATGCCCACCGCGCGATACAGGACATGGCTCATCCCCTGCTGGGCGCGGGTGTGATCCTCGGTCAGCCGGGTCAGGGCGCCATCGCGGAAATGCCACGCGCGGCTGTCGCCGACGTGCAGGGCCACCGCCTCGCGCCCGCGCATCACCAGGGCGGTGAAGGTGGTCGCCGCCCCTTCCATCGCCGGATCGCTGCGCCCCTTGGCGTGAAGCCAGCGGTTGAAGCCCCGCAGCGCCTTGATCCCGTTGGCGGCGATGCCGTTCAGCGGGTTCTGGTCCAGATAGCCGTCGATGAAGCTGCGCGTCGTCAGCTCGGCCGCCATCCGCCCGGCCCTGGACCCCGACACCCCGTCGGCGATCACCGCCACCACCCCATGCTCGCGCTGTTCGACCGTCGTGCCGATGTGGACGCCGCCGAAGTCCTGATTGTCCGCCTTGGGCCCCTGCAAGGTCGCAAAGCCGGCGGCGATCTCCAGTCTGGCGTCGGTCATGGCGCCCACTGTCCGTCAAACTGAGCCGTATGGCTAGCTGTCCAAAACTTAACGGGCGTTGCGGCGACGCTTGCGCCACAGTCCCGTCGTCGCCGGGGCTGGCGACGCTGTCTCAAGGCTCGTTGCGCATGAAGCGTTTCCGTCATCTCATCCTGGCGTCCCTCGTCGCCATCGCCGCCGCCAGCGCCTCCGGCCTGGCCGGCGCCCAGGACTATCGGCCGGACTTCCACCCGGATCAGTTGAAGGGACCGCCGGTCGGGGTGCCCAACACGGTTCTGGTCCTGGGCACCCCCCACTTGGCCGGCCTGCCGGAGACCTTTGATTTCGCCCTCCTGGCGCCGCTGATGGACAGGCTGGTCGCCTGGGCGCCGACCGCCATCGCCACCGAGGACATGTCGGGCCTTCAGTGCGACAGTCTTCGCCGCTATCCCCAGCGTTACGCCGAAACGGTCGAGACCTACTGCGCCGATCCGACGGCGGCCGGCGCCGCCCTGGGCCTGGACGTGCCGGCGGCCAACGCCGAGGCGGAACGGTTGCTGGCCGCCTGGCCCTCGGCGCCCACGGCCGCCCAGCGGCGGCGACTGGCGGGTGTCTTCCTGGCGGCCGGAGAGCCGGGCTCGGCCCTGGTCCAATGGCTGCGTCTGCCGGTCGAGGAACGGCGCGAAGGCGACGGCCTGACGCCCGAGCTTGTCGTCCATCTCGACCGGATCAAGGACCGCCGCAACGAGACCGATCAGATTTCCGCCCCCCTGGCCGCCCGCCTGGGCCTGGAGCGTCTGTGGAGCGTCGACGATCATTCCGCCGACACGCCCGACGGCGCCGATCCGGCGGAGAAGAAGGCCTACGCCGACGCCGTGATGGGGGCCTGGGACAATCCATACACCCGCGAACGCCGCGCCGCGTCGCAGCAACTGGAAGCGCGGCTCGCCGAACCGGACGGGGTGCTGGCCATGTACCGGGCCTACAATGATCCAAGCCAGGCGCTGATCATCTATCGTTCGGACTTCGGCGCGGCTTTGACGGAACCCTCGCCCCAGGGATTCGGGCGCCGCTACGTCGGTTTTTGGGAGACGCGGAACCTGCGCATTGTCGCCAATATGCGCGACGTCGTGGGCCGCTATCCGGGCACGCGGATGCTGACCATCGTCGGCGCCTCGCACAAACCCTATTACGAGGCCTATCTGAACATGATGCACGACGTGGTCCTGGCGGACCTTGAGGGGGTGCTGCGCTGAATCGGCCCGGCGCCGATCAGGCCGAGCGCTGCTTGATCGGGGCCGAGCCGTCGGCCAGGCTTTCGGCCAGATAGACCTCGGCCTCCTGCGCCGGCAGGGCCGGGGCATAGCCGAAGCCCTGGCCGTAATGGCATTGGGCGTCCAGCAGCAGGCGGGCCAGTTCAGCGTTCTCCACCCCCTCGGCGACGACCTCCAGCGACAGGTCGCGGCCCAGGTTGACCACCGACTTGACGATCTTGGACGATCCTTCGTCCTTGTTCATCGTCAGCACGAAATAGCGGTCGATCTTCAGGGTGTCGAACGGCAGGCGCGCCAGATAGGACAGCGACGAGAAGCCGGTGCCGAAGTCGTCCAGCGCCAGCGACGCCCCCACGTCCTTCAGCGACTGCAGAACCTCGGCGGCGCGCGCGGTGTCGCGCATGATGTCGCCCTCGGTGACCTCCAGCTTCAGCGCCCCCTTGGGCAGGCCGCTTTCCTTGATGATCCGGGCCACGTCCTCGCACAGATGCGGCCGCTCGATCTCGCCCACCGACAGATTGACGCTGCAGAACAGCTTGCCCGACAGGGGATGGCGTTCGATCCATTCGGCCAGCTGCCGCGCCGACTGGGTCATCATCAGAAGACCCAGTTCGTTCATCATGCCCAAATCGGCGGTCAGGCCCAGGAACTCGTCCGGCGGCACCAGGCCGCGACGCGGGTGTCGCCAGCGGGCCAGGGCCTCGAACCCCGCCACCGCCCCGGTGTTCAGGTTCACGATGGGCTGGAAGAAGGGCACGATCTCGCCGCGCACGAAGGCGTTCCTGAGGTCCGCCTCCAGCGCCAGACGGCTTAAGGAGTCGCTTTCCAGCGCCCGGCCATAGGCGGCCGATCCGCCGCGCCCGGCGCTCTTGGCCGATTCCACCGCCAGTTCGACCCGCCGCAACAGTTCGGCGGCGTCCGGCGCGTCCGGCCCGCCCTCCACCATCACCGCCCCGATGGAGACGGTCGGATAGATGTCGAACCCGGCGACGCGCAGCGGCTGTTCCAGGGCGTCGCGCATCCGATAGCTGGTGTGCGAGGGGCTGCGCGGGGTGATGATGGCGAACTCGTCCTCGCCGATGCGGGCGGGCGAGGCGTCCTTGGGGAAGGCGGCGGCCAGACGCGACCCCAGCGCCGACAGCACCAGGTCCGTCCGTTCATGGCCCAGGGCCTCGTTCAGGCGCCGCAGCCGGTCGACGTCGCCGACCACCACCTCGTATTCGCCGACCTGGGTCAGAACCTCGGTGACGCGCGCCAGAAAGGCGCGGCGGTCCAGCAGTCCCGTCAGCCCATCCCGATCCGACCCGGCGAACTTGGTCTCCAGCGCCACGACGCCAGCGGCGCGCAGCCCGTCTTCCAGCCAGACGCCGCGCCACAGGCAGGTTTCCGATCCGCGCATCCGCAGGCGCACGGCGACCTCGGTCCCCTCTTCCTGGGGCTTCAGCATGCGCTCGGCCAGGCTGCGATCCTGAGGCAGGGCCAGGGCGACGAACCCGGCGGCGGTGCACTCCGGCGCCAGCGGCCCCAGGCCCAGGGCGCGGGTGGCGCCGGTGAACCGCAGTTCGTTCTCGGCAGGGGTCCAGATCCACAGGGCGGTGTCGGCGGCGGCCAGCGCCTCGATGGCGGTCGTGGCGTCCCAGGCCAGCGATCGGGATCGTGTCGTCACGCTATCCGCCCTTCCAGACGGCTCGCGACCGTCAACGCTCGTCCTCGACCAGGCCGAACAGAAGATGGTCTGCCCATCCGCCGTTAATTTTCAAATAAGCCCGCGCCCGCCCCTCCTGGCTGAAGCCGGATTTCTCCAGCACCCGGCGCGATCCGTGGTTGGTCGGCAGACAGGCCGCCTCCAGCCGATGCAGCTTCAGCGTGTCGAACGCATAGCCGACCACCGCTCTGACCGCCGCCGTCGCCACGCCCTGGCCGGAATAGGGCTGGCCGATCCAGTAGCCCAGGGTGCCGGTCTCGGCGACGCCGCGCCGCACGTTCGACAGGGTCACGGCGCCGGCCAGTGTCTTGCCCCCCTCGACCAGGACGAAGAAGGGCCAGGCATTGCCCAGCTCCATCTCGCGCGCATAGATCGACAGGCGCCGCCGGAACGCCGCCTTGGTCAGGTCGTCCTGGGGCCAGGCCGGTTCCCACGGCTGCAGATAGTCGCGCGATCCCTCTCTCAGCGCGGACCAGGCCGCGTAATCGCCCGCGCGCGGCGAGCGCAACAGCACGCCGTCGCCCCGGATCACGGGACCGCCAACATCGTTCATCCAGTCCAGCAGGGCCATCGCGTCGGACTATAGCACCAAGATCTTGGCCTGAACCTTAAGGTTCGCCCAAAAGCGTCGCCGTCAGTTTCAGCGCCAGATCGCGGCCCAGTCCGTCGGGCGCGCCCAGCATCGGCGTCAATATGTCGCCGATCAGCCCTTCGGCGAAGGCCATATAGGCCGCCGTCATGACCAGCGCGCGCGCGCGTTCCGCCGCGTTCGGATCGTCCGGCGCCATCGCCGCCAGACGGTCGGCCAGATCCCGCACCACCCCGGCGAAGCTCTCGGCCCGCCCCTGCTCGCGCGCCAGCGCCAGCCAGGCCGCCATCTGCGACGCCCCGCCCTTGCCGAAGGCGTCGAACACCACGGTCATCAGCCGATCCGGCTCGACCTGCTCTCGCCCCTCGCCCAGCCCGGCCTCGATCCGCTGGGCCAGGTCGCGCACCATCGCATCCATCAGCGCGCCCTGAAGCCCGGCCGCCGATCCGAAATGGTGGATCAGATTGGCGTGGCCCACCCCCATACGCTGGCCCACGGCCTTCAGCGTCACCGCCGCCGGGCCGCCGGACAGCAGCAGATCGCGCGCCGCCTCCAGCGCCTCCTCGCGCGCCGCCGCGCCGCGTCGACGTCTCACCGGACCATTAGTTGACATTAATGTCAGTTATCTCCATATTGCGCTCGAAATCGAGGAGCAGAACCATGGCGAAATCCGCCACCCCCGCCGACCTCCAGATCAAGCCGCGCGACCTGCATATCGACCGCGAGGCCGTCACGCCACGCTGGTGGTTGAACAACGACCCCTTCGGCGCCGCCGTGATGAATGCGCTCAGCCTGACCTTCCCGGACGGCGAGCGGTTCTTTATCCAGTCGGTCAAGCGGTTCGCCAGGGATGCGCCGCCGAAACTGGCCGCCGACATCCGCGCCTTCACGGTGCAGGAGGGGGCGCACACGCGCGAACACATGGCCTTCAACGCCATCACCGAACGCGCCGGCTATCAGACCGCCGCGATCGAGGCCTATGTCACCGAGCGGCTGGACATCGCCCGCGCCCGCCCGCCGCTGGCCCAGCTGGCGGCGACCATGGCGCTGGAGCATTTCACCGCCGCCTTCGCCCACCGGCTGCTGGCCGACCCCGATCTGCTGAAGGGATCGCCGCACGATCTGGCCCGTCTGTGGCGCTGGCATTCGATCGAGGAGATCGAACACAAGGGCGTGGCCTATGACGTCTTCCTGCACGCGACCCGCGCGATGTCGCCGCTTCAACGCTGGCGGCTGCGGCGCTGGGCCATGCTGCTGACCACCCTGCTGTTCACCAAGACGGTGCGCGAAACCAGTCTGATGCTGTTGAAACAGGACGGCATCGTCGGCTGGCGCGCCCGGTTCGGCCTGTTCCGCTGGCTGTGGCTGAAGCCGGGCCTGTATCGGCGGATGATCGGCGACTATTTCGCCTTCTACAAACCCGGCTTCCACCCCTGGCAGGTGGATGACCGCGACCTGATCGTCCAGGCCGAGGCGGGCCTGGCCCAGCCGGCCTGACCTCATTGGATCGACCCGCCTCCCGTTCGTCCTTCCGGGGCTGAGCGAAGCGAGGAACCCGGACCCGAAGGGCGGCGGGCTGTGTGTCGATTGAACCTGTCCGGCTTGTCGTCCTCGACCTCGTCGCTTTTCTGTCGCCACGCTGCGACGGAAAGCCGCATCCTCGTGCGTTACAGGCTTCGGGGGATGCACGAGGACAGAGGTCATGGCTTCACCCCCCATCGACGCCGCCGTCGCCCTGACCCGGCTGGGTCTGGGCGCCCGTCCCGGCGAGATCGCGCGCGTGGCCGCCGATCCGCGCGGCTGGGCCCTCGCACAGATCCGGCGCCAGGGCGCGCCCCAGCCGCCGGGGGATCTGCCCGACACCGCCGAACGGCTGGGTCAGTATTTCGACTATCAGTCCGCCTCTCGCGCGCCCGCCCCTGCGGCCGCCGTTTCGCCTGCAGCCCAAACCCCCGCCACGCCCGGCGCCGCCCCCGTCGATCCCGCCGCCGAAGCCCGGCGCGCGGCGCGCCAGGCCGCGCGGCGCGACATCGTTCAGGACACGGCCCAGGCCTTTCTGGCCCGCGCCCAGCTGGGCGCCGCGACCGAGGAGGGATTCGCCGAGCGCTGGGCCCTGTTCTGGTCCAACGCCCTGACCGTCTCGGCGGCCAGGTTCGACAGCGGCGCCTTCATCGCCCAGTACGAATGCGAGGCCGTGCGTCCCCACGTCTTCGGCCGGTTCGAGGATCTGGTCATGGCCTGCGAACAGCATCCGGCCATGCTGCTCTATCTGGACCAGGCCCGCTCGACCGGCCCCGACAGTCCGGTCGGCGCCCGGCGCAAGGCGGGGCTGAACGAGAACCTGGCCCGCGAGATGATGGAGCTGCACACCGTCGGCGCCGATGCGGGCTATACCCAGGCTGACGTGACCGAACTGGCCCGCGCCCTGACCGGCTGGTCCATTCCCACCGCGCGCGAGGCGCAAGATGGGGGCCTGGTCGCCGACGCCGCCCCCCCGCGTCGCGCCCGCCCACGTCGCGCCGGAATGGCCGCCCAGGTTCAGCCGGGTCCGAACGGCTTCGTCTTCCGCGCCAATGTCCATGAACCCGGCGCCCGCACGGTGATGGGCAAGACCTATCCGCCCGGCGGCCTGGGCCAGGGTCAGGCGGTGTTGCGCGATCTGGCCCGCCATCCGGCGACGGCCACACGCCTGTCGCGGCGTCTGGCCGCCCATTTCGTGGCCGACAGCCCGCCCGACGCCCTGGTCGCCCGGCTTGAGGCCGCCTGGACCCGTTCGGGCGGCGATCTGGCCCAGGTCGCCCGCGCCCTGATCGCCGCGCCCGAGACCTGGACGCCCCAGCCCGCCAAGATCAAGACGCCCTACGACCTGGTCGTCTCCACCCACCGCGCCCTGGGAACCCAGCCCCAGCGTCTGCCGCCGCTGCGCCAGGCCCTGGCCGACATGGGCCAGCCGCTCTACGCCCCGCCCTCGCCCGAGGGATGGCCGGACACGGCCGCCGACTGGGCCGGTCCCGACGCCCTGGTCAAACGGCTGAACTGGGCGTCCGCCGCCGCGGCGACCGCCCATGTTTCCGACACCGACGCGGTCGCCGCCGGCGCCCTGGGCGCCCGGCTCAGCGAACGCACGCGCTTGGCCGTCGCCCGCGCCGAAAGCCGCCCCGAGGCCCTGACCCTGCTGTTCATGTCGCCGGAGTTTCAACGCCGATGAACGCCCTCTCCCTGAACCGTCGCCACCTGCTGGCCGCCGCGACCGCCGGCATGGGCCTGGCCTTCGCGGGCAAGGTCGCCGCCCGGACGCGCGGCCCCGCCAACAAGCTGGTGGTCGTCATCGCGCGCGGCGCCATGGACGGCCTGTCCGTCACCGTCCCCCATGGCGACGCCAACTATGTTCCCCTGCGCGGCGGTCTGGCCATCGGCGCGCCGGGCGAGGCGAACGGCGCCCTGGCCATGGGCGAGGGTTTCGGCCTGCACCCGGCGCTGTCGGGCCTGCATCAGCTGTATGGTCAGGGCGAAATGCGGTTCGCCCCCGCCGTGGCCCTGCCGGTCCGCATCCGTTCGCATTTCGAAGCCCAGGACGTGCTGGAGAACGGCGGCGAGGCCCTGCGCCAACAGACCGACGGCTGGCTGAACCGCGCCCTGGTCGCGGCCGGCGGAACCACGGTGAAGGGCCTGTCCATCGGCGCCCAGACGCCCCTGATCCTGCGCGGCGGCGCCCCCGTGTCCAGCTGGGCGCCGGGCGGGCTGGTGCGCGGCGGCGACCGCATCGCAGCCCTGCTGCAGGACCTCTATGTCGAGGACCCGCTGCTGGGCCAGAACCTGGCGCGCGGCCTGGCGACCGAGGAGCGGGTCGAAATGGTCGGCGGCCAGCCGGTGCGTCGCAACGACGTCCAGGGCCTGGGTCAGGCCGTCGCCCGTCTGATGAGCGGGCCGGATGGCGCCGATGTCATCGCCGTGTCTCTCGACGGCTGGGACACCCATGCGGGCCAGAAGGCGCAGCTTCAGAACCGGCTGACCGGCCTGGATCAGCTGGTCATGGGGCTGAAGACGGGTCTGGGCGACGCCTGGCCGCGCACCGCCCTGGTGGTCGCCACCGAGTTCGGCCGCACCGCCCGCGCCAACGGCACCCAGGGGACGGACCACGGCACCGGCTCGTCCCTGTTGCTGGCGGGCGGGGCGATCAAGCGCGGCGGTCCCATCGGCGACTGGCCCACCCTGGCCGAGAACCGCCTGTTCGAGAACCGCGACCTGGCACCGACCCTGGACATCCGGTCGGTGTTCAAGGGGCTGCTGCGCGATCACATGGGTCTGGACCGCGCCGCCCTGGACAATCGCGTCTTCCCCGGCAGCGCGGCCGAGGCCCCGGCGACGACCGGACTGGTCTGACGGCGGGCCGTCCCGCCGCCCCTCACCGTCATTCCGTGGCGGCCGCAGGACGAACCCGGAACCCAGGACCACGGCGCAAGCCCATGACAGGTCGGCGTCAGGGCCGCTCCCTTGGCTTGCGGGGTCTTCGCTGACGCTCGGCCCCGGAATGACGGCATGGGGTGCGGATCGTGCCCGCGTCTTGCTTTCCGCGCCCGTCTGACGCATCAGGACGCCATCACCTTGGACCCGGCCCTGTTCGCAGGCGACGGGTGGCTATCCCCGCCGCCGATCCGCTGGGAAACCGAACCGCCGTAAACCGAACAGTCGGGCGCGGTTCATCCAGATGTAATCCTGACATGACCCTGATCGCTTCCGCGCGCCGTCAATGGCTCGCCAATCCGCGCCGCGACCTGCTGGCGGGGACCGTCGTCGCCCTGGCCCTGATCCCAGAGGCCATCGCCTTCTCGCTTATCGCCGGGGTCGATCCGGCGGTGGGCCTGTACGCCAGCGTCGTCATCGCCGTCACCATCGCCTTCGTCGGCGGGCGCCCGGCCATGATCTCGGCCGCGACCGGGGCCATGGCCCTGCTGATGGTCACCCTGGTCCGCGACCACGGCATCGAATATCTGTTCGCCGCCTCCATCCTGTGCGGGGTGTTCCAGATCGCCATCGGCCTGTTGAAACTGGGCCGCTACATCCGGTTCGTCAGCCGCAGCGTGATGACCGGCTTCGTCAATTCGCTGGCCATCCTGATCTTCCTGGCCCAGATGCCCGAACTGATCGGCAGGGGCTGGATCACCTACGCCCTGGTCGCGGCGGCCCTGGCCGTCATCTACGGTTTTCCGCGCCTCACGAAGGCCGTCCCCTCGCCCCTGGTCGCCATCGTCTTCATCAGCGCCGTGGTCATGGTGATGAAGCTGGACGTCCGCACCGTCGGCGACATGGGCCAGATGCCCACGACCCTGCCGATGTTCCACCTGCCAGCCGTGCCCCTGACGTGGGAAACCCTGGCGATCATCGCCCCGATCTCGGCGACCCTGGCCTTTGTCGGCCTGCTGGAAAGCCTGCTGACCGCCAATCTGATCGACGACATCACCGACACCGCCTCAGACAAGGATCGCGAGACGCGCGGCCAGGGGATCGCCAACATCCTGTCGCCCCTGTTCGGCGGCATGGCGGGCTGCGCCATGATCGGCCAGTCGATGATCAATGTCGGGTCGGGCGCGCGCGGGCGGCTGTCGACCCTGTGGGCCGGTCTGTTCCTGCTGTTCCTGATGCTGGCGCTTCAGGACTGGGTGGCGCGCATTCCCATGGCGGCCCTGGTCGCCGTCATGATCATGGTGTCGGTCGGGACCTTCGACTGGAACTCGGTGCTGAAGCTGCGGACCCTGCCGCTTCAGTCGTCGATCGTCATGATCGCCACCACCGTCACCGTCGTCGCCACCCATGACCTGTCCAAGGGGGTGGTGCTGGGCGTCCTGCTGTCCGCGGTCTTCTTCATGCGCAAACTGGGCAAGACCCTGGTCGTGACCGAGATCGAAACGCCTGAACCCGGCGTTCTGCAATATCGCGTGTCGGGTCAGCTGTTCTTCGGCTCGGCCGATCTGTTCGCCGCCAGTTTCGAGCACCATGGCCGGCCGACGCGGGTTCACATCGACATGACCGACGCGCATCTGTGGGATCTGACCGGCGTCGCCGCCGTGGACAAGGTGGTGTTCCGCTACCGCCGTCAGGGCGCCCAGGTTGAGGTCGCCGGCATGAACGACGCCGCCCGCACCCTGGTCGCGCGGGTAGGGCGGTTCGAGAAGATGCATCTGCCGGCCGACGCCGGCGCGCATTAAGACTCAGGTCAGACTCTCAGGCCGCGTCCGGCGTGGCTTCGACCTCGGCCTTCGGCATCTTGCAGATGCGGTTCAGGTCGGCGCGGATCGAACTGCCCTGGAAATGCGAGATTTCCGCGCCGGAATAGCCCTCGCCGGACAGGGCCTTTACGACATCGCCCGTATTCAGACAGTTCTGCGTGCGCGCCAGCTGATAGGCGCGCTCCACGACGTGGGTGCGGTTCATGATGAATGCCTTTCGTTCGTCACATCAACGTCTTGCAAGCTAAACCGTTCCGTCGGGCGAATTTGTCGCCTCACGGGGCGCGCTTGCATTTGTCACGAAGACATGCGCACATAAGCCTCGTCGATCTCTCTGCGTAACGCCCACTCTCTCTGCGAACGCACGAGTCCAGGCCGCTCCCATTCAGACCCGACAGGCCGCAGGGGCGTTCCCTCGGTCAATCTCTAACGGAGGTCTCATCATGGCTACCGGCACTGTTAAGTGGTTCAACGCAACCAAGGGCTACGGCTTCATCCAACCCGACGACGGCGGCAAGGACGTCTTCGTCCACATTTCGGCTGTTGAAGCCGCCGGCCTGCGCGGCCTGGACGAAAACCAGAAGGTTTCCTACGAGCTGGAACGCGACAAGCGTTCGGGCAAGGAATCGGCTGGCCAGCTCCAGACCCAAGGCTGAGTTCGGTCTTATCCGATAAAGGAAACGGCGGCCCTGCAAGGGGCCGCCGTTTTCAATTGGGGCGTTGCTCTGCCTCGCGACGGCGGACGCGACTATCCCTTCGTCGTGTCGATCCAGGCGGCGAAGGCGTCCATGAAGTCCTTCAGGAACTTCTTCGTGTCGTCCTTCTTCAACTTGCCGTCGTCGTCCAGCAGGTCGGCGACATTGCCGATATAGGCTTCGGGCTGCTGCATCGTGGGCATCCCCAGGAAGACCAGGGGCTGGCGCAGGTGGTGGTTGGCGCCGAAGGCGGCCAGGGCGCCGGGCGACACGCTGACGATGGCGGCGGGCTTCTTGGCCCAGACGCTGTGGCCATAGGGGCGCGAGCCGACGTCCAGCGCGTTCTTCAGCGCCCCGGGGATGGAGCGGTTGTATTCGGGCGTGACGAACAGCACCGCCTCGGTGGTCGCCACCTCGTCGCGGAAACGGGTCCAGGCGGGCGGGGGCGTCTCGGTGTCCAGGTCGGGGTTGTAGAGCGGCAGGTCGCCGATTTCGACCAGCTCCAGCTCCAGCCCCGGCGCGGCCAGCGCCTTCAGTTCAAGGCCGATGGCGCGCGAATAGGCGCCTTTGCGCAGGCTGCCGACGATCAGGGCGACGCGGACGGACATGGGGTTCTCCGGGACGGGTGGATTGAAGCGCCAGCATAACCGATACCGTGATCGGATGTTCCCTTACTCTTCCCCCGTCACATCGGGCTTGTCCCCGGGGCCTATTTGTCAGCAGGCCTGATCGGCCGCTGTCGCGACAGGTTTCATGGCCGTGACCGGCCGTACCATGGCCCCTCGGGACAAGCCCGAGGGTGACGGACGTGCGTTGGGATCAGCCCCCGAACAACGCCCTGGCGAAGGCCTCGCCCGCCGGGGCGGCCGACCTGGGCCCCAGCACGGCGCTGGCCGCCTTGCCGCCCGCCAGCACCCGCCCGCCGACCGTCCGCACATCCTCGATCGTCTGGCTTTCCAACTGTTCGGTCATCAGGGCGCTGGCGCGCGGCGCGCCGAAGATCAGGGTCTGGGCGGCGTTGCGGCCCGCCCGGCTCATCGGGTTTTCGTCCGACATCCACAGGCCCGCCTTCATCACCGCCTTGGCCCGCGACAGTTCCTTTTCGGTCGGTCCGGTGTCGGCCAGCGCCCGCACCTCGGTCGCCGAGACCTCGGCCAGCTCCCTGGCCCGGTCCGCCGCCGCCCCGGCGTAGATGCCCAGCACCCCCGCATCCTCATACGGCTCCTGATAGGCGTCGATGGCGTAGGCCAGGCCCCGCTCTTCCCGCGCGCTCTGGAACAGGCGCGACGCCATGCCCCCGCCCAGGATTTCGCCGAACAGCCGCATGGCCGACAGGGCCGGATCGGTCGCCGACAGGGCGGGCAGTTGGAACACCAGATTGGCCTGTTCGATCTTGCGCGTCAGTTTCGCATGGCCGCCGACGAAGACGGCCGGGGCCGGGGCCTCGACCGGCGCAGCGACCGCCTCGCCGAACCAGCGCTCGGCCAGGGCCAGCAGTTCGCCCTCCTCCACCGCGCCGGACACCGACACCACCATGCGGTCGGGCGAATACAGACGCGCCCGCCACGCCTCGACCGTCGCCTTGTCCGCTGGCTTCAGGCTGGCGATCGAGCCCAGGATCGGCCGCCCCATCGGCTGGCCGGTGAAGGCGCGCGTCTGGACCATTTCGAACACATGGTCGTCGGGCGTGTCGAAGGCCTCGGCGATCTCCTGGGCCACCACGTCCTTTTCGCGCACGATCTCGGTCGGATCGAGCGTGGGCCGGAACACCAGGTCCGACAGCACCTGCATGGCCAGCGGCAAGGAACCGTCCAGCCCCCGCACCTCGAAACTGGTCCGCTCGTATCCGGTGGAGGCGTTGATGGTTCCGCCTTCGGCCTCGATGCGTTCGACGATCTCGCGCGCGGCCATGTCGCCCGCGCCCTTGAACACCAGATGCTCCAGCAGGTGCGACCAGCCGGAGCGGTCCTCGGCCTCCCAGCGCGCCCCGCCCTTGACGGTGACGACGACGGCCAGGGTCTTCAGGCCGGGCATGGGATCGCAGACGACGCGGACGCCGTTGGACAGGGTGTGCAGGGAAGCGGTCAGGAAAGGTCTTTCTTGGTTCGACGGCGAAGCAGCGCCACATAGAAGCCGACGAGCGCGATCGCCAGTCCGAACCACGTCAGGGCGTATCCGAAATGATTGTTGGAGAAGGCGGCGGGCGGGGCCGAAGGCCGCAGGGCCGGGAACTCGGGATTGGTCGCGGTCAGGGCGAAGACCACCTCGGGCCGCACCGGCCCGGCGACCTTCAGCGCCCTGGCCATGGCGGCGTTGTCGCGGGCGTAGAAGCGGTTGTCGGCCGGGGCGGGGCTCAGGCCGCCGGGCTTGGGGACCGTGCGGAACTCGCCCATCAGCACCAGCGGCAAGGTGGTGTCGATCACGCGCGGCCGCGTCGCCACGCCCTCGCCGACGAAGCCGCGGTCGACCAGCAGGCTGAAATCCTGACCGGCCGGACGACAGGCCGAAATCAGCCGCACCCCGGCCTCGCCGTCGTGGATCGACTGCAACGCCACGAAGGGGGCGCTGGCCAGGCCGGGACAGACGATCAGGGCCTTGCGGAACTCCAGGTCGGCGCCGCTTCGGGTCTCCTGCAGCACCTGATCCAGCGGCGCGGGCGGTTTCGCCGCCGCCGCATCGGCCGCCGCGATCAGTCCTTCCTTCCACTTCAGCCGTTCGACCTGCCAGACGCCCAGCCCCACAAGCAGGGCCACGGCGAGCGCCGTCAGCACGGTCAGCACCCACGGGAAACGCTTCATCGCTGGTTCCTGTACTGCAGGCCGATCATCAGCCCCCGGCCCGGCCGCATCAGCGCCAGCGACAGGCCCGCCACCATCGGCAGCCAGACGATCAGATGCAGCCACATGGGCGGGTGGAACTTGATCTCCACGAACAGGGCCGAGAACACCACCACGAAGCCGGCGATCTGCATGATGAAGGTCGCCGGCCCGTCGCCGGTCTGGATGGTCGAGAAATCCAGCCCGCACGCCTCGCACGCCGGCCGGACCTTCAGAAAGCCGTCGAACAGCCGCCCCTGGCCGCAACGCGGACACCGCCCCTTCAGCGCCGCGCGAACCGGATGATCGCAAACGATGACGGCGCGGGACGATGGCTCGTCCCGCGCCGTTTCGACAGTCTCAGGCCCGTCTTGGCTCAACCGAAGACGACATAGACGAAGGCGAACAGGAACAGCCAGACCACGTCCACGAAGTGCCAGTACCAGGCCGCCGCCTCGAAGCCGAAATGCTTCTGGGGGGTGAAGTCGCCGGCCAGCAGACGGATCAGGCAGACCGCCAGGAAGATGGTCCCGATCAGGACGTGGAAGCCGTGGAAGCCCGTGGCCATGAAGAAGATGGAGCCGTACAGGCCCGAGTTGACCGCCTCTTCGTTGAAGAACAGCTTCTCGTGCAGGATGTGGTGATATTCATAGGCCTGGACGCAGGTGAACAGCACGCCCAGCGCCACGGTGATGGCCAGGGCGATCTTGGCGCCCTTGCGGTCCCCGACCTGGATGGCGTGGTGCGCCCAGGTGACGGTGCAGCCGCTCAGCAGCAGGGTCACGGTGTTCAACAGCGGCAGTTGCCACGGCGACAGCACCTCGACCCCCTTGGGCGGCCAGGTCGACCAGGCCTTGGCCGTGTCGGCCCAGGTCCCGACTTCCGGCGTCAGCGCCCGCGATTCGTGGAACAGGGCCATGTCGAAGAACATCCAGAAGAAGGCGACGAAGAACATCACCTCCGATGCGATGAACAGCAGCATCCCGTAGCGCAGGCCGATGGAGACGACCGGCGTATGGTCGCCCGCCTTGGATTCCTTGATCACGTCCGACCACCAGCCGAACATGGAGATCAGCACGCCCGCCAGGCCGGCGAAGAAGACGCCGGGCTTGCCGTGGGCCAGGAAGTTGGCGGCGATCGGGCCATTCTCGGCCGGGGCCAGACCCTTCATCCAGATCACCGCTCCGATGAACATGATGGCCGCGGCGATGGACGACACCAGCGGCCACGGGCTGGGCGGAACCAGGTGGTAGTCGTGCTGCGGAGCGGCGTGCGCGTCGGCCATGCGGTCTCTTCCCCTCAAATCCATTCGCGGCCGGGCCGTTTGTCAGGCCTCGATCCTGCGATGAAGTCACCGTTTCTTCCGACATAACGCCGTCGAGCGCAACAGGCCAGAGGGCCCTTTGGGCTCTATGAGGGCCGTCAGACCGCACCCCACGCCGGGGAAGTCCACGCAGCCAGCGTCCGCTCGTTCGAATGTGGGCTGAGCGAGGACTGAGGGGTTTGATTCCAGTGTGTCCTTTTTTCTTGCCATGCCAAGGTTGCACTGAAACAACGTGAAGGAATTCTAGGAGAATAATATGGTCAGAAGAAAAGTTGTGCTGCTGACAATGTTGGGGCTTGCGGGCTGCACAACTGCAGAACCATTGAAGCAGGTTGTTGCAACCGAGGTTCCAGTTCAGTGTAAACCGTTCGAAGATTATGCTGAATTTAGCTGCTGGTGGTCCGCCGACGATGCTCCTCTGACGCATTGCGTCCTGCGATCCGAAACCACACCGGCATGTCGTCTCGGTGCTAAGGCGGGGTTCTACATCAATCGTGGCGCAGAGCTTGCTCGAGACAGCCAACAGACCAGCGGCTGGATTGGGGTCAAGGTGTTTCAGGACGAAACTGGCCATGTCGGGTTTCGCGCAGAAGCCACGACCAGTGGTTACAGCCTAAGGCACAGTTCAGCTATGGCGACACCAACTGGGTCGCCTTCGTCTCCAACTTGGCCGCGCTTCCCGGCTGGATTGGAATTCGGACCTGAACAGGTCAGGCGCTGACGGGGCGGCAGCCCCGCCAGCATGGTCATTGTTACAGCGTGTCGCAATCGACTAGGACCGGCTCCGAGATATCGCAGACCCCCTGTTTGTTACAAGTGACCACGATTTCCCAGCAAGAATCCAGGGGCGGCTGCGACTGAGCATTAGCCGGCATCGCTGTCGCCGTGCAGGCAAATGACAAAGCAATCACACTCAGTTTAGTTTTCAGGGAGACGCGCATCTTTTCCTGCGTGGCTGATGACGAACCCATCCCACCACATTGCGATATCAACTATTAGTCGTATGAATTTAACCCACGGTTATGTTATGTATGACTTGGCCAGGCTGGTCTCCTCCTCGGCCTCGCGGCGAGCGACCCGGGCCGACGACTCCATCGGATCGACCTTGCTGCCGACGATGTTCCAATGACTCGCCTCGGGCGCCCCAACCCGCCGATACAGCAGCACGCGACCATTGTCGCCGCGGATCACCAGGCCGCACCCCACGCCGGGGAAATCCACGCCTGGCTGGGCCAAGACCTCAAGCCGTCGGCGCGTCGACGGACGGATAGAAGGTGTAGCTGAGGGTGATCTCGCGCGCGCCGCGCGCCTCCCGGTCGGTGGCCAGTTCGGGGGCGATGAAATACTGCATCGGGAACTGGCGCGTCTCGCCCGCCGCCAGGGTCTGGTCGGTGAAGCAGAAACACTGCAGCTTCTGGAAATACGGCCCCGTATATTCCGGCACGACATTATAGCCGGCCCGCACCTGGATCGGCCGGTCCGACGTGTTGGTCACGTCGAAATAGGCCAGACCCGTTTCGCCGATCCGCACCCGCTGCGTCGCCTGTTCGGCCTTGAAGGTCATGGGCAGGCCCCGGACATTGGTGTCGAACCGCACCAGGACGGTTTGGTCCAGCACCCTGTCCGGCGCCTTTTCCGCCCGCCGCACCGTGCCGTCGAAGCCTGTCACCTGACAGAACATCCGATAAAGCGGCACCGCCGCGAAGGCCGCGCCCGTCATCCCCATGACGCCCAGCACGCAGACGATGGCGATCAGGTTCTTGCGGTCGGCCTTCATGGCCGGCTGTTCTCGACCGACTGCTCCAGCGCCCGCTCCGCCGCCTGGTTCTGCTGCAGGCGCAGGACGGTGGTGGCGAAGACCAGGACGATGAAGGCGACCAGGGCGCTGGCGATCCAGACGTTGCGACGCTTGCGCGCACGCAGTTCTTCGGGGGTCAGGCGCATGGCTTACGCTCCCAGGCCGGCCAGGGCCTCGACCAACAGGGCCGAGAACAGGGCCATCAGATACAGGATGGAAAAGGCGAACAGGTCCCGCGCCGGTTTGGCCTGGACCTTGACGTCATACAATGCGGCCTCGCGTCCCACGGTGTCGGCCTTGTCAGGCTCGTCGCCGGCGCGCGAGCGGAACAGCCGCCAGGCCAGGCCCAGAAAACCCAGGCCGCCCACGACCGACACGACCAGATAGATGAGGCCGCCCAGGCCGACCAGGGCGGGCGCGATGGCCGTCGGCACGAAGATCAGGCTGTAGATCAGGATCTGCAGCCGGGTGGACCGGGCGCCGCGCGCCACCGGCATCATCGGAATGCCCGCCTTGGCGTAGTCGCCGGCCGAATACAGCGCCAGGGCCCAGCTGTGCGGCGGGGTCCACAGGAAGATGATGGCGAACAGCAGCCACGCCTGCCACGGCGCATGGCCCGTCGCCGCCGCCCAGCCGATCACCGGCGGAAAGGCGCCCGCCGCCCCGCCGATGACGATGTTCTGGGGCGTCCGACGCTTCAGCAGCAGGGTGTAGAAACCGGCGTAATAGACGATGGTCAGGGCCAGCAGCCCCGCCGCCAGCCAGTTGGTGTTCATGCCCAGCAGCATGACCGAGAACAGGCTCAGGATCACGCCGAAGGCCATGGCGTCGTTCTTCCTGACGCGGCCCGCCGCCACCGGCCGGCCGCGCGTGCGCCGCATCAGGGCGTCGGTCTCGCCCTCCAGCGCCATGTTCAGCGCCCCCGCCGCGCCCGCGCCCACGGCGATGCACAGGATGGCGATGGCCGCGACCAGCGGATTGACCGATCCCGGCGCGACGATCAGCCCGGTCGCGGCGGTGAACACCACCAGCGACATCACGCGCGGCTTCAACAGCTGGAAGAAGTCCTCCGGCTGGGCGGTCGAGATGGCGGCTTGGTCGAGGTCGGTCGGGGTCACGATGGTCATCTTCTACACCCTCATCCTCGGGCTTGTCCCGAGGGTCTCCATTTTCCCAGAAACAAAAAGAAGGGCCCCGAACAGTCCGTCCGAGGCCCATCCCAGTCTTTCGTCGCCGCCCCGGCCGACCCTCGGGACAGGCCCGAAGGACGGCGCAAGGTCGGGTGTCAGTGCTCGTCGCCCTTGACCACCGGCAGTTCGTTGAACTGGTGCGTCGGCGGCGGAGAGGACAGGGTCCACTCCAGGGTCGTGGCGCCCTCGCCCCACGGATTGGCCACGCCCGGACGGCGACGGATCGCCGCCTCGGCCAGCATGATCAGGAAGACCACCACGCCGACGGCCGTGATCGCATAGCCGATGGACGAGACGTGGTTCCACAGGGTGAAGGCCTCGGGATAGTCGATGTAGCGGCGCGGCATCCCCTGCAGACCCAGGAAGTGCTGCGGGAAGAAGACCAGGTTCACGCCCACGAACATGATCCAGAAGTGGGTCGCGCCCAGGAACTCGTTGTACTTCACCCCGAACATCTTCTCGAACCAGTAGTAGAAGCCCGCGAAGATGGCGAAGACGGCGCCCAGCGACAGCACATAGTGGAAGTGGGCCACGACGTAATAGGTGTCGTGCAGGCTGTAATCGATGCCGGCGTTGGACAGGACCACGCCGGTCACGCCGCCGACGGTGAACAGGAAGATGAACCCGATCGCCCACAGCATGGGCGTCTTGAAGCTGATGGACCCGCCCCACATGGTGGCGATCCAGCTGAAGATCTTCACGCCCGTCGGCACCGCGATGATCATGGTGGCGGCGATGAAATAGGCGCGCAGATTGATGCTCATGCCGACCGTGTACATGTGGTGCGCCCACACGATGAAGCCGACGAAGCCGATGGCCACCATGGCGTAGGCCATGGCCAGATAACCGAACACCGGCTTGCGGCTGAAGGTCGAGACGATGTGGCTGATGATGCCGAAGCCCGGCAGGATCAGGATGTACACTTCCGGGTGGCCGAAGAACCAGAACAGGTGCTGGTACATGATCGGATCGCCGCCGCCGGCCGGATCGAAGAAGTGGGTGTGGAAGTTGCGGTCGGTCAGCAGCATGGTGATGGCGCCGGCCAGGACGGGCAGCGACAGCAGCAGCAGGAAGGCGGTGATCAGCACCGACCAGGCGAACAGCGGCATCCGGTGCAGGGTCATGCCCGGCGCGCGCATGTTCAGGATGGTGGTGATGAAGTTGATCGCGCCCAGGATCGAGCTGGCGCCCGCGACGTGCAGGGCGAAGATGGCCAGGTCGAAGGCGGGACCGACGTGGCCCGTGGTCGACAGCGGCGGATAGGCCGTCCAGCCCCCGCCGAAGCCCTTGCCCGGCCCGCCGTCGACGAACATCGACAGGATCAGCAGGCACCAGGCGGCGACCAGCAGCCAGAACGAGATATTGTTCATGCGCGGGAAGGCCATGTCCGGCGCCCCGATCATGATGGGCACGAACCAGTTGCCGAAGCCGCCGATCATGGCGGGCATGACCATGAAGAAGATCATGATCAGGGCGTGGGCCGTGACCACGGCGTTGTAGCCGTGCTTGGACTGCTCCACCAGGCCCAGCAGCTGGATCGACGAGCCTTCCTTGAAGATCTGGATGCCCGGCTCGGCCAGTTCCCAGCGGATCAGGCCCGACAGGGCGCCGCCGACGATGCCCGCCATGATGGCGAACATCAGATACAGGGTGCCGATGTCCTTGTGGTTGGTGGACAGGAACCAGCGGGTGAAGAAGCCCACCTTGTGGTCGTCGTGATGATGATGGTCGTGGGCGTGACCGATGTGGGTCGCGTCGCGGGTTGCGGTAGCGTCAGCCATGGATCTGTTCGCCTCTTACTGGGCGGCCGGCGCGGCGGGCGCCGCGGCGGGAACGGGTTGGGCGCCAGGGGCGCCGGCGGTGGCGGCCGGCGCAGCGGCGGCTTCACCCTCGGCCGGAGCGGCGGGGGCGGCGGCGGGCGCGGCGGCGGCGGGCGCGGCGACCTTGGGCTTCATCGAGCCGCCCTTGGAGGCCAGCCACTGTTCGAACTGCGCCTGGGTCACGACCCGGATCTCGATGGGCATGAAGGCGTGGTCGACGCCGCACAGTTCCGAGCATTGGCCGTAGAAGACGCCGGTGCGCTCGGCCTTGAACCAGGTGGTGTTGATCCGGCCGGGCACGGCGTCGGTCTTCAGACCGAAGGCCGGCAGGGCCACGGCGTGGATCACGTCCGAGGCGGTGATGACCAGTTGCACCGTCTTGCCGACCGGCACGACCATCGGCTCGGTCGCCGCCAGGCGATAGGGCACGCCCCGCGCCTTGGCCTCGTCCTCGGGCAGCATGTTGGAGATATATTCCGCAACGCCCTGGTCGGGATATTCATAGGCCCAGTTCCACTGGTTGCCGGTCACCTTCACCGTCAGGTCCGGCGTCGGCATGTCGTGATAGGCGAACAGCAGCCGGAACGAGAACAGCGAGATGCCCGCCAGGATCAGGACCGGCATGACCGTCCAGATGATCTCGATCGTGGTGTTGTGGCTCCAGCGCGCGGGCGTCGGATTGGCCTTCTTGTTGTAGCGGAACACGATCCAGGCCAGCAGGCCCAGCACCAGCAGGGTGATGGCGGTGATCACCACCAGCAGCCCGTTGTGGAAGGCGATGGCGTCATGCTTCAGCGGCGAGGCTGCGGGTTGCAGGTCAATGCCCCCCGGCGTCGGCTGTCCCATCAGATCCTGCGCCCAGGTCGGCGCGGCGGCGAACACCGCCAGTCCGGTCCCAAGCACGATGGAGGCCGCAGTCCCCCCCAGCGTCCTCCGGGCTCGATTGCCCATCCCCATCGGAGTCTTCCCCATAAAACCGTTCTACAGCAGACACTTGCGAATGGCTCGCAAGTAATCACACTGGCGCGATTCCCACGCCCGGCGATGGATTTGACCTATCGGATCGCTTTCGGCTTGCCAAGCGAACAACGCGCCATCGCCGCAATGCCGCCCAAGATCGACCCGCGGCTCGACGGTTGTCCGCCTCGATTAAATCGCTGTCATGTTTCGACAGCTACCTTGCGTCGCCAGATACCTTGCCGTAGTCAATCCCTACACACAGGGAGAGATCGCGGTGTCTGAAACCATCGAGATACAGTTGAAGAAAGGGGTGCTGGGCCTTTGCGTCCTGGCGCTTCTGAGCCGGGCGGACAGCTACGCCTATGAGATCGCCAGCCGCCTGTCGGACGCGATCGACATGGGCGAAGGCACCATCTACCCGCTGATGCGGCGGATGCAGTCGGAGGGCCAGGTCGAGACCTATCTGGTCGAATCCTCCGCCGGTCCCTCGCGCAAATACTATCGCCTGACCGAGGCGGGTCGCGCGGCCCTGGCCGCCCAGACCGCCGAATGGTCCGCCTTCACCAAGGCCGTCGACGCCATCGTGGCGAACGACGCCGATCAGGGAGCCGCCCAATGACGCGCGCCGATTTCATCAACCGCCTCAAGGACGGGCTGGTCGGTCTGCCGACCACCACGGCCAACGACATCGTCGCCGACTATCAGACCCATTTCGACGACGGGATCGCCGCCGGTCGCACCGAGGCCGAGGTCGCCGAAGCCCTGGGCGATCCGGTCCGCCTGGCCCGCGAACTGAAGGCCGAGGCCGGCATTCAGCGCTGGCACCAGGAAAAGAACCCGTCCGCCGCCGCCGGCGCCGTCTTCGCGGTGCTGGGCCTGGGCGCGCTCGACATCCTGATCCTGCTGCCCATTCTGATGGGGGTGGTCGGGACGGTGTTCGGCTTCTTCATCGCCGCCGTCGCCCTGTTCGTCGCCGGCGGGGTCATCATGGTCGCCGGACCGTTCGCCGGCTTCCCCGGCGGTCCGTTCGCGGCGATCCTGATGGGTCTGGGCCTGATGGCCGGGGCGGTGTTCATCGCGGCGCTTCTGACCATCTTCACCATCTGGCTGGTCAACGGCGTCGTCTGGTTCGCCCGCCTGCACTATCGCCTGCTCAAGCCCGCACTTGAGCCCACGCCTGCCCCATCCACCTCGACTTCGGGAGTTTCGGCATGATCCGCACCCTGTTCATCATCGCCGGCGCCGCCCTGGTGCTGTGCCTTGTCACCGTGGGCGGCGCCGTCGCCATCGGCGGCCACGACCTGCAGCGCCACGGCTGGGCCTGGACCTTCAGGGACGACAATGGCGAGAGCGTCCGCTTCGAGCGGGTCAAGGGCGGCGGGACCGACGACCTCGGCCCCATGACCACCCGCACCCTGGCCTGGACCGGCGGCGAAACCCTGACCGTCGATTCCAGCGTCGACGTCGACTATGTTCAGGGCCCGGCCAGCTCCGTCGTCGTCACCGGGCCCAAGGCCCTGGCCGACCGCGTGACGGTCGAGGATGGTCGCATCCGCCTGGCCGACGGCGACGAACGCGTCGTGTTCGGCTGGAGCAGCGGAAACTTCTCCGCCCGGTCGGAACGCGACGAACTGAAGGTGGTGGTCACCGCCCCGAACGTGCGCCGCTTCGTCTCCAACGGCTCGGGCGATCTGACCATTCGTCAGTATGACCAGCCGTCAATGTCGGTGGCCGTGTCCGGGTCGTCGGACGTCTCGGCCTCGGGCCGCGCCGACAGGCTGGACCTGGACATCTCGGGCTCGGGCGACGCCGACCTGGCCAGCCTGACGCTGACGGACGCCAAGGTCGACATCGCCGGCTCGGGCGAGGCCACGCTCGCCGCCAGCGGCACGGTCGATATCGACATCAACGGCTCGGGCGACGTCAACCTGGCCCTGCGCCCCGCCAAGCTGAACAGCAGCGTCTCCGGTTCGGGGCAGGTGTATCAGAACTGATCGGCGATGAAGCGTTGAACCGAGAGGGGGCTGGTCGCACCAGCCCCCTTTTTCGTTCCTCTCCCATTGGGAGAGGGCTTGAGCGCACGACGGCGGCAGCCGTCGTTCTGGCGCGAAAGGGTGAGGGTCGGATTGCGACCTGGCCCGCCGTCCGACCCTCATCCGGCCCTCCGGGCCACCTGCTCCCACAGTGAGAAGGATCTGCCCTGCGCCCTTCACCCCCCGGCCCGGAACCGCTAAGTCGTGGCCATGACCTCCGCCCCCCTTCCCGACGCCGGCGCCAACTGGGTGGATCGCCATGCGCCCGAGGGGCTGAAACCCTGGCTGAAGCTGGGACGGTTCGACCGGCCCATCGGCATCTGGCTGCTGCTGCTGCCCGGCTGGCAGGGGATCGCCCTGGCCCTGGCCCAGTATCGGCGCAGTCCCGGCCTCTATGAGCTGTGGCTGTTCGTCGGCTTCGCGGTCGGCGCCTGTCTGATGCGGGCGGCGGGCTGCGCCTTCAACGACATCGTGGACCGGGATTTCGACGCCCGGGTCGCCCGCACCGCCCTGCGCCCCATTCCGTCGGGCCGGATCAGCGTCAAACAGGCCTGGGCCTTCGTCATGGCGTGCAGCCTGATCAGCCTGATGATCCTTTTGACCCTGCCGACCGTGGCCATCCTGCTGGGCGTCGGGTCGCTGGCCCTGGTCGCGGCCTATCCCTTCATGAAGCGGATCACCTGGTGGCCCCAGGCCTGGCTGGGCCTGACCTTCAACTGGGGCGCCCTGATGGGGTTCGCCGCCGCCCTGCCCCTGGCGGCGGCCGCCCTTCTGCTGCCCGCCGACATCGCCGGAGAGTTCCGCCCCTTCCTGTGGTCGCCCGCCAGCGACAGCGGCCATGCCGTCGCCCTGGTCTGGCAGGCCTATGTCCCCGCCGTCCTGCTGTGGCTGGGCGGGGTGTTCTGGACCCTGGGCTATGACACCCTCTACGCGCTGCAGGACATCGAGGACGACGCCATGATCGGGGTCAAGTCCTCGGCGCGGCGCCTGGCCTCGGCCGTGCGTCCGGGCGTCGCCGTCTTCTATGGTCTGGCCGTCGTCCTGGCGGGCGCGGCGGGCGCGGCGGCCGGTCTGGGCGCCCTGTTCTGGATCGGCCTTGTCGCCTACGCCGTCCATCTGGCGCGGCAGGTCGCGCGCCTGGACCGCAGCGACGGCGCCCTGGCGCTGAAACTGTTCAAGTCGAACCGCGACGCCGGCCTTATACTGCTGGCCGCCGTCGCCCTGGGCGCCTTGGGCGCCGCGCCATGACCGACTATCCTCAAGCAGAGAGACGCCGCGCGTCGAACGATAGGAAAACGACAATGACCTCCGCCCCCCGCATCCTGCTGCTGTCCGTCGCCGTCGCCGCGACCCTTTCGGCGTCCTTGGCGGCCTGCCAGCGCCGAGAGGACAAGGCCCCCGCGCCCAAGGCCGCCCCGGTCCCGGCCGTCGCCGCCGACAACACCCCCGTCGGCTATGACAGCAAGACCCCCTACGCCACCGTCAAACTGACCCTGCCGCAGACGGTCAAGACCACCCCCGCCCTGCACGCCGCCCTCTATGCCGACATGGTGCGCGACCTGAAACAGTTCGAGGAGGGCGCCCAGGCCGATCTCAGCGAGGCCGGCGGCGGACCCAACCCCTATGAGAAGTCCATCGCCTTCGCGCCCGGCGCCGAGACGGCCAAGCTGGTCAGCCTGGCCCGCACCGATTTCGAGTTCACGGGCGGCGCCCACCCCAACACCAGCTTCGCCTCTGTGATCTGGGACAAGACGACCAACAAGCGACTGGGCTTCGCCGACCTGTTCCGTCCGGGCGCCGATCTGACCGTGCTGGACAAGGCCCTGTGCGCCGCCGCCAACGCCGCCAAACAGGCCCGCTCGCCAGGGTCCGAGGCCGCGACCCTGGACGGCAAGATGTGGACCTGCCCCAAGGCCGTCTCGACCCCCTTCGTCCTGACGCCGGGCACGACGCCGGGCAAGGCGGGCGGCGTCACCTTCCTGATGGGGCCGTATCAGATCGGCCCCTATTCGGACGGCCCCTATTGGGTCGCCCTGCCCCAGAGCGCCTTCCGCGCCCTGCTCAACCCCGTCTACGCCGACCAGTTCGACGGCGCCCCCGCCAAGGCGGGCGACGTGACGCCGAAGAACTGATCGGTTTGGAAGCCCGTCATCCCAGGCGCAAGACCTGGGATGACGGATTTCGGATTTCACTTCGCCAGGAACGCGTCCACCCGTTCCGCGAACCGTTCGGGCTGATCGGCCATGATGAAATGGCGCGATCCGTTCACCCGGATCAGCGTCGCGCCCGGCAGGGACGAATACTCCCTCCCCCACATCGCATCCGCACCCGCCGCCGGCGCCCCGCCGTCCGCATCGGCGGCGTAGAGGGCCGTCACCGGCGTCGTCATGGCCGCAAGGCCCGGCCGCGCGTCGGTGGTCATCACGTCCTTCATGGCCGAGGCGACGGCGTGGCGGTCGCTGGCCATCGACCAGTCCACGATCCGCGCCTGCTCGCCCGGCGTCCGCGACAGGGCCTGGGCCGTGGCCGCCTGCTGCGTGCGGAACCCGGCCTCGTCCGCGCCCAGGATCAGGGCGGCCGCCCGGTCGGCGAACGGTCTGGCGCTTTCGGCCGTCGCGGTCGGGCCGAACAGGGCGCTGTAGAAGGGCAGGCTGTCCACCGTCATCAGCAGCCCGACCAGGCCCGGCTGCTGCTGCGCCAGCAACAGGCCGCTCAAGCCCCCCAGCGAATGGCCGATCACCGCCGGCCGGTTCAGCCCCGCCTGACGGATATAGCGGGCCAGTTCCTCGACCTCGGGCTGGACGAAGGCGCCGTCGCCGTGGGTCCACGGCTCGCCTGCGAACCCGGCCAGCTGCACCAGATGCACCCGGTGCGTCGCCTTCAGCCGGTCTGCCGTCGCCCGCCACACCTCGCGCGAGGACGCCAGACCGGGGATCAGGATCACGTCCGGCCCCGACCCCACCACCTCGACCGACAGACGATCCGAGACGAAGGGCGCGGCGGCCGTGGCGACCGCGCCGCTGGCCTGGGCCTGCGCTTGGGCCTGGGCCGGGTCGTCGGCGACGGCGCAAGCGATCAGGACGCCCAGGACGGCGGCGAGGCGCGGGGGCGCGAAGACGCCCCGGCAAGGGCGAATGGGGTTCGACATCACAGTCTCCAATTGTAAGGTTATTCCGACATTCGGGTCAGCCCGAATGCGAGTTCTCGAAAATCTCTTCCACCGGCCGTTCGAACACGGCGGCGATCCGGTAGGCCAGGTCCAGCGACGGATCGTGCCGCTCGGTCTCCACGGCGATCACCGCCTGACGCGACACCCCCAGCGCCTGACCCAGCTGTTCCTGGGTCCAGCCCCGCTCGACCCGCAGCAGCTTCAGACGGTTCTTCATCGGCTGCTCCGAATGAAGGGCGAGACAAGGCCGTACATGGCCCAGAACACAGGCACGATCAGCCAGGTCTGCATATGCGGCGCCCCGGCGAAGCTTTCGCCGAAGCCCCAGAAGGTGGCGAGCGCCAGGGCCAGGCCTGCGGCGACGATGAACTGTTTGGCCGTCACGCCGCGCACGAACTCGTCGCTTTCGCGCATCAGCGCCAGGGTCGCCCAGATCTGGCCGATCACCGGCGCCGACACCGCCGCCGCCAGCCCCCAGGCCGCCGGCTTTCCCATCAGGTCGTCAAAGAGGTTCGTGGTCATCATCGCCACGCAGATCGCGACATAGGGCGCGGTGAACGCCAGGGTGCGGATCAGATAGCGCCGATGCGCGGGCGTTCCGGTCTTCCAGGCGGTGAACATCTGCCTCTCCATGTGTAAGGCCAACCTGACATCGACGCTATGTCATGTCAACCTGACTTTTTGTCAGGATATCCGCACATTCATCCGTTGCTTTTCCAGACGCGCCGATGGGCGTAGGATGACCCCATGCCCGCCGCCCCGCGCATCGCTCCGTCGGTTCTGTTCACGCCCCAGGAATGGGCGCCGTTCCAGACGCGCTCGGCCTGGGCCGGGCCGCTGCTGGTCGCGCATTGCTGGGCGGTGATCGCCCTGGCCGTGGCCGCTGGCGTCGCCGTGCCCTGGCTGATCCCCCTGTGCGTCATGATCGTCGGCACGCGCCAGCTGGGCCTGGCCATATTGATGCACGAGGCGGCGCACGGCGGTCTGTCCAAGTCGCCCCGGCTGAACGACTTCCTTGGCCATTGGCTGTGCGCCACGCCCATCGGCGCATCATTGGCGGCCTATCGCCCCTATCACCTGACCCACCACCGCTTCGCCCAGCAGGCCGAGGACCCGGACCTGATGCTGTCGGCGCCCTTCCCCGTCAGCCCCGCCTCGCTGCGGCGCAAGCTGATCCGCGACCTGACCGGCCAGACCTTCTTCAAACAGCGGGTGCTGCTGCCCCTGGCCCAGACGCGTGCTGCGCCGCGCTCAAACCGCCCCCAGGGCGATCGCGCCAAACCCATGGGCGAAGCCGCCCACGACTATGAGGCGGTCGTGACGGGCCGGTCCGTCCTGCCCTTCCTGGTCTTCAACGCCGTCCTGCTGGCGGGCTTCGTCGCCGCTGGTCTGTGGTGGGCCTTCTTCGTCCTGTGGCTGCTGCCGATGGCGACCTGGTTCCCCATGGTGACGCGGCTGAGGAACATCGCCGAACACGCCTGTGTCGAGGGTTCGGCCGTCGATCCCTTCCGCGCCGCCCGCACCACCCGCGCCGCCTGGTGGGAGCGCGCCTTCATCGCCCCCTACTGGGTCAACTTCCACGCCGAGCATCATCTGTTCATGCATGTGCCGTGCTGGAAGCTGCCGCGCCTGCACCGCGCCATCCACGCCCGGCCGCAAGCGGCGGCGATGGAGGTGTCGCCCGGCTATCTGGACGTGATCCGAACGGCGACCCGCCGCCCGGCATGACGATCGCCGACCCCGCCGCCTTCATTCGGGACAACACCCGTCTTCAACCCGTGCCGCACGCGCCGGAGATTTCCCTGTGGCTGGCCGACGAGATCACCCCGATCTGGCGGCTGACCGAGGAGGAGCTGGGTGAAATGGGCGTGCCGCCGCCCTTCTGGGCCTTCGCCTGGGCGGGCGGTCAGGCGCTGAGCCGCTATCTGCTGGATCATCCGCATGAGGTGGCGGGAAAGCGGGTGCTGGACTTCGCCGCCGGTTCGGGCCTGGTCGGCGTGGCGGCGATGAGGGCGGGCGCGGCCTCGGTCCTGTGCGCGGACATCGACCCCTTTTGTCAGGCCGCCGTCGCCGCCAACGCCGCCGCCAACCGCGTGACCCTGACCTTCACCCAGGCCAATCTGCTGGACGCCGCCCCGCCCGAGGTCGAGGTCATCTGCGCGGGCGACATCTGCTACGAACGCCCGATGACCGAGGCCGTCCTGGCCTGGCTGGCCCAGGCCCGCAGCCGGGGGACGCGCGTCCTGATCGGCGATCCGGGCCGCACCTATTTCCCGCGCACGGGCCTGGACTTCCTGGCCGAATACCGCGTCCCCACCTCGCGCGAGCTGGAGGATCAGGAGATCAAGCGATCCTCGGTCTGGGCCATGCCCTGAGCCTGCCGGACGTGATTCCGGGGCGCCCGCAGGGCGAACCCGGAACCCAGGCTCGCCTTGCTCGACCCCGGAATCACGACGAGGGTGTTGCGGCAGGCCGACTTAAGCGGCTTGTCCCTCGTGCCGCCCCTCGCCGAATTCCTCGATCATCTTGGCGTTGAAGGCCGGGATGTCGTCGGGGCAACGGCTGGTGACCAGTCCCTGATCCACCACCACCTCTTCATTGACTACATCGGCCCCGGCGTTCTTCAGGTCGGTGCGGATGCTCTCGAAGGCCGTCATCCGACGCCCCTCGACCACCCCCGCCTCGATCAGCAGCCAGGGCGCGTGACAGATGGCGGCGACCGGCTTGCCCGCATCGAAGAAGGCCCGCACGAAGGCCACCGCATCCGCATCGGCGCGCAACAGGTCGGGATTGGCCACCCCGCCCGGCAGCAGCAGCGCCGAATAGGCCGAGGCGTCCACCGCCGCCACCGCCTTGTCCGCCGTCACCTTCTCGCCCGGCGTCAGATGGTCGAAGCCCTGGAACTCCCCGGCCTTCAACGACACGATCTCGACCACCGCCCCGGCATCCTTCAGCGCCTTCATCGGTTCGTTCAGTTCGATCAGTTCGACGCCGTCGGTCGCCAGGATGGCGACGGTCTTGCCGGAAAGGGTCTGGGCCATGGGAAATGCTCCGTGTCGGAAAGGGGTTCGGGGCGATGAACCCACGACAAGTCAAAGGGTTGCGGCTCCGCTTGGCGGATGCGGCCGCCGGTACCATCTATCGTCCATGCGAAGGCTCCTGACCCTGACGACCTTGCTGGCGGCCGCCGCGACGCCCGTCCTGGCCCAGATCTACCCGACCCAGACCTATCCGGCGCCCGGCCGCCCCTATGGCGCCTATCCGGGCGGCATACCCGCCGCCATCGCCGACCAGCATCGCTACGAAAACGACCGTCTGCGCGCCCAGTCCCAGTCCAACGCCGATCAGGCCCGCCAGCAGCAGATCGAGACCCAGTTGCGCCTGCGCGCCATCGAGACTGCGCGCGAACCGGCGGCCCCGTCCGCCCTGCCGCCCCGCCTCCTCTACAGCCCGGAACAGGAGCGGGCGCTGCGCCAGTCCGCCGCCGAACGCCGCCAGCAGACCACCCAGGGCGTCAGCCAGATCGACGCCTGGCTGGATCGGTCGCGTTAGGACCACGCATCCCTTCCCTCGCCCCCGCGTTCCGGCCTAGCTTAGGGGCGATCAGACGGGAGATAGGCGGATGCGCTGGCAGGGCGGACGAACGGGCGGCGGGGTCGAGGACCGGCGCGGCATGGGGGGCGGCGCCATCGCGGGAGGCGGCATCGGCGTGGGCGTGCTGGCCCTGATCGGCTATTTCGTCTTCGGCATCGACCCGTCCACCACGACGCAACTGGCCAGCCAGCTGGGCGGCGTCGGCGCCTCGGAACAGCAGGGCCAGGTCGGCACGCCCCAGGACCAGGCCGGCCGGTTCGTCGATGTCATCGGCGCCAACATCAACGACGTCTGGGCGCAGAAGCTTAAGGGCTATCAGCCGCCCAAGGTCGTGATCTACGAACAGGGTACGGGAACCGGCTGCGGCTACGGCCAGTCGGCCATGGGTCCCTTCTACTGCCCCAACGACAAGACCGTCTATCTGGACCTGAACTTCTGGCAGGAGATGGAGACCCAGCTCGGGGCCTCCGGCGCCGATTTCGCCCGCGCCTATGTCATCGCCCATGAGTTCGGCCACCACGTCCAGACTCTGACCGGCACCTCGGATCAGGTGCGTCAGGCCCAGCAGCGGGCGCGTGGCGAGGGCGAGGCCAACCGCTATTCCGTCGCGCTGGAGCTTCAGGCCGACTGCTACGCCGGGGTCTGGGCCAAGAACGCCGCCGCCGTCTCGAACGGTCAGGTCGCGCTGGAGCCCGGCGACATCGAGGAGGGCATGAAGACCGCCCAGGCCATCGGTGACGATGCGCTGCAACGGCGCGGCGGCGGCCGCGTCTCGCCCGAAAGCTTCACCCACGGCTCCTCGGCCCAGCGGGTCGAATGGCTGCAGCGCGGCTATCAGTCGGGCGATCCCGCATCCTGCGACACCTTCGGCGGCGCCTGAGCGCCGCCCCGCCTTGTCTGACCCGCCTTGTCTGAAACGATTGATTGACCAACGATGCATGATCGCGCCGGCCTGACCGCACGCCCCGAAGACCTGATCGACCTGGACGCCCTGCTGGGCGCCTATGAAACGGTCCAGCCAGACATGACCGAGCCCCAGCAGCGGGTGGTCTTCGGCACCTCGGGCCACCGGGGGTCCAGCCTGGACGGCGCCTTCAACCAGGCCCACATCCTGGCCATCGCCCAGTCGATCGCCGAATACCGCGCGGCCCAGGGCGTGGACGGCCCCCTGTTCCTGGGGCGTGACACCCACGGCCTGTCCGAACCCGCCTTCCGCACCACGCTGGAGGTGCTGGTCGCCAACGGGGTCCAGGTGCTGATCGACGCCCGCGACGGCTTCACCCCCACCCCCGCCGTGTCCCACGCCATACTGACGCACAATCGGGCCAACGCGCGCCAGGCGGACGGCGTCCTGATCACCCCGTCGCACAATCCGCCCCGCGACGGCGGCATCAAATACAATCCCCCCTCGGGCGGCCCGGCCGGGAGCGAGGCCACCGCCGCCATCGCCGCCCGCGCCAACCAGTTGATCGAGGGCGGCCTGACCCAGGTGCGCCGCGTCCCGTCCGCCCAGGCCCAGGCGGCGGCGGGCCGGTTCGACTATCTGTCCGCCTATATCGACGACCTGCCCCGCGTCGTGGACCTGGAGGCCATCCGAAACGCCGGGGTCCGCATCGGCGCCGATCCGCTGGGCGGCGCCGCCGTGGCCTATTGGGGCGAGATCGCAGAGCGTCACAGACTGGACCTGACCGTCGTCAACGACGCCGTCGACCCGCGCTGGGCCTTCATGCCGCTGGACGCCGACGGCAAGATCCGCATGGACTGTTCCTCGCCCTCGGCCATGGCCGGTCTGATCGGCATGATGAAGGGCGGATCGGCCTATGATGTCGCCTTCGGCAACGACGCCGACGCGGATCGCCACGGCATCGTCACCCCCGACGCGGGCCTGATGAACCCCAACCATTTCCTGGCCGCCGCCATCGCCTATCTGTTCGCCAACCGGCCGGGCTGGGGCGCGGACGTGGCGGTGGGCAAGACCCTGGTCTCGTCGTCCATGATCGACCGGGTCGTCGCCGGCCTGGGCCGCCGCCTGCTGGAAGTTCCGGTCGGCTTCAAACATTTCGTGCCGGGCCTTCTGGACGGAACCGTGGGCTTCGGCGGCGAGGAATCGGCCGGCGCCTCCTTCCTGCGTCAGGACGGGACGGTGTGGACCACCGACAAGGACGGCCTCATCCTGTGCCTGCTGGCCGCCGAGATTCAGGCCCGCACCGGGCGCAGCGCCAGCCGGCTCTACGCCGACCTGACCGACCAGTACGGCGCCCCCGCCTACGCCCGCGTCGACGCCCCGGCGACCCGCGCGGAAAAGGCCCGTCTGGCCGCCCTCAGCCCCTCGGACGTCACCGCCACCGCCCTGGCGGGGCAGGCCATCACCGACATCCTGACCAAGGCCCCCGGCAATGGCGAGGCCATCGGCGGGCTGAAGGTCGTCACCGCCGACGCCTGGTTCGCCGCCCGCCCCTCGGGCACCGAGGACGTCTATAAAATCTATGCCGAATCCTTCCTCGGCCCGGACCATCTGGCCCAGGTTCAGGCCGAGGCCAGGGCGGTGGTGGCGACGGCCCTGGCGGGCTAGGGCGAATGACGGTCCGCCGCTTCGACATCTTCGCGGACTATTTCCAGTTCTACGTCTGCGACGAAACCTTCGTCACCGACCCCGCTCTCCTGTGGGGCCCGGCCGGCGACCCCATGCTGGCCGTGGGCCCCGACCTGATCGCCATAGGGACGGCGCGCAACATGCGGGTTCCGGTCGAACTTCAAATCCTGCCGTCGGAACCGGCGCCCGACACGGACGCGTGGGATCAGGTCCGCGACTGCGGCCTCCGCCTGACCAGCGGCGCGCTGATCGTGTTCGGCTGCACCGATGATCCGGATCAGGCCGAACGCATCGCCGCGCCCGTCGGCGACTATGCCGCCCGCGTTTGTCACGGCGGATTGAACAGCCTGTCCGAAGACGGCCTGGATGGCGACGACCGTTATCGCATCCAGCTCTGGCCCGGCGCGGTGCGTCCAGTGACGGTGCTCAAAGCCCCTGCCTAGCCGTTTCAGATCACGCCCTCGATCCACGCCCTCAGGGGATTGGCGGGATCGGACAGCAGCTTGATCACCATGCCGATGCAGATCAGCACCAGCAGGGGCCGGATCAGTTTCGGCCCGAACCGCATCGCCGCATGCGACCCCAGCCAGCCGCCCAGCACCTGCCCCACCGCCATCGTCAACCCGACGGCCCACAGCACATGGCCGCCGATGGCGAACACCACCACCGACACCAGATTGCTGGAGAAGTTCAGCGCCTTGGTATGGGCCGTGGCCCGAGTCAGCCCCATTCCCATCAGCGTCACCAGCGCCAGGGCGAAGAAGGACCCCGCGCCCGGACCGAAGAAGCCGTCGTAGAAGCCGATCCCGCCCGACACGGCCCCGAAGGCCAGGGGCGTCAGCCGCGCATGGACATCCTCGTCGCTGGCCTTGGGGCCGACCAGGAAATAGACCGCGATCCCCGCCAGCAACAGCGGCAGCAGCACCATCAGCCAGGTCGTATCGACGAAACTGACCACCATGGCGCCCAGGGCGGCGCCGACCGCCGTGGCGATCAGCGGCCATTTCAGCAGGGCGAAATCGATCCGCCCCTTGCGCCAGAAGGTCCAGGTCGCCGAGGCGGTGCCGCAACTGCCCTGGATCTTGTTGGTGGCGATGGCCGCCACCGGGCTGACCCCGACCGCCAGCAACACCGGCACGGTGATCAGGCCGCCGCCCCCCGCGATGGCGTCCACGAACCCCGCCGCCATGGCCGCAGCGAACAACAGGGCGACGATTTCGGGGGTGAATTCGATCATGGCGCCGACCTAGGCCGTTCCCCGCCGCCGATCCAGCCTCAATCGGTCAGGCCCCGACCGTGATCTCCATCGGCCGCTCGACGAACAGGCGCGGGCCGCGCAGGTCCAGGATGACGCGCCGATCCTCGAACGCCGCCATGCCGACCAGCGCCTTTGGAAAGCCCGGCACGGCCACGTCGTCATAGATGGCCACCGCCGCCTGACGATACAATTCGTCGCCAATGGTCAGGGTACGGACGATCACCGTCTCGGCTCCCACCACGCCGCCCAGCACCATGCTCTGGCCCGGGGTCCGCCGGCGGCCGTCCAGCAGGCCCGCCGCGTCGGCCGTCTCGCGCGTCACGGCCAGCACCGCCGATGCGCCGGTGTCGATCACCGCATCGACCGCGGCCCCCTCCACCGTGATCGCCGCCTGCAACGCCTTGCCCGCCCGCGTCACCGCGACAGGGGCCAGGCCCGGCGGCGGCGTCCATCCCGCACGCGAGATCAGCCGGATCCGCCGCCTGCGGACATCCAGTTCAAGGATCAGTTCGCGCAGCACATCCTGCCCCAGGATCAGGGGCGCGCCCAATCCCTTGTCGCCGGCCAGCGGCCCCAGGTCCAGGATCGCGGCGCGCAGCCCCTCCAGCCGCACCCCCTGGGGGCCGCCGATGCGGACATCCAGCGTCGCGCCGCGCCCGACCTGGGCCTGGCCGCCGACGCCGTAGGCCACCATCGGGATGTCGAACACATGGGTCAGACCCAGCGTCTGGACCAGCGAACGGTCGATCACCGAATACTGCGCCCCGGAATCGATCAGGGCCCGCACCGGCCGACCGTCCACGGACACCTCCACCGTCGGGGTGCTGGCGCGCGGCTCGGCATAGGGTTGCCAGCCCGTCGTCCCGCCCGGCGCGAAAACCACCGTCGGCCCCCGCCACAGCACATGGTCGCGCAGCCACCAGGCTCCGCCCACGCCCCCGGCGATCAACCCCAGCCGGATCAGAAGATCGCGTCGTCTCATGCCCATGACATGGACCGTCGCGACGACGGGCGCCAGCGGGGCGATGGTCGCAACGCCCTTCGCCCGTCCCTGTCGGCCATCCTGGCCACGGGGCGGGCAGGGATGGAGGTCGCACAGGGCATGAAATTGTCGTCCGCCGATCCCTTCGTCGCCCCTCGCGCGCCAAACCGGCCACAAGCCCGCGGAACCCGACAAAATCATCCCGGCCGGGGCCAGAAACCGGATGACGCCGCCGCCCCGTCTGGCTACGACCTTCAGCATCATGAACACCTCCCCCGACCGTTACGTCTCGACCCGAGGCCTCTCGCCCGAAACCGATTTCGCCGACGCCCTGCTGCGCGGCATCGCGCCGGACGGCGGCCTCTATATGCCCGCCGCCTGGCCGGCGCTTTCGCCCCAGGCCTGGACCGGCGCGGCGGACTACAAGCGCATCGCCCTTCAGGCCATGTCGCCCTTCGTCGGCGACGCCCTGCCGGCCGGGGCGCTGGATCGCGCTCTGGATCGCCTGACCGCCGGCTTCGACCATCCGCTGGTCACGCCCCTGGTCGAGCTGGAGCCGGGGCTGTTCGTGCTGGAGCTGTTCCACGGACCGACCGCCGCTTTCAAGGACCTGGCCATGCAGCTGGTCGCGGCCCTGACCGACGAGGCCTTGTCGGCCTCGGGCGAGCGGCTGACCATCCTGACCGCCACCTCGGGCGACACGGGCGCCGCCGCCGTGCGCGCCTTCGCCGGGGCCCGGTCCGTCGATCTGATCGTGCTGCACCCGCTGGATCGCGTGTCGCCGATCCAGCGCAAACAGATGACGACGGTCCAGGCGGACAATGTGCTGAACCTGGCCGTGCGCGGCGATTTCGACGACTGCCAGCGCCTGGTCAAAAGCCTGCTGGCCGACGAGGATCTGCGCTCACGCGGCCGGCTGTCGTCGGTCAATTCGATCAACTGGGCGCGGCTGGCGGGCCAGATCCCCTATTATGTCTCCGCCACCGCCCAGCTGGGCCGGGCCGCCACTTTCGTCGTGCCGACCGGCAATTTCGGCGACGCCTTCGCCGGGATCGCCGCGACCCGTATGGGCCTGCCGTCGAACGGCTTCGTGGCGGCCGTGAACCAGAACGACGCCCTGGCCCGCGCCCTCAACGACGGCCTCTATTCGCGCCGCGCGGCGGTCGAGAGCGGCAGCGTCTCCATGGACGTCCAGGCCCCGTCCAACTTCGAACGTCTGGTGTTCGAGGCGACGGGCCGCGACGCCGGGGCGACCCGCGCGGTGTTCGAGACCTTCGCCCGCGACGGCGCCGTCGCCTTCGACCCGGACCTGCTGGCCGCCCTGCGGTCCGAGGTCTCGGCCGTCTCCATCGACGAGGCCGAAACCCGCGCCGAGATCGCCCATGCCTATGAGGCCTGGGGCCGCGTGGTCTGCCCGCACACAGCCGTCGCCCTGGCCGCCGCGCGTCGCCAGGATCGCGCCAGGGGACCGGTCGTGGCCCTGTCCACCGCCCACCCGTCCAAGTTCGGCGCCTTCGTCTCCGACGTCCTGGGCTTCGAACCCGAAGCCGCAAACGTCATCGCCGCCCTGGGCGATCGGCCCGAGCGGTTGACGGTGGTCAATGGGACGGTTGAGGCGGCGCTGGACGCGGTGGCGGCCTTTTCAGGCCGCCACTGAACCCGAACTCAGCGGCGATTGCCGCCGGTCAGGGCGCGTATCAGCAGAAGACCGACGCCCGCGACCGACAGGGTGGTGACCAGCGGACGCTTGCGCGCCTCGGCCGCCACGGTGCGGGCCTTGTCGCGATAATCGGCCGGGGTCTTCTCGACCAGGCGATCTACGGCGTCCATGGCCTTGCCGAAGGTCTCCAGCGACTTGCCCTTGGCGTCGTTATAGGCGCCCTCGACCTGCAACTTCTGGTCGCCGACCAGCTGGCCCAAGCCTTTTTGCACCTTGCCTTGCACCTGCGAAGCGGCGCCGTTGATCTGTTCGTCGGTCATGATGTCATCCTCGGGGAGAAAGAGAGCGGCGCTTTTCGCCGTTGCACATCAAAACCCCAGTTACGCTTTCGGTTCCAGCGACGATACGCATGTCCCCTCCGTTCGGGCGGGGTGGTCGCGCAGCGACCGGGTGGGGGCGGCCCGGCAGGGACGCGCTTAGCGGGTGCAATACAGATCGGTGAAGCGTGTGCGGCCGTCCCCACCCGACCTCGCTCCGCTCGGCCGCCCTCCCCGAACGGGGAGGGAGAAAGGCGTCGCATCGGTCCCAACTCCGCAATCCAGGCATCGCGATTTCAACGACTTGATCGCCGCCAGCGACATTCGGCCATACAGGCCCGAAACCGTGCGATACTGCGCCTCGGGTCTTTGACATCGCCGCCCGGCGCAATTGCACTTTGCACCTTTTTTCCGGGTGCAGTTCAATTTCCTGATTTCAGACGAAGCGCACCGATTGCACCGTCTTTTTCGCCCGTCTTACGCCGGCTCCACCGCCCGCCAGTGGTCCAGGCGGCGCAGGAAGACGGCCGGGTCCTTGGGGGTCACCAGATTGGCCGGATCGTGGAAGATGCGGTCGTGCAGGCGGGTCGCCGTGAACCGCAACGCCGCCGCCTCGCCGAGACGCGGCAGGGCCGCCCGCTCGACCGGGCTCAGGGGCCGCACCGCCTCGTAGCCGCGCTGGAAGGCGGCCAGGGCCTGCGGCTGCGCCCGGCCCTCGGCGTCGAACCCCCAGGCCGACAGGGCGATGGCCAGGTCATAGGCGAAGGCGCCGTCGCAGCCGAAATAGAAGTCGATGACGGCCGAAACCGCCCCGTCCTCGAACAGCACATTGTCGGGGAAATAGTCGGCGTGGATCGCCCCGCCCGGCAAATCGTCCGTAAACGGATCACCCAGCCGCGCCAGCCCCGCCTCCACCTGTTTCAACAGCGCCCGATCCGTGTCGGAAGCGCGCGCCACGCCCTCGGCGCACCGATCCGCCAACCGCCGCCACACCGCCGGCCCGACCGGATTGGCGCGGCGCAGCGGGAAGTCGGCCGCCCCCAGATGCAGTTGCGCCAGAACCGCCCCCGCCGCCGCCTGATCCGCCTCGCCGGGCGTCCTCAGCCAGGCGCCGGTCTTCCATTCGATCACCGCCGCCGCCCGGCCGTTCAACTGTCCCAGCCACTGACCCGCCCGATCCTCGATGGGCATGGGGCAGGAAAAGCCGCGCCCGGCCAGATGCGCCGTCAGCCCCAGGCAGAACGGCAGGGAGGCCGCATCGGTCCGCCCCTCGAACAGGGTCAGGACGAACCGCCGGGCCACGCCGTCCCGCACCGTGTCCAGCCGATAGTTGGTGTTCTCCACCCCCTCGGCGATGGCGGTCAGCGACACCGGCCGACCGATGTCGTAGCCGACTAGAAACGCCCTGGCCTGGGCCAGGCTGACGGGGGTGAAGACGGCCATGACCCTAGTTCAGTCCCGCATCGGCGCGACGTGCGCGCACGATCTCGGCCAGGTCCGCCATGATGCTCTCGGTCGTGGCCCAGCGACCAGCGCCGCGTCCCCGGCAACGCCACACCCGCCCGTCCGCGCCGTACACCTTCAGCGCATTGCCCTCGCCGCGCAGGTCCGAGAACAACGGATCGCCGTGGTCCGCCGTCAGCCTGACCGAGGGCGTGACCACCCCGTCCTTCAGATGGGCGGCGCCGATCTGGCGCACCCCGCCGTCGGCCGATGTCGCCTCGGTCAGGGCGTCGCGCGACACCTCCGCGTCCGGCGAACGGCCGAACGCCTCGTGGCACAACAGCCGCACCTTGGCCGCCGCATCCAGTCCTTCCAAGTCCGACGACGGGTCTTCCTCGGCGAAGCCCGCCGCCCGGGCGTCGGCCAGGGCCTCGGCGAAGGCCGCGCCGTCGCCCAGCCGCTCCAGCATGAAGTTGACCGTGCCGTTCAGCACCGCCTCGAAGCCGACGACCTCGCCCGCCGCGCGGGCGGCGCGCACCGTCTCGACCATCGGCGATCCGCCGCCGACCGAGGCCGACCAGAAGACGCGGCGTCCGTGCCGCCGCGCCAGGTCCTGCAGGCCGCCGGGATCGCGGCTGACCGCCTGTTTGTTGGCGCTGGCCACATCGCAGCCCGCCTCCAGCGCCGCGCGGATCACCGCATGACCGGCCTCGCCCTCGGACAGGGCCTCCAGCACGATGTCAGGTTTGCGCGACAGCAGATCCTCGGCGCTGGCCGTGAACAGCGAGGCCGGACAGGCCACGTCGCGCGCCTTCTTCGGATCGCGCACCAGCACGCCCACGACATCATAGCGCGGATCGACCAGCAGCCGGCCCAGCACCCCGCCGCCGACCACGCCGCAGCCGGCCACCGCCACCTTCAGCGGCGGCAGGGCCGGGGCCGGGCCGGGGGGCGCCGACTTCTCGCCGATGACCGTGCCGTCCGCCCGGTCCAGGGCCGCCACCTCGATCTCGACCCCCCGGCTTTCGCCCAGGTCGATGGCGTCGTGCTGCACCAGGGCGCCGCCCAGCTTGCGCGCCACGTCCCAGGAGGCGCGGCGATAGCGCAGGGCCGGGGCCGTCTTGTCGTTGGGATCGTGGTCGTAGAGGCCGTCCACATCCTTGACCAGCCGCACCTTCTTCAGCCCCAGCTCGGCCGCCAGGAACACCGCCGTCAGGTCCGATCCGCCGCGTCCCAGCAGGGCCACCTTGCCGTCCGGCCGCACGGCGCCGAAGCCGGGGACCACCACCACCTCGTGCCGGTCCAGCGCCTGTTTCAGGTGGTCGGGACGCAGGCCGCACGGGCGCGAATGCTCCGGCTCGCCCTCCGCCACGATGCCCAGTTCGCGCACCGACAGGGCGCAGGCGTCCAGGCCGATCCGGTCGCAGGCGATGGCGACCAGGGCCGCCGACTTCTCCTCGCCCAGGGCCACATAGCCGGGCAGCAGGTCGTTGGAATGGGCCAGGCCCAGCGCCCGCGCCTCGCTGAGCAGCCGGTCCGTCGCGCCGCCGAAGGCCGAGACCACCGCCACCACCTTGCGACCCGCCCGCACATGGCCATAGACGGCCGAGGCGACCAGCGGCGCCTCCGCCGGGCTGCGCAGGATGGACGAACCGAACTTCAGCACCACCACCTCGGCGGCGGGTTCGGGCGCCCGCCGGTGATCGGGATCGAGCGGTTCGGGTTTCTCTACGACGGCGAGGGAGGCGGACATCGGGGGTTTCTCGGATTTCTGGATGGGGAGCGTGGGGTGAAAAGAAAAACCCCGCCTGGCGGACCGGGCGGGGTTCGGGTTCTGCGTTCGCCTGCGTTCGGCGTGCTAAACTCGTCCCGCCCGTCTGGGCATGGTGGTGGCGCCGGTCGTGCCGCCGGTAATGGTTCCGCCGATAATGGCGCCGCCGAGGGTCGCGCCGCCGAGGGTCGAGCCCATGCCGAAGCCCGTCGCGGCGGGGCCGGCGACGGTGGAAACTTCGGCGATGAACGAGCGCTGCGGCACGGGACGGATCCGGTTGAAATCTTGGCCTAGGGTGATTGGCGCACCCCCGGTCTGTCAAGCAGGCTTGGATGATTTTTTCGCGACAGGACCGTTTTCCCCCCATTTCGAACCCGATGCGCTCACGCAACACCGCGATAAAGGTGGAATTTTCCGCTTGACCGGCGCCGCCCGTTTGATCAACGTAAAGTCACTCATCAAGACCGGCTGAGGGATTAGGCCCTTTGACGCCGGGGCAACCATCGGGTTCCGCCCGAAACGGTGCCAACTCCTGCGGGGTTCTTCGGGACCGCGAGAGATGAGTGGAGCATCGGCGAGGCGAGGCTCCACGATCTGTCACCGCATCGAGACCTTGCTGAGGCGAGAACGATGCGGACGACGATTGATGACCCTGGCTGAAACATCCCTGCTTGAAGAGCCCGACTGTCGGCGTCAGCCGATTGCGGCGCCCGTCGCCGCGCCGGTCCGCGAACGCGGCGGCGCCCGGGACATCATCGTCCCCATCCCCGCCGACTTCCGCCTGACGTCGGGCGAAAAGCTGAACCAGCCCAATATCGTAGGCCGCCTTCACGGCCGGATCGGCGCGCCCGTCGTCGTCGTCGCCGGCGGCATTTCGGCCGGGCGGTTCGTTCACCGCACCGAGACCAACGGCCTGGGCTGGTGGTCGGGCGCCGTGTCGGTGCGCGGCCCCATCGACCTGTCGCGCTATCAGGTCCTGGCCGTCGATTTCGCGCCCAATTCCGAAAGATGGGGCGCCGAGTTCTCGGACACCCCCGTCACCATCACCACCCACGACCAGGCGCGCCTGTTGGCCCTGGTGCTGAACCATCTGAAGGTCGAGCGGGTCGCCGCCTTCGTCGGCTGCTCCTACGGCGGCATGATCGGCCTGGCCTTCGCCGAGCTTTATCCCCATTGGGCCGATCAGTTGATCGTCGTCTCGGCCGCCCACCGCGCCCATCCGCAGGCCACCGCCTGGCGCGGCATCCAGCGCCGCATCCTGCAGTTCGCCGTCGCCGCCGGCCGCCCGGAGGAGGGCGTGGCCCTGGCCCGCGAACTGGCCATGACCACCTATCGCACGGCCGAGGAATTCCACGACCGCTTTGACACCACCGCGCCCGCGGCCGTCGGCGGCGCCTATCCCGTCTGCGACTATCTGACGGCGCGGGGCCAGGCGTACCGCACCCACACCACCCCGGCCCGCTGGCTGTCGATGTCCGATTCCCTGGACCGCCACAGCGTGACGCCCGAGGCCATAACCACCCCCGTCACCCTGATCGGTTTCACCTCCGACCGGCTGGTGCCGATCGACGACATCCGCGAACTGGCCGCGCGGCTGCCGACCCTGTGGCGCTTCGTCGAGGCGCCCTCCCTCTATGGCCACGACGCCTTTCTGAAGGAGGACGCCTTCGTCGGCGACATCCTCCGCACCGCCTTCAAGGACATCAAAGCATGACTTCCCGTCCCGCCAATCCGCACACCATCGCCGCCCGCACGGGCGTGGATTCGGACACGGCCCACGGCGCGGTCATGCCGCCGCTCTATCTGTCGTCGAACTATTCCTTCGCCGGTTTCGAGCAGAAGCGGAAATACGACTACAGCCGCTCGGGCAATCCGACGCGCGACGTCCTGGCCGAGACCCTGGCCGAGTTGGAAGGCGGCGCGGGCTGCGTCATCACCGCCACCGGCATGGCCGCCGTCGACCTGCCCCTGACCCTGCTTCAGCCGGGCGATCTGCTGATCGCGCCGCACGACTGCTACGGCGGCACCTGTCGCCTGTTGAACGCCCGCGCCGGGAAGGGTCATTTCAAGCTGCTGCTGGTCGATCAGGGCGATCCCGTCGCCCTGGAGGCGGCCCTGGCTCTCAAGCCCAAATTGGTCCTGGTCGAGACCCCGTCCAACCCCCTGCTGCGTCTGGTCGACATCGCCGATATCTGCACCCGCGCCCATGCGGCGGGCGCCAAGGTCGTCTGCGACAACACCTTCCTGTCGCCCGCCCTTCAGAACCCGATCAAGCTGGGCGCCGACTTCGTGGTTCATTCGACCACCAAGTTCATCAACGGCCATTCCGACGTGGTCGGCGGCGCGGTCGTCTCGGCCGACGCCGAGGATCACCAGACCTTGGCCTGGTGGGCCAACTGCACCGGCGTCACCGGCTCGCCCTTCGACGCCTATCTGACGCTGCGGGGCGTGCGCACCCTGTTCGCCCGCATCGAGCGCCAGCAGGCCACGGCCGGCCTGATCGCCGAGCGGCTGGCCGCCCACCCGGCGGTCAAGGTCGTCCACTATCCCGGCCTGAAATCCCACCCCAGCCACGCCCTGGTCGCTGTCCAGCAGGCAGGCCCCGGCGCCATGCTCAGCTTCGAGCTGAACGGCGGCACGGACGCCGTGCGCGAACTGGTCGAGACCCTGGAGATCTTCACCCTGGCCGAATCCCTGGGCGGGGTCGAAAGCCTGATCGCCCACCCGGCCACCATGACCCACGCCGCCATGACGCCGGAACAGCGCGTCACGGCCGGCATCGGCGACGGCCTGGTGCGCCTGTCGGTCGGGCTGGAGCATGTCGAGGACCTGATCGCCGACCTGTTCCCGGCGCTAGACGCGCTCGTACCGGCGACCGCCGAGGCCGCGTAAGTTTTCGCTTGCAGAGGGGGCCGAACCGGGGCACATGCGCCGCCCCGGCCGCGGTCCCTTCGTCTATCGGTTAGGACGTCAGGTTTTCAACCTGAAAAGAGGGGTTCGACTCCCCTAGGGACTGCCACCGGCGCCGCCTTGCGGCCTCCCCCAATCCGAATCGTCGATCCTCGGCGTCGAGCCGAAGCTCCGCCTTCGGATTAACCTTCTGGTAACGCCTATGACCAGATCGCGGCGATAAGCCTTTAGATTCACGGACTTTTTTCGGACGCACTCAGGAACTATCCACAGCAACTGTGGTTAATTCACCATGAATGCGGCGCAGAAGCGCCCTCCCCCTCCTGCACCGAGACATCCATGTTCATCGCCATCGCCCACCCGGCGGTGGAGCCCAAAGGCCCCGACGCCGTCGCCGTCCCCGGCTCTCCCGCCATCGCCGAACTGTCGCCCCGCGCCTTTCATGCGCGCCTGCTCGAAAACGCCGCCCTGCGCCGGATGCGCGGACTGGAGCGCCGCCGCCAGCGTCGCCTGGACGACGCCGACTACTGGCTGCACGCCGCCCCCATCGCCGTGAAGAAGGCCATGGCCCTGCGCGAAGACCGCAGTTTCGCCCCCCTGCCCTGACGGACGAAACAACTACTACCAATAGATATCGCATCTATTTTAAGTTGCTTTGCCGACCTTTGACGTCCGACAAGGGCCCATGAGCGACGTCGCGACAGGGCTGACATCTGGAAAGGCGATCCTGGTCACGGGAGGCGCAGGCTATATCGGCGCCCATGTCTGCGAGGCCCTGGCCGCCGCGGGCTATCGTCCCGTCACGCTGGACAACCTGTCGACAGGCCGACGCCGCTTCGTGCGCTGGGGCCCGCTGGTCGAGGGCGATGTCTGGGACGCGGACCATGTGCGCCACACCCTGGTCGCCCACGACATCCGCGCCGTCATGCATTTCGCCGGCTCGTCCGTGGTCCCTGAGTCGGTGCGGGCGCCGCTGGACTATTACCGCAACAATATCGGCGGACTGTTCGGCCTGTTGGGCGGGATGCGGGCGGCGGGGGTGGACCGGCTGGTCTTTTCCAGTTCCTGCGCGGTCTATGGCGACCCCGGCGACGCGCCGATCACCGAGGCGACGCCTCTGTCGCCCGTCACCCCCTATGGCCGCTCCAAACTGGGGTGCGAGCGGATCCTGTCGGACGCCAGCGCCGCCCACGAACTGAAGGTGGTGGCCCTGCGCTATTTCAACGCTGGCGGGGCCTCGGCCTCGGGGCGGATCGGCGAGGACCGGCCGGTCGAGACCCATCTGATCCCGCGCGCCATAATGGCCGCCATGGGCCGGATCAAAGACTTCGCCATCCACGGCGCCGACTATCCGACGGCCGACGGCACGGCGGTGCGCGACTATGTCCATGTGTCCGACCTTGCCCAGGGACATCTGTCCGCCCTCAGCCAGTTGCTGGCCGACCGACGCGGTTTCGCCGCCTATAATCTGGGGGCCGGACACGGCCATTCGGTGCGCCAAGTGCTGGCGGCGATCATGGATCACAGCGGCGCGGACCTGCCCCGGATTTCCGGCGACCGTCGTGCGGGCGATCCGGTCCATCTGGTTTCGGACATCGCCCTGGCCCGGCGCGAATTGGGCTTCCAGCCCCGCCGGTCCGACCTGAAATCCATCGTCGCCAGCGCCTGGGCCTGGCATAGCCGCCTCAGCGCAGTTCGGGCATCCGGCGGCGCAGCGACGCCTTCAGCTTTTCCAGCTTCTGGCCTGCGGATTTCGGCCGCACCCGCTTGCGATGCTCCAGCCCGGCGCCCCAGCGCGCATGGACCGGCGCGTCCAGATGCGGATGGCGGTCGTGCTGATGGACGATGGGGCTGATCCCGCCGTCCGGATTGACCACCCGGCCGTCCTCGAACCTCAGCCGCTCGCCGGGCGTCAGGCCCAGCGTCGCCACCCGGCCGTAGTTGCCCTGCACCGTCGCCCCGATCAGTCCCTGATGGATGGCCAGGTTGAAGGCCGCCTGATCGGCGCCGAACGCCCCGCCGATCTCCGAACGCGGCGCGGACGCCAGCGCCAGGATCAGCCGCGACAGCCGCGACACCTCCGCGCGCGGCCCCACCAGCGTGCCGACGCACAGGCAGGCCCTGTCGGCCATCCGGTCCGCCTGGGCCTGACCGAACAGGGCGCGCAGATATTTCATGTTGAAGGCATGGTCCGCCAGCGGCCCGTCCGCCTCCACGAAGGCCTCCAGCCCCAGGGGCGCGGGCGCGAACGGCGGGGCCTGGAAGATCACGTCGCGCACGTCGCAGGCCAGGGCCGCCCCCGGCCGCTCGCCCAGCAACCCGGCGAAGGCGACGAACCGCTGCATCACCGGATGGGGCGCCCAGCCGCGCCAGACCGGCGCATCCACGGCCATCACCTGATGGTCGGCCAGAAAGGCGCGCAGGTCCGCGTCCGGGTCCACGACCAGGGCGACCGAACCGTCGAACACGGCCCGCAGCGAGGTCACGAAGGGGGCGATGTCGGCGGCGTCGTAGCCGGTGGCGTAGCCGACCACCGCATCGCCGTCGGGCAAGGGTTCGAACGCTTGCGCCGCCGCCAGCGCCTGGGCCAGCCAGTCCAGATAGTCCGACCGCGCCGCCCCCTGTTTCATGGCCTCAGCGGTCGCCCATCAGTTCGGCGAACCGGTCGAACAGATACAGGCTGTCGGTCGGTCCGGGCGAGGCCTCGGGGTGGTGCTGGACGCTGAAGATCGGCTTGTCCTTGACCGCGATGCCGCAGTTGGTGCCGTCGAACAGGCTGACGTGGGTTTCGGTCACGGCGTCCGGCAGGCTGTCGCGGTCGACGGTGAAGCCGTGGTTCATCGAGACGATCTCGACCTTGCCGGTGGTCAAATCCTTGACCGGATGGTTGGCGCCGTGGTGGCCCTGATCCATCTTCACGGTCCTGGCGCCCAGGGCCAGGGCCAGCATCTGGTGGCCCAGGCAGATGCCCATCAGGGGCTTGCCGCTGGCGACCAGCTTCTGGATCTCGGGCACGGCGTATTCGCCGGTCGCGGCCGGATCGCCCGGACCGTTTGACAGGACCACGCCGTCGGGATTGCGGGCCAGAACCTCTTCCGCCGTCGTCGTCGCGGGGACCACGGTGATCCGGGCGCCGGTCGAGGCCAGGGCGCGCAGGATGTTGCGCTTCACCCCATAGTCGATGACCACGACGTCCTTGCGGCCTTCGGTCTTCGGATGACCCTCGGGCCATTCCCACAGCCCCTCGTTCCATTCGAACGCCTGCAGCGTCGAGGCGGGCTTGGCCAGGTCCAGACCGACCAGGCCGGTCCAGGCCTTGGCCTGGGCGACCAGGGCGTCCAGATCGAAATTGCCCTCGGGATCGTGGGCGATGACCGCATGGGGCGCGCCCTTGTCGCGGATGATCTTGGTCAGGGCGCGGGTGTCCACGCCCGCCAGACCGACCACGCCGCGCCGCTTCATCCAGTCGTCGAACGAGGCGTCCGAGCGATAGTTGGCCGGATCGGTCGGGACGTCGCGGAAAATGGCGCCCCGCGCGGAAGTATCGGAGCCGCCGCCCATCTGTTCGATGTCTTCGACGTTCGTGCCGACATTGCCGACGTGCGGGAAGGTGAAGGCCAGGATCTGGCTCATGTAGGACGGGTCGGTCAGGATTTCCTGATAGCCCGTCATGGCGGTGTTGAAGACCACCTCGCCCAGGGCCGAGCCGACGGCGCCGACGCCGATCCCCTGCAGAACAGTGCCATCGGCCAGTGCGAGGACGCCGGTCGCGCCCGGAAGAATCTTGGTCGTCATGGGCGCGCTCCTAAAACCGAATCCCGCCCGAACCGGGGCGGGACGCAAACGGCGGGGTCGTTAGGCCCTGCCGCCCGCCCCGTCAACCACGGCTCAACGCCCATCGCTGATGGACGCCGGCCCGACCAGCTGGAAGGTCGCCGTCACCCCGCCCTGGGCGTGGGGCGCCAGCCAGAGATCGAACAGGCCCGGCTCGATCCGATAGGTTTCGTCCGCCCCGATGAAGCCCAGCTGGCGGGCGTTCAGGGTGAAGCCGACCTTGCGGCTCTCGCCGGGGCGCAAGGCCACCCGCTTGAAGTCCTTCAGCAGCCGCCCCGGCTGGGTCAGGCTGGCCACCCGGTCGTGGATATACAGCTGAACCAGCTCCTCGGCCGCGTGCCGGCCCGTATTGGTCACCGTGACCGCGACGTCCAGCGTCCCGGCCCATTGCAGCTGATCCGTCTCCATCTCGATCGGCCCGTAGCTGATCGCCCCATAGGTCAGGCCATGGCCGAACGGATACAGCGCCGTATTGGTCGTTTCGCGATAGCGGGACTTGTATTCCTCGGTCGCCAGATCGGGATTGGCCGGGCGGCCGGTCGTCTTGCGGTCGTAGGAATAGGGCTGCTGGCCCGACTTGTGCGGAAAGCTGACGGGCAAGCGGGCGGACGGGCCGTGATCGCCGAAGATCACGTCGGCGACCGCGTGGCCCATCTGTTCGCCCAGGAACCAGGTCACGACGATGGACTGGGCGTTCCTGACATTGCCCTCCAGCGCCAGACCCCGGCCGTTGCGCAACAGGACGACCATGGGCTTGCCCAGGGCCGCCATGGCGTCGACCAGCGCCATCTGCGGGGCCGGCACCACGATCTCGGTGCGCGACTGCGCCTCGCCCGACATATTGGTCGCCTCGCCGATGGCCAGGACGATGACCTCCGCGTCGCGGGCGGCGGCGATGGCCTGCTCGATCCCGCCGTCCAGCCGCGTCTCCACGCCCGAACCACGCGCGATGGTCAGGTTCTGCGGGTCGCGCATGGCCGCGCGGAACCCGGTCTCCAGCGAGACCCGACGCTCGGGCGCGCCCCAGATGGTCCACGGTCCCCAGACATTGTCCACGTCGTCGGCGAACGGGCCGATCAGGGCGATCTTGCGCTCCTTGTCCAGCGGCAGCAGGTCGCCGTCGTTCTTCAGCAGCACCACCGACTTGCGGCCCGCCTCGCGCGACAGTTCGATATGGTCGCGCGACCCGACCACGGCCTTTTCGCGCGCCGGATCGGTGCCGCGATAGGGGTCGTCGAACAGGCCCAGCGCCGCCTTGGTGGTCAGGACGCGGCGCACCGCCTCGTCCAGCCGCGCCATCGACACCTCGCCCGAGGCCACCAGGCCGGGCAGATGCTGCATATACAGGCCCGACACCATCGACACGTCCACCCCGGCGTTGAAGGCCAGGCGCGCGGCGTCGCGGCCGTCCTCGGCGAAGCCGTGGGCCACCAGCTCCTGCTCGGAGGTGTAGTCCGAGACCACGAAGCCCTCGAAGCCCCATTCGCCCCGTAGGATGTCGGTGAGCAGCTTGCGGCTGCCGGACGCCGGAACCCCGTTCACATCGTTGAAGGCGCTCATGATCGACAGGGCGCCGGCGTCCACCGACGCCTTGAACGGCGGCAGGAACACCCCGCGCAGCGTCTGCTCGCTCATGTCGGTAGTGTTGTATTCGACCCCGCCCACGGCGGCGGAATAGGCGGCCATGTGTTTGGCGGTGGCCAGGACCGCGTCACGGTCGTCCAGCCCCTTTTCGCCCTGGAAGCCGCGAACGCGCGCGGCGGCCAGCAGATTGTTCAGCAGCACGTCCTCGCCCGCGCCCTCGACATTGCGGCCCCAGCGCTGGTCGCGCGCCACGTCCACCATGGGGGCATAGGTCTGGTGCACGGCCGAGGCCGCCGTCTCCACCGCCGCCGCGCGTGCGGTGCGATAGGCCAGTTCGGTGTCGAACGCCGCCGCCTCGGCCAGGGGCACCGGGAAGATGGTCGACAGGCCGTGGATCACGTCGGCGGCGAACAGCAGCGGAATCTTCAGCCGCGATTCCTCCATCGCGACGCGCTGGATGCGACGGCCCGCCTCGGCGCCGATGCCGTTGAACAGCGACCCGACCTTGCCCTCGCGGATCAGGGCGGTGACGCGCGCGGGGTCGCCGGTTCCGTCCAGCGGATTGACGGCCGTCGGCATCCAGCGGAACGGATCGGCCAGCAGGTTCAACTGCCCGGCTTTTTCCTCGACCGTCATGGCCGCGATCAGATCCTCGATCCTCTGGCGGTGACGGGCGATGGTGCGGGACGCTTGGGCGGAAACAGGCATGGGGAACACTCCGGCGCCCATCAGGGCCAAAAGCCCCAGGCCAGACAAGAAATTTCTACGGGAAGCCGCAGGCTTGAGAGGTCGCGTCAAAAGCGGCGCTCCTTCAGGGGACGAGATCGAGCAGCGAAGCCCAGACGCCTAGCCTCTGGCGACCGGCCGCTTCAACCCCCGTCCGCCATGTAAATGATGTAACGCCCCCTGGCCCGATCAAGGTCGGTTTCAGAGCCGTGAACGACATGGCCGCCATTACTCCGTGGTCATTCCGGGGTTGAGCGCAGCGAAGAACCCGGAACCCAGGGGGACGGGCGCCATGCCAAATGCGTCGCGAATCGGATGACATCCTCCTGGCTTCCGGGTTCGGCCTGCGACCGCCCCGGAATGACGACGGCGGACGCGCCCCCTGCCCGCCCCGCGCCGCCCGCCAGCAACACGTCCACGCCGGGGATGATCAGCGAGAAGAAGGAGGCGGCCAGCATGACCCCGGCGGCGAAGCCCAACAGGGCGCTCTGGGTCTGCCCCCCGGCTTGCGGAAGAACAGCAGCGGGACCGCCCCCACCGCCGTCATCATGCCCGCCGCCAGACTGCCCAGCGTTCCGGCCATGATCGGAGCCCAACCGCCGGAGGCCGGGAAAAGGGATTCCATCATCCGCCTGCATTGTGGGGCGACGCGGCAAGAGACAAGCGCGAAAGCGCGCGTTAGAGACACCGTCATGTCGTCCGCCGCCGCCCAGCCCCTAAGTCTCGACGCCGCCTCCGCCCTGGAGGGCGCGCGACGCATCGTGGTCAAGATCGGCTCGTCCCTGCTGATCGACGCCGAGACGCGGCGGCCGACGCGCGACTGGCTGACGGCCATGGCCGCCGACCTGGCTGCGCTGAGGGCCAGGGGGTGCGAGGTGATCGTGGTGTCTTCCGGCTCCATCGCCCTGGGCCGGGGTCGCCTGCCGGATCTGGGCGCGCGGCTGGAGGACAAGCAGGCGGCGGCCTCGGTCGGGCAGTCGCTGCTGATGGCCGCCTGGTCCGCCGCGCTGGAGCCGCACGGCCTGATCGCGGGTCAGGTTCTGCTGACCCGCGACGACACCGAACGTCGTAGGCGGTGGCTGAACGCCCGCGCCACCGTCCAGGCGCTTCTGGCCCACGGGGTCGTCCCCATCGTCAATGAGAACGACACGGTCGCCACCGAGGAAATCCGCTACGGCGACAACGACCGGCTGGCGGCGCGCACGGCCCAGCTGGCGCGGGCCGATCTGCTGGTCCTGCTGTCGGACGTGGACGGCCTCTACACCGCCGACCCGCGCCGTGATCCGGGCGCCGCCCACCTGCCCCTGATCGAGAGCCTGACCCCCGACATCATCGCGATGGGCGGGGGCGCCAACGCCGATGCGGGCGTGGGTACGGGCGGCATGGCCACCAAGCTGGCGGCGGCCCAGATCGCGCGCTCGGCCGGTTGCGCCACCCTGATCGCCTCGGGCCAGATGCTTGCACCGTTGTCCGCCATCCGCGACGGCGCCCGCGCCACCCTGATCGCCGCGCCCGACGGCCCGATGGCCGCCTACAAACAATGGATCGCCGGCAGTCTGTCGCCGGCCGGAACCCTGACGCTGGACACCGGCGCCGTCACGGCGCTGAAGGCGGGCAAGAGCCTGCTGCCCGCCGGGGTCGTGGCTGTCTCAGGCGCGTTCGAAAAGGGCGACTGCGTGCGCCTGATCGACGCCGATGGGCGGCCCGTCGGCGTGGGCCTGGCCGCCTATGCGGCGGACGAGGCCGCCCGTATCCGGGGCCGCCGCTCCGACGAGATCGAGGCCGTCCTGGGCTATCGCGGCGCCTCTGTTCTGATCCACCGCGACGACATGGTGCTGGACGACCGATGACCGAGCTTTCGACCTCGATGCTGGAGATGGGCCGCCGCGCCCGCGCCGCCGCCACGGCCCTGCGCGAAGCCCCGGCCGCCGCCCGCACCCGCGCGCTGAACGCCCTGTCCGAAAAGCTCGCGGCGGCCGAGACCGACATCCTGGCCGCCAACGCCCGCGACGTGGAGGCCGCCCGCGCGGGCGGCATGAGCGAGGCCCTGATCGACCGGCTGTCGCTGAGCCCCGCCCGCGTCGCCGGCATGGTCCAGGCCGTGGCGACCATCGCCGCCGTGCCCGATCCGCTGGGGATCGAGACCGAGCGCTGGACCCCCGCCAACGGCCTGGACATCGCCCGCGTCCGCACCCCTATCGGCGTCTTGGGCGTGATCTACGAGAGCCGTCCCAACGTCACCGCCGACGCCGCCGCCCTGTGCATCCGCTCGGGCAATGCGGCCATCCTGCGCTGCGGCTCGGACTGTCTGCAGTCGTCCCTGGCCATCGCGGCCCTGATCGCCGAAGCCCTGGCCGACGCGGGCCTGCCCGCCGATGCGGTGCAACTGGTCGACACGCCCGACCGCCAGGCCGTCGGCCTGATGCTGACCGGGCTGGACGGCGCCATCGACGTCATCGTGCCGCGTGGCGGCAAGAGCCTGGTCGCCCGCGTCCAGGCCGAGGCGCGGACAGCCGTCCTCAGCCATCTGGAGGGGCTGAACCACACCTATCTGCACCGATCCGCCGATCTGGAGACCGCCCGCGCCATCGTGCTGAACGCCAAGATGCGCCGCGTCTCGGTCTGCGGCGCCACCGAGACCCTGCTGGTGGACCGGGCGGCGGCCGAACGCCTGCTGCCCGCCGTCGCCGCCGATCTAATCGCCGCCGGCTGCGAACTGCGCGGCGACGCCGAGGCGCAACAGCTTGTCCCCGGCATGGTCGCGGCCGACGAGGCCGACTGGCTGACCGAATATCTGGCGCCCATCCTGGCCGTCCGCGTCGTGGCCGATATGGACGCCGCCGTCGACCACATCGCCCGCTACGGCTCGGGCCACACCGAGGCCATCGTCGCCACCGACCCGGCCGCCGCCGAGGATTTCGCCGCCCGGATCGACAGCGCCATCGTGCTGATCAACGCCTCGACCCAGTTCGCCGACGGCGGCGAGTTCGGCTTCGGCGGCGAAATCGGCATCTCCACCAACCGCCTCCACGCGCGCGGCCCGGTGGGCGCCGAACAGCTGACCACCTACAAATACGTCGTGCGCGGCCAGGGGCAGATCAGGCCCTGACTTGAACGCGACAGCAGTTTACCGCACCCTCGCAACATGATCACAAGCCGAGTGACATCAGAGGGCGAGATCACCATCCCGCTGGAGATAGGGGAAGCCTCGACCCTGCGTGTCGGCGACGAGATTCGACACGATATGCAGGGCGACAAGAGCGTGCCGACCAAGGCGATGCGAGTGTCGGAGCCTTTTGCCGTTTTCGAAGAATGGCAAAGCGAAGCGGATCACATCGCCTACGTCGAACTCTGACATTCGCCTTTCCCTCCCCGCTCGGGGAGGGTGGCTGAGCCGAAGGCGAGGTCGGGTGGGGGCGGCCCGGCCAGGCATTTCTAAAACGAGAAAAGGCGGCTCGTTTCCGAGCCGCCCCCACCCGGTCGCTGGCGCGACCACCCTCCCCCGCAGGGGAGGGAGATTCAGCGCGTGAACTCAACCGCGTTGCGGCAGAGCATAAGCGATGACGTAGTCGCCCTCCGGCGTCTCCATGAAGTGATGACCCGCCGCGACGATCACCAGATACTGGCGGCCGTTCTGCTCATAGATCATCGGGTTGGCCTGGCCGCCCGCGGGCAGGACGTCGGACCAGACGGTCTTGCCGGTCTCGATGTCGATGGCGCGGATCAGGTCGTCGGTCGCCGCGGCGATGAAGATCAGCCCGCCCGCCGTGACCACCGAGCCGCCGTTGTTCGGCGTGCCGATCTCCAGCGGCAGCATCGAGGGAATGCCGAACGGCCCGTTCTTGCGCGCCGTGCCGAACGGACGGTCCCACAGGGTCTTGCCGCTCTGCACGTCGATGGCGCGGATGCCGCCATAGGGAGGCTCCTTGCACAGCAGGCCGGTGAAGGGCATCCGCCAGCCGGCGTTCACGTCGATCGCATAGGGCACGCCCATCTGCGGGTCGCCCGCGCCCTCGGCCTTGGACAGGCTGCCGCCCCGGTTGGCCAGTTCCTTCTCGCGGGCGATGTAGCGGGGGTCGTCGCGCGGGAACCAGCCCAGCTTGTCGGCCTCGGCGCGGGGCACCAGCCGGTTGTAGTTGGGCATGTCGTTATAGTTGGCGATGATCACGCCACGACGCGGGTCCAGCGCCACGCTGCCCCAGTCCGAACCGCCATTGTAGCCCGGATATTCGATGAAGCGGCGATCGGCCGTCGGGGCGGTGAACTGACCCTGATAAGATGCCTTCTTGAACTGGATGCGGCAGATCATCTGGTCGATCGGCGACATCCCCCACATGTCGGCTTCGCGCAGATCGGGCTTGGCCAGGGTGTTGAACAGCGAATAGGGCTGGGTGCGGGCGCGCTGGGCCGGCTCGACCCCGCCGCCGGGGACGGCGCGATCCTGAACCCCGTGCAGGGGCTGACCCGTGCGGCGATCCAGCACGAAAATCTCGCCGCGCTTGGACGGCAGGATCACCGCCGGCGTCACCCCGCCCGCCGTCGGCATGTCGACCAGCGTCACCTGCGACCCCAGGTCATAGTCCCAGACGTCGCGGCGCACCGTCTGATAGCGCCAGCGGGGCTTGCCGGTCGTGACGTCCAGCGCGACCAGGGCGCTGGAATACTGGTCCTCCTGCGGTCGGCGCAGCGACGAATAATAGTCGGCGGCCGAGTTGCCCATCGGCAGATAGACAAGGCCCAGGGCCTCGTCGCCCGTCGCCGTCGTCCACATGTTGGGCGTGCCGGGGGTGTAGGTCTCGCCCGCTGGCGGCGTGGTGGTGGTTTCGGGACGCATCATGTCCCAGGCGAAGCGCATCTGACCCGTCACGGCGTCATAGCCCTGGATCACGCCCGACGCATTCCAGCGCTTCTGGCCGTCCAGAACCTGGTGGCCGGTGACGATGATCCCGCGCACGATGACGGGGGGAGAGGTGATCGACACCATGCCGGGATAGGGGTTGCCCATCCCTTCCTTGATGCTGACCGACCCATTGGTCCCGAAGGCGGGGCAAGGCACGCCCGTCCGGGCGTCCACGGCGATGATGCGGCCGTCCAGCGTGCCTTCGATCAGGCGGGTCGCGCAGGGCTGGGCCTGATCGGCGTTGGGCACGGCGTAGTAGGTCACCCCCCGGCACGCGGCCGTATAGGGGATCTGATCGTCCGGCACCTTGGGATCATAGGTCCATTTCTGCTTGCCGGTGTTGGCGTCCAGGGCGAACATCTTGTTGCGCGCCGAACACAGATAGATGGTGTCGGCGATCTTCAGCGGCGTGGTTTCGGCCCCGAACCGCTGACCCGGCAGGTCGCCGGTGCGGAAGGTCCAGGCGCGTTCCAGCTGGCCCACATTGTCCTTGTTGATCTGGTTCAGCGGCGAAAAGCGCTGGGCGGCCTCCGATCCGCCATAGGCGGGCCAGTCCGCCCCGGCCTTGATCAGGGCGGGATCGCCGAAGGGACCACGCGCGCCAGGCACGGGACTGTCGACGCCGGACCTGTTGATCTGGCCGACCACCAGACCGAACACCACCGTCAGCACCGCCAGACCCAGGGCGCCGACGCCGGCCTTTCGGCCGCCGCCCCGACCGGGGCGCAGCACGGGCAGGGTCGCCAGGACCAGGAACATCAGCACCAGCGGCCCGACCAGGCGCGGGATCATGGCCCAGCCGTTCAGACCCTTCTCCCACAACGCCCAGACCAGGGTGAGAAGGAAGGTGGCGCCATAGATCCAGGCCCCGCGCACGTCGCGATAGACAAGGAAAAAGCCTGACGCGATCAGCGCCAGGCCCGCCAGAAGATAGTACCAGGAGCCGCCCAGTGCGGCGAGCTGGACCCCGCCCACGGTCAGAACCAGGCCGATCACGGCCAGAAGCAGGCCGAGAAGCAGCGTCAACCACCCTCCCAGTCCAACGGGGGTTGTCCATCGTGGCATGATCGCGCCTCTCCTGCTGATTGCAGGTTCGGCAACGCTTGGCGCGACGGCCGGTTCCTTATGTCGCAGGGCGGAACCAAACACTGTTGCACTGCAACCCCTCAAAATCGGCATCTTCTGACGAAGAAACGTCCGATATTGGATTATTTATTCTTTCTTTCTCGTTGAGAACGGCTCGCGGCAATAATATTTGCCCATCAGGCTTCCTTTGCGGCATATGCGAGACATGCATAAGACCCTGAAGCAAGGCGGGACATTCGTCGTCGAACCCCGCCGCCTGTCCAAGGCCTCGGCCGAACTGCGCGCGCGCGGTTTCGGAGAGATCACGATTCCGCCTTCGACCGAGACGGCCGAGAAACAGGCGTCGCGCTGCACCGACTGCGGCGTGCCGTTCTGCCAGAACGCCTGCCCGCTTCAGAACAACATCCCCGACTGGCTGCGTCTGTCGGCCGAGAACGAGGCGCGCGAGGCCTGGCGTCTGTCGTCCCAGACTTCGACCATGCCCGAAATCTGTGGCCGCATCTGCCCGCAGGACCGGCTGTGCGAGGGCGGCTGCACCCTGAACCAGTCCGGCTGGGACGCCGTGACCATCGGCTCGGTCGAGGCCTGGCTGGGCGATCAGGCATGGGAGAAGGGCTGGGTCGAACCCATCCGCCCCGCCGCCGAACGCGGCGAGACCGTGGGGATCGTCGGCGCGGGTCCGGCCGGCCTGGCCGCCGCCGACCGCCTGCGCTCAGAAGGCTATCAGGTCACGGTCTATGACCGGCACGACCGCGCGGGCGGACTGCTGATCTACGGCATCCCCGGCTTCAAGCTGGAGAAGCACGTCGTCCAGCGCCGCGTGGATCGTCTGGCCGAGGGCGGCGTCCGCTTCGTGCTGGACTGCGAGATCGGCAAGGACGTGACCCTGACCGAGTTGCGGGATCGCCACGACGTCGTGCTTCTGGCCATGGGCGTCTATCAGCCGCGCATCCTGTCGGCGCCCGGTCGCGGGCCGGATTCGACGGTCGAGGCCCTGTCCTATCTGACGCATCAGAACCGCCGCGACCTGGGCGACGCCGAACAGGACGGCTGGCACGAGGCGCGCGGCAAGCGGGTGGTCGTGATCGGCGGCGGCGACACCGCCATGGACTGCGTCCGCACCGCCATCCGTCAGGGCGCGGCCAGCGTCACCTGCCTTTATCGCCGCGACCGCGAGAACATGCCCGGCTCGGCCCGCGAGGTCATCAACGCCGAGGAGGAAGGCGTCGTCTTCGAATGGCTGGGCGCGCCCAAGGCCCTGCTGTCGCAAGGCGATGCCGTCACCGGCGTCCGCGCCGCGCGGATGCAGCTGACCGAGGCCGCCCCCGGCCAGCGTCGCGACATCGTGCCCGTTCCCGGCGCCGACTTCGACATTCCCGCCGACATCGTCATCGAGGCCCTGGGCTTTTCGCCCGAGCCGTTCGCGGCGCACGAACCCGATCTTCGCCTGCGCGACGACGGCACGATCAAGGTCGGCGCCGTCAGCTTCGCCACCAGCCTGCCCGGCGTCTTCGCCGCTGGCGACGCGGTGCGCGGCGCCTCCCTGGTCGTCTGGGCCGTCCGCGAAGGCCAGGACGCCGCCGCCGAGATCGACCGCCACTTCAAGACCCGCATCGAGGAGGTCGCGGCATGACCTTCCTCAAACTTCCGCTCATCCCCGCGAAGGCGGGGACCCAGTTCTTTGGGCGCTCCGACGGAGCAGACGGATCAACGATTTTTATCCCTGACGCCGGCGCCTCGCGACAGCACTGGCTCCCCGCCTTCGCGGGGATGAGCGGATGGGTTGGGTAAGCTTATGACCTGGTTAGACACCTACACCAAAACCCGCGACCGGCTGGAAGCCGCCAACGCCTATGATCGCAGCTCAGAGCGCGACGCCTGCGGCGTGGGCCTGGTCTGCTCCATCGACGGCACGCCGCGCCGCGACGTGGTCGACTATGCGATCCGCAGCCTGAAGGCCGTGGCCCACCGGGGCGCGGTCGATCCCGACGGCCTGTCGGGCGACGGCGCGGGCATCATGGCCGAACTGCCGCAGGGCTTCTTCGCCGAGCAGGTGGCCTCCATCGGCCAGTCCCTGCGTCCCGGCCCGATCTGCGTCGGCCAGGTCTTCCTGCCGCGCACCGATCTGGGCGCCCAGGACCGCGCCCGCGCCATCGTCGAGACCGAGGCCCTGCGCGCCGGCTTCTGGATCTATGGCTGGCGCCAGACACCCATCGACCTGTCGGTCGTCGGAACCAAGGCCGGCGCGACCCGGCCCGAGATCGAACAGATCATGCTGGCCCCGCCGCTGGACGACGCAGGCCAACCGCTGGACGGCGAGGCGCTGGAGCGCGAACTGTATCTGTGCCGCCGCCGCATCGAAAAGACGGTCAAGACCGAGAACCTGGCCGCCGTCTATATCTGCACCCTGTCCGCCCGCTCCATCGCCTACAAGGGCATGGTGCGCGCCGAACTGCTGGGCGACCTGTATCCCGACCTGGAGGACCCGCGCTTCGTCTCGGCCTACGCCGTCTTCCACCAGCGCTATTCGACCAACACCTTCCCCGAATGGAAGCTGGCCCAGCCCTTCCGCATGTTGGCCCACAACGGCGAGATCAACACGCTGAAGGGCAATCTGAACTGGATGAAGTCGCACGAGATCCGCATGGCCGCTCAGGCCTTCGGGGATCGCGACCGCGAGGTGAAGCCGGTGGTCCAGCCGGGTGGATCGGACTCTGCCGCGCTCGACAACGTCATGGAGGTGCTGGTCCACGCCGGTCGCCCCGCGCCGATGGCCAAGGCCCTGCTGATCCCCGAAGCCTGGGCCAAGGACGATGTGGTCATGCCCGCCGAGAACCGGGCCTTCTACGCCTATTGCAATGCGGTGATGGAGCCGTGGGACGGCCCGGCCGCCATCTGCGCCGCCGACGGCCGCTGGATCGTGGCGGGCAAGGACCGCAACGGCCTGCGTCCCCTGCGCGCCGTCGAGACCGTCGACGGTCTGCTGATGGCCGGGTCCGAGGCCGGTCTGGTGCCGATTCCCGAGAGCCGGGTGAAGCGCCGCCTGCACATCGGCCCCGGCAAGCTGATCGCCGTCGATCTGAAGCATGGCCGCGTCTATGACGAGCATGAGGCCATCGACGCCCTGTCCGCCGCCCACCCCTATACCGAGTGGCTGGACAATATGATCGATCTGGAGCCGATCATCGGCCCCGGCCCGGAACCGCGCTCGGTTTCCGGCGAAGCCCTGACCCGCCGTCAGATCGCCGCCGGATACAGCCGCGAGGATCTGGACCTGCTGCTGGACGCCCTGGTGCGCGACGGCAAGGAGGCGGTCGGCTCCATGGGCGACGACGCCCCGCCCGCCGTCCTGTCGGCCCTGCCGCGTCCGCTGAGCCACTATTTCCGCCAGAACTTCTCGCAGGTGACGAACCCGCCCATCGACCCCCTGCGCGAAGCGGGGGCCATGAGCCTGAAGACCCGGTTCAAGAACCTGGGCAATATCCTGGCCGAGGAAGAGGCCCAGACCGACGTCTTCGTTCTGGACAGCCCCGTCCTGACCAACGGCATGTACGAGCGGATGGTCGAGACGGTCGGCGCCGGTTCGACCGGGGTGATCGACTGCAGCTATGACGCGCCGTCAGACCAGGCCCGCCCCGGCGCGGGCCTGCGCGCCGCGCTCGACCGGATCATGGACGAGGCCGAGGCCGCCGCCCGCGACGGCGCCGCCCTGATCGTCCTGACCGACCAGCACGGGTCGGCGGATCGTCTGGCCGCGCCGATGATCCTGGCCACCGCCGGGGTTCACGGCCGCCTGACCAGTGCGGGTCTGCGCTCCTACTGCTCCATCGTGGTTCGCACGGCCGAGACGCTGGACCCGCACGGATTCGCCGTCCTGGTCGGGGTGGGCGCCACCACCGTCAACGCCTGGCTGGCCCAGGACCTGTTCCAGGAGCGTCTGGACCGGGGCCTGTATCCCGGCCTGACGCTGCGCGACGCCTGCCTGAACTACAAGGCCGGCATCGAGGCGGGCCTGCTGAAGACCCTGGCCCGCAAGGGGATCAGCGTCATCTCCGCCTATCGCGGCGGCTGCGAGTTCGAGGTGCTGGGTCTGTCGCGGGCGCTTACGGCCGAGTTCTTCCCCGGCGCCCCGTCGCGCATCTCCGGCATCGGTTTAGCCGGTCTGGAGCAGGCGGCGATGAAGCGGCACAAGGTGGCCTGGGGCGAGGCCGTCCCCTCGCCCGCCATCGGCGGCTTCTTCAAGATTCGCGCGGGCGGCGAGGCCCACGCGCATGAGGCCAAGACCATCCACCTGCTGCAGGACGCCTGCAACCGCGGCGACTACCGCCGGTTCAAGCAGTTCTCGGAGGTCGTCCGCGCCCAGGCCGACCTTTCCTTACGCGACCTGCTGGACTTCCGCGAAGGCGTGGCGATCCCGCTGGACCAGGTCGAGAGCGTGTCGGACATCCGCCGCCGCTTCCTGACCCAGGCCATGTCGCTGGGCGCCCTGGGGCCAGAGGCGCACGAGACGCTGAACATCGCCATGAACCGCATCGGCGCGCGTTCGGTCTCGGGCGAGGGCGGCGAGGATCCCGAACGCTATCACCCCCGCCCGAACGGCGACGACGCCAATTCGGCGGTCAAACAGGTGGCGTCCGGCCGGTTCGGCGTCACCGCCGAATATCTGAACCAGTGCCGCGAGATCGAGATCAAGGTGGCCCAGGGCGCCAAGCCCGGCGAGGGCGGCCAGCTGCCCGGCTTCAAGGTCACCGAGTTCATCGCCCGGATGCGCCACGCCGTGCCCGGCGCCACCCTGATCAGTCCGCCGCCGCACCACGACATCTATTCGATCGAGGACCTGGCCCAGCTCATCTACGACCTGAAGGCCATCAACCCCGATGCGCGGGTGACGGTGAAACTGGTGTCCGCCTCGGGCATCGGCGCCATTGCGTCCGGGGTGGCCAAGGCCAATGCCGACGCCATCCTGATCGCCGGCCACAACGGCGGCACCGGCGCCTCGCCCCAGACCTCGATCAAACACGCGGGCCTGCCGTGGGAGATCGGTCTGGCCGAGGCCCATCAGGTGCTGACGCTGAACAATCTGCGCAGCTCGGTCACGCTGAGGACCGACGGCGGGGTCCGCACGGGCCGCGACGTGGTCATCGCCGCCATGCTGGGGGCCGAGGAATATGGGGTCGGCACCGCCGCCCTGATCGCCATGGGCTGTCTGATGGTGCGCCAGTGCCATTCCAACACCTGCCCCGTCGGCGTCTGCTCCCAGGACGAGCGCCTGCGCGAGAAGTTCACCGGCACCCCGGACAAGGTCGTCAACCTGTTCACCTTCATCGCCGAGGAGACGCGCGAAATCCTGGCCTCCATCGGCGCCCGGACGATGGACGAGATCATCGGCCGCACCGACCTGTTGCGTCAGGTGCGTCGCGGCGGCTCGCATCTGGACGACCTGGACCTGAACCCCCTGCTGGTTCAGGTGGACGAGGGCGCGGCGGGCAAATGGGCCGACAAGACGGCCCGCAAGCCCATCGCCGAGAGCCTGGACGCGCGCGTGCTGAAGGACGCCGTCCGCTTCCTGGACCGGGGCCAGACGCTGGAGCTGTCCTATCCGCTGAACAACACCCAGCGCACGGTCGGCGCCGCCCTGTCGTCCGCCATCGTGCGACGCTTCGGGGCGCAGGGGCCTGCCGGGCGGCTGAAGCTGCATCTGGAAGGCATCGCGGGCCAGAGCTTCGGCGCATTCGCCGCCAAGGGTCTGGAACTGCACCTGACGGGCGAGGCCAACGACTATGTCGGCAAGGGTCTGTCGGGCGCCGAGATTTCGGTCCGCACTCCCGAATGGCGCGAGGATCAGCTGATCTGCGGCAACACCACGCTGTACGGCGCCACCTCCGGCCGCCTGTTCGTGGCCGGTGCGGCGGGCGAGCGGTTCGCGGTCAGGAACTCGGGCGCCGAGGCCGTGGTCGAGGGTCTGGGCGCGCACGGCTGCGAATATATGACCGGCGGCCGCGTGGTGGTTCTGGGTCCGGTCGGTTGGAACCTGGCGGCGGGCATGAGCGGCGGCGAGCTGTTCGTGCTGGACCAGCCCGGTCATGCCGAACGGGCGCTGAACGGCGACCTGGCAGGCGTCGCCGATCTGGACGATGCGGCGGCCGACCGTCTGAAGGGCCTGATCGAGGCCCATCTGGCGGCGACCGCCTCGCCCCTGGCGCGGCGCCTGCTGAACGACTGGGACGCCAGCCTGCAACGCTTCGTCCGCATCGCGCCCCTGACCGAAATCGTCGCCCGGACGGAACGGCTCAAGACCTCCGCCTGACCTGGTTTTCCTCTCTCCTGCCCGAGACCGCCGCATGAACCGAACCGCCGCCCTCGCCGCATGTCTTGCCGTGGGGGCGGCGTTCGCGGCGTGGCCGGCCTTGGCCGCGCCCGCCCTTCTGGCCCACCAGGCGCCGCTGGTCCTGGACGCGGCGGCGACGGCCTGGATCCTGACCTCCACGGCTCTGGTTCTGCTGATGACCCTGCCGGGGCTGGCGCTGTTCTACGGCGGCATGGTCAGGAAGAAGAACATCATCAGCGTCGTCGCCCAGTCGGCGGCGGCCTTCGCCATCGTCTCGGTGCTGTGGTTCCTGGTCGGCTATTCCCTGTCGTTCAGTCATGGGCCGGACGCGATCAACGGCCTGATCGGCGGGGTTCAGGCGGCCTTCCTGAACGGGGTGACGATGCAGACGGCCAACGCCCTGCTGCCCGGCCTGCCCGAACTGCTGTTCGTCAGCTTCCAGATGACCTTTGCCATCATCACCCCGGCCCTGATCGCCGGCGCCTTCGCAGAGCGGATGAAGTTCTCGGCCAGCCTGCTGTTCTTCGGTCTGTGGCACCTGATCGTCTATGCGCCCATCTGTCACCAGGTCTGGGGCGGCGGCTGGCTGGGCCATCTCGGCGTGCTGGATTTCGCGGGCGGGGCGGTGGTCCACGTCAATGCAGGCGTCGCCGGCCTGGTCTGCGCCCTGGTGCTGGGGCCGCGTCACGGGTTCGGGCGCGACAACATGGCCCCGGCCAACCTGATCTATAGCGCCATCGGCACGGGTCTGCTGCTGGTCGGCTGGCTGGGCTTCAACGCCGGGTCCGCGGGTGCGGCCGACGCCCTGGCCGCCGTCGCCGCCTTCAACACCCTTCTCGCCGCCGGGGCCGCCGCCCTGGGCTGGATGACGATCGAATGGTTCGACCGCAAGCGTCCGACCCTGCTGGGCCTTCTGTCCGGGATCGTCGGCGGTCTGGTCGCCATCACCCCCGCCGCCGGCTTCGTCGATCCCAAGGGCGCCTTCTTCATCGGCCTGATCGGCGGTCCCGCCTGCTATGCGGGCGCGGTCTGGCTGAAACACGCGCTGAAATACGACGACAGCCTGGACGCCTTCGGCGTGCACGGGATCGGCGGCATCGTCGGCGCCCTGCTGACCGGCGTCTTCGCCACCACCACCGTCAACGCCCTGTCGGACGGCGCGACGGTGTGGAAACAGGCCGTCGGCCTGGCCGGCGTCATCGTCTGGAGCGCGTTCGGCACCTTCGTCGTCCTGATGATCTGCAGGTTCACCACGGGTCTGCGCGTCACCAGGGACCAGGAGGTCGAGGGGCTGGACTACACCCAGCATGGCGAAGCCATCCACTAGGGCGTCTTCGTCCCGTCCGTCATCCTCGGGGGCGACCCGAGGGCCGGACCCCCGGCCGCTGGTTGATCCCGCCCGCGTCCGCCCCCATCTTCATCTGTGACGGAGCGTCTTGCCGATTGCGGGAGACGCCTTCGCCGGTCGCTTTCTCCAAGGACCCCAGATGACGACGACGCGCACCATCCTGTTCGACAGCCCGTTCCTGTTGGGCTTCGATCATACCCGCGCCCTGATCGACCGCGCCGCCAAGGCGGCGGCCGAGAGCTATCCGCCCTATAATGTCGAGCAGATCGGCGATGCGGGCGTGCGGATCAGTCTGGCCGTCGCGGGCTTTTCGCCCGACGAACTGGCCATCACCCTGGACGGCCGCCAACTGACCATCGCCGGCAAGCGTGACGATGCGGGCAAATCGGGATCGGGGGGCGACCAGACCTTCCTGCACCGGGGCATCGCCTCGCGCAGTTTCGTGCGCAGCTTCGTCCTGGCCGACGGGCTGGAGGTGTCCGGCGCCCGGCTGGAGCACGGCCTGCTGCATGTCGATCTGGTCCGGCCCGAGGCCGAGCGACAGGTGCGGCGCATTCCCATCACGGCCGGCTGAAAGCGGCGGCCGTTCGAACCGCCCGACGATCCGGGCGTTGTCAAATCAAAGGAGGCGGTCTTAATGACGCCAATGACCATGACCAAGGAAGATTTCGCCGGCCTGGGCGCCCCTGACCTCGTTTATGTGCGCGAGATCAAGGCGTCCGACCTGCTGGACGAGGCGGTTCAGATCAAGGACGTGGACATCGATCCCGGCCAGTCCCTGTATGCCGTCCATAGCGCGGATGGCGAGCGTCTGGCGGTCATGATCGACCGCGACACCGCCTTCGCCGCCGCCGTGGCGCACGAGCTGGAGCCGGTTTCGGTTCACTGACAAGGGCGAAAACGCGCCTCAGGCGGCGGTCGCCGCCTTATCCTTGACGAACAGCGCCCGCACCGCGTCGGGCGTGTGCGCCTTGCGCAGTTGTTCGCGCAGTTCGGGCGAGCGCAGGGCGCGCGACACGGCCGCCAGGGCGCGCAGATGTTCGGCCCCCGCCTTGGGCGGCGCGAACAGGCCGAAGATCAGATCCACCGGTCGGTCGTCCACCGCATCATAGGCCACCGGCGTATCCAGCCGCACGAACACCGCCATGACCTTGTCGATTTCGGCCAGACGCGCGTGCGGCACCGCCACCCCCGACCCCAGGCCGGTCGAGCCCAGCGCCTCACGCTCCATCAGGGCATCGAACACCTTGGCGTCGTCGACGCCCAGGGCGTGCGAGGCCGCCTCGGACAGGGCGTGCAGGGCCTGGCGTTTTGACGACGCTCCCCCGCGCAGCACGACGCCCTTGGGCGCGAGCAAATCACCGATGTCCATCAGACAACCCTCGATTACGCATACAACGGCGCGGGCGCCCGTTTAGAGGCTCCCGCGCCGAAGTCAAACCATGCCGTCAATTCACGGCGGCTTCGGTCGTGGCCCCATCGGCCTTATCAGCGTTCACGTGCGCGCCGTTGGTCTTGCCGCCGACCGCCGTGCGTTCCGGGTCGATCCAGCCCACATTGCCGTCCGGACGGCGATAGACGACCGCCAGACCGCCGTGGGCCGCATTGCGGAACAGCACGACCGGATAGCCGGTCATGTCCAGCTCCAGCACCGCGCGCCCCACCGTGATGGTGCGGATTTCGTGTTCGGTTTCGGCGATCACCATGCCGAGCGGCGGCGGGCCGTCGTTCTCGTTCGCATCGCCGAAGACGTCATCCTCCACGGTGTCGGGGTCCCGCAGCACGATGCTGCGGGCGACTTCGCGGGCGGCGTTTTCGGTCTTCTCGGGCGACAGACCCTTGGGCCCGATATGGTGATCCTTCAGGCGACGCTTATAGCGACGCACCCGTGTTTCCAGCCGGTCCAGCGCCTCGGTGAAGGCCGAATGGGCGTCGCCGCCGAACCCGGTCGTCACCAGCGTCTGGCCAGACGCCAGTCGAACCCAACAATCCACCTTGAAGTTGTGGCCGTCCTTGGACACCACGACTTCGGCGCCATCGCCGCCGCGGGCGAAGTATTTTCCAACCCCGTCTTCGAGTTCCTGGGAGATGCGCGAGCCTAACGCTTCGCCGACATCCACTTGCTTGCCGCTGACTTGGACTTGCATGTCGATAGAACGCGCCCGACCCGATTTGGTGTCAATCGGGATCACCATTTTGTGGTGAAGCTTATCAGGCGGTCTTCAGCATCCGCCGACGTTGCACCGAGGACGGAATCCTCAAGGCTTCCCGATACTTGGCTACCGTTCGACGGGCGATGTCGATGCCGGTCTCCTTCAGGATCTCGACGATCCGGTCGTCGGACAAAACGTCGCCCTCCAGGCCCTCGCCGTCGATCATCGTCTTGATCTTGTGACGGACGGCTTCGGCCGAATGGCTGGAGGCGCCGTCCACCGACTGGATGGCGGCGGTGAAGAAGAATTTCAGCTCGAACACCCCGCGCGGCGTGGCGACATATTTGTTCGAGGTGACGCGGCTGACGGTCGATTCGTGCATGCCGATGGCGTCCGCCACCGTCTTCAGATTCAGCGGCCGCAGAAACTCCACCCCGAAGGCGAAGAAGGCGTCCTGCTGACGCACGATCTCGGACGACACCTTCAATATGGTCTTGGCCCGCTGATCCAGCGACTTGACCAGCCAGTTGGCCTGGGCGGCGCAATCGGCGACGAACGTCTTTTCCGTGTCGGAGCGCGCCCCCGCCTGGACCAGGCCGTGATAGCGCTTGTCCACCAGCAGACGCGGCAGGGTGTCGGCGTTCAGCTCGACCCGCCAGCCGCCGGCCGGATCGGGCCGCACATGCACGTCGGGCACGACCGTCTGGGCCGGCTCCCCGCCGAAGCCCGCGCCCGGACGCGGCGTCAGCGCCTTCAGCTCGGCGATCATCTCGGCCAGGTCTTCCCCGTCCACGTCGCACACCCGGCGCAGGGCCGACAGGTCGCGCCGCGCCAACAGGTCCAGATTGTCCAGCAGCCCCGCCATGGCCGGATCGAACCGGTTGCGTTCGATCAGCTGCAGCTTGAGGCATTCCGGCACCGACCGCGCCATGATCCCCGTCGGCTCGAACCCGTGACAGACGCTCAGCACCGTCTCGATCCGTTCCAGCGGCACGCCCAGACGGTCGGCGAACTCGGCCAGTTCGCCGCGCAGATAGCCGCCCTCGTCCGTGGCGTCGATCAGGGTCAGGGCGATGCCGTGGTCCGCCGCGGTGAACCCCGCCGAGGACGCCTGGGCCTGAAGATGCTCCCACAATGTCAGCTCGTGGGTGTCGGGCCGTTCGCCTTCGCCCTCGAACATCTGGCCGCCCTTGCCCGCGCTGGACCAGTCCGACAGCCCGGGCTGGGCCTCGTCGGTCATCCGGTCGCTGGTGCGCTCGCCCGGCGCGGCGTCGCCATAGACGTCGTCCGATCCAGCGTCCATCGCCGCGACCGAGCCCTCGCCCACCCCGTCGCCGAAGGTCATTTCGACATCGCCGGTCTCGGCCCGCTCGGCGGTCTCGGGCGTCTCGCCTTCCGGCTCCTCGCGCTGCAGCAGCGGATTGCGCTCCAGCTCCTGTTCGACGAAGTCGTCCAGCTCAAGATTGGACAGTTGCAGCAGCTTGATCGCCTGCTGCAGCTGGGGCGTGATGACCAGCCCCTGCCCCTGCCTGACCTCTAACCGCTGCCCGATCACGTCCGCATCCCGCCGCCGCGGCCGAAGTGGCCCGGAACTTGCTGGGGCCAGAATGTCGCCTAACCGGTTAACGTCCGACGAACGGCGCTTTTGTCTCCTCCCCATTTCATGGGGAGGTGGCGCGGCGCGCCTTCGCGCCGTGACGGAGGGGCTGTCCGCCGCATCGCAGGCGCCGGTGGGACATTGAAAACCCCTCCACCACTTCGTGGTCCCCCTCCCCACACGTGGGGAGGAGATGCGGGCGATCAGACGTAGTTTTCGCCCAGATAGACCCGGCGCACCTCGGCGTCGTGGATCGCCTCGTCCGACGTGCCTTCGAACAGCACCGCGCCGTTGGAGATGATCGAGACGCGGTCGGTGATGTCCAGGGTCTCGCGCACATTATGGTCGGTGATCAGCACCCCGATCCCCTGGCTGGCCAGATAGCGGATCACGGTGCGGATATCGGCGATGGCCAGGGGGTCGATGCCGGCGAAGGGTTCGTCCAGCAGCATGAAGGACGGCCGCCCGGCCAGGGCGCGCGCGATCTCCACCCGCCGCCGCTCGCCGCCCGACAGGGCCGTCGCCGCCGCATGACGCAGATGGTCGATGTGCAGTTCGTTCAGCAGCCGTTCGGTCTCGGCCTTGATCCGATCGGCGGGGTAGTTCAGCTCGACCACCGCGCGCACGTTCTTCTCGACCGTCATGCCGCGAAAGATGGAGGCTTCCTGCGCCAGATAGCCCAGGCCCATCCGCGCCCGCTGGTACATGGGCTGGCCGGTGATGTCCTCGCCGTCCAGCCAGATCGAGCCCGAGTCCGGCGGGATCAGGCCGGTGATCATGTAGAAACAGGTGGTCTTGCCCGCCCCGTTCGGCCCCAGAAGGCCCGCGACCTCGCCCCGCTGCACCGTCAGGGACACGTCGCGCACCACCTGCCGCGCCCCGAAGGAACGCGCGATATTGACGACCCGCAGGCCCTTTTCGGCCGGCGAGACGACAGGCGGCGACGCGGCCGCCGGCCGGTCGTCCAGGTTCAGGGCGGAGAGTTCCTTGCGCGCCAAATCAGTGATCCCGAGGCCGAGTGGCCTCAGTTCCCGCTGGGATAAAAGACGCCCTGCACGCGGCTGCCGGCGGCGCCGCGCGGCGCGCCGTCCATGCGGGCGGTCTCGGTGTTGATATTATAGACCAGCCGCGATCCGGTCAGGACGTTCTGACCTTGGGTCAGGATGACATTGCCGGTCACCACGATCTCGCCATTGCCCAGATTATAGACGGCGCGGTCGCCGCGCATCGACTGGTCCGGGGTGACGAAATAGACCGATCCCGCCGCCTCGGCCCGCTCCAGACTGCCGCCGTCGCTGCTGACCAGGGTCAGGGTGTCGGCGCGGAAACGGTTGCCGCCCTGGGTCGCCTCGGCCCGGCCGCGCAGAATCACCCGGTTGGGCGCGTATTCGACCGAGTCGGCGCCATAGGCCACCGGCTGGTTCGACGCCTGGGCGCGCCCGGCGTTGGGGCTCTGGGCGTCCCCGACCGCAGGCAGGGCGACGACCGCGACAGCCGCGACAGCCGCCAGGGCCTTGGAAATCTTCATCGTCATCATCGGCCTGCACCCGCGGGCGTCAGCACGCCCTTCACCTTGTTGTCGCCCGCGCCATCGAACACCACGCGCTGACCCTGATCATAGATGGCATAGGACGATGCGTTGATGGTTCCAATAGGGCCTGAACCCTGAACGCCCTTTGAACCCGTCACCACACCGGTCGCAGTGTTCACCACCGCCTCGGGCGTGGTCAGGATGAAGCCCGTGCCGCCGTCGGAAATCCGCACGTTCGGTCCGATCGTCACCGTCCTGCCCTGCTCGTCATAGACGCCGCCGTCGGCGGTCAGCTCCGTCACCTTGCGTCCGCCCAGGTTCAGCTTCAGCGCCGGGCCGATCAGGCGGAACTTGCCGGTATTGGGGTCCCGCACCGCGCCCTGGGCGCCGACGGTGAAGGCGCGGCCTTGCGAATCCTGTCCGTGGAACAGCGGGCTGTCCAGCCGCACCTCCTGGCTCTGGCTGGCCTTGCGCTCCACCCCCGACATGACGGTGCGGAACACCGTCCAGGTCAGGACGCCGCCCGCCAGCACCAGGATGATGACGGGCAGCACCCGGCGATACAGTTTCACCCGGCGCGAACGCGCGCGCCAGCGGGCGCCGGCAAGGGCGACCCGGGCCTCGTCGGCCTCGATGCGGGACGGATCGACGGGGTCGGTCAAGCGCGCCTCAGCTGTGGGCGAAGATGTCGACTTCGTCCCAGCCGGCGAGGTCGAGCGCCGAACGGGTCGGCAGGAAGTCGAAACATTTCGCGGCCAGTTCGGCGCGCCCCTCGCGCGCCAGCATCTGGTCCAGCCTGGCCTTGGCCGCGTGCAGATAAAGGACGTCCGACGCCGCATAATCCAGCTGCGCCTGGGTCAGGGTCTGCGCGCCCCAGTCGGACGACTGCTGGGCCTTGGACAGGTCAACCCCCACCGTCTCGCGCACCACGTCCTTCAGCCCGTGGCGGTCGGTATAGGTGCGCGCCAGCTTGGAGGCGATCTTGGTGCAATAGACCGGCCGCGTCTCGACCCCCAGGTGCAGCAGGAACATGCCGATGTCGAACCGGCCGAAGTGGAAGATCTTGGTCACCGCCGGGTCGGTCAGCACCCGCTTCAGGTTCGGACAGTCGTAGGCGGGCCGGTTCAGCCGCACGACATGGGCTTTGCCGTCGCCGGACGACAGCTGCACCACGCACAGCGGATCGCGGCGGAACCGCAGACCCATGGTCTCGGAATCGACGGCGACCTCGGCCCCCAGGTCCAGATCGTCGGGCAGGTCGCCCTCATGCAGGTAAACGGTCATGCTCAGGCTCTTACACGGCGAATGCGGCGGACGGAACGGGCTGATCGACAAAGGCGACGCCTCGGACAAATCGCCCCGGCGACTTTGAGCGACCACGGTTTCATAGTGGCCGGACGGGTGGCCCTGGAAGGGTCGAACCCGCATCCGGGCTGCGACGGCTTTCCGGCCTTGTCGTCGCCCTGTGACAAGGACCATGTCATGTACCGCTCAAACGGCAATTTCGAAGCTTTCGCCCGCCCGTTGAAGCCCGAGGGCGTCGACGGACGACGGGCCTATTTCGTCGGCTCGGGCCTGGCCGCCCTGGCGGGCGCGGCCTTCCTGATTCGCGACGCCCAGATGCCGGGCGAGGCCATCACCGTGTTTGAGGAACTGGACCTGCCGGGCGGCAGCATGGACGGCGTCCTGGACGCGCATAAGGGGTTCATCATTCGCGGCGGCCGCGAGATGGAGGCGCATTTCGAAACCCTGTGGGATCTGTTCCGCTCCATCCCGTCGCTGGACACGCCCGAGGCCTCGGTGCTGGACGAGATGTACTGGCTGCACAAGACCGATCCCTCGACCAGCGCCCGCCGGGCTCTGCGCAACCGCGGCCAGCCGATCGACCGGATCGCCGATCTGACCCTGACGCCCAAGGCGGTGGAGGAGTTGATCGCCCTGGCGCTGATGCGCGAACAGGACCTGGACGACAAGCGGATCGACGAGGTGTTCACCCAAGACTTCTTCGCCTCGAACTTCTGGCTCTACTGGGCCACCATGTTCGCCTTCGAACCCTGGGCCAGCGCGATGGAGATGCGGCGCTACATCCTGCGCTTCGTGCATCACATCTCGACCCTGCCCGACCTCAGTTCGCTGCGCTTCACCCGCTATAACCAGTATGAATCTCTGATCCGCCCGCTGGTGGCCCACCTGAAGGCCCAGGGCGTGGTCTTCCGCTATGGGACCCAGGTTCAGGACGTTCTGGTCACGGACGCGGGCGGTTCAAAGACAGCGACCACGCTGGAGCTGACGGTCGACGGCCGCAAGGAAAAGATCGCCCTGGCGCCGACGGACCTGGTCTTCGTCACCAACGGCTCGATCACCGAAAGCTCGACCTTCGGCGACAATGACACGCCCGCGCCCGTCGTCACGGATCGCGGCGGGGCCTGGTCGCTGTGGAAGCGGATGGCCGAACGGGACCGCGCCTTCGGCCGCCCCGAGAAGTTCTGCGAAAACATACCCGAGGCCAACTGGACCATATCGGCCACCGTCACCCTGACCGACGACCGCATCGCGCCCTATATCGAGCGCATCACCGGGCGCGATCCCCGGTCCGGCGCCATCGTCACCGGCGGGCCGTGCAACATCCAGGATTCCAGCTGGCTGTACGGCTTCTCCATCAGCCGCCAACCCCATTTCGCCGCCCAGGACCCCAAGACGGCGCTGGTGGTCTGGCTGTACGGCCTGTTTTCGGACAGACCGGGCGACTACGTCAAAAAGACGATCCGGGAATGCACCGGCGCCGAACTGTGCGCCGAATGGCTGTATCATCTGGGCGTGCCGGAGGATCAGATCGAAGACCTGTCGCGCAGTGCAGCGCGCACCATCCCGTGCAACATGCCCTATATCACCGCCTATTTCATGCCGCGCGCCGTCGGCGACCGGCCCCTGGTGACGCCGGAACGGTCGCGCAATCTCGCCTTCATCGGCAATTTCGCCGAGACGGAGCGCGATACGGTCTTCACCACGGAATATTCGGTGCGCACGGCGATGGAGGCGGTCTATACGCTGACCGGTGTGGATCGCGGCGTGCCCGAGACGTTCGCCTCGGCCTTCGACATCCGGGTCCTGCTCAACGCCCTCTATTATCTCAACGGCCGCAAGCCGCTGGAAGAGATGCAGATGCCCTTCCTGGCCGGTCTGGCCAGCAAGGCCGCCCTGGCCAAGGCCAAGGGCACCTATCTGGAGGATCTGCTCAGGGACGCCAAACTGATCTGACCGACGCGCCCGTTGCCGATCCCTCGTCTTCACGTCCGTTTCATCTGACCGAGGTGGAGACGAGCCGGTTCAATGCGGCGCAGATCATCGGCGCGCCGTGCAAACCGGCGGCCGGCTGGGCGTTTTGCCGAAGGCCCTGCGGCTTGGCCTGTTTGTTCGGCTGCGGAGGAAGGAATATAGGCCCCTAAGGGCCAGTCAGGTGATTTATCGCGCAAGAGCGATAAATCACCTGACTGGTGCCCAGAAGAGGACTCGAACCTCCACGGCCGTTAAGCCACTGGCACCTGAAGCCAGCGCGTCTACCAATTCCGCCATCTGGGCCCCGTCGGCAGCGCCTTGCGGCGTTTCCATCGGGAAGGCGCGGACCTCTAAGGGAGGCTCCGGGCGGGGTCAACAGGGATTTTCCGCCTTGGCGCGATTTCTTCCGCGAACGGCGTTTGAAGCCTGGCCGCAGACCCGTCCCGGCCGCCGTTTAACGCCCGCTAAGCCTGTTTGCTAACCGCGTCTTGAGGCGTGGCCGTTTAAGGGGAGATCATGACGCCGTTGTCCCCGCCCCTGCCGAAGACAGAGCGCCGCGCGGCCGTCCGCGCGCCCTTCCGCACGCGCCGCCGCGCCAGCGAACGTGTGCGGCTGATGGGCCAATGGGTCGATCTGGTCCGGCCCGAGGAGGTCCAGCATCAGATTCAACAGGCCGTGGACGACGGCCGCAAAAGCCTGATCGCCAACCATAATCTGCACAGCCTGTATCTGATGCAGCGGACGCCCGGCCTGTCGGCCTTCTATGACCGGGCCGATATGGTGGAGGTCGATTCCACCCCCCTGATCGCCTTTTCGCGGCTGGCGGGGCTGAACAGCCGGGGTTTTCACCGCTGCACCTATCTGGACTGGCGCGACCATTTCTGGAGCGTGGCCGACCGCAAGGGCTGGCGCGTCCTGTCGGTCGGCGGCGCGCCCGGGGTGGGCGAGACGGCGGCGGCGCGGCTGCGCGCCCTCTATCCCGGCGCCGACATCGCGGTTCATCACGGCTTCTTCGACGCCTGCCCCGGTTCGCCCGAGAACGACGCCGTCCTAGCCCGGGTCGCCGCGTTCAAGCCCCACATCCTGTTCGTCGGCATGGGGATGCCGCGCCAGGAGCTGTGGATCGCCGACAACTACGACCGGCTGCCCGATTGCGTCATCCTGTCGGTCGGCGCCGCCTTCGACTATGAGGCCGGCGTCCAGAGCGCGGCGCCGCGCTGGATGGGCCGGGCCGGCATCGAATGGGCCTATCGCCTGTTCCGCGATCCCCGGCGCCTGTTCGTCCGCTACTGTATCGAGCCATGGAGCCTGATTCCCCTGGCGCTGGCCGACCTGCGCCAGGGGCGCGATCGACGCGGAACGGCTAAATTTCCTACCAGATAGATAGAGATTTATCACCCTGGCCGTCCCCCGAGGCCGTGCTATCCCTAGGGCGTCGATAACCACACGGGGGCGCGAATGTCCGATCGAGACGGGCCGCGGATCGCGATCGTGGGCGCGGGGTTCAGCGGCCTGCTGACGGCCGTGAACCTGCTTCAGGCCTCGCCCGCCGTGCGGGTGACGCTGATCGAGCGGCGGGGCGTCTTCGGCCCCGGCACGGCCTATGACACCGGCAATCCCCAGCACCTGCTGAACGTGCGCCTGGACAATATGAGCGCCTTTCCCGACCGGCCGGAGCATCTGTCCGACTGGCTGGCGGAACAGCCGTCCTGGCGCGCCCAGGACGGCTTCATCACGCGCGGCGTCTATGGCGACTATCTCCAGTCCCTGCTGGACGCGGCGCTGGAGGACGCGCCCGAACGTCTGACCCTGGTCGGCGCCGAGGCCCGGTCCCTGGACCGGCTGGACCACGGCTGGCGCATCGGAACCTCGGACGGGGGGATTGTCGTCGATCAGGTGGTCCTGGCCCTGGGAAATCTGGAGCCGGCCTCGCCCGCGGGGGTGGATGCGGCCGTGCGCGCCTCGCCCGCCTATGTCGAGAACCCCTGGCGGCTGGACGCGGCCTCGGTCGAGGGCGCGCGCAGCGTCCTTCTGATCGGGTCGGGCCTGACCATGGTGGACGCGGCCCTGACGCTGCGGCGGCCGGGGCGGCGCTTCACCGCCCTGTCGCGCCACGGTCTTCTGCCCCGCGCCCACGCCGTCGCGCCGCCTGCCCCGTTCGCGGGCGATTTCGCGGGCGGCCCGGCCGAGGTGCTGCGTCAGGTCCGCGCGGCGGCCGACAAGGCCGACTGGCGCGCCGTGTTCGACCGGCTGCGGCATTCGGCCCGCGCGCTGTGGCGGGGCTGGTCGCCGGTCGAACGGCGGCGGTTCCTGCGCCACCTTCGCCCGCTTTGGGATGTGCATCGCCACCGGCTGTCGCCCGGCGCGGCGCGCGACATTCACTCCATGCTGGCGGGGGGCGAGTTGACGGTCCTGGCCGGCAAGCTGACCGAACTGAAGCTCGCCGACGTCATCGAGGTCGCCTGGCGTCCGCGCGGACGCCGCCGCCCCATCCGCGACCGTTTCGACCTGGTGGTCAACTGCACCGGACCGCTGGGCTCCATCGGCCACAGCGTCGAGCCGATGATCCGCGACCTGCTTCAAAAGGCCTATGGCCGGCCCGATCCCCTTGGCCTGGGGCTTCAGGTCGACGACGACGGCCGCCTGCTGGACGCCGACGGCCATCCGGCCCGGGGCCTTCACGCCATCGGCCCCCTGACGCGCGGCGCCTTCTGGGAGATGACCGCCGTCCCCGACCTGCGCGGCCAGGCCCGCGACCTGGCCCAGCGGATATTGGCCGATCGGGCCTGACCTCATCGTCATTCCGGGGCGCCCACAGGGTGAACCCGGACCCGAAGGGCGGCGCGTAGCAGCCAACCCAGGAGGCGGGCATCAGGCATGGGATGCGTCCAACAGCGCGATCGTGGCCCTGGGTTCCGGGTTCCTCGCTCCGCTCGGCCCCGGAATGACGGTCAAGCCAAGGATGCGCCCCTAGACCCGAACAACCATCGCGCATTATTGAACAGCTTGTACGTGCGTTTGGGAGGAACGACCATGCCGCGCCCCGTCCTCGCCGCCGCTGTCGGACTGGTCCTGACGCTCGGTCTGACCGCCTTTTCAGACCTGACACCGGGCGAGTATCGCCTGACCCCGGCCGACAGGGTCAGGATCGACGTGTTCGGGGAGCCCGCATTGGGCGGCGATTTCACCCTGGACGGGCGGGGCCGCATCACCCTGCCGCTGATCGGCGAAATCCAGGCTTCGGGGCTTAGCGCGCCCCAGCTTCAGGCCGCCGTGACCGCCGCCCTCGGCCAGGGCTATCTGAACCAGCCGCGCGTCGCCGCCCAGGTGCTGACCTATCGGCCCTTCTATATTCTGGGCGAGGTCAATCGGCCGGGCGAATATCCCTATGCGGGCGACACCACGGCGCTGCAGGCGGTCGCCACGGCCCAGGGCTTCACCTATCGCGCCAACAGCCGGCGCCTGTTCGTGCGCCGCGCCGGCGCCGCCGTGGAACAGCCCCTGTCCCCCGACGCCCGCATCCTGCCCGGCGACACGATCCGCGTGAGCGAACGCTATTTCTGAAGGGGTGCGGCATCACACCCCTCGTCATCCCAGGCCTTGCGCCTGGGATATCCCGTCAGATCGGCATGGCCATGATTTCCTTGTAGGCGGAAATCACCTGGTCGCGCACCGAGATCACCGTCTCCAACGAGGCCTCGGCCGAACTGAGCGCCGTCACCACGTCGATCAGATTGCCTTGGCCCTGGACCGAGCGGGTCATCTGGGTTTCGGCCGCGCGCGACTGCTGGGTCATGTCGGTCATGGCGGTCTTGACCAGATCGGCGAAGCCGCCGTCCCCGGCGACGGGGGCCGAGGCGGCGCCCGACAGGCCCGTCGGCATGGCGCCGCCCTGAACGGCGGCATAGGCCCTGGCGGCCATCATCGGATTCATGGCCTAGCCCTCAGCGTTTGATGATGTCGAGGGTGCGGCTGTCCATCGACCGCGCCGTCTCGATGACGTTCAGATTGGCTTCATAGGCGCGCTGCGCCTCGCGCATGTCCATGGCCTCGACCAGGGTGTCGACATTGGGCCGCTTCACATAGCCCTGCGCGTTCGCCGCCGGGTGCGACGGGTCGTAGTCCATCTTGAAGTCGCTCTGGTCGGGCCGCACCTCGGCCAGGGTCACCCCCGTCGCGCCGTCGACCTCGCGCGCCTGGAAGACGGGGATCTGGCGGCGATAGGGTTCGCCGCCCGGCGTGCGGGCGGTCGACTGGGCGTTGGCGATGTTCTCGGCGATGACGCGCATCCGCGACTGCTGCGCCTTCAGGGCCGAGGCGGCCACCGCCATGGCGCTGTTCGAGGGGGAGATGGAATCGGGCATGGCTTAGCGTCCTTCCTCAACCGCCGGGCCGTTTGGCGGCCAGGCGGATCATGGACATGGATTTCTGGTAGAAGCCGATGGCGGCGTCATAGGCCATGCGGCTCTCGGCCATCTTCAGCATCTGCTCTTCGACCACGACCGAATTGCCGTCCAGCGTGGTTTCCGAATCGGGCGCCTTGGTCGGATCGAACCGCACCGGCGTTCCCGCCGGGGCGATGTGGGCCGCATTGGTCCGCGTCATCTGCAGACCCCCGCCCCGGGCCATGGCGGCGGCGAAGTCGGTCGGCTGTTTCAGGTCGCGCCCGACGTAGCCCGGCGTGTCGGCGTTGGCCACGTTCTCGGCGATCACGCGCTGGCGCGCGTCCAGCCAGCCCAGACGGCCCTTGATCTGCCCCAGCAGCGGTATGTCGGCGACGCCCATGGCGATCTCCCGTGCGACGCGGATGCGCGCGATGGGCAGAAAATGCCGCCCCCATGGTTAATAGGGGGTTATCTCAACGCCTCGTTAACCGTGGTGGTTAAGACTTGGGCCACAGCGCCGACTGCGCGGGGCCTTGCAGCGTATGAATTTCCTCGATCTCGCCCGGGCCGTCTTCGGCCTGGCCTTCACCCTCGGCCTGATCGGGATCGCAGCCTGGGCCGCCCGCCGCTATGCGCCGCAACTGCTGGCCAGGCTGGGCGCCGAGCGCGGGGCGCGCCGGATGCAGGTGGTCGAGACCCTGGTCCTGGACCCCGCCCGCCGTCTGGTCCTGGTCCGCATCGACGAAGAAGAGCGGCTGATCCTGCTGGGCGAAGGCCGCGAACTGATCGAGCCGCGTCAACCGGGAGGCGTGCAATGAAGCCGTCGCACGCCCTTCTCCCTCCCCGCGCCGGGGAAGGTGGCCGAACGCAGCGAGGTCGGGTGGGGACGGCAGGGCGATCCCTCGCACGCCTGTTCCGCATCGCACCCCGCACTTGCGCCTCGCCGCGCCCACCCGGTCGCTCCGCGACCACCCTCCCCCGCCGGGGGAGGGTGACGGTGTTCGTCACCCCCACCGGCGCCGAGCTGAAGCGCGCGGCCCTGCTGTCTCTGTTCACCACCCTGATCTGCCTGGCCTGGCCCGTCGCCGCCCTGGCCCAGCAGGCGGCGCAAGGCGGCTCGGCCCTGAACATCGACCTGGGTTCGGGCGCCGGCCTGACCCAGCGGGTGGTCCAGCTGGTCGGGCTGATGACGGTTCTGTCCCTGGCGCCGTCCATCGTCATCATGACCACCAGTTTCGTGCGGATCATCGTGGTTCTGTCGCTGTTGCGGACAGCCCTGGGTCTTCAGCAGTCGCCGCCGAACGCCGTCCTGGTGTCCCTGTCGCTGTTCCTGTCCGCCATCGTCATGGCCCCGACCTGGCAGGACGCCTATGATTCGGGCATCCGTCCGCTGATGGATCAGCAGATCGAACTGCCCCAGGCCTTCGATCAGGCGTCCGAGCCGGTGAAAACCTTCATGCTGGCCCAGGTGGACCGCGGCGACCTGGCCCTGTTCACCCGTCTGTCGAAGATCGAGCCCCCCAAGACCGTCCAGGAACTGCCCCTGCGCGTCGTCACCCCGGCCTTCATGATCAGCGAGCTGAAGAAGGCGTTCGAAATCGGATTTCTCCTTTTCGTTCCGTTCCTTGTGATCGATCTGGTGGTGGCCAGCGTCCTGATGTCCATGGGCATGATGATGCTGCCGCCGGTGGTGGTGTCCCTGCCGTTCAAACTGATCTTCTTCGTGCTGGTGGACGGCTGGCGGTTGGTCGCCGGAAGCCTGGTCGAGAGCTTCCAGAAGGCGTCCGGCGCCGGATAATCCCCCGTCCCATATGGCTTTGCCCGTCATCGGCGCTTGCAAAGCCGGTGGAAATCCGTGTTGATCCCTCAGTCCTCGCCCTGAATCGGGCGATTAACACTGGAAACGCTTCTTATGACCACTCAAGCCGAACTGATCGCCGCCGTCGCCAAGGACGCTGGTGTCTCGCAGGCCGACGCCGGCAAGGTGCTGACCGCGATCGTCGAAAACATCCACTCGACCCTGAAGTCGGGCGGCGACATCCGCATCTCGAACCTGGGCGTCTTCGACACCGCCGCCCGCGCCGAGCGCGAAGGCCGCAACCCGGCCACCGGCGCGACCATCAAGATCGCCGCCTCCAAGGCCGTGCGCTTCCGCGTCTCCAAGCCGCTGAAGGACGCCGTCAACGGCTAAGCCTTTTCGATCCCGCCTGACGGGATCGGCAATGCTGGGCGGGCGGGGATCGCGATGCGGTCTCCGCCCGTTCTCGTTTCAGCCCGCCGCCTTGGCGTCCGCCTCTTTCCTGAACGCCTGTTTGGCGCTGTTGACCCAGCCGACGAAGGTGTCCGCCTGGCTGGACAGATTGGCGAAGTCACCCGTCCCCGCCACGCCCGACAGATTATCGTCCAGCGCCACCCGGATCGCCGCCGCCGACCGCGCGCCCGCCACGAACGGCCCATAGCGCCCGCTCAGCCGTTGCAGCCCGCCCCGATCCCCGGCCAGCGAATAGCCCACGCCCGCGCGGATCAGCCAGCTTTCCTCGGCCGGCGTCAGGGCCGTTCCGGCGGTCTTGTAGCGATCGCCCAGGCGCGCCTCATAGACCGGCGCCGCCTCGGCCCATTTCTGCTGCTTCCAGAAGATGTCGGCCCGGACCTCGCGCGCCGGGTTCGACTGATCCTTGTCCAGCACCTCCAGCGCGTGGTCGAACCGGCCCAGGTCCATCAGGGCGCGGGCCTCCAGCGCGCGCCGCTCGCTGTTCATCGCCGCCGGCAACAGGGTGGTGCGCGATCCCCAGATGGCCTGCAACGCCTTTTCGGGCTGGCGGTCCATCAGATAGACGGTGGCCAGATTGGTGGCGACCTGGGCCTTGGCGACGCCGTCCAGCCGCTCGTCCACCTGGTGCTGCAGCAGTTCGGCGGCCTGATCCAGCAGATCGACGTCGATCAGGCGGCGCGACAGACGGCGCACCATCTCGTCCCCGTCCGCGCCGATCGGCGTCAGTTCGCGGAAGTCGTAGAACAGGGCCAGGGCCTGCACCGGCTGCAACCCGTCGGCGGCCCCTTCCAGGAACAGGGCGCGGAAGGCGTTGGACTGATCGGCCTGGATCTCGGCCGCGCCCGGAATGCCCGACAGCCGCTTGCCCGCCCCGCGCAGGGCATCCAGCGCCTCGCGGTATCGCCCCTGTTTCAGATAGATGTCCGACAGTTTGCGGATCACCGCCAGTTCGGTGCCGTCGCCGCGCCAGCGCCATTTCAGCAGTTCCAGCTGCTGGGCCGCCTGGTCGGGGCTCAGCGCGCCCTTGTCCATCTCCAGGCCGATGGCGCCCAGTTTGGCCGGCGTGGCGATCCCGTCCAGGGGCGCGCGCGCCACCGCCTTATAGACCGCCAGCGCCCGGTCCTTGTCCCCCTGCAGGTCGAACAGCCGCGCCTGCACCAGCCGCGCGGTCAGCTGGTCCGTCGCCGGCGCCTTCTGGCTGAAACTATAGGCCAGCAGCTGCTGGGCGGCGGCCAGATCGCCGGTCTCGATGGCCGCCAGCGCATGGGCGGCGCCGAACCGCGCGCGCCAGGCCGGGGGGAAGTCGTCGATCACCGAGGCCCCGGCGGCGAAGTTGCGCCTGGCCCCCTCCCAGTCCCCCTGCTCCGAGGCGATATAGCCCTGCCACACCCTGGTCGCCGGATCGTCGGCCAGGGCCGCGCCCGCGAAATCGACCTGGGCCTCCTCCAGCCGCCCCACGCCCACGCGGGCGATGCCGCGCAGGCCCCGAACCTCCGGCTCGCCCTGCATGTTCGGGGCCTTGGCGATCAGGGCGTTCAGCACGCCGATGGCCTCGTAGTTCAATCCCGATCCGACCAGGAACCGCGCCAGCGCCATCCGCGCCTCGATGGGCGCGCGCGGATCGTCGCCCGCCGCGATGGTCTCCAGCCCGGCCGCGTCCTGCAGCCGACGATAGCGGTCCGAAAAGCCCGCCTCGCCCGTCGTGGCCCAGGCCTCGTCGATCATGGCCGGATAGGCGGCGCGTCTCGGCGCATCGGCCGCGTGGTCGCCGGTCTCCAGCCCCGCCGACGGCGCCGACAGCGTCAGCCCCCTGGGTCGGCTCAGCGTCACCAGATCGCCCGCCGCCTCGATCTTCAGATCGTCTGCGCCGGTCTCGACCGCCATCCCCTGGGCCGTGGGGATCAGGGTCAGGTCGACCGTGCGCCGCCCGCCGCCATAGCCCTTGCCGGGCGCCAGCGCCGTCACCGCCGCGAACCGGTCGCCCACCAGCGGATCGGTCAGCCAGATCGCCTTGGTCGCCCCGGCCATCCGCGCCACCAGGGTCGCCGAGCCGTCGTCGGACCGATCCACCTCGACGCCGGTGGCGGCGGGCGCGGTCCCGCCCAGGGTCACGGTCCAGGTTCCGCCCTGCCCCTGGGCCGCCACGCCCATTGTCTCGGGCGCGGCGATCCGCATGGCGGTGTAACCCGGCCCCGCCGCCCAGCGCGCGTCCCTGGCCGGGCCCAGCTGTCTGGCGCCGGTCATGTCCATCCGCGCGGGGGTGTCGAACACGATCCACACCGCGTCGCCGCGCCGGAACACCGCCGCGCCCACCGGCGCATCCCACTGGAAGGTCAGGATGGTCTTGTCGGCGCTGGTCTCGGCCTTGACCGGCACCACCGCCTGGGTCGTCTGCGGCTTGGCGGCGTCCGCGCCCTGCGGCGCCTTGCCCGGCGCATAGAGGTTCAGCCAGACCGCCCCGTCCGCCACGCCCGAACGCGCGTCGGCCCCCTCTTGCAGGGTGATGATCAGGTCCGTGCCGCCCGCCCGCGCGACCCGCGTCTCGACCGACTTCACCCCGGCGGGCGGATCGACCTTCAGGCGCGACACATCGGGCGCCGCCGTGGTGCCCAGCCGCACCACCACCTTGTCGCCCTGGCGGCTGACGCGCGTCCGCACCCCGATGACGCCGCCGAATTCAACACGGGTGAACTCGGCGTTCTGGCCGATGCCGATGGACAGCGGATCGCGCGACCGTCCCGCCTCCTGCGCCAGTGGCGACAGCGGAGAAAGCACGACGGCGCCGGCCGCGGCGGCCGCCACGGTCGTCTTCAGAATACGCTTGGTCGGCGCGGCCCCGGACATATCTTCCGACCCATGCCGCAAAAGCCCTTTAATCGCGGTTAACCGCCGTTCACCGTGACGACGACGCCATAGGACAACCCGTCCACGCGACAACGCCGCTTCCAGCGCGCATAATCGGTCCCATGACGGACTATCCGCGCCTCAGCACGATCAAGACCGGCCTGGCCTGCCGCTGCCCCCGCTGCGGCAAGGGCGCCCTGTTCAAGGGCTATCTGACCCTGCGCGAGGCCTGCGAGGACTGCGGGCTCAGCTACAGCTTCGCCGACCCGGCGGACGGCCCGGCCTTCTTCGTCATGACGGCGGTCGGGGTGGTGGGCATGATCCTGCTGATGATCTTCGACTTCACCGTCCATCCGCCGATCTGGGTTCACGGGGTGGTCACCCTGCCCATCCTGATCGGCCTGTGCTTGGGCTGCCTGCGCCCCTTCAAGGCCTGGCTGGTCGCCGAACAATATATCCACAAGGCCGCCCCGCCCGAGTTCTCCTCCAACGGCAAACACGGGCCGTTCTAATCCCAGATGTCGTCCTTCCGGGCCGCGCATCGCGCGGAACCCGGACCCCTTGCGGGTTCGTCCTTCGGACGCCCCGGAATGACGGTGTATCGGGTCAGGCCTCCACCACCGTCAGCTCGGGCCATCGCGCCCGCGCATTCTCGATCACCTTGGTCCAGCTCCTGGCCACCGGCCGGTTCGGATTGGGCCGGATGGTCATGGAGAAGACGTCCTCCAGCCCGAACGGCGCGGCGACGGTGAGTGTATCGTCCGCCTCCAGCCGCACCCCGACCGCGAAGGTCGGCGCCACGAACCGCCCCAGCGCCTCGTCGGTCGATTTCAGCGCCTCATAGGGTTCGCCGAACCGATCCTGAAACCACAGATGCACCCGCGCCTGGTTGCGCACCTCGACCCGGCTGCGGAACGGTTCGTCGAAGGCGGCGGCGACCCGTTTGATGACCCCGTCCTCGGCCTCGTAGGACAGGTCCGACCCGTCGAAATAGGCCAGGTCGTAATCCTTGACCCCATACCCCGCCGGGCGTCCGGTCCGCACGTTCCACACCGCCTGATAGACAGCGCCGGACACCAGCCGCCAATCCGGCAGGTCCAGTTCCCGCACCGTGGTCAGGACATGCATCAGGCCGGGGTCGGCCCGAACGATGTCGGTCAGTTCCTTGTTCAGGGCGTCGGTCATGCCCTTCTCTTAGCGGCCCCGCCGGGCGCGGGGGAGTGGCGGCGAACCAGCATCCACAGCCTCTTTTCCTCGTCATCCTAGGCCTTGCGCCTAGGATCCATACTCCCGGTGCATGGGGTGAAGGACGCAAGGCAAAAACCGTCTCTATACGGACAGGTCTGCGTTTATGGGTCCTAGGCACAAGGCCTAGGATGACGGTGTGGCGGGCAGGTTGCTCTACCCCCGCACCGGCCAACCGTGGTCCAGCGGGCCGTGACCGCCGCCCAGGCCCGGCGCGCGGCGGATCGCCTCGCCGACATAGGCCCAGGCTTCGGCGACCGCGACCTCCAGCGGCCGCCCCAGCGCCAGACCCGCCGCGCAGGCGCTGGCCAGGGTGCAGCCGGTGCCGTGAGTGTGGCGGGTGTCGATCCGCTCGGCCTCCAGCGCCGTCTCGCCGTCCGGGGTCATCAGCAGGTCGATCACCATCGTCCCCGGCACATGGCCGCCCTTCATCAGCACCGCCCGTGCGCCCATGGCCAGCAGGGCCTCGCCCGCCCGTCGCTGGCCGTCCAGGTCCTGGACCGCGATGCCGGTCAGGGCCTCGGCCTCGGGCGCATTGGGCGTCAGCAACGCCGCGCGCGGGATCATCAGCCGCTTCACCGCCTCGACCGCCGCGTCGGGCAACAGCGGATGTCCGCCCTTGGCCACCATGACCGGATCGACCACGGCGGGGGCGTCGGCGCCGTCCAGCAGGGCGGCGACCGTCTCCACCACCTCGACCGAGCCCAGCATTCCGGTCTTGAAGGCGTCGGTCCCGATGTCGTCCAGCACCGCCCGACCCTGCGCCGCGATCAGGTCCAGCGGCAGGGGATGGACGCCGTGAACCCCCAGGGTGTTCTGCACCGTGATGGCCGTGATGGCGGTCGCCGCATAGCCGCCCATCATCGTCACGGCCTTGATATCGGCCTGGATTCCGGCCCCGCCGCCCGAGTCGGACCCGGCCAGGATCAGCACCCGGCCCATTTTTCTGGCGCTATCGCCGCCCGCGCGGCGGGCGTCTGTTTGAGGGCTGCTCATGCAGGGGCTCCCGAAAACAGCTTCAATCCGACGATCCCCGCCACGATCAGCAGGATGCACACCGCCCTGACCGCCGTCGCCGGCTCGCCATGGACCAGCACCCCGACCACCGCCGCCCCGACCGCGCCGATGCCGGTCCACACCGCATAGGCCGTGCCGATCGGCAGCTTCTGCGTCGCCACCCACAACAGGATCATGCTGCCGGCCAGCGCCACGCCCACGCCCAGCGACGCCAGCGGCCGGTTCAGGCCGACGGTCTTCAGGCCCGAGGCCCACAGGACCTCCAGCAGACCGGCGACCACCAGCGTCGCCCACGGATTGATCGACATGACCCAGGACATGCGGCTCAGATGGCGCAGCCCGTCGACCAGGGCAAGCCGCGATCAGGCGCCCAGCGGCCCCTTGAAGATGAAGAAGGCCCCCAGGCCGATGAAGGCGAAGCCGACCAGATGGTTCACCGTCAGCTTCTCGCCCAGATACAGCACCGAGAACCCGGCGAAGACCAGGAGGGTGATCACCTCCTGCATCGTCTTCAACTCGGCGGGCGAATAGACCTTGATGCCGATCCGGTTGGCCGGCACCGCCAGCCAGTATTCGAAGAAGGCGATGCTCCAGCTGGCCATCACCAGCAGCCACAACGGCTTGTGCTCGAACTTCAGGTGCCCGTACCAGGCGAAGGTCATGAAGACGTTGGACAGGGCCAACATGACGATGGGGGCGATGTAGGACATCAGGGGCATGGGCGACGCTGCGGCGGTTGATCCCCGTCCTTAGCTCAACCGCGACCGAACGTCGCGTCCGTTCGACCGGCCCCGCGAACCGCCGCCTGCACCTTCAGCGCCTGCACCGTCTCGCGCACGTCATGGACCCGCACCATCCGCGCCCCGCGCGCCGCCGCCGCCAGCGCCAGCGCCAATGATCCGCCCAGCCGGTCCGTCGCCTCGACCGCCGTCGGGTCGATCGCCTGGATGGTGCGCTTTCGGCTGGCGGCGTACAGCACCGGAAACCCCAGTTCGACCAGCGCCCCCAGCCCCGCCGTCAGCGTCAGATTGTGCGCCAGCGTCTTGCCGAAGCCGACGCCGGGGTCCAGCCATATCCGCTCGCGCGCCACCCCCGCCGCTATCGCCGCACCGGCCCGCGCGGCCAGATAATCCGCCACCTCGGCGACCACATCCTCGTAACAGGGATCAGCCTGCATGGTGCGCGGCTCGCCCCTCATGTGCATCAGAACCACCTCGCAGCCCAGTTCGGCGGCGACGACTGCGCTGTCGAACGCATGGGTCAAGGCGGTGACGTCGTTCCACAGGCCCGCGCCGACGGAGACCGCCGCACGGGCGACAGCGGGCTTCATCGTATCGACGCTGATCAAACCGTCCCACCGCGCGCGGATGGCGGCGATGACGGGCGCGACCCGTTCAATCTCCTCGACCTCGGAAACGGGTTGCGCACCGGGGCGGGTGCTTTCACCCCCGATATCCAGCACGTCAGCCCCCTGATCGACCAGCCGCATCGCCTGATCGACGGCCTGTTCGGTGGAGGCCCAGCGTCCGCCGTCGGAAAAGCTGTCGGGCGTCACATTGACGATGCCCATGACTTTTGGAGGCAACCGCGACATCATCTCATCCATGATTACAAACATTCTCGATCGACGGATTCATATTCATGAATGGCGATCAGTAGACGCCGTAGCCGAGGCGACTTGGCACGACAACGCTCCCCCTGGCACGCAGCATCATGACAACGCCGACGCAACAGCATCCATCAAGCTTGGCGACACCATGTCCTCGCGTTCGGGGATATCAGTCACAGACGCTATCGCGTGGGCGCAACAATACCCCGATGAAGTCACGCTCTATCTTTACGACCTCGGCACCTGGGAACCAGAATCCGAAGATTTCTAACCATCACCCGCAAGATATTCACTGGCGAACACAGCGAGGTTTGACTTTCGCGCGGCATGGGATCAGCCTCTAGCGGTGAACACTCGTTTCGTCAGCCAGGCTCGACGCCTTTCCCACGCGGGACGCCTCGTCGCAGGCTTCTGACCCGGAACGGCCGCGCGCCATCTGCCCGTTCCGGGCGACGATCCGAACCCCTTCCTCCCGCCGCCCGAACGCCGAAGAACGCGCACGGCGGCGCATGCCACTCCAAGAGAATTTCCCATGTCCAAATCCACGCTTCCCGTCCGCCCCGACATCTTCCTCAGCGCCGAGGATCATGAAACCCTGTCGCGCCTGGTCGGCGACATGCCCGGCGAAGGAGTCACCGGCATGTTGCAGGACGAGCTGGAGCGCGCGATCATCTGCGAACCGGGCGACCTGCCCAAGGGCGCCGTGCCGCTTCACCGCTGGCTGCACTATGTCGATGGCCGGTCGACGGAGCCGCGCCGCATCCAGATCGTCCTGCCCAACGAGGCCGACATCGACGCGGGCAAGGTGTCGGTCCTGTCGCACGTGGGCGCGGGACTGATCGGTCTGGTCGAGGGCTACACCATCTCCTGGAGCGATCCGTCGGGCGCCGAGCGCAGCCTGACGCCGGTGATGATCGAGGACGCCGAAATCCTGGCCGACCTCTGACCATCGGGCGGGCCTGAAAAAACCGGCCGGGAGATCGCTCTCCCGGCCGGTTTTCCGTGTCCGTCATCCTAAGGGTCGAGCCAGAGGATGACGGCGACTGAAAGACGACCCTCAGTGAACCGTCGGCACGCTGGTCGCGGCGGGGGCGGCGACCGGAACCTCGATGTCGGTCCCGTCCGAGACCGGCGTCACCGGCACCGAGACCGAAGGCCCGGCGTTGGGGAAGTTGTTCTCGTCGCGGTTCGGCGCGACGCCCTTCTCCAGCAGGTCCTTGATCTCCTCGCCCGACAGGGTTTCATATTCCAACAGGGCCTGCGACAGCTTCTCGTGGTGATCGGCCTTGGTCGTCAGGATGTGGCGCGCCTCGTCCCAGCCCGAGGACACCAGACGACGGACCTCCTCGTCGATGGTGCGGGCCGTCTCTTCCGAGATGTTCTGGCTGCGCGCGACCGAATGGCCCAGGAAGACCTCTTCCTGGTTCTCGCCGTACGCCACCGTGCCCAGCTTCTCTGAAAAGCCCCAGCGCGTGACCATGGCCCGGGCCAGCTTGGTCGCCTGTTCGATGTCCGACGACGCGCCCGAGGTGATGTTCTCCTTGCCGAAGATCAGCTCCTCGGCGACGCGGCCGCCCGCCATGATGGCGATCCGGTCGATCATCTGCTGATACTTCATCGAATAGCGGTCGCCTTCCGGCAGCTGCATCACCATGCCCAGGGCGCGGCCGCGCGGCACGATGGTCGCCTTGTGGACCGGGTCCGCCGCCTTGACGTTCATGGCCACGATGGCGTGACCGGCCTCGTGATAGGCGGTCAGGCGCTTTTCTTCCTCGTTCATGGCCATGGAGCGACGCTCCGAGCCCATCAGCACCTTGTCCTTGGCGTCCTCGAAATCACGGTGCGTGACCATGCGGCGATCCTTGCGCGCCGCCGTCAGGGCCGCCTCATTGACCAGATTGGCCAGGTCGGCGCCCGAGAAGCCGGGCGTGCCGCGCGCGATGGTCTTCACATTCACATCGGCGGCCAGCGGCACGTCCTTCATGTGGACGCGCAGGATGCGCTCGCGGCCCGAGACGTCGGGGTTCGGCACCACCACCTGACGGTCGAAGCGGCCGGGACGCAGCAGGGCGGGGTCCAGCACGTCGGGACGGTTGGTGGCGGCGATCAGGATGATGTTCTCGGACGCCTCGAAGCCGTCCATCTCGACCAGCAGCTGGTTCAGCGTCTGTTCGCGTTCGTCATTGCCGCCGCCCAGTCCGGCGCCGCGATGGCGACCCACGGCGTCGATCTCGTCGATGAAGATGATGCACGGAGCATTCTTTTTCGCCTGTTCGAACATGTCGCGCACGCGGCTGGCGCCGACGCCGACGAACATCTCGACGAAGTCCGAACCCGAGATGGAGAAGAAGGGCACGCCCGCCTCGCCCGCCACCGCGCGCGCCAGCAGCGTCTTGCCGGTGCCGGGAGGCCCGACCAGCAGGGCGCCCTTGGGAATCTTGCCGCCCAGACGCTGGAACTTGCCCGGGTCCTTCAGGAAGTCGACGACCTCCTGCAGTTCGTCCTTGGCCTCGTCCACGCCCGCCACGTCGTCAAAGGTCTTGCGCCCCTTGTGTTCGGTCAGCAGCTTGGCCTTGGACTTGCCGAAGCCCATGGCGCCCTTCGCCCCGCCCTGCATCTGGCGCATGAAGAAGATCCACACCCCGATCAGCAGGGCGATGGGCAGGATGCCCAGCAGCAGGCTCATCCAGATCGACTGACCGCCCGACTTGGCGTCGATCTCGACGCCCGCCTGCAGCATGTTCGCCATCAGCTGTTCGTTCGGATAGACGGTGGTGGAGGTGAAGCGCTGGCCGTTCTTCAGCTCGCCGTTCACCTTGTCGACGCGCACCGTCACCTTCTTGACGTCGCCGGCGCTCACCCGCTGCACCAGTTCGGAATAGCTCATCACTTCGGGCCGTCCGCCCGCCGGCTGACCGGCCATGCCGTTCATCGCGCCGCCTTGGGACAGGGCCGCATAGCCCGCCAGCAGCGCCAGAATGATCACGCCGGTGATCGCCAGATTACGCAGGTTCATTGAGGTCCTCGGTCGTCCGCCGCCCCGTTCGGGCCGCCGGTCTGGATGTGTCTGTCTGGGAAAATAGGAGGTTCCATGGCGTTACGCCATCGCGGGGCGGAAATCAGGTCGTCTTCATGCGTCGTTTCGTCCAGCGCCAGCCTGAGCCGTTCCGCGACAAGCCCGCGCCGTTCGACCCCCGACCCTGCAAGAACCGCACCCTCGCCCCCATCCCCGCCCTTGTCCCGGACCAAAACAGGCCAGGCCGCCCGCGCCTGAGGCGTCAAGGGCGCCAGCGCCGCCCGGTCCGTGTCCGACAGCTGCGACAATCGCCCGCGCCCGGCCGCGACCGACCAGCCCGCCTCGGCGGCCGTGAACGCGAACCGCCCGTCCCACACCGCCTCCACCCCCGGCGTCAGCCTCAGGGGCGCCGCGCCCTTTCGCGCCATCTCGCCCGCCTCGCGCACCAGGGTCGCGGTCTCGCCCGCCGCCGTGATCCGCGCTCCGCACAGGGTGGCGGTGAAATCCTCGTCCGCCCGCAGCCGCCGGACCAGCGTCTCCAGCCGCCCGCCGCGTGGCGGAGTCGCCCCGCCGCCCACGCAGACCAGGGCCGCCGCCAGGGTTCGCGCCGGAATGTCGCGCGACGCCTCGACCGACGCCGCCCCGACCGTCCTCAGCCCCTGCGCGCCCGAGACCCCGCGCGGTCCCGACACCGGCTGCGGCGCCGCGCCCCCGGCGGCCAGGGCCTGCCGCGCCCGGCTGCGGCCATAGCGCGGATCGGCGTTGGCGGGGTCCTCGATCCAGTCCGCCCCCTGCGCCCTCAGCCCGTCGCGCAAGGGTTCGCGCCCCTCGTCCAGCAGCGGCCGCAGCAGCATCAGCCCCCGCCCCTCGGGCCAGACGGGCGACGGCGACCATTCGCGCACCCGCCCCAGCGTCGCGCCCTCGCGCCGCATCAGATCGGCCTCGGCGATGTCGTCGGCCGTATGGGCGAACAGCACGACCCGCGCCCCGGCCGCCCGCGCCGCCCCGGCGATCAGCCGATGCCGCGCCGACCGCGCCGCCGCCGTCAGTCCCGTCCGGGGCTTGTCGCCCTCCCAGCGCAGGCCGCGCCAGTCCGCCCCCGCCGTCATCGCCGCCTGTCGGGCGAAGCCGTTCCAGCGCGCGCTGTCGGGGTTCAGACCGTGATCCACGCTCAGGGCCAGCAGACGTCTGCCGCGCGCCCCGGCCCATTCGGTCGCCAGCCGCAGCAGGGCGATGGAATCCCCTCCGCCCGACAGGGCCAGGGCCACAGGCCGCTCGACGTTTCGGCTCAGCCGCGCGTCCAGTCGCGCGAAGACGCGCTCGGCCAGCCCCCCCGGGTCGGACGTCAGGCGGCGCACGCGCCCGTGGTCCGCAGCTGGGCCGCGCGGGCCTTCTGCGGATCGGACGCCGAGGGCGCATAGCGGCGCGTGAACTCGGCCAGGGCGGCGCAGCCTTGCGGCTTACGCTGGGTCGCGAACAGGGCGTCGGCCAGTTTCAGCGTCGTGTCCGCCGCCCAGCCGATGCGCGGCCAGTCCTTCAGCGCGGCGGCGTAATAGGGCACCGCCCCCGCCTTGTCGTTGGCCGCGACCCGCAGGTCGCCCAGACGCGAGTTCGCCTCACGCGATTGCGGCGTGTCGGGCCAGGCCGCGATCACCGTCTCCAGCGCCCGCTCGCCGCGCGGCTTGTCGGTCGACAACAGGGTCACGGCCGCCGCCAGGTCGCGCGTCGCATCGCCGGTGGGCGAGGTCGCCTCGATCGGCGCGTTCAGCTCGGCCTGGGTCTCCAGCTTCTGGATGCGGGTCTCGGCGTCTCTCAGCCGGGTCTGCAGGGCCTGATTGTCGCGCGTGGCCTCGTCCAGCTGGAAGGTCAGACGCTCATTGTCGCCGTTGATGCGGCGCACCGTGGCCTCCAGGTCGCCGAGGCGCCGATCCATCAGGGCGAACTGCCCCTGCAGCGTCACCACCTCGGGGTCCGGTTCGACCAGCACCGGCTGGCCGGCGGCGTTCCTCTGGGTCAGCGCCCGCTCCAGCCGACGCACGTTGCGGTCCAGCTGGTCCAGGCGGCGGTTGTCCCATTCGGTCCGCTCCATGATGTTGGGCTGGGCCTGCTGAGCCACGGCGGCGCCGCCCATCAGCACGACCCCGACAGCAGCGGCGACGATGGCGTAGGCGGGGGCGTCGGCAGGGGTGTGGGCGCGAGAGATCGAGAGCTTGGTCATCCGTCTAGCTTTCATCGATTTGGGGCCGCCGCAAGGCCGCTGTTGCAGGGTGCGCGCCACAGGAGCCTTTCATGAAAAGAGGCGTCGACCCTGATCGGCCGACGCCTCGCTCATTTCAGCCGTTCAGCCGGCGCCTAGCGCGGCGCGCCCGACACGATGGCGGTGTGGGCGTTGCGGTTGCGGGCGAAGGCGTCCTCGTTGGAGCCTTCCGCGATCGGCCGCTCCTTGCCGAAGCTGATGGTGTCGATCCGGCCGGCCGGGATGCCGCGGTTGATCAGATAGGTGCGCACCGATTCCGCGCGGCGGGCGCCCAGGGCCAGGTTGTATTCGCGCGTGCCGCGTTCGTCGGCGTTACCCTCGATACGGACCGTCACGGACGGATAGCGTTGCAGCCACTGGGCCTGGGCGTCCAGGCGCGGCATGGCCTCGGGGCGGACCTCATAGCTGTCCAGGTCGAAATAGATGCGGTCGCCGACGTTGACGACGAAGTCCTGTTCGGACCCCGGCTGGGCCGACCCCAGGCCGCCGCCCGTCACCGGGCCGGTCGGCGCGGTCGGATAGGCCGGGCCGGTCGGGGCGGTCGAGGTTCCGTCGTTGGGGCCGGGCACGCCGGTCTCGACCGGGGGCTTGCGCGTACAGGCGGCCATCGCCGCCACGGCGCAGCCGACCATCGCCAGTTTCATAATGCGGGAAGTCTTCATGGGGTCGTCTCCTGACGTGTCGTTTCTTGCAAGGGGGCGGGCCTCAAGCTTGACGTTGCTGTCTGCCTTGGCCTCCATCCGGGCGCCAGAGGCGATAACGCACTGTTGAGCTTTAAGGCTGCGTCGTGATCAGGCCGGGCAACTGTCGGCGCCCTGGCCATAGCCCAGATTGGTCGGCGGCCGGTCCAGCAGCGGCGACCAGGCCGGGTCCGTGCCGCGCCCATTGTATCCCGCCTGCGACACCACCCGGCCCGACAGGTCCACGGTCCACAGGCGCGTGTCCCCGCCCGGCGTCTGGCGCGCGAACATCACATAGCGGCCGTTGGGCGCCCAGTTCGGCCCCTCCTCGAAATAGCTGGAGGACAGGATGCGTTCGCCCGATCCATCGGCGTTCATCACCCCGGTCGAAAACCGGCCGCCGCCCTGTTTGGTGAAGGCGATCAGATTGCCGGTCGGGCTCCACGACGGCGCCGTATAGATGCCGCCCCCGCGCGAGATCGGCCGCTGGCCCGATCCGTCCGAACGCATGACGTAAAGCCGCGCCGATCCCGAACGGTCGGAGGTGAAGACGATCTGGCTGCCGTCCGGGCTGAACGAGGGCGATGTATCGATGCCCGGATCATTGGTCAGGCGCGAGATCTGGCGGCTTCTCAGGTCCATCACATAGACGTCGGTATTGCCGCCCCGGATGATCGAAAACGCGATCTTGTTGCCGTCGTTGGAGAAGCGCGGCGCCAGCACCTGGCCGTCGAACTCGCCCAGGCTCTCGCGCCGGCCGGTCGTCAGATTATACAGGTAGATGCGGCTGTAATCCTTGCCCAGCGCCACATAGGTGATCTCGTCCGGCTGCGACAGCGAGAAGCGCGGCGACATGATCACCTCGTCGCCCTGGGTCAGATAGGTGGGGTTGAACCCATCCTGGTCGGCGATGGTCAGGCGGTTGATCCGGTTCAGCGCCGAGCCTTCCTCGGACACGAAGATCACGCGCGAATCGAAGAAGCCCGCCTCGCCCGTCATGCGCTGATAGATGACGTCGGAAATCTTGTGCGCGATCCGGCGCCACTGTTCCTGGGTGGCGGTGAACTGATAGCTGACCAGCTGGCACTGACGGTACGGGTCATACAGGCGGAAGCCCACGTCCAGCCGCCCATCGCCGCGCGTCGTCACCCCGCCGTACAGCACCGCCTGCGCCCCGATCTGGGTCCATTGCGGGAAGTTCGGTGCATTGGCCAGGGTCAGGCCGGTCTCGATGAAGCTGGACGGGTTCAGCGGCTCGAAGAAGCCCGAACGCCGCAGATTGGCGCTGACCACGCTGGAAATGTCCGACCCATGCGTCCCCGCGAACGGAACCACCGCAATCTGCAACGGCCGCAGCACGCCCTGATCGATCTCGACCTCGACCGGCTGGTTCTGTTGCGGCGCGGCGGCTTGCGGGGTCTGGGCCGCCGTCGTCAACGGCGCCGCCATGGCGACCGCCGCCACGGAGGCCAGAAGAAGGTTCAGACGCATCGGGTGCTCCCACAAGTCTCAAAGGATCGCCGCCCCTTATCGCCGGGCCGTTCGACTTTCGCCAGCTTCACGGCGAATGGGGCGACTTTCGGGACGAGGGCGATCACATTGATGCGTGATGCGTGATGCATTATATTCGGCCCATGCGCACCACCCTCGCCATCGACGACGACGTGCTGAACGCCGCGCGCGCCATTGCGGTTCATCAGGATCGAACGGTCGGCGAGGTCGTGTCCGAACTGGCGCGACAAACGCTGCAGAAGCGTCCCACGACCGTCCGGTTTCGTGACGGCGTCCCCCTTCTTCCCGACCGCCCGGGACCGATGGTCACACTGGAAGACGTCAACGCGCTGCGCGACGAACTGCCTTGACCTATCTGCTGGACGTCAACGTGCTGATCGCTCTGGTCGATCCACGTCACGTCTTCCATGAGACAGCCAATATCTGGTTTCAGCGCGAAGCCGTCTCCTCTTGGGCGACGTGTCCGATAACGGAAAATGGCCTGGTCCGCATCGTCGGCAACAGCCGCTATCGCAACCCGGTCGGAACGCCTTTCGAAGTCATTGGCGTTTTGCGTCTCCTGCGTGAAATGTCAGGCCATGTTTTCTGGCCGGACACACTCAGCCTGGCCGACACCAGCGTGTTCGACGGTTCTGCGATCACGACGCCCGAGCAGGTCACAGATACCTATCTACTCGCCCTGGCCGTGTCGAAGGGCGGGCGTTTGGCGACGCTCGACCGCCGCCTGTCGCCTCATGCGGTCGTCGGGGGGCGCGACGCGCTTCACCTCATCGGACCGCCTCGCGCCTAACGATTCCGGCACGCCCGTTCGGTGTTGAACGTCGGACGATAGACGCCGCCGGGGAAGCCCTGGGGCACGTCGAAGGGAGCGGTCTGGCGCAAGGCCCTCAGCGCGCCGTCGGCGGCGGCGCGATAGACGTTCGACGACTGGGCGTTGATCAGGTTGGGTCCGCGCGTGATCCGCCCGTCCGCCGACAGGGTCAGCTCGACCTGAATTCTCAGCTGATCCGCGCCGGGAATGTCGCAGGGCAGAATCCAGTTCGGATAGACCTGGTTGAAGATGGCGGTGATCTGCGGCCCCGTCGCCTGGGACGCCGCGCCTGCGCCCTGCTGACCCGTCGCCGGGCGGCCGCGATTGTTGGTCGGGCGCGTCGGTCCGGCCAGGGCGTCCAGGTCCAGGCTGGGTTCGGTGCGCTGCGGCGCCGGGCGGGCGGGCGCCGGCGTCGCCGGGCGCGGCGTCGGCTGGGCCTTGGTCGGCGGCGAGGGCGTGGGCGCGGGCGGCGTGGGCCGGGGCTGCGGCGGCGTCGGGCGCGGCGTGGGGCGCGGGGTCGGCGCGGGCGTCGGCGTGGGACGCGGGGTCGGCTGGGCCTTGGTCGGGGGCGCGGGCGTCGGACGCTGCGGCTGGGGCGGCGTCGGGCGGGGCTGGGGCTGGGGTTGAGGACGCGGCTGGGGCGGCGTCGGCTGGGGCGTGGGCGGAACCGGGTCGGGCTGCTGAACCGGCGCCGTCGCGGCGTCGTCGGGCGAGGGTTCGGGCTGGGGATTGTCGGCCGGGGCGGCCTGGACCACCTCTTGCGACACGATGGTCACGGGCACCGAGGCGACCAGGGGCTTCTCCTCCTCGACCTTCTGCGAAAAGGTCACGAAGGCGAGCGCGATCACCCCGGCGTGCAGGGCGAGGGAACCGACGATCGCGGGGCTCGGCCGACGCAAGGGGTTCAGGCCTCCGGCGCCGTGTCGGTGATCAGGTTCAGCTTGGTGAAGCCCGACGCGCTCAGCCGCGCCATCACCCGCGCCACGGCCTGATAGGGCGCCCGCCCGTCGGCCCGCACGAACACCGGCCGCTCGGCCGCCTTGTCCGCGCCGCCCGCCTCGGTCTGCAGCCGCGCCGACAGCTGGTCGAAGGCCGTCTCGCTGTCGCCCACGAAGATGGCGCCCTGCTGGTCGATGCTGACCGACAGGGGTTCGGACTTGGTCTCGACCGCGCTGGCCTCGGTCTTGGGCAGCTCGACCGGCACCCCCACCGTCAGCAGGGGCGCCGAGATCATGAAGATGATCAGCAGCACCAGCATCACGTCCACCAGGGGCGTGACGTTGATCTCGGTCAGAGGCCCCGTGCGCCCCCGCCGACCCCGGCGACCGCCGCCGCTGGAACCGCTCCTGCCGCCACCAAGCGCCATGGCTCAGCCGCCCCGCTTCAGGCTGAGGTCGGCGGCGGGCGGGGGCGGCGGCGGCGGGGCCGACGGCGCGCCCAGCCGGCGCGCGACCGCCGCCTGCAGATCATCGGCGAAGGCGTCCAGCCGACCGGCGAACTTGCCCGCGTCGATCGAGAACTTGTTGTAGGCGATATAGGCCGGGATCGCCGCCGCCAGGCCGATGGCCGTGGCGAACAGGGCCTCGGCGATGGCCGGCGCCACCGTCGTCAGATTGGTGTTGCCCGCCGCCGCGATCCGTCCGAACGCGTTCATGATGCCCCAGACCGTACCGAACAGGCCGATGAAGGGCGAGGCGGTGGCCACGACCGACAGCACCCCCAGCCCGTTCTCGATCCGCTGGCTCTCGCGCGCGATCAGGCTGTTCATCGCCTTGTCGATCCGCACCATCAGAAGGTCGCCCTGATGATCGTTCAGCACGCCGCGCTGACGCGCCTCGCGCCAGTCCGACAGGGCGATGGCCAGCATGCGCGGCAGGGCGTGGTCCGGCTCCGGCCCGGCCTGGGCCGACACGTCCTCCAGCGACCGGCCCGACTGGACCGCCTTTTCGAACTCGTCGGCCTGTCGGTTCAGGGCGGTGAACCGCACCGCCTTGTCGATGATGATGGTCCACGACCAGATCGAGGCCGCCGCCAGGCCGATCATGACCGTCTTCACCACCCAGTCGGCGGTCATGAACAGCGCGACGGGGTTCATCATCGCGGCGTCGACGGGCGTGGTCATTCAGGCGCTCCGGGCGGAATCGAGGTCTGTCACATCGTCTTCGACCGAGCCGACGTGACCATTGTGTGGCGTCCGGCCCGTTTAACCACGACCCGACCGCCCGTCATCTGACAGGCGCGTCATAACGGTTAACAGCAGGTTATCGCGACGCTAGGGAGGTGGGCGAAACGACGACGAGCGCGCCATGACGTGGACCGGAGCGCTCCCGAAATCTCGACGCCCCCTCTTGGATTCGCTAGGAAGACAGATGGCTCGATTCCAAGATAAGCGCGTCCTGATTACCGGCGGAACCAGCGGCATGGGATTGGCCGGAGCCAGACGTATCGTCCGCGAGGGCGGCTCGGTCATCGTAACGGGCATGACCCCGGCGCGCCTGGATGCGGCGCGATCCGCACTCGGCGAGAAAGGCGAAGTGCTGGCCAATGATGCAGCCGATCCTGCTGCGGCCTCCGTCCTGGCGCAAGCGGCCGAGACGGCGGGGGGACTGGACGGACTGTGGTTGAACGCAGCCTACGCCGCGCTTGGCGCGCCTGAAGACATCGACGCCCCGGCGTTCGATCGCATGATGGCCGCGAATGTGCGTGGCCCCGCCTTGCAGATCGCCGCCCTATCGCCGCACCTGAAAGCTGGCGCTTCCGTCGTCGTGACCGCCTCCTCGTCCGTCTATGAAGGGGCGGCGGCGACCGGCCTTTACGCCGCGACCAAGGGGGCGCTGGTCGCCATGGCTCGATCCTGGGCTTCGGCGCTGGCGGCTCGCCGTATTCGCGTCAATGTGATCGTACCGGGTCCGATCGACACCAATTTCCGCCATTTCCTGCCCGAGGACGCCAAGCACGGTTTCGAGGATTTCGTCATACGACAAGTCCCGCTGGGCCGAGCGGGCACAGCGGACGAGGCAGCGGCTGTGGCCCTGTTTCTGTTGTCGGACGACGCCTCTTACGTGACCGGCAGCCAGTATGCGGTGGATGGCGGTCTGATCATGCAATAGGCGAGCGCATCGGCTGGGCCGCCGCAGCTGACGAATTTGGCCTGGCCCCCGTTCGGCCTCGACGCCCAAGGGCCTTCCTCGACGCCTACGGCCTGACCGAACTGGACCAGGACAGGCTGGCCTTCCACCTGGCCCTGGACGAGTTCTTCTAGGGGCGCCTTCCCGCCGACCCCGCTTAGAACATCAACGAAAACGAATTGCCGAAGTTGTGCAGCAGTATGGGCAACAGCAGGCTTCCGGTGCGCAGACGCAGCCAGACGGCGATGAAGGACGGCAGGGCCGTCAGCGCCATCGTCATCGGATCGAACGAGAAGGCCCCGTTCGAGAAGCCGAAGGCGTGGGCCAGTCCGAACAGGGCGCAGGACAGCACGGCGCCCCAGCTCCAGTCGACGCCCAGGAACCGCTTCGTGCCGGTGAAGGCCTGACACAGGGCGAACAGCAGGACGCCGCGATAGAATGGCTCCTCCTCAAGGCCAGGCATGGTCAGCTGGAAGGCGATGTCCTCGCCGGTCGACGACCCGCCGGGAAAGGCCATGGCGATCACGACGAAGAAGGCGCAGTACAGCGCCGCGACCGGCAGCGCCGCCTTCAGACTGCCGGGCGCCTGGGTCAGGGTCAGGCCCGCGCGGCGCCATCCGAACGCGGGCGAGGCGGCGATGGCCAGGGTGGCGGCCAGGGCCAGCAGCTTGCCCTGCCAGTTCCACGACCCGCCGATCACGTCCGGCAGCCGACCGTAGAAGCCCGTCAGAAACGCGTCGTTCACCGCCACCAGCAAGGCCGCGACGACCAGCCACCGCCATGAAAAGCGCCGCCGGTCCGTCAATCCGATCGCGGTTCCCACAACAAGCAGCAGCGTCAGCACGCCGCCCAATCCAATCAATCCGTTCACGCCTTCACCTCATCGCCAATGACGGCGGCGACCTATCGGCGCAGGGCCGGATGCGTCTCCTCAGAACCCGGCTTTTCGCGTCTCAAAACCGGGCGTCATGCGGTGCGGAAGGGGAATCGACCCGTCGGGCGGCGGCGCGGTACTGGCTGGGCGCGCATCCCTGCATCGCCCGGAACGCCCGGTTGAAACTGGCCAAGGACGCGAAGCCGCTGTCCAGGGCCACGGCGATCAGCTTGTCGTCCGCCCGCCCCGGCGCGCTCAACAGACGCCGCGCCTCCGCAACGCGATAGTGGTTCAGGAAGCTGCGGAAATGATCGTGCCCCAGCTCGCGGTTGATCAGGGTGCGCACCGTGCGCTCCGGCGCCCCCATGCGCGCGACGAAGGCCGCAAACGTCAGGTCGGGGTCCAGAAACACCCGCTCGGTCTCCATCAGGACCAACAGGCGGCCATGCAGCGCGTCGTCGCGGTCGGACGCCGGTCGCGGTGCCGTCTTTTCCGCCGCGCCGAAGGTCAGAACATCGGACCGCACCATCAGCAGCCGTCCCGCCAGCCACAGGCCGAACACCAGCACCGCCAGGTTCTGGCCCATGGCGAAGGCCAGCGGCCGCCAGGCGAAGCCGAACAGCACATCCGCCGTCAGGTCGACGAACAGCATCCCACCCAGCAGCACCGCCACCATGATCCGCGCGTCATGGCGCCGCTGGATCAGATCGTCCTGGCGTCCGGCCAACAGCCGCCAGACCATATGGCCCACGATGGCGAACCCCAGCGGCACCAGCAGAAACGACCAGCTTATGTGCGCCAGGGTCTGGCCGAACAGACCCCGGTCCATCGCCGCGATCAGCCCCCAGATCAGGCCGACGCCTAGCACGCCCCCCTTCAACCGGAACCGGCTGTCGAAACAGGACAGGCAGAACCACCACAGGAAGATGACGGTGAAACCGCTCAGCGTATTGGCGATCTCTCCGGCCAGACCGTCGGGGCTCAGCGTCGCCAGCGGCGTATTGCCGATGACGAAACCCGCGACACAGGCCGCCATCGGCGCGAACAGGATGGCGGGCAGACCCAGCCGCCGCCGCTGGCCCAGCATCAGCCACGCCAGAAACAGGATCGTCACCGCCGCCCCCGCCCGGATGGCGACGTCGATCTGACCGATGATCATGCCGTCACGACACGGGCCGGCGCGGCGCCGACCTCACTCCGACGCCGCCCGCCGCGTCGGATCGACGGCGACCGAGACGGGTGCGCCGACGCTGATGATCACGCCCTCGTGGCCTTCCTTGGCGATGGAATAGGTGGCGGCGTCTTTCAGCAGCCCTTCCTCGCACTGGCGGTCGCCCGGACGGCCCAGTTCGGCGCAGCCGCGCCTGGCCGCGTCGGTCCAGCCCAGAACCCGGCGCGTCGCCGCCTCGGCCCGCTTGATGGCGGCTTCGTCCTCGGCGGCGGCCTGCGCGATCAGCGCCTGACGCGCGCCCTGCTGGTACTGCAACTCGGCCTGACCGGCCATCTTGCGCTCCCAGACCTTGTAATACGGGCACCCCACCAGCCCGCCGCCGACCAGCAGCAGGATCAGCAGCACCGACACCACCACCGCGCTGGCCGACATCGTGTAGTTTTCGCTCGCCATGATTTTCCCCTCGTTTCGCGCCGATTCTAGAGCAAAGGGCGGCGCCCGACAGCCCCATCTCTTTCGCCGGAATGCTCGAAGGAAGGCGTTATCCCGCCTCCGCCAGCCACGGCGTCACCTTCTCCACCAGCCCTTTGGATGGCCGCCGGGGCCGTCCGTCCAGATGGATGCACACCGCCGTCACCTCGGCCCGGCACAGCACCTCGCCCCCGCGCTCCACGCTCTGGCGGATGATCAGCCGCACCCCCTTCACCTGCTCGTAGAGGGTGCGCACCACCAGGGCGTCGTCGATCCGGGCGGGCTTCAAATATCTGATATTTAACTCAGCGACCACAAAGGCCAGAGGCTCGGCCTCTTCCAGCAGATCGGCGTGGCCCACCCCGATGGCGCGCAGGAAATCGGACCGCCCCCGCTCGAAATACCGCACATAGTTGGCGTGATAGACCAGGCCCGTGAAATCGGTGTCCTCATAATAGACGCGCACCGGCAACAGGTGGTCGCGCCCTTCAAATCGCCCGGCTGTGGGTTGGTCGATGTTCATGGCCTCAATCTAGCGCAAACCACGCCTCAGCGCGCCCCCGCCGGTGCGATCATGAAGCCGGGACAGTATCGCTGGCGCATCTCGCGGAACTCGGTCGGCAGGGGATCGTCGCTGAACAGGATGCGGTTGGGAATGGAGACGAAGGCCGTCGCCGGCGCGCCCGCGCGGCGCCCCATATAGCCGCAGACCGCCCGCCTCTGCCCCGGCTCGGAATAGCGCAGCTCGGCGCCGTGTCCCGCCTGGACCCGGATCTGGCGCATCACCCGCTCGTCCGCCGGCTCGGGGGACTGGGCGCCGGTCGGCCGCGTCGCCAGCCACACCCCGCCTGCGCTGAGCGCCAGCACCCCCGCCGCCGCGATCAGGGCCATGGTCCGTCGCTGATGGGAAAAGGCCCCGCGCATCCCCTATCCCGCCGAAGCGGCCTCGATGAAGTTCAGCGGCGTGTCCGCCGCCGGCAGGCAGCTGCGGTCCACCGGCGCCGAGGGATCGCGCAGGAAGTCGCGCGCCATCCTGCGCGTGCAGGGGCTGGCGTTGATGACGCCGTGGGTGGCGTTGGTCACGATCACCACCTGGCTGCGGGAATAGCCCCTGGCCGCCGCCTCGGTCAGGGGCGGCGGACAGCCGGGGTCGATCTCGGCGGCGACGAACAGGGTCGGAATGTCGGTCGTGACCGGCTGGTTCTCGATGGGCTCGGCTGGGGTCTCGCCCACCGCGTCGCATACGTCGAACAGGCGCGACAGCGACGGAACCAGCACCTCGGCCACCGGATCGCCCGCCGCGCCCGCCGCCAGCCGCGCCCTGGATTCGAACGGCAGCTCCTCCTTGCACAGATGCGCCATATGCTGGCCCTCGGTGTAATAGGTGCGGTCCTCCGCGATCTCGGCGACCGGGTTCAGGTTTCCGGCGATGATCGCCTCCAGATCGGCCGGCAGCCGCCGCACCCCCGTCGCGCTATAGGTCGTGTCCATCAGAAACGCCGACAGGTCGTCGACGGTGAAGCTCCGCCCGTCCTTTCCTCTCACCGGCCCGGCCAGCCACTTTCGCGCCTCGGCCTCGAACCGCGCCTGAAGGTCGGGATGCCGCCCCGCACAGGCGACCTGGGCCTGACATTTGGCCAGGATCAGCCGCACCGCCGCCGACACCTGTTCGGGCGTGCCGACGGCCCAGTTTCCTTCGGGCGGCCAGGGGCTGTCCATCACCGCCGCCCGCACGATCCGGGGCTGATGGGTGATCACCGCCGCCTCGATGCGCGGGCCGTAGGAGCCGCCCCACAGGTCGATCTTGTCGTAACCCAGCACCTGGGCCAGGTCGCGCACGTCGTCGGCGATGACGGCGGCGTTGTACTGGTTCAGGTCGATCCCCTTGGCCTGATAGGCTTTCAGACAGGCGATCAGCCCGTCGCGGTCGGCGTCGGACGGCGGCCCGGCGTCGGTCAGCTGCACCCCCGGACAGTCCAGCGACGGATCGCCCCGCCCGCCCCCGCGCTGGTCGAACAGGACCACGTCCTGATCCACCGCCATCAGGTCGGGCCGCCGCGACAGGGCGCGCAGCATATTCCCCACGCCCGGCGTCAGATCCCCGCCCGGCCCGCCATGAAACATGAACACCGGCGGCAGCGCCTGCCCCGAAGCGTCGCGATAGGGCTGGCTGGCCTTCAGCACCACCACCGCCACGCCGATGCGCCGATCGCTGGCCGTCCCCCGCGCCTCATCGACCGTCAGGGTTCCGCAGGTCGTCTTGCGCACATCGGTCGGCCAGTCGGCCGGACAGGGCTTTTCGGTGAAGACGGGCGCCGCCGCGCGGGCGGGCGGCGCGACCGCCAGACCGCCCCACAAGCCGAGGCTCAAAACCAATGCCGCGACAGGACGAAGGATCATGGGGCGCGCTCCGATGCCGCGCCAGCAAACGCCGATCCGCCCCGGCTTGGCAACGCCTATTCGAACAGGTCGCCGGGGATCAGGCCGCGCGCTTGTTCCGCGCCACGTCGGTCAGAGCCTGCGCCATCCGCTCGCGCCAATCCTCGCCCTCCTCGGCAAAGGCCTTGATCGTCTCCGCCGACAGTTTCAGCGCCACGTCCTGCTCGCCCGTCATCCGGGCGTACAGGTCCGGCATGACCTCGCGCAGGGGTCGCGCCTTGGCGAAGTCCCCGTCCGTCCATTCGGGATTGTCGATGTCGTCGATCTCGACGTCCGCATAGTCGTTCGGATCGAGGCTGAGCTTGGGATCAGCCATAGCGTTTACACTCCCTGGCGTTCGCGCGCCGCAGACTGATGGCCCTCAACATCCCGTCCCGGAAGGTGAAGGCCAGCATATGCAGCCGCCCGTCCATCATACCATAGGCCCGCCATCGTGGCTCGCCGTAATCCAGACGGTCATCGGCCAGGACGAAAGCGGCCAGAAGGTCCAGTTCGCCCGCGCGCGACAGCGACAATCCATGCTTGGCGCGATTGCTCGCATCCTTGCCTGGATCGAAGCCGACCTTCATTCGAACAGGTCGCCCGGCGCGGGGCCGGCGGACGGCGGCGGCGGCGCGCTCAGTCCCAGATGGGCGTAGGCCTTGGCGCAGGCGACCCGGCCGCGCGGGGTGCGCATGATGAAGCCCTGTTGCAGCAGATAGGGTTCGATCACGTCCTCGACCGCGTCGCGCGCCTCGGCGATGGCGGCGGCCAGGGTGTCCATCCCCACCGGCCCCCCGCCATAGTTTTCGATCAGGGCCTTCAGGAACCGGCGGTCCAGGCTGTCCAGGCCGGATTCGTCCACCTCCAGCCGCGCCAGCGCTCGCGCCGAGGCGGCCCGCGTGATGACCGCGCTGGCCTCCGCATCGGCGAAATCGCGCACCCGACGCAGCAGCCGCCCGGCGATGCGCGGCGTGCCCCGCGCCCGCCGCGCGATCTCCAGCGCCCCGCCCTCGTCGATGGCCGCGCCCATCTTGCGCGCCGCGCCCCGCACCACGGCGGTCAGTTCCTCGGGCGTATAGAACTCCAGCCGCAGCGGAATGCCGAACCGATCCCGCAGCGGCGTCGCCAAAAGGCCCGCCCGCGTCGTGGCCCCGACCAGGGTGAAGGGCGCCAGATCGATCCGCACCGAACGCGCCGACGGCCCCTCGCCGATGATCAGGTCCAGCACATGGTCCTCCATGGCCGGATACAGGATTTCCTCGACCTGGGGGCTCAGGCGGTGGATTTCGTCGATGAACAGGACGTCGCGCGGTTCCAGATTGGTCAGGATGGCCGCCAGATCGCCCGCCTTGGCCAGGATCGGCCCCGAGGTCGCCCGGAACCCGACCCCCAGTTCGCGCGCCACGATCTGCGCCAGGGTGGTCTTGCCCAGCCCCGGCGGTCCGAACAGCAGCACATGGTCCAGCGCCTCGCCCCGCCCGCGCGCCGCGTCGATGAAGACCTTCAGATTGCCCTTGGCCTGCGACTGACCGACGAACTCGGACAGGGTCTGGGGCCGCAGGGCGCGGTCATAGGCTTCGCCGGGGGCGGCGTCGGCGGCGACCAGTCTGTCATCGCTCATCGAACCGCTCCCCGACGCGACCGGCTTACATCCCCTTCAGGACCGCGTAACCGACCACCATGGCGACCAGACCGACGGCGAAGACGATCACGACCTGCAGTTTCTTGTTCATTGTAAAATCCGTACTCATGTTTGGGGGGGCTGTCGCCATAGGCCGCGCCGGGACCTCGGCTCAACCTTGTCCGTTCCAAACCTGGGGAGCGTTCTCGACGCGTCACCGCCCCAACTCCTGCAGCGCCGCGCGGATCACCGCCGACAGTTCGGCCTCGTCGCCCAGCCGGATCAGGGCCTGATCGACGGCCCGGCGCGCATTGACCTCCACCACGCCCAGGCTCAGCAGGGCCGACACCGCCTCGCCGGTGATCGACGGCGGGGGCGGCGCGATCTCGACATGCATTCCCGGCGCATGCGGCGCAAAGGCCACGTCGCCCACTATACTGCTTAGGGGCTTGCCCTTCAGCTCGGTGACGATCCGCAGCGCCAGTTTCGGCCCCACGCCGTTGGCCCGCGCCACCGCCGCCTTGTCCTCGCGCGCCACCGCCCCCGCCAGTTCGCCGGGCGGCAGCACGTCCAGAACCGCCAGCGCCGCCTTGGGTCCCACGCCCTGAATGGCCAGCAGGGTCGTAAACGCCCGCCGCTCGTCGCGCGTCAGAAAGCCGTACAGGCGCGGTCCCGCGTCCTCGCTCCATTGCGAATGGATATGCAGCGTCGCCTCGTCGCCCGGCGCCGGCAGCCGCCCCAAGGTCCGCGCCCCGCACGACGCCACATAGCCCACGCCGCCGCAGTCGATCAGGCAGTCCGCCTCGCCCACCTCGGCCAGCACGCCTCTCAGACGCCCGATCACGACCGTCTCCTCCCCATCTTGATGGGGAGGGGGACCGCGAAGCGGTGGAGGGGCTTTTGACGTCTCTCGGACACCAGCCGCACAGGAAGAGCCCCTCCGTCACGGCGCGAAGCCGCGCCGCGCCACCTCCCCATCTGCGATGGGGAGGAGACTGACGCCGCACCGCTCATGCCGCACCCCGCGTCAGGGCTTCCAACAGGCTCCGTTTCCGCAGTTGCGCATGGGTGATCGCCACCGCCAGGGCGTCGGCCGCATCGGCCTTCACGTCGCCGGCCGTCGGCAGCAGCCGTTTGACCATGAAGGCGATCTGGCTCTTGTCGGCGTGGCCCGCCCCGACCACCGCCTTCTTGATCAGGTTCGGCGAATATTCCGCCACCGCCAGACCCGCCTTGGCCGGCGCCAGCATCACCGCCGCCCGCGCATGGCCCAGTTTCAGCGTCGAGGACGGGTTCACATTGACGAACACCTCCTCCACCGCCGCCTCGTCGCAATCGTGATCGGCGCAGACCGCCGCCACATGGTCCAGCAGATGCACCAGACGCTCGGCGAAGGGCGCGGCCTCGGGCGGCGTCACCACCCCGTGCGCGATCCAGCGCAGCCGCGCCCCCTCGGCCGAGATCACGCCCCAGCCGGTGCGCCTAAGACCCGGGTCCAGCCCGATGATTCTGATCGGTTCGTTCGCCATCCGTTCCCCTATTGCCGCAAAGAGGGTTAGCAAACAATCACCAGCCGTCCGACAATGCCGATTGTATATGCAACGACGTCGTGCTTTGCATATGCAATGAACTCGAACCCCGGCGATGATATCCCCTGCATCTGCGGCCGCCTGCGCCGCGCCTCGCGCGCCCTGACCCGTCACTATGACGAGGCCCTGACGCCCGTGGGCCTGACCATCACCCAGTTCTCGGTGCTGCGGACCCTGTCGTCGATGGACCGCCCCACCCTGGTCGAATTGTCCGAACGCACCGCCCATGAGAAGAGCGCCCTGTGGCGCACGCTTCAGCCCCTGATCCGCCACGACTGGATCGCCGCCCAGCCCGGCCGTGTCCAGAGGTTCGCCCTGACCGACGCCGGTCGCGAACAGCTGGAACGGGCCCGCCCCCTCTGGAAAACTGCTCAGGCCGCCGTCAGCGGGACCCTCGGCCCGGGCGAGGCCGCCCTGATCGAACTGCTCAACGAGGTCGAGACCCATGTCTGACGCCGACGCCCCGCATCTCTCCCGCCGCGTCTGGATCATGATCGGCGCGGCCGCCGCCATCGTCACCCTGTCGATGGGCATCCGTCAGGCGTTCGGCCTGTTCCTCGCGCCGTTGACGATGGACATGGGCATAGACCGCCAGACCTTCGGCTTCATCGTCGCCGTCCAGAACCTGTTGTTCGGCCTGGCCCAGCCCTTCGTCGGCGCCCTGGCCGACCGACGCGGCGCGGGCGTGATCGCCGTGGCGGGCGCCCTGGTCTACGCCCTCGGACTGACCGTCGCGGGCCTGGCGTCCAGCACCCTGGGCCTGACGATCGGCCTGGGCGTCCTGACCGGAACCGCCATGTCGGGCGCCGCCTTCGTCGTGGTGCTGGGCGCCGTCGGCAAGGTCGTGCCCGCGCACAGGCGCACCCTGGCCTTCGGTCTGGTCACGGCGGGCGGGTCTCTGGGCCAGTTCCTGGTCGTGCCCCTGACCCAGGCCCTGATCGACGCCTTCGACTGGCGCGTCACCCTGTTCGGCCTCGCCGCCCTGGTCGCCCTGGTCATCCCCCTGGCCTTGGGCGTCGCGGGCAAGCCCCCCGCCGCCGATCACCGGGACGGTCCGGCCCTGAAGCCTGCTTTGGCCGAGGCCTTCGCCCACCCCAGCTTCTGGATGCTGAACTTCGGCTTCTTCGTCTGCGGTTTCCAGCTGGCCTTCGTCGGCTTCCACCTGCCCGCCTATCTGCGCGACGGCGGTCTGGACCCGTCGATCGGCGCCGCCTGCCTGGCCCTGATCGGCCTGTTCAACATCGCCGGGTCCTGGCTGTGGGGCGCCTGGGGGTCCAAGGGGTCTAAGAAGGGGCTGCTGGCGCTGCTCTATGGGCTGCGCGGCCTCAGCATGATCGTCTTCGTCCTGGTTCCGCTGTCCTCGGCCAGCGCCCTGGTCTTCGCCGCCGTCTCCGGCTTCCTGTGGCTGGGCACCCTGCCCCTGACCAACGGCCTGGTGGCGCAGATCTACGGCCTGCGTCATCTGTCGGCGCTGGCAGGCATCGTCTTCCTCAGCCACCAGGTCGGCGCCTTCCTCGGCGCCTGGCTGGCGGGCCTCATCTTCGACGCCACGGGCTCCTACAGCCTGATGTGGATCGCCTCCATCGCCCTGGCCCTGACCGCCGCCGTCGCCAATCTGCCGATCAAGGAAGCGCCCCTGGTCCGCACCGCCCTTCCGGCCGAATGAAGATGCGGCCGATTGCCCTGGCCATCGCCGCTGTCGCCCTGACCCTGCTGGCCGTGGGCGTCTGGCTGTGGTCTCGGGTCGGTCTGGCCGTCTGGCTGGACGCCGCCGCCGCCTTCTGCACCTAGAGGATTTCGGCCGCTGTCTGAATCGGACAGAGGGTGAAAAATGCTCCAGAATCAAACCGAAGCAAAATCTAAAGCCGGGCCGACCGCGTCAGCCCGGTCCGATTCTGCTTCAGGATTCCAACGCCTCAGCCGTGTTTCTCGACATAGGTCTCCGGGTCCTTGTTCACCGGTTTGACGCCCGTGATATGCGTCGCCTCGAAGGCCGCGAACTTGACCGCCAGATCATGGCGCACGGCGACGCCGGCGTTCAGGCGGAAGTCGGTCAGGCCCTGACGTTCCTCTTCGCCCATATGTTTGGAGTTGACCACATTGGCCTCGCCCACGGCCTCGAACCAGGCCCTGGTTCCGACCTCGTGCCTGGCGACCGCCTTGACCGCATCGCGCAGCTTGTTGTGATCCTCGATCGCGTCCTCGGTCTCGCCCTCGACCGTGCCCTCCTCGGCGTCATTGGCGCCATCGCCCTTCTTCATCAGGTCGGGATAGAAGAACCGCTCCTCGGCCTCGGCGTGGACATCCAGAAAGGCCGACAGCCGCCCCCACACCGCGCTTAGCGCCTCGGTGTCCTTGGGGTCGATCTGTTCGATGATCGAGAACAGCCGGCGCTGTTCGGCATGGTCGTCGAGGATCAGCTGGGTGATGTCCATGGAAGGCTCCTAGCGTAACTGTGAAGCCCCGATACGCCCGGCGCACCGCCCGGTTCCGTGCGAACGACTCGCTGTTCCCTTAGGCGAACGGTTCGCGCGCGCCGTGCCACACCCGAGCGATCTCGATATGCTCCGCCCTGACGCGGTAGATGATCAGATAGCCGGTTCTGGCGACGACCAACTGCCTCAACCCGTTCCCGACACGTCGCCCCGTTTCAGGAAAGGCGCCCAGCCCATCGACGGCGTCGATGATGCGGTTTTCGACCAGGGTCGCGGCATTGACGCTATCGGTCGCGATATACCGCCAGACCTCTTCGAGGTCCGTGCGGGCGGCGGGCGACCAGATGACCTTCAACGCTGCGTCCGCGCCGCCTGTCGCGCGCGCAACTCCGCGACGACCACCTCGTGCGGGATGCCCCCTCCGGCGTCCAGCGACCTCAGCCCCTCGTCGACGGCGGCGTGAAAGGCGGCTTCTTCTTCAGCCGACATGAACGGCACCGCCTCGTCCTCGACCGCCATGTCCAGCACCGCCATGGCCACGATGTCGTCAATCGTCGCCTGCCGGACGTCGGCCAGAGCGTCCAGCTTGGCCTTGACGGCTTCGTCCAGGGCGATGGTCACATGCACGGTCATGCGGGAACCGTATCACAACCCCCGCATGTCGCCCATCACCCCGCGTACTTGGCCGCGTCCTCGTCCGAGACGTCCTCGTTGGAATAGACCGCAGACACGTCGTCCTCGGCGTCCAGCGCGTCCAGCAGCTTGAACAGCGTGCCGACGGCCTCGCCCGTCACCGGCACTTCGGACTGAGGCTTCCAGACGATGGCGGTGGACTTGGGGTCGCCCAGCACCTTGGACATGGCGTCGGCGACTTCGTTCAGATCTTCGAAGGCGGTCCAGATGGTGTGGCCCGGCGCGTCCTCATAGATGTCCGGCTTGACCAGATCGCTTTCGACGTCGGACGCGCCGGCCTCGATGGCGGCCTCCATCACCTCGTCTTCGGTGCCGGCCTCGGCCTTGTAGATGATCTGGCCGACCTTATCCCACATGAAGGCGACCGAGTTCATTTCGCTCAGCGTCCCGCCGTTCTTCTTGAACGCCGTGCCGATGTTGGACGCCGCGCGGTTGCGGTTGTCGGTCAGGGCCTCGACGATGATGCCGACGCCGCCCGGACCCCGTCCCTCATAACGGACCTCTTCCATCGTATCGACGTCGCCGCCGGCGGCCTTGTTGATGGCGCGCTGGATCACGTCCTTGGGCAGGCTTTCGGCCTTGGCGTTGTTGACCGCCAGGCGCAGGCGCGGGTTGGCGGCCGGGTCGGGCAGGCCCGACTTGGCGGCGACGGTGATGTCGCGCGACAGTTTGGAGAACAGCTTGGAGCGCTGCGCGTCGGCGCGCCCCTTGCGGTGCATGATGTTCTTGAATTTCGAGTGGCCGGCCATGGGATCGTCTTTTGCGCGTTCTGAAACCTTGAGCCGCGCCTCATAGAGCCTGATCCGCCGAAGTGGAAGCGCTGCGCGCTTCGACGAGACGGTGAATCAGGCTCCATGTTCAAACTGAGCCTTGATTCACGGCGCCTGCGAAATCGCGAAGCGATTTCTCCTCAGCCGATCAAGGCTCGGCCGATGGACGGCATCCTGTCACGATGCGCCCTGGGGGTGGAACCTCGACCGTTTGCGCGTATTGATCCGGGCAAGACAGACGGAGCGTAAAGTCATGACCGCCGACGACACCATCTACCAAGCCGAAGGCTATGCCGACGACGACCTGCACGAGGCCGACATCGTCGAATGGTATGAGGCCCGCCCGGTCACCGTCTCCACCGCCGTCGCCGCCGGCGCCGTCGTCACCGCCTTCACCCTGGGCGCCCTCACCGCCGTCGGCGCCCTGTTCCTCATCGGCCGCCTGGACGACTGACGACCCGGCCTTCGCTATGTCTCTCGCGAGGCGTAGTTGCTTTTTGCGATCAGACAGGCAGCCGAGCCATGTCCGACGTGGAATTCGGCGGTCTAAAGCGACGTCCGCTTCAGTAGCCATCAGAAACCTTCAAAACGGGTGAGTTTACGAAGCGGCGTCTCGCCAAGGATCTGACGCTACACCCAAACAACGTCCGCCGGCGACGTGATGGATAAGCCGGGACGCCGTCTCCATTTCACGCTAGGGTCGCATCATGCGCATCCTGGCCCTTCTTTTCTTGATCGTGTTTAGCGCTAGCTCAGCGGCGGCCCAGAATTCGTCGTCGCCACCGAGTGATCCTGTCCTTGGCGCGCGGCTTGTCGAAGGCGTCGCCACTGCGCATCGACTCTGGCTCAGAAATGCGTCCGGAGCCGTTGTCGCTTTCGACCGATCCAACGGCGAGCGGCGCATTGTGGTCGAGCAAGGCGCGGCGGATTTGCTGCGCGCCTCGGGTCGAACTCTTATCCTGAAGTCGGATGGCGCCTCGCCGAGCCGTTTCTCTGTTTTTGATCCGGAAACAGGCCTTTCCCTGACGCCGGCGCTTCGCGCTGACGCACTCGGCCTGCTCTATGTCGGGCCAGACTGGATCGTCGTCACAAGGGACGCCCTTTACCGGAGTAACGGCGGTCGGTGGCGCAGGCAGGCCATCGAAGGCTCTGGGCGCCAACTTGGCGTCAGGACCATGGCATCCACCCCCGACGGGTCTATCTACATAGGCTTCAACTATGGGGAATGGGGCGGCGGACTATGGCGGATCGCGCCCGGCTCATCGAAGATGGTCGAAGTTCGCAAGGTCGATAACAATCCTTGCCACGGCCCGCTTGCAGCTGAATGCGATCCGATCACCGGTCTCGTTCCTGATGTCGACCATCCCGGATGCCTTCTGGCCTCGATCGGGCTGTCCCATATGTTATCCCACGGTCGAGTCATGCGAATCTGCGGCGATGAAGCGACGCTCGTATTCAGTCGCGAGGTGGATGCCCTTCCGGGTTCAATCGAAGCGTTCTTTCACAGTACATGGCCCTTGTTCGGACTGGCCGCGACACCGGACGGCTGGCTCGCAATCGCGCCAGGGAAGGTCTTTATTTCGAGCGGCGGCGAGGTCCAGACTATCGATATGCCGGGGGCTGAGCCCTTTGCGGGCATTCAAGTCTCGCAAGTCGGCCAGGTTCTAATCCTGCCGACGGACGTCAACTGGGGCATGTCGCTCAGCGGCTATACGCCTATGCTGGTGGCGGTCACCGACTAAAACGCGTGAGGTCCCTGCGTCCGCTTGCTGACGGAAACAGCTAAGGTCGCAAAACGGACCGCCGGAAGACACGTCTTTGGGTCGAGACCGGGCGATTACGCCCGCGTTCTAACCCGCCCTTGCACTTGTCCGGACCACCCTCAATCCGCCCGCAGGTTCTCCACCACGGCGCGCAGCCGTTCGGGCAGGGGTTTGGGCCGGCGCGTCTCCGCGTCGACATAGACGTGGACGAAATGGCCGATGGCGGCGGGGACGTCGACGCCGCGCTTGAAGACCGCAAAGCCGTAGCTGACGCTGGAGGTGCCGATGCGGTCGACCTTGATCCCCACCTCGATCACGTCCGGAAACTTCAGCGACGAGGTGTAGCGGCAGCCGGAATCGACCACCAGGCCGATGGATTCGTTCAGGGCGTTGGCGATCAGCAGGTGGGCGTTCACCGCCGAGTCCACGAACTCGTAGAATTTGGCGTTGTTGATATGGCCGTACTGGTCGTTGTCGGCCCAGCGCGTGGAGACCATGTGATAGGCCTTGTAGGTCGCGCGTTCGGCCAGCGGGCCTTCTTGCCTCTTGGGCATCGGTCGTCTCTCCCTGGCGACGTCTGATCGGTCGCTTCGAACGACGACGCTCTAGCGTGAACGACGCTGCGTCAAGCGCCTATCGACAGGCCCGGATCACGAACGCGCTGGCAGCAACGCTCCGGAAAACGCCAATGAGGACACAAGGACCACGACGTCGCCGTGACGGCTCGGCAAGCGCCGCCCCAGATTCAGCCCCGACGTCTCCTCCCCGCCGTCATCGCGCCTGTTGTGATGACAGCATTCAACGGCCCGCATCAACGCAGGTGCAGATCACTCCCCCGTCCTCGGCGGCGCGTTCTTCACATACTGGTCCAGCCAGCGGGTCATCTCCCACAACGTATGGCCCACCGATTCCCGCGCGCGGTATCCATGCGCCTCCAGCGGCAGGGTGACGTAGCGCGCCGTCGCGCCAAGCCCCTTCAGCGCCGCATAGAACCGCTCGGACTGCACAGGGAAGGTGCCCGAGTTGTCGTCCGCCTCGCCGTGGATAAGCAGGATCGGCTCGTTCATCTTGTCGGCGTAGGTGAAGGGCGACATCTCAGTATAGACCTCGGTCGCCTCCCAATAGTTGCGCTGCTCGGACTGGAATCCGAACGGCGTCAAGGTGCGGTTATAGGCCCCCGACCGCGCGATCCCAGTCCTGAACAGATCGGTGTGAACCAGCAGGTTCGCGGTCATAAAGGCGCCGTAGCTGTGGCCGCCCACGGCAATCCGGTCGCGATCCGCCACCCCCATCGCCACCACCGCATCGACAGCCGCCTTTGCGTCCGCCGTCAGTTGCTCGACATAGGTGTCGTTCGGCTCGGCCCCATCCTTGCCGATAATGGGCATGGAGGGGTTGTCGAAGATCGCATAACCCTGCGTCAGCAGGAACAGATGGCTGGACCCGCCCGGCCGCACGAAGCGGTTCTGCACGTCCACCGTCTGGCCCGCCACCGCCGCATCGGTGAACTCGGCCGGATAGGCCCACATCAGCATCGGCAGCGGCCCGTCGCGGTCCTTGTCGTAACCGGCCGGCAGATACAGCGTCCCCGACAGCTTGACCCCGTCGGCCCGCTCATAGGTCACAAGCTGGCGCGTCGCCCCGGCCAGCTGCGGCGCCGGATCGGGGAAGTGGGTCAACGGCGTCGTCTGGCCGGTCGTCAGGTCGCGGATCTGCAGGTTCGGCGGGTCCAGCCGCGTCTCTTGCTGCGTCACCACCCGCCTGCCGTCCGCATCCAGGAAGCCGACCACGGCCTCGTAGTCGGTGTTCGCCGAAGTCCACAGCCGTTCGCTGCGCCCCGTCGCCGGGTCCAGGGCGGCCAGGAACGGGAACTCGCCCTGCGGCGTCGCCCCGGCCCCGGACATCAGGATGTCGCCGTCGGTCGTGAAGCGGATGGTCGAACGCCCGGCCGCATTCGGCTGGGTCACCGGCTGGCCCGGATTGTCGTAACGCCCCTGATAATTCCGCTCCAGCAGCACTCGCCCCTGCCCGGGATTGGACGGATCGACCACGAAGCGCGTCTCGTGCCGGGTGTTGAACCAGCGGCTGTTGACGATGGCCAGGTCGTCCCTGCCCCACACAATGCCGCCGAACCGTTCCTTCAGGTCGATCAGCTTGACCGGCTCGCCCGTGAACGGCGCCGCCTGCATGAAGACCCGGTCCCGGAACTCGGCCGCGCGCCGGATGTCGCCGCCGTCCAGCGCCTCGACCCAGGTCAGGGTCGCCGGCGCATCGGCCCGCCAGCCCACCGAGCGCGGCCCCGGCGCCACGGCGTCGAAGGCGGTCGGCACATCGTCGCGCAGAGGCAGGTCGGCGATCGTCCGCACCACCCGCCCATTCATATCCGTCACCACGATCTCGGTGGGAAACAGGTCGTCCGGCACCGCATAGGAATAGGGCCGCTTGGCGATCTCATGCAGCAGATACTTGCCGTCCGGCGACACCGCGACGTCCAGATAGATCGCCGGCGCTCCGATCGTCCGTGCACGGCCGTTCAGCGGAACCAGCGTCAGCTGCGACGTGAAATAGTGATCGAACAGGGCCTCGTCGCCGGGATTCGACAGCAGGTCCTGATAGGTGCGGACCGGCGCGACCCGCCCGGCCGTCTCCTCGATGTTCGGCCCCGTCGGCGCCGCCGTCACGTCCGGCGCCGGACCCCGCCCGGACGGAACCGCCTCGACCAACAGGCCAGAACTGTCCGGCAGCCACTCATAGCCCGACCCGCCCGTCATATTGACCATCGGCTCGGTCAGCTTGCGCGCCCGCGCCGAGGCCACGTCCACGACCCACAGCTCCAGCCCCATCGGCCGGTCCATCACGAAAGCCAGCGACTTCGCATCCGGCGAGAACCGCGGCGCCGTGAACCGCGCGCCGGCCGGCAGGGCCACGACCCGCGCCCTTTCTTGTTGACCTTGCCCCCCGTCGATGTCCTGCAGGCTCAGCCCTGTCAGCCACGACACCCGGCTTTCGGCCGCGCCATTGTTCCTGGGATTGATCCGCGCGCCCGCCAGCCTCAGCATCGGCTCGGCCAGCGCCTTGATGCTGGGCAGGCTCGACCTATCCATCAGCACCAGCGTCCGCCGATCCGGGCTCAGCATCGACGACGGCGTCGGCCTGGCGTCCAAGATGTCCGCGATGGGCTGGGGCGGCTGCTGATAGACCATCGGCCCGGCGGCCGGCCCCGCATTCTGGCCCCCCGCATTCTGGGCCAGAGCCTCGCCCGCCACGCCGCTCAGCAACACCGCCGCCAGGACGAACCCGACCCCACGTCCACGCATCATCATCGTCTGAAGTCCCCACAAATCCCGAACTCCAGACCTAACCCCGCCCAAGCCGTCATGCCAACCCTCAATAGGGTTATAGTATTACATCTACCTATTTCTTTTCCGCTCATCCCCGCAAAAACGAGCACCAGTTTATTGCGCGGCAGGACGCGGGATCGGCAGCCCGTCATCGTCTGCGAGGTCGCCCGCGCAAAGCGCTGCCCCCCGCTTTCACAAGGATGAGCGGACGGGTGACTCTCTCGCGCCCAGTGATTGGAATGACGATGTCAGAGAGCCAGCAACGCCTCCACCTCGTCCCGCTCCGGCGCCGAAGGCTGCGCGCCCGCCCTGGTCGCGGCGAACGCTCCGGCGGCGCAGGCGAAGGTCAGGGCCTCGGCCGGGTCCATGCCTTCCAGCAGGGCCACGGTGATGGCGGCCACGAAGGCGTCGCCCGCGCCCGTGGCATCGACGGCCTCGATCACCGGCGGCGCGGCCCAGGCCATTTCGACGCCGCGCTGGTACATGGCCGCGCCCCTGGCGCCCTTGGTCACCACCACGCGGCCGCCGCCCCGGTGCAGGCCGTCGCCGTAGAAGGCGGCCTCGGTCTCGTTGACCACGATCAGGTCGGCGCGGCGCAGCAGCAGTTCCGACACCGGCCGGGCGGGCGCCAGGTTGGCGCAGACGAAGCCCGTCGCCCGGCCCACCGCCGCCTCCACCGTCTCGACCGGCAGCTCCAGCTGGACGATCAGCGCGCCCTCGATCCGCTGCGGCAACTGTTCGGGCGTGACCATGTGGTTGGCCCCGGCCGCCACCACGATCTGGTTCTCGCCGGTCAGATCGACGGCGATCAGGGCCACGCCCGTCGGGGCCGCCACATCGACCTCCACCCCCGCCAGATCAACGCCTAAATCCTCCATCAGAGCCAGGGCCTCGCCGGCCATGGCGTCGTTTCCGACCCGGCCGATCAGACTGACCTCGGCGCCCAGACGCTCGGCCGCCAGCGCCTGGTTGGCGCCCTTGCCGCCCGGATGCCGCGCCAGGGTCGCCCCCGTCACCGTCTCGCCCGGCGCCGGCAGCTGGGGCGCGGTGGCCACCAGATCCAGATTGATCGAACCGACGACGGTGATCCTCATGCCGCGCCTTTCAACGTTTCGACGATCAGGTCGAACACCCCCTGGGCGTCCGCCGCCGTGGCCCAGCGATGCCGCGCCGTCGCCGGATCGACCCGGAACTCCACCGCCGTATGGCCGCGCGTCAGGTCGGACGCGGTCTCGACCTCGACCCGGCACGGCCGCGTCTCGAACAGCTCGGGCCTTATCAGCCAGGCGATGGGACAGGGATCGTGCAACGGCGCCCCCCAATCGAAGGTGGGCCAGCCGACGATCTCACGCTCGACCCGCTGGGAGAACCGCAGCATCGACGCCGTCGCCCGCGCCGCCGCGCCGTCGATGGCCTCCACGGCGGCGATCCGGTCCTCGGTCGCCCGCACCTGATGGGTGGCGTCCAGGCCGAAGGCGACCACGCGGCAGCCCGAACCGAACACCACCGCCGCCGCGTCCGGGTCGGCCCAGATATTGAACTCGGCGGAGGGCGTGATATTGCCGCCCTCGCTGCGCGCCCCGCCCATGACGACCACTGGCCCCAGCCGTTCGGCCAGCCGCCGCTCGCGTCGCAGGGCCAGGGCCAGATTGGTCATGGGGCCCAGGACGGCGACGGCGACCGAGCCTTCGGGCCGGCGCATCACCAGATCGACGATGGCGTTGGCGGCCGGCCCGTCGCCCACGATGCCCGTCGGCTCGAACGGTTCCAGATCGCCCAGCCCCTCGGGCCCATGGAACGCGCCCGCCCCCGCCGGCGGGCGTTTCAGCGGCCGTTCCGCCCCGCCGAACACCGGCACGTCATCGCGCCCGGCGATCTGGCGCACCATCCGCGCATTGCGCTGGGTCAGGGCGCCGGGGACATTGCCCCCGACCGTGGTGACGGCCAGCACCTTCAGCTCGGGCGCCGCAAAGGCCAGGAACAGCGCCACGGCGTCGTCCACGCCGGGGTCGCAATCGATGATCAGGGATTGAATGCTCACCCGCTTCGTTTGGCGGGCCGGAAGCCGGGGGGCAACCCCATCAGGGACGAAACGACAGACATGCCTTCACGCAAGCCTGCGCCAGCACCTCGGCCGAGTCCGTCAGCGGGGCGGTCGCGTCGTCCGCCTGCAACAGCAGCGGAACCTCCGTGCATCCGGCGATCACCGCCTGCGCTCCCGCATCCGCCAGCCCCCGCGCCAACCGCCGCATCCCCGCCCGCGCCGTCTCGCCGACGTCCCCGCGCTTGACCCCATAGACCAGCCCCATGAAGGCCTCGCGGTCCGCGCCGTTCAGCAGCACCGTCTCGACCCCGCGCGCCGCCAGCGCCTTTTGATACAGCCGCTCGCCCCCCGGCGTCGCCAGCACCCCGATCCGCCGCGCGCCATCGACGATCGCCGCATCCGCCGTCGCTGCGATCATGTCGATGAAGGCCAGCCCGTGCGCCGCGCACACCTCCCGGATCGCGCCCGCCTGGGCATGGGCGGTGTTGCACGGCATGGCGATTACCGTCGCCCCCGCCGCCGCCAAGCTCGTCGCCATCCGCCCCAGCACGACCTCCGCCTCGCCCGGCCGCGTGTTCCGGTCGGGAACCTGAGGGTTCAGGTCCATCACCACCCGGATATGATCGGCGTCCCCTTCAGCCGGGGTCAGCGCCTGCACCCGCGCCAGAAACGCCACCGTCGCCGCCGGCCCCATGCCCCCGATGACGCCCAGGATCTTGCTCATCGCATCAGTCCCCATCCCACCGCCGCGATCGCGGCCGGAACTGCCGCCACGGCTATCGACGGGGCCTGCTGCAAGGAGGATCGGCCCCGACCAGCCATGACAATGGTCAGCAATCGGGAATTAGGAAAGGTTCGTCCGGGGTCTTGCTTGGGCTTCGGCGATCTGTTCCTGCATCGCCCGCCTCAGGCCCGCCCATTCCGTTTCCGGCCGCAGCTTGCCGTCGCACTGCGTTTGAAGATGGCCGACGGGATAGATGTAGCTTTCAGAACGCTGGGCCGCCGCACCGATCTCGTTCGGCCCGACATCAATACCGAGGTCGGCAAGTCGGTCGCCGGCGGCCATCCGGGCTGCAACCATGGTGGACACCAGCGCGTCTGGAACGGGCGCCGCGCATCTCACGGCGTCGTACCGGTAGCGCACCATGGCCAATGCGTAGAGGTCAGACGCCTTTTGTCGATCATGATCCGCCCAGGCGAACGATGCCACAAACAAGCACAGAGGCTGGGCGTCGCCGCGACCGTCCCAAAGCGCCGCCCGATCACCGTCGGACAGCGATGCGCCCATGAATGTCGAGCACTGTCCCAAGGCGCCCGAGGCGACCGGTTGGACACCCCGGCTAGCCGTTTGCGACGGCTGTCCTTCGGCTGAGGCGGCGGGCTCGGGCCCGCATCCCAACAGACCTGCGACGACCAGCAGAGGAAGGCAGGCTTTCAAGATGCTCATCTTCATCGATGTCGCCATCCGATTCGCTGTCCGGGCCATGAGACTGGCGTCAGCGTAAACCCCCACCAGCAGGATGGCATAGCGCGATTATCCGACGTCGCCGAGCCGACTACACGGACTCCTTGCCCCGCCCGATCCGGTACGGCCCAGCTCGCATCGCCATCGGCCGTCCCTTCCAGCTCAGCCGCACCGCGCCCTCGCCCACCAGCACATCCACCGCCGCGTGGACTTCGGGCATCACCTCCCGCCACGCTCCGCTCCGACCCGCGACCGCCCGCGCCACCTCGCTGGGGCACACGGTCGCGTCTGCGCCCCGGCCGGCCAACAGCGCCAGCGTCGCCTCGCGCGCGTCCATGCCGGGCGCCGCGCTACAGCGCCCCCTCGATCTCGCTCTGATAGCCGAACAGTCCCTGCGCCCCGCCGGTGTGCAGGAAGACCACCGTCTCGCCCCGGAACCGGCCGGCCCGCGCCAGGGCGATCAGACCCTTCATCGCCTTGCCGGAATAGACCGGGTCCAGCACGATCCCGTCCAGGCGCGCGGCCAGGGTCAGGGCGTCGATCACCCCCTGGTCGATCAGGCCATAGCCCTCGCCCACATAGTCGCAGTCGGCCGCCACCATCTCGCGCGTCACCCGCCCCGGCTGGCCCAGCAGGGCGGCCGTCTCCTCGGCCAGTTTGAAGACGTTCGCCTCCTGCCTGTCCCGGGGCGCCCGCACCCCGATGCCCAGCACCGGAACGTCCGCCCCCATGACCGCCAGACCGGCGACCAGGCCCGCATGGGTTCCCGCGCTGCCCGTCGCCGTCACGATCCGGTGGACCTCCAGGTCCATCTCGTCGGCCTGGACCACGATCTCGCGCGCACAGTCGACATAGCCCAGCGCCCCGACCGGGTTCGATCCGCCGCCGGGAATGACATAGGGTTTGCCGCCCCGCGCCCGCACCGCCTCGGCCGTTGTCTCCAGCTCTGCGACCATGTCCGTCCCGCCCGGCACGGTGCGGATCGTCGCCCCGAACAGCCGGTCCAGCAGCACGTTTCCGTTGCCGACATAGTCGCTGGCCTTCGATCCCGTCCGCTCCTCCAGAATGATCTCGCAGGCCAGGCCGTGGGCGGCGGCGGCGGCGGCCGTCTGGCGCACATGGTTCGACTGCACCGCCCCTTGCGTCACCAGCGTATCGGCCTCCTGTTCGAACGCCGCGCCCAGCAGGAACTCCAGCTTGCGCGTCTTGTTGCCCCCGCCCGCCAGGCCGGTGCAGTCGTCGCGCTTGATCCACAGATCCACGCCCAGTTCCTCCGACAACCGGGGCAGCGGCTCCAGCGGTGTTGGCAGATGGGCCAGGCGAATACGGGCGAAACGGGCGAGATGCATGGAGACGGGTTCCTGTTCGCCGCCTTGATAGCGCGTCGGCATGACAGCCCCAAGGAGCCAAAGCCGCGTGTCGACCGTTGCCGTCCCATGACCCCCGCCGCGCCGTTCGTGAACCTGGATCGAGAGCGGGCCTATGTGTCGGATCTGGGCCGCGCCTTCGCCGGCGCCCTGGTGTTCAACATCCCGCTTCTGATGACCATGGAGATGTGGGAGCAGGGCGTGGTCATGGACCGCTGGCGGCTGCTGAGCTTCATTCTGTGCGGCCTGCCGTTGCTGTACGGCCTGTCCTGCTATGCGGGGTTCTCAAAGCGGCGCGGCCTGGTCAACGACGCGCTGGACACGGCCGTCGCCCTGGCGGTCGGCTTCGTCACCGCCTCTCTCCTGCTGATCCTGTTCGGCGTGGTCGAATGGGACGCGCCCCCGCGCGAGGCCCTGGGCATGGTCGCGCTTCAGGCCATTCCCGGCGCCATGGGCGCCCTTCTGGCGCGGCGTCAGCTCAGCGGCGAAGGCGGCGGCGACACGGACGAGGATCAGGCCTCCTATTTCGGCGAACTGTTCCTGATGGCGGCGGGCGCCCTGTTCTTCGCCCTGAACATCGCCCCGACCGAGGAGATCATCCTGATCGCCTACAAGGCGACGCCCGCCCATGTCCTGGCCCTGATCGCCGTGTCGATCCTGCTGCTGCACCTGATCGTGTTCAAGGCGGGCTTCGCCGGGCAGGAGGACGCCGACCATCCCGCCGCCGCCTTCCTGCATTTCACCCTGCCGGGCTACGCCATCGCCCTGGGGATCAGTCTGTTCACCCTGGCCCTGTTCGGGCGCGTCGACGGCCATTCGGTGACGGGCGTGGTCCAGACGCTGATCGTCCTGGGCTTTCCCGCCTCCATCGGGGCCGCCGCCGCCCGCCTTCTGGTCTGACCGCCCATGCCCGCCAGGAAGAAATCCGCCCCCGCCGCGACCCGCCCCATGCTTCAATGGCTGATGGCCGCCATCGGCGCCGTCGTCACCCTGACCGCCATCGGCATCGTGGTGTGGGAGGCGCTGCAGCCGTCCTCGCCCCCCGCCCTCAGCGCCCGTATCGTCGCCGTCCAGTCCACCGCCGCCGGTCATGTTGCGACTGTCCGTGTACAGAACGATGGCGACGACACGGCCGCCGCCGTCGACATCGAGGGCGTGCTGGGCGACCAGACCGCCACCGCGACCCTGGACTACGTTCCCGCCCACGGCCACGCCCGCGCCTATCTCCGCTTCGACGGCGATCCCCGCACGGCGACCGTCGCGGTCAAGGGCTGGTCGGCGCCTTGAGGCTGGGTTATGGTGGCCCTGTTCTCCGGGGGGTCGCAATCGAGCGGCTGAGATAGAGGTTTCTCCTCTGACCCGTCGAACCTGATCCGGGTCATGCCGGCGAAGGGATGGGAAACGCTTTTGGTCCTCACGACAGGACCGTCTCGCCCGACGTCGGCGGACCTCAACCGTTTGAGGCCGCCATGAATATCTCCGTCACACCGCCCGCCCTGCCCGAAGAGCCCAACATCGAGCTGGCTCTGAAAGACGCGCGCGAGCAGGTGATGCAGGAGACCGGCGCCATCCCCACCGGCGAACGGGCCGGGTCGAAGAAGGTCTATGTGGCCGGCGAACTCTACCCCGACATCCGCGTCCCCTTCCGCGAGGTCGCCGTCCACCCGAGCGCCAACGAGCCGCCGGTGACCATCTATGACAGCTCCGGCCCCTACACCGACCCGACCGTGACCATCGACATCAGGCGCGGCCTGCCCCTGGTCAAATCCAGCTGGCAGCTGGATCGCGGCGACATCGCCCCGGTCGCGAACCCCCGCGAGGTCAAGCCCGAGGACAACGGCCACGCCAGCGGCCGCCACCTCGCCCCCCGTTTCGACGTCTCGAACCACCGCGTCTTCAAGGGCGTCGAAGGCCGCCCGGTGACGCAATACGAATACGCCCAGGCCGGAATCATCACGCCCGAGATGGAATATGTGGCGATCCGGGAGAACCTGCGCCGCGAGCAGAACAGCCCCTGCATCCGCGACGGCGAGGATTTCGGCGCCGCCATTCCCGACTTCGTGACGCCCGAGTTCGTGCGCCAGGAGATCGCCCGCGGCCGCGCCATCATCCCGCACAACATCAACCACCCCGAGGTCGAGCCGATGATTATCGGCCGCAACTTCCTGGTGAAGATCAATGCGAACATCGGCAACTCGGCAGTGCTGTCCAGCGTGGATGACGAGGTCGACAAGCTGGTCTGGGCCACCCGCTGGGGCGCCGACAACGTCATGGACCTGTCGACGGGCCGCAACATCCACAACATCCGCGACTGGATCATCCGTAACTCGTCCGTCCCCATCGGCACCGTGCCCATCTATCAGGCGCTGGAGAAGGTGAACGGCATCGCCGAGGACCTGACGTGGGAGGTGTTCCGCGACACCCTGATCGAACAGGCGGAACAGGGCGTGGACTATTTCACCATCCACGCGGGCGTGCGCCTGCCCTTCGTGCCGCTGACGGCCAAGCGGGTGACCGGTATCGTCAGCCGAGGCGGCTCCATCATGGCCAAATGGTGCCTGTCCCACCACAAGGAGAGCTTCCTCTACGAGCATTTCGAGGACATCTGCGACATCATGCGCGCCTATGATGTCTCGTTCAGCCTGGGCGACGGCCTGCGCCCCGGCTCCATCGCCGACGCCAATGACGAGGCCCAGTTCGCCGAGCTGCGGACCCTGGGCGAACTGACGAAAATCGCCTGGGCCAAGGGCTGTCAGGTCATGATCGAAGGCCCCGGCCACGTGCCGATGCACAAGATCAAACAGAACATGGACGAGCAGTTGAAGCACTGCCACGAGGCGCCCTTCTATACGCTTGGGCCGCTGACCACCGACATCGCGCCGGGCTATGACCACATCACCAGCGCCATCGGGGCGGCCATGATCGGCTGGTTCGGCACGGCCATGCTCTGCTACGTCACGCCCAAGGAGCATCTGGGCCTGCCGGATCGTCAGGACGTCAAGGACGGCGTCATCACCTACAAGATCGCCGCCCACGCCGCCGACCTGGCCAAGGGCCACCCCGCCGCCCGCACCCACGACGACGCCCTGTCCCGCGCCCGGTTCGAGTTCCGCTGGGAGGATCAGTTCAACTTAGGCCTCGACCCCGAAACCGCCCGCAAATACCACGACGCCACCCTTCCCAAGGAAGCCCACAAGACCGCCCACTTCTGCTCCATGTGCGGCCCCAAGTTCTGCTCCATGAAGATCAGCCAGGACATCCGCGACGCCGCCAAGGCCCAGAACGACGCGGGGGCCTCCCTGTTGGAAGCCGAAGCCGGCATGGCGGAGATGAGCGCGAAGTTCCGGGCGGGCGGCGGGGTAGTGGAGGTGAAGGTGTGAGGGCTAGAAGGCGCTACTTCACCTTTCTTCGTACTCTCTTGCGAAGAGCGCATGCAGGCGCTTGACGATCATCATCAGCGTCAGAAGAAAATGAGAAGTCAGGACGGCACAAAGGGCTGGCCCCCAACCACACTGAGCGCGCTGCACAAGTAAAATGATCGAGATGGTCGCTGCAAAGCAGCAGATCACGATAAGGTAAGATATGTTCGCGTTGGCCTCTTTGAGCAAGACATTCCTTCTTTGAACAGACTCCAAGCGAGCTTCCTCAGCTAAATTGTCTTCTAACGGGGTCCATTTTCTCTGGAAGATTGAAAACATAGCAACCTGAACATTTATCAAAAGTCCGATAAATATTCCATAAAAAGACAATCCAGCATTATATACGTCTGGCTCGAGACATATAAATTTGAACGTAAGAACCCCCGATACTATAGGCAAACCGTAGAACAGGACGATATCGAGGACAGAAATTTTGCCTCTGCCATCGTGTCTTAGAGTTCGAACGTGATCGGAGATAATCCTGCGAAGATTAATCTTCATTTCATTTGCCAGACAGCGTCTTGAAGAAATCGATTAGAATTTCATCGACTTCCGAAGCAAGGGAATCAAAGACCGGGTGCCCATCGGGCCCCCGACTAACAGTTTCAGTCAAGTCTATGACACCCGCCTCCCCAGCACTGCCGAGAAGGTTAACAGGCCGAGTGCCTCGCCCGATTCTGACATCGGCCACAGCTCGGTCAAAGGCGATGCCATCATGCATTACGAGGCCTTTGTCGTTAGCCTTTAAGGAACCAAGGATGTCTTGCAGCTTGCCGAGAGTGCCCTTTCGTCGAGCCCTCATAGACACTTCAAAATCGATCGGATCTTCTGGCGTTTCATCCAAATAGCGATCAGTCACGTCGGAAGGCGCATTGCGTCGGACGAGCCTTAGTTCTTTGACGGGCGATTGTGCGTAGAGCCCCCCAGCTTTTCCGACCGGCAACAGCTTTCGGAATCTTAGGACAAAACCGTCGTTCTGTTGAGCAAATGCCTTCTGCATTTTACTGGTGACGAGCGCGACGCATGATCGTCCCTGAAACGATTGAAAAGCAACGAGTCCGTATTTGGCACTGTCGGGAAACCATGCTTGGTAGAAAAGAGGTATTTCCTCAACATCGGTCGTCTTACGACGATAGTTACGCTTCTTAGTTTTGCTATCGACGAAATTGCTTTCGAAACCAAATGTGCCGTAATGCACATACCCTGAGCCGCCCTCAGCTTGGGCAGTCCGTTCTTCAAAGTACCAGCTTCGCTCCGCCTCTGAACTCTCGTTTACAGTAGCGTTGGCTTTCACAAACTGCTCGACAAAACTTTTGAGAGGCAACTTGAGTTCGGAGCTATTGGGATCGATAGTCTGGGTTTGACGAGCCTTCGTGACGCGCACCTGATAAATTCGAACTCCGATTGAGCTTGGCATATTTCCTCGCGGCTATTCTTTTCCCGATGATAAAGCGAAACGGGTAAAGCGCTACCCTTGCGCGAATTAAATACATCTCAGTACGTCCCAAAGTGTCGTAGCAATCTCTTAAATGACCAAGCCCACCCTCGTCCTCCTCGCCGGACCGAACGGTGCCGGAAAGACCACCTTCATCAACCGCTTCCTGCGTCAGCGGGCGGAGGCATTTCGGTTTGTGAACCCGGACGAGGTCGCGCGGGGTCTGACGGGCGAGGGTGCGGCGCGCGATCTGGCGGCCGGGCGGCTGGTGCTGGAGCGGCTGGGCGCCCTGTTCGTCGAGCGGGCCGATGTGGTGCTGGAGACGACCCTGGCCACCCGCTCCCACGCCCCGCGCCTGCGCCGGTTCAAGGCCGCCGGATACCGGGTCGAACTGATCTATCTGCGCCCGCCCTCGGCGGACTTCTCCGTCGCCCGCGTTGCGCGCCGCGTGGCCCAGGGCGGGCACGGCATTCCCGAGGACACGCTGCGCCGCCGCTTCGCGCTCAGCCTCGACTATCTGGAGACGACCTACAAGCCGCTGGTGGACGCGTGGGAGGTCTATGCGAGTAGCGACGACGGCCTCGAACTGTTAGATTGGGGCCGAAATGAACACCCTCTTTGATCGAGAAACCGTTCTGAAAGCCGGACGCGACGCCGCGCGGATCGCGCGCGAAGGCACGCGCGAGGAGAAGTCCGGCAAATTCCTGCCGCCGCCCGGCTGGAAGGGGCATCTGGTCACGGCCGCCGACGCCGCGCCCTCGTCCCGGAAAAAGCGGGCCTAGTTTTCGTCATCCTCCGGCAAGCCGCGCAGCGGCGCAGACCGGGGGACCCAGCGGCGCGCGGGAGCGCGAACCTGTCGCGGGCCAGGACCTTTCGACATCATGCGGCGGACGCATCGCCTTCGGCGCCGCTGGGTTCCCCGGTCTCGCTGCGCTCGCCGGAGAATGACGAAAAAAAAGGGGCAGGAAGGCCGCCTTCCTATACACGATGCCGACAGCCAACTGACTGTGGTCCCTCGTCTTTCTCCAAAATGCGCCGGCCCGACCTATCGCCCTTCGGGGCGGGGTTAGACTGGGGGCGCCCTGTTTCGGGGGCGTGGTCAGGGGCCTTGGGAAGACATGGAACGGAGCGAACCCCGCATCATCGCGCGCGGCGAGTGGGAGCAGAACGAGTTCGGGGACCTGTCCTATATTCCCCGGCACAAGGCGCCGCCGATGGGCGATGCGCGCGGCAATATCGGTCCCTGGCAGGAGGGGCGCGATCCCGATGACCTGCCGGTCGACGAATACGTCCCCGGCGCCCCGACCGATCCGGCGGTCGCCGCCGCCATGGCCGAGCTGATGGCCGAGCGGGACGCCGCCACGGGGCGCCAGGGGCGGGATGGGGCCGGGTCCGGAGCCGGATCGCGCGGCGGCTACGCCAGCGTCTCGCAAGAGATGTGGAAGGCGGCGGGCCAGGACTATCTGGCGGGCGACACCGCCGAGATGGTCGGCGCCCGTTACGGCATGGGCGTCAGCACCTTTCGCGCCCGCGCCGCCGACGAAGGCTGGCGGCGTCGCGACCAGCCCGACCCCGATCCCGTCGACGGGCCTCTGGACGCGGCGGACCTGCTGGACGAACCGACCGATTTCGCGGTCATGGCCGATCAGGCCCTGGCGCGGCTGAACCGGGCGGTCCGGTCCGGGCGAGCGATGGAGGCCGCCCGCTGGATGCGGCTGCACCTGTCGCTGGCGGCCCTGGCGCGCCAGCAGGACGCCGCCCCGCCGCCGCCGAAACCCGAACCGCCCGACAGGATCGACCGCGCCGCCGCCGTCGCGCGCGAGATCGGCGTCATCGCCCGCGAGGCCGCCGCCCTGACGCGGGGCGACATCGCCGGCCGCGACGCCCTGATGGCCCGCGTGGACGCGCTGGACGACCTGAGCCCGCCGCCGATTTCAGACGAATTGCACTATTCAGACGGTGTTTTTGCGCAAGGCGGGTCTGAAACCGGACCGCCCGCCCCTCAGATCGTCATTCCGGAGCCGAGCGAAGCCAAGACCCCGGAACCCAGGACCGCCCCGCCGCCCTGACCGCATCGGACATCGCCACGGGTCCCCCGGGGTTCGGGGTTCGTCCGTTGGACGCCCCGGAATGACGACCGGACCCGCGGCCCTCACCCCTCCGACGCGATCTGCCTCAGCGCCTGTTCGAACGCCTGGGCGGGTTGGCCGCCGGAGATCAGATATTTGCCCTCGACCACCACGGCGGGGACCGAGTTGATGCCCCGCGCGCGCCACGTCTCCTCGGCCTGACGCACGTCCTGCGCATAGCGGCCGGACGCCAGCACCTCGGCCGCCTCGGCCCGGTCCAGCCCGGCGGCCTGGGCCGCCTCGGTCAGGACGCGGGCGTCGGTGATGTTCCTGTTGTCGGTGAAATGGGCGGCGAACAGGGCCTGTTTCAGCGCCTTCTGCCTGTCCGGCGCCGTCTCGTGGGCCCAGTGCAGCAGGCGGTGGGCGTCGAAGGTGTTCCAGATGCGGCTGTCCGGCCGCATCCGCATGTCGAAGCCGACTGAGGCGGCCCGCTCGGTGATCATGGCGCGGTTGGCGGCGGACTGTTCCGGGGTCGATCCGTATTTGCGGGCGATGTGTTCGCCGACATTCTCGCCCTCGGGCGCCATCTGGGGGTTCAGCTCGAACGGCTGAAAGGCGATGTCGGCGGCGATCCCCTCGTCCTTCAGCGTGTCCAGCGCGGTCTCCAGCCCGCCCAGGCCCACCACGCACCAGGGGCAGACCACGTCGGAAACGAAGTCGATCTTGAGGGTCTTGGCGGGAGCGACCTGGGTCATGGCGGCGGCCTTCTGAAACAGAGAGTGTTGCGAAGCATATGGGAAGCCCGGGCACGAACGCCAGACCGTCTCCTCCCCACCGTGTGGGGAGGGATATCCCGAAGGGGTGGAGGGGCTCTCGACGCCTCCGCATGGAATGGGGAGGAGACCAAAGCCTCAGCCGATCTTCAGGTCCCGGGGCGGCCGGATGCGCCGCCAGCGCGCCTCCACGAAGGCGAAGGCCCCGAACGCCATCAGTCCCGCCGCCGTCAGCCCCAGGATGATCGAGCCGCCCGGCTGGGCCTCCAGCGCCTCCAGGGCCGCCGCCGTGGTCGTCACCTCGCCCGAGCGCGCATGAAGCCCCGCCAGCACCACGAAGGCCCCCAGCGGCAGATAGGCGAACCCCCGCGCGGCGTATCCCGTCCGCGCCAGGGCCGTCGCCGTCCCGCAGAAGGCCCTGGGACAGGCCAGGGCGTCGTCGAAGTCGTCGCGGAAGGCCCTCACGATATTGCCGACCCCCACCGCCAGCACGGTCAGCCCGGCGCCGATCAGCAGCGCCTCGCCGAACGGCAGGGCCAGAAGGGCGGCGGCCTTCTGCTGGTTCTCGGCGATGCTCTCGGCCTGGGCGGACGAGGCGTTCGAGGCCTCGGCGAACTCGTCCAGATATTCGAACACGCCGGTCGCCAGCACGCCATAGAACAGGCCGCTGACCGCCTGGCCCGCCCGCGTGATCCAGCCCTTCAGGTCGGTCCCCTCGTGGTCGGCGTCGAACACCGCCTGCAATACGCGCCAGCCGACGAAGGCCCACAGGCCCAGGCCCAGCAGCACCAGCCAGACCTTGCCGAACGGCTGTTCCGCCAGCCAGCCCGCCGCGCCGCTGGTCCCGACCGCCTCGCCGATCCGGTCGGTCGCCGCCAGCAGGGTCAGGCCCCCGGCCGACAGATAGACGAAGCCCCGCGCCCCGTAACCGACCCGCGCCGCGCCCTCCAGCAGCGTGGCCAGCGAGGGTCGGCCCAAGATGCGGCCCAGGTCGGCGGCGGCGCAACGAAGGGTCTTGGCGGCGGTCATCGCATCTCCGGCAGCGAGACGCCCCTAAACGCCCCGCCGCCGGAAAGGCTCAACACGCCTATAGGTTGTGTTGCGTATCCGACAGACGAGACGACGCCTAGGAGAATAGGGTCCATCTCAAGGGAGCGGGTCCATTGCGCATCTACGAGTTTCATTTCTTCGATCAGGCGGATCGCCGCCCACTGGTCGATTTCTTCGACGGCGCCGACGACAATACGGCCCTGGCCGCCGCCCACGCCCGGCTGGCCGATCACAGGTCCTGTATCGGCGTCGATGTGCATGAGGCCGGCAGGATGGTGGGGCGAGTGCGACGCGACCAACCGGCCGCCCTCTGATCGCTGGCGTACACATCGCGGTATTATCAGGCTTTTTCCCCAGGAACCGGGATCAGATACAGTCACGCTGTGTCGGGTTCCGACAGACGCGACGAGCGGATCGCCTTATGCGCGAACTCATGCGCAGCCTCCCGCCGGGCAACCGGTTGATCCATGGTCTGGACCCCGAAGACCGCGACGCCCTTCTCGGGGTCGCCAACCCGGTGGAATTCGCCCTGGGCCATGTGTTCAACGAGCCGGACGACATCATCGAACACCTGCACTTCATCGACAGCGGCTTCTGCTCCTCGGTGGCGGTGCTGGAGGATGGACGCACGGTCGAGACCGTCATGATCGGGCGCGAGGGGGTGCTGGGCGTCGTCGCCTCGGTCGTGCCCCATCACGCCCATACCCGCAGCGTGGCCCAGATGGCGGGCACGGCGCGGCGGGTGGAGGCGGGCCGATTCCGCGCCCTGTCGGCCCAGCGGCCCGGCCTGCGCGACGCGACGGCGATCTATATGGCCCGGCTTCAGGGCGAACTGGAGCAGTCGACGGCCTGCAACGCCCTGCACCACGCCGGCCAGAGGTTCGCCAAATGGCTGCTGCGCTGTCACGACCGGGTCCAGGGCGACACCCTGAACCTGACGCAGGAGTATCTGGCCTCCATGCTGGGCTCGCAGCGGACCACGGTGAACGAGGCGGCCCAGGGGCTGCAGAAGGCCGGCGCGATCGCCTATTCGCGCGGGCGCATCACCGTTCTGGACCGCAGCGCCCTGGAGCGGGCCGCCTGCGAATGTTACCGCCGTGGCGACGACTGACGATCTCAGATCCCACGCCTGCCCCGGACCGTCCTTCCGGGGCGTCCGAAGGACGAACCCGGAACCCAGGGGGGCGTTCTGTGATCGTCGAAACGGCCGGCGTCGAACGTGCGGCCCTGGCTTGCGGGTTCCTCGCTGCGCTCAGCCCCGGAATGACGAGACGGAGGCGATACCGAACAGTGAGATGGCCCTCAGGTCTGGGCGGCCGGCAGTTCCAGCACCGCCTTCAGCCCGCCCATGTCGCTGTCCGCCAGCGTCAGCCGCCCGCCATAGGCGCGCGTCAGGTCGTCGACGATCGACAGGCCCAGGCCCGATCCAGGCGCGCTTTCGTCCAGCCGGGCGCCGCGCTGCATGACCGTGTCGCGCTGATCGGCGGGCAGGCCCGGCCCGTCATCCTCGACCACCAGGATCATCTGCCCCAGGCCGCTGCCGCCGGCCGAGACGCGCACCCGACGCCGGGCGAACTTGGCGGCGTTCTCGATCAGATTGCCCAGGATCTCCTGCAGGTCCTGACGCTCGCCCAGGAAGGCCAGGTCGTCGGGCGCGCGCCAGTCGATCTCGACCCCCTTGGTGCGGAACACCTGTTCGATCATGACCGCCAGTTCGTCCAGCACCTCGGGCACGGGCGTCGTCTCGCCCAGACCGTGAGCGGCGCGGGCGGCGGCGCGGGCGCGGCGCAGGTGGTGATCGACCTGGCCCTGCATGACCTTGGTCTGGCGCCGCACCAGTTCGGGCAGTTGCCCCTCCTGCGTCCCCGCCTCGGCCAGCATGACCGAGATCGGCGTCTTCAGCGCATGGGCCAGGTTGCCGACGTGGGTGCGCTGGCGCTCGACCACCTCCTGGTTATGATCAAGCAGGCGGTTGACCTGTTCGGCCAGGGGCTGGATCTCCAGCGGATAGGACCGCCCGATCCGCGCCGACCGGCCCTTGCGCACGTCCGCGATCTCGTCGCGCAGGTCGAACAGGGGCCTGAGGCCGATCCGCACCTGGATGAAGACCGCCGACACCAGCCCCAGCCCCAAGACCAACAGGGCGATCCAGGCGACATGGGCGAACTGGCGCGTGTCGGCGTCCACCTCGGACCGGTCCACGGCGGCGATGAAGATGATCGGATGTTCGTGCCGGGGGATGGACTTCATGCTGGCGGCGACGCGCAGGGGTTCGTGCGTCTCGGCGTCGTCCTTGGGGCCGGTCGTGTTGAAGGTGATGACGTCGCCAAAGGCCGCATCCAGCCGCCGGGGCAGGTCCGGCGGCAGCGCCAGGTCGTAACGCCACAGCGAGTTGGAGCGCGCCAGATTGACCAGCCGCCCGTCCGGCCGCACCTCCAGGATCTGCCAGTATTTGCCCGACAGCAGGCGCAGGGTGCGGGCGTCCTGAATCTGGGGCGCGACGTCGCCGGGCGGGGTGCGGCTGGCGGCGACCACGATCTCGTCGATGGTCTCGTTCAGCGTGGCCCCCAGACGCCGCAGGGCCGATTCCTGGAAGGCCTGGGTCAGGACCAGGGCCGCGATCACAAGGGCCACCAGAATCCACGCCGAGGCCAGCCAGATCAGCCGGCGCGTCAGCGACCGTCCCGGCCGCCCGAACCAGCGGCCCCAATCGAGGCGTTTCGCGACCGGCGCCTCGGTCACGCCGGTTCGGATTCGCCCGCCAGCGGGGTCAGCCGGTATCCCAGGCCGCGCACGGTCTCGATCCGGTCAGGCCCGACCTTCTTCCTGACCCGGCCGATGAAGACCTCGATGGTGTTGGAATCCCGGTCGAAATCCTGGTCGTACAGATGCTCGACCAGCTCCGTGCGACTGATGACCCGGCCCTGATGCATCATCATGTAATGCAGCAGCCGGTATTCCAGCGACGTCAGCCGCAGCGGCTCGCCGTTGACGCTGGCCCGCGCCGCGCGGGGGTCCAGCCTCAGGCCGCCGCACGACAGGGTCGCCGAGGCGATGCCCGCCGACCGCCGCAGCAGCGCCCGCAGACGCGCCAGCAGCTCCTCGGTATGGAAGGGCTTGGTCAGATAGTCGTCGGCCCCGGCGTCGAAGCCCGCCACCTTGTCCGACCAGGCGCCGCGCGCCGTCAGGATCAGGACCGGCGTGGTCTTGCCCTCGCGCCGCCAGCGTTCCAGCACCGACACCCCATCGATCTTGGGCAGGCCCAGGTCCAGCACGATGACGTCATAGGGTTCGTTCTCGCCCAGATAATGGGCTTCCTCGCCGTCCGGGGCGTGGTCCACGGCGTATCCCGCGTCGCCCAGCGCCGCCTTCAGCTGACGCGACAGGTCCGCGTCGTCTTCGACCAGAAGCACGCGCATCAGTTGGGCCTGCGGCGTTGAGCGTTGTCGGGACCACCCTGGCGGGTCTGGCCGGTCTGGCCGTCGACCACCACCTCGCGCACGCGGCCGTCGCGTTCGACCAGGACGGAATAGTTGCCGTCGCGGCGCGGCTGGGTGTCGATGGGGCGCCCGCCCCCGGCCTCTCCGCCACGCCTGCGCGCCTCGTCGGGGCTGACGCGCGGGCCGCGGTCCGGCGACGGCTGGGCCTGGTCGCGCGACTGGGCGGCCGCCTGCGTGGTCATGACGGGGGCGAAGGCCAAGGCCATGATCAGGGCCATGATCGGGGCCATGATCGCGGGTCGGGCGGCGACGATGAGACTGGCGGGTTTGCGAGACATGGCGACCGATCTAGCCCCCTTCATCTGAACGGGTGCTGAATGCCTCGTATAGGTCAACAGCCGCCCTGCGCCAAACCCGGGACCGTGAAAACCTGTCGATCCCGTCAGGGTGATGAACGGCGCCTGATCGCCGCCGTTCAGATCGGACTCAGGCGGGGGATGGTCTGGTCTCGTCAACGCCGGCCGTTCCCGACCGGCGCACCGCTTGAAGGAGATCGTCATGCGCAAGCTTATCGCCCCCGCCCTGATCCTGGCCGCCGCCTCCGTCGCCGCGCCGTCCCTGGCCCAGTCCTATCATCGCCCGGCGCCCCCGCCCCCGCCGCATCACGGCCCCCAGCACGGCCCCCAGCACGCCGGTTATGGCGGCTGGTCGTCGATCAACGCCCGCCAGGCCAACCTGGACCGCCGCATCGACCGTGGCGTCCGCACCGGTCAGCTCAGCCGCCGCGAGGCCGCCCGCCTGCGCGGCGAGTTCAACAGCCTGCTGCGGCTGGAGGCCAACTATCGTCGCGGCGGCCTGACGGCGTGGGAGCGCGCCGACCTGGACCGCCGCTTCGACCGCCTCTCGGCCCAGATCCGCAACGAACGCGGCGACCGCGACAACTGGCGCGGCTGAGGCCGCTGGGGCCTTGCTCCGACGGATCGGGCGCGGTCTTGCGACCGCGCCCCTTTCGCCATTCAGGCCGAGGCTTCCTCCACCGCATCCGGCCGACGCCGGATGGCGCGCGCGGCGAAGGCGGGCAGGACCAGCAGGGTCAGGGCGGTTGCGGTCAGAAGCCCGCCGATGACCACCGTGGCCAGGGGCTTCTGCACCTCGGCCCCCGCCCCGTGGGCCAGAGCCATGGGGATGAAGCCGACGATGGCCACCAGGGCCGTGGTCAGCACCGCGCGCAGGCGGCCGCTGGCCCCCTCGATCGCCGCCTGGACAGGGGACGACCCGGCCTGCAGCCGCTCTCGGACGGCCTGCATCAGCACCAGGCCGTTCAGGGTCGCCACCCCCGAGACGGCGATGAAGCCGACCGCCGCCGAGACCGAGAACGGCATCCCCCGCGCCAGCAACGCCAGCGCCCCGCCCACCAGGGCCAGGGGCACGCAGGCGAACACCAGCCCCGCCTCGCGCACCGACCCCAGGGCCATGAACAGAAGCCCCCCGATCAGGACGAAGGCGACCGGCACGACCAGACCCAGCCGCTGTTCGGCCCGCTTCAGGTTCTCGAACTGCCCGCCCCAGCTCAGGGCATAGCCGGTCGGCAGGTCGACGGCCTGCGCCACCCGCCCCTGCGCCTCGGCGACGAAGCCGCCCAGATCCCGGCCGCGCACATTGGCCTGGACCACCATGCGGCGGCTGCCGTCGGTGCGGCTGATCTGGTTCTGACCCTCCGCGACCTGAATTCCGGCGACCGAGGACAGGGGCACGCTGGCCCCGCCGGACGTCGCGATGGGCAGGGCCGCCAAGGCGGCGGGATCGTCGCGCGCCTGATCCGACAGGCGGACAACCACGTCGAAGCGGCGGTCGCCCTCGAAGATACGACCCGCCCGGGCGCCGCCAAGCGCGGTGGACACCGCCTCGGACACATCCGCCGCCGACAGGCCGTAGTTGGCGGCCGCGAACCGATCCACCGCCACCGTCAGGGTCGGCAGGCCGGCGACCTGCTCCACCCGCACGTCGGCGGCGCCGGGCGTGCCGCGCAGGGCCGCCGCCACCTGATCCGCCGTCGCCTGCAGACGGGTGAAGTCGTCGCCGTGGACCATGACCGCCAGATCGGTGCGCACGCCCGAGATCAGCTCGTTGAAGCGCAGTTCGATGGGCTGGCTGAACTCCAGACTATTGCCCAGCTGACCGGAGGCGACCGTCTCCAGCCGCGCCACCAGATCGGCCTTGGGCAGCCGGGGATCGGGCCAGGCCTTCCTGTCCTTCAGCACGATCACGGCGTCGGAGATGTTGGGCGGCATGGGATCGACCGCCGCCTCGGCCGTGCCGGTGCGCGAGAAGATGGTCTCGATCTCCGGCTGGGCCTTGATGGCCCGCTCCAGCGCCATCTGCATGGCCAGCGACTGCTCCAGCGAGGCGGACGGGACGCGCAGCGCCTGCATGGCGATGTCGCCTTCGTCCAGGGTCGGGATGAACTCGCGCCCCAACAGGGTGAAGGCGGTTCCGCCCAGCGTCAGGGCCATGCCCGCCGCGATCAGCACCGCCCGAGGCCGGGCGACGGCGGCGCGGATGGCCGGCTCGATCCAACGGCGGGCGACGCGCAGCACCGCGGTCTCGTGCGCCTCGATCCGCCCCTGCGCATCGCGGTGGACCGTTCGGGGCTCGCGCACGATCAGGGCCGTCATGGCCGGAACAAAGGTGAAGGAAAACACGAAGGCGCCGACCAGGGCCAGCATGACGGTGGCCCCCATCGGCACGAAGGTCTTGCCCTCCACCCCCTCCAGCATCAGCAGGGGCGCAAAGACCAGAAGTATGATCAGCTGGCCGAAGGCGGCGGGCTTGACCATTTGGCGGGCGGCAGCGGCCGCGACGCCCAGCCGTTCGCCCGGCCTCAGCATCCGCCCCAGTTCGGCGCGCCGCCGACCCAGCATCAGCAGCGTGTTCTCCACCACCACGACCGCCCCGTCGACCAGCAGCCCGAAGTCCAGGGCGCCCAGGCTCATCAGATTGCCGCTGACGCCGAAGTGGTTCATGCCGATCACCGCGAACAGGAAGCTGAGCGGGATCATCAGGGCGGTTATGGTCGCGGCGCGGATGTCGCCCAACAGCAGGAACAGCACCGCCACGACCAGAAGCGCGCCCTCGATCAGGTTGCGGGCCACGGTCTTGATCGTGGCGTTGACCAGGGCGCTGCGGTTCAGCACCGGCTGCACCACTACATCGGGCGGCAGGCTGGCGGAGATATGCTCCAGCCGTTCGGCGGCCGCCTGGGCCACGGTGCGGCTGTTGGCGCCGGCCAGCATCAGGGCCGTGCCGATCACCGCCTCGTGCCCGTCGCGGCTGGCCCCGCCCAGGCGCGGGGCCTGGCCGATCTCGACCGTCGCCACATCGGCGACGCGCACCACCAGGCCGTTGCGGTTGACCACCGGCGCCTGGGCCAGGTCCTCGGCCGTGCGGGCCAGGGCGTCGGTCCGCACCGTCAGGGCCTCGCCCGCGCGCTGGACATAGCCGGCGCCGGCCTGGACGTTGGCCCGCTCCAGCGCCCGAACCAGGTCCGACAGCCCCAGGCCATAGGCGGCCAGCCGCGCCGCATCGGGCCGCACGGCGTATTCCTTCACATAGCCGCCGTTGACGTCGACCCCGGCCAGGCCCGGCGCGGTGCGCATCCGGGGCGCCACGATCCAGTCCTGGACCGTGCGCAGATAGGCCGCGCGCGCCTGGGGCGTGGTCAGCCGCTCGCCCTCGGGCGTCAGATAGGCGCCGTCCGCCTGCCAGCCGGGCCCCGCCCCTTTGACGGCGGCGCGGTCGAACGGCTTGAAGTCCACCGTCCACATCAGCACCTCGCCCAGGCCCGTGGTGATCGGCGCCAGGACCGGCTCGACCCCGTCAGACAGGCTTTCGCGCGCCTGGGCCAGGCGTTCCGCCACCTGCTGGCGGGCGAAATACAGGTCGGTGCGGTCGCTGAAGATCACCGTGACCTGGCTGAAGCCGCTACGGCTCAGCGACCGGGTGGACTGCAGGCCGGGAATGCCGGCCATGGCCGTCTCCAGCGGATAGGTGACCTGACGCTCCATCTGTTCCGGGGCCAGGGCGGGGGCGACCGTGTTGATCTGGACCTGACGATTGGTGATGTCGGGCACGGCGTCGATCGGCAGCCGCGTCAACTCGAACAGGCCCACGGCCGCGACCAGGGCGGCGGCCAGGACGACGAAGGTCCGAAGGCGGATCGAGGTTTCTATGATGGCTTTGAACATGACCGAACCTCAGTGACCATGCTCGGCTTCGCCCTTGGCCATCTCGGCCTTGAGCAGGAAGGCGTTGGCGGCGGCGATGCGTTCGTCGCCGGTCAGGCCGCGCAGGACTTCGGTGCGGCCCGACGCCTGGCGCCCGGCCAGGATCGGCGTGGCGCGGAACCCGCCCGGAACCTGGACGAAGACCACGGCGGCCCCCTCCACGGTCTGGACCGCCGCGCTCGGCACGGTCAGGGCGCCGGTCTCGCCGCCCGTGACCAGGGTGGCGCTGACCGCCGATCCGGCGGGCGGCAGGCCTCCGCCGCCGCCGGGCCGGGCGCGGATCACGGTCGCCCCGCTGCTATCCGCCGCCGCATTGGCGGCGACCCCGGTGACGATGGCGTCGAAGGCCCCGGCCGGCCCCGCGACGCGCAGCACCGCGCCCGGCCGCGCCTCGGCCGCCAGATGCGGCGGGGCGTTGAACACCAGCTCGACCCGCGCGGGATTGGTCACCTCGGCGACGACCCCGCCCTGGGCGACGAAGCCGCCCGGCCCGACCTGGACGGCGCTGACCACCCCGGCGATGGGGCTGACCACGCTGAGACGGCCCGAGGCGTTGGGGGACCCGGCGGCCGCGACCCGCGCGCGGGCCGCGCGGGCGGACGCCTGGGCGCTGAGGGCCTCGGCATGGGAGACCTCGGCCTCGCGGCGCGCGATCACGCCCTGGTCGGCCAGCTCCTCGTCGCGGCCGTGCGCCTGTTCGGCGGCGACATAGGCGGCCTGGGCGGCGTCCGCCTCGGCGCGCAGCGAGGCGGCGTCGCCGCTGACCAGACTGACCAGGGGCTGGCCGATACGGACCGTCTGGCCCGGCGCCACCAGCACCCGTTCGACGCGGCCGCCGACGGCGGCGCCGACCGCCGCGCGGGCGTCGACCATGGCCTCGACCCGGCCCGACAGGCGCGTCTCGCCGCCCCCGCCGCGTTCGACGGCGACGACCTGGATCCCGGCGGCGCGCGCCTGATCGGGGCTGAGGGCGACGACGCCTTCCGGCGCGGCGGACGCCTCGGCGTGGTCTTCTCCGGCCGGAGAGGGCGGCGCGTCGGGCCGGCCGAACGCCAGATACAGACCGGCGCCGGACAGCAGGACCACGCCTGCGGCGACGGCTAGAAAGGCGGTTTTGGAGCGGCGGCGGGTCATGGGCGGCGTCCTTGGAAGGGGGCGCGGCCATCCAGGCGCGCCAGATCGATTTCGGCGCGGACGCGGGCCAGGCGGGCGTCCACGGCGGCGTTGCGGGCGGCGATCAGGGCCGCGCGGCTGGTGCGCAGCTCCAGTTGCGAGATGCGGCCGGCGTCGAAGCCGATCCGCGACAGGCGATAGGCCTCATCGCCCGCCGCCACCCCGGCGTCGGCGGCCGAGACGCGGCTTGCCGAGGCCGAAAGCCGGGCCAGGGCCGCCGCCCGGTCGGCGTGTTCATCCAGCCGCGCCTGGGCCAGACGGGCGTCGGCGGCGCGGTGTTCGGCGCGGGCGGCGTCGATGTTTCCCCGGTTCCGGTCGAACAGCGGCAGGGGCAGGCTGACGCCGAAGGTCAGGGCCGTAGCGTTCTCGGCCTCGAACCGGCGCAGACCCAGGCTGGCGGTCACATCGGGCCGCGCGGCGGTCCGCTCCACGGCGATGCGCCGTTCCGCCGCCATGCGACGGGCCTGGGCGACGCGCACGGCGGGCGAGACGGAGAGACTGGGTTCCCCCCATTCGACCGTCTGGTCCAGCAGGCTTTCGGGGATGGCCGTGACCGGCCGGGGCAAGAGGGCGACGGCGGTCAACCGGGCGAAGGCGGCGGCGCGTTCGGCCTGGGCCTCTTCCAGGGCGGCGCGGGCGGTGGCGGCCTCGCTCTCGGCCTGGATGCCGCGCAGCATGGGTTCGCGTCCCTTTTCGACCAGGGCCAGGGCGGCGCGCGCATCGGCGACGGCCAGGGTCAGGGCCTCCTGCGCCAGATCGGCGCGCCGGGCGGCGGCCTCGGCTTGGGCATAGGTCAGGGCCAGACGCCCGGCGGCGTCGATCCCCGCCAGATCGCGTTCCAGGGCGGCGGCCTGCGCCTCGGCCCCCGCGGCGCCGATCCGCGCGCCGCGCCGGCCCCACAGTTCCAAGTCCTGCGACACGGACAGGGTGGTCTCGGCGGCGCCATAGCCGGCGAAGGGACCGTCGCCAAAAGCGTTTTCCGCCTCCAGGCTCAGGGTCGGATTGGGACGGGCGCGCGCCTGACGCGCCCGCGCCTGGGCCGCCTCGCCTACGGCGTCGGCCTCGATCAGGCCGGGGGTCTGGCCCAGCCGGTCCAGCAGGCTGGCGAACGCGGGGGCGGGATCGGCCCAGGACGGGCCGGCGAACGCGGTCGCGACGGCGGCCAGCGCGATGCCGACCGCGCAAGGCGGCGATCGGCGATGAAGGGGGGGCATGATTCACTTCCCATGATGATCCGAAACAAGACGCGCGCAGCCGCGCGGCATCGGATCAGTCTCTGGGCGGTCGCTTCAGCCCGTCGGGCGCATGAGAGGCGCGCAGATCGTTCGGCGCGCGTTCGTGGCGGGCGGTCTCGAAGACAGTCGGCGGCGCCTCGGCCCGGCTATCGGCCGCCTTGGCCCCATGATGGCAATGGCCGTGGGCGCAGACCCCATGCATGGGATCGCTCGCGTCGTCAGGATCGGTCTGGACGTCGAAGGCGGCGGCGTGCGCCGACCCGGTCTCGCCCGCGCAGGCGAAGGCGTCGGCGGCGGGGGCCAGGGCGAACAGGCCGAGGAACAGCGCGAAAAGCGCCGCCATCAGCCGGGAGTGTCCGCCGCGCCGGTTCATGCCCCGCCCATACCATGCCGGGCGCGCAAGACAAGGTTACGGCGTAACCCGGGCGGGTCCCGACGACGGCGCGGCGGCGCGGGCCCGGGCCAGTTCGCGGGCGGCGACGGCGAAGTCGGCCTGGAACGCCGGATCGGCCTTCAGGGCGGCGAACAGGGCGGCGCCCACGATGCGGCCGGCCTCGACGTCGCTGGCGTAGTGGACGCCGCAGATGGCCCGGCTGTCGCCATAGGCCAGGCCGCGCGCCAGGATCTGGTCGGCCCGGTCCGGCGCCATTTCGGACAGGACCAGCGCCCAGGCCCAGCCCAGGGCCGAATGGCCGGAAGGATAGGAACCGCTGGCCGTCAGCCACGGCTCGGGTTCGAAACAGGTCTCGGCCGGCTCGGTCACGAAGGGGCGCGGGCGCACGAAGCCGCGCTTGGCCGGGGTCTGGATCGTCTCCAGGTCGCCCAGCATCCGCCCCAGCAGCCGTGTCAGGGTCGGCATCCGTTCGGGCACGAAGGCGACGCCCAGCGCCTGGTCGAACACGCGCGGCGCGGCGGGGGTCTCGATCTCGTTATCGGCGCGCGCCTGGTCCCAGCGGGCGGTCCCCTTCAGGGCGCGGGTGGCGCGATAATAGGCCAGGTCGTCCTGCGCCCTCAGCGATCCGGCCTCAGGCGGCGGCGGCAGGAAGGCGGCGGCGTTGGGCGCGGTCGCCTGGTCCAGATAGCCGTGCGGATGATCGCGAAAGCCGGTCCAGAAGCCGGGGGTGGATGCAGGCGCGGAGGCGCAGCCGACCAGGGCGAACGCCAGGGCGGCCGCCGTCGACCGACGACCGAAAAGGAAAAGCGACATGGAAACTCTGAAACTCTGGGAAACTCAGGCGATCTGGGCGCCGGGACGGCCGTCCTCGACGACCCAGGTCTTCAGGGTGGACAGCGACGCCTTGGGATCGCGCACGTCGCTGATGGCCTGATAGCGGGCCGTCATCCGCTGGGGCGTGACGTCCATCGAAATATAGCCGCGCTCGCGACTGTCGAAGAACTTGATGTGCGGATTGGCCGGCATGGTCGCCATCAGAGCGTCGTAGGGCGGGCCGCCCGAGGTGATGGAGGTGCCGACGAACTCGGTCGCCACCACGGGCGAGCGTTCGTCGCGGCTGTCCAGCAGGACGTCATTGGTCCAGAACGAATGATAGTCGCCGGCCAGCACCACCGGATTGCGCGGCTTGATCGTATGCAGCGCCTGGGTCATGCGATCGCGCGCGGCGGGGAAGCCGTCCCAGGTGTCGGTCCAGTAGCGGGTCTCGCCGTTCGGGCTCTCGAACCGCAGACCGGCCATGACCAGGTCCTGGCCCAGGATGTTCCAGCGCGCCTCGGCGCCCGCCAGGCCGTCGTACAGCCAACGCTCCTGCTCGAAACCCAGGAAGGTGCGCGACGGGTCCACGCGGTCCAGGCACTGGGCGTCGGTAACGATCTGGCCCTTGGCGCCGCCCTCGTCCACACAGGCCCCGCGCGAGCGGTACTGACGCCCGTCCAGCATGAAGAACTCGGCCAACCTGCCATAGCGGACGCGCTTGTAGATCGGCATCTGCAGCCGCCGGTCCAGCCGGGTGCGCCGGATCGGCATGGCCTCGTAGAAGGCCTGATACCCGGCGGCGCGGCGCATCAGGAAATCGTCCGGCCGCCCGCCCTTGTCGGGCCAGACGCCGGAATAGTTGTCCAGCACCTCGTGATCGTCCCAGACGACCAGGCACGGCGCCGCCGCGTGCAGACGCTGCAGGTCCGCGTCGGTCCGATGCAACGCATAGCGGTTGCGATAACCGGCCAGGGTGGTGGCGTCCTCGAAACCGTAATGACGCACGACATTGGCCGCCCGCGCCCCCGTGCGGGTGTATTCATAGATATAGTCGCCCAGGAACAGGGTCAGGTCCGGCGCCTCGTCAGCCATGTGGCCGTAGGCGCTGAAATAGCCCACCTCCCAGTGAGAGCAGGAGGCGATGGCCAGCTTCAGCCGGTCGACATCGGCGTTCGGCGCCGGGGCCGTGCGGGCCAGGCCGACCGGGCTGCGCTGGCCGGCGGCGGTGAACCGATACCAGTAGGGACGACCGGGGTTCAGCCCCTGGACCTCGACATGGACCGAATGGGCGGCGGCGGCCTCGGCCGTCACCTGGCCCGAGGCGACGATGCGGGAAAAGCCCTCGTCCGCCGCGACGTCCCACTGAACGGGGATGGGCGCGCCCAGACCGCCCTGTCCGTCCGCGGCGACGGGATCGACGGCCAGTCGCGTCCACAGGACGAAACCATCCGGCCACGGATCGCCGCTGGCGACGCCGAGCGGAAACAGATAGGCCCCGCCTGCCTGGGCCCGGCCAAAGCGCAGCACGACCGGGGCCGCGACCAGCCCCCCGATCAGGGCGCGGCGGGAAAAGCCGAGTTTGGAAAGGCTCATCGCGCGGCGCTCGCGGCGCTGGCGCCGGCGCCGAAGCGGGCGCGGAAATCCTCCAGGCGGATGACGAAGTCGTCGCTGGCGACGAAGGCGGCGTCGGTCATCTGGGGCTGGTCATTGGCCTTGTATCGGCTGGCGTATTCGGCCTGATCGGACGCATACTGATGATAATGGGTGGAATAGGCCCGCACCCGCACCGTCGGCGTCTCGCCCGTCATGTCGAAGACCATCAGCCGCATCCATCCGTCGCCGATCGCCGGCGCGCGATCCGGCGCCAGGCCCGCGTCCAGCGCGGTCTGATTGCGGTCCTGATAGTCGGACAGAAGCTGATAGACGGCGCCGCCCTGGCGGTTGGGGTCGGTGCGGAAGGCCTGGCCGTTGTGGTGGCCGCTCAGAACCATGAAGATCTGCGGATTGCGGGCGATCAGCTTGTCCCACACCCCCTGCGCGTCATTGTCGAAGGGGTCGAGGGCGTGCAGATCGACCACCGGATGGGCGCGGCGCTGGCCGGTCTTGTCGATGAAGTCGTGGGTGGTGATCAGGGTCGGCAGGCCGGGATAGGCGTGGATGACCGTCTGGGCCCATTTCAGGCTGGCGTCCGAGGGCGCCATCTGCAGGCCGATGTGCAGGAAGCGATAGCCGCCCGCCTCGAACACCTGGGCGCTGTCGGAGCCGCCGTCGTGCGAGGCCACATACCAGGGCCGGTCCTTGAAATATTTCGAATCCGCCCCGAAGGCGCTGTTCCACGCCGTCAGGCCGCCGATGTGGATCATGCCCAGGCGGCGCAGATCGCCCGCGGGCGCGCTCAGATCCTGGGGCCATTGTTCGTCCCACCACTGACCGTCGTAGTCGTGATTGCCCGACACGACCGAGAACGGCAGGACGCCGTCGATGCGGTCATAGGCGGCGATGGACGCCGGAATCTCGACCGTCCGCACGCCCTCGACCATCTTGTCCAGGTTCGCCCCTGCGGGCGCCGGACGGGGGCGGAACCCCCGCGCGGCGTGGTCGGGATCGATGGTCATGACCGGATGCTGCCACACGTCGCCGACAGCCGTGGCGAAGACGATATCGCCGCCCCGCGAGACGGCGTGGTCGGCGATGAATTGCAGTTGTTCGGTCATCAGGTCGCGGGCGTCGAAGGGAAAGCCCGCCGCGCGCTGATGGGTGAAATCCGCATAGTTCTGGGTGTCGGGGATGACGGCGATGGTGAACCGCCCCGAGGCGGGCTGGGACCCGGACTGGGGCCCGGATTGGGGCTGGGGCTGGGCCAGAGCCGCGCCGGATACGAGCGCGATCCCGCCCGCCAGAACGGCGCAGGTCAGGCGTTTCCAGATATTATGCACGGCGCGATCTCCTGGCGGCAGGACGGGCTTCGGCCTGACGACCGAAGCCCCTTTTTTTTGGATCAGTAACGATAGCTCAGACGCACGCCCCAGGTGCGCGGCGGATTGGGCGAACCCGTCGCCGCCGAGATGAAGCGGTTGCGCGATTCCTCGGAATATTCATCCGTCAGATTGTTCACATAGACGCCGAACGCATAGTTCCCGTTCATCGGCCGCACCGTCACCCCGGCGTTGACCAGCCAGAAGGAGTCGATGATCGAGTTGGACGAGGTGGAGAACTTCTCGTCGCGGAAGGCGTAGTTGGTCTGGGCCTCCACGCCCCAGTCGCCCATCTGCCAATCATAGGCGATCGACCCCTTGTAGTCCCATTTGGGGAAGGGCAGCCGCTCGCCGGCGCGGTCGCTGTAGACGATGGTGTTGTACTGGCCCGTCACGGGATCCTTGGCCGCCTCGGTGGCGCTGGAGTTGACGAAGAAGAACTCGTCGTATTCGCCGTATTTGTAGGCCAGGGCCTGGGTGATGGTCAGGTTGGGCAGCGGCCGCCAGACCGCCTCGATCTCCGCGCCCTGGATATGGGACTTGGGCACATTGATCATCCGGCCCACGCGGCCGGTCTGGGTGTACAGGACGCCCTGAAGCTGCTGGTCGCGGTAGTCGTAGTAGAAGGCGGCGGCGTTGAACTGCAGCTTGCGGTCGAAGAAGCTGGACTTCACCCCGGTCTCATAGGCGATCAGCTCTTCGAACTTGAACGGCTCCAGCTGGTCCGGCAGGCCGCTGTTGTAGGTGGTGAAGCCGCCCGACTTCACCCCGCGCGACACGTTGGCGTAGGCCAGGATGTCGTCGCTGATCGTATATTCGACGCCCAGCTTGCCGGTCCATTCGCGCATCGACTGCGACTTGGAGGCGGTGGCGTTGGTTCGCGGCGTGGGCGCCAGGACCTGGGTGATGAAGTTGTTCAGCTCGCGGGTCTCGTCCTCGTAGCGCAGGCCGCCGACCAGGGTCAGACGGTCGGTCAGCCTATAGTCCAGATTGCCGAACACGCCGGTGGTCTCGACCTTCTGGCCGTAGGTCGTGCTCATGTAGAAGCCCAGATTCTTGGCCTGGGAGAAGTCGGAGTAGAAGCCGCCGTCGACGGTTTCATTGGCGTGATAGACGCCGGCCAGCCATTGGGCCCGGCCGCCGGCCGGCGAGGCCAGACGGATTTCCTGCGACGAGGTGTCGATGTCGTTGAAGAAGTAGGTTCCGGCCTCGTTGGAGGCGGTGGCGTCCCAGTCGTTGAACTCCTTGCGTGCAAAGGTCTCGTAGCTGGCGATGGCCGTCAGGGTCGCCCAGTTCAGGTCCTGGTTCAGACGCAGGCTGACGCCCTTGCCTTCATTGTCCCGGAACGGCTTGGCGTCAGCCGAGACGCCGATCAGCTGGGCGAAATAGGGCGAGATCCCCCAGCCCGTGATGCGGTGGGCGGTGTCCATCGGATAGACCCGGCCGCCGCCCGAGGTGAAGGGGCTGGTGATCAGGCGCAGTCCCCGTCCGTCCGACTGGTCGCGGCTGTAGTGGACGTTCAGGTCGATGTCGGTCTGGGCGGTCGGGGTCCAGTTGACGCGCAGGCGGGCGGCCTGGGTGTCCTTGTCGCCCAGGCTTTCGCCGGTGTCGCGATTGTACTGCCAGGCGCCGCCCGATTCCGCCGCCACCGACAGACGCGCCGTCAGGTTTTCGGCGACCGGACCGGATAGATAGCCCTCCAGCTTGGCCGCGTCATAGCTGCCGTAGCTCAGGTTCAAACCGGCGGCGACATGGTCGGTCGGGGAGTTGGTGATGACGCTGACCGCGCCGCCGGTGGTGTTGCGGCCGTAAAGCGTGCCCTGCGGTCCGCGCAGCACCTCGATGCGGGCGATGTCGTACAGCAGACCTTGCGTCATCACGCCGTAAGGATAGGCCACTTCGTCGACGTAGATGCCGACGGTCGAGGTGTTGTTGGCGGCGTAGTCGGTCAGGCCGACGCCGCGGATGCGGAACTGCGGCTGGCCGCCGCCCAGCTGGCTGTCGACCTCCAGGCTGGGCACCGAGTTCTCCAGATCGTTGACGTTCTCGATGTTGCGATCGTCCAGCGACTCGCCGGAGATGACGGTCAGGGCCAGGCCGACCTTCTGCGAGGACTCGGCGCGACGCTGGGCCGTGACGATGACGTCGTCGACCGAGGCGGTCGCGGCCTCGGGCTGGGTTTGAGCGACGGCGGGCAAGGCCGCCAGGGTGAGCGCGGCGACCGAGGCGCCGAGAAGGAGACGTTTCATTTTGACCATCCATCGGGCGACGCGCGGGGCCCCCGCCCTCGCGTGTCGATGTGTTTCGGGATGTCGTCGAACAGCCGCTCGATCCACGCTTTGGTCGAGACGCCTGCGGCCCGGGGGAGGCGAGCCGGATGCGTCTTCGTCGCGTTAGAAAAACAACTGTTCGACAACGATGCCGCAATAGGCCGCGCGAACTATGCTTTTGTGACGCTTGTGGTAACTGTTTTTGTCAAATGAGCGCCCGACCATCGTCACGGCGGGATAACGCTCGTTCTACTACCCGCTTCGTGCAACCAGCAGGCAGGCGCCCGTCTTTAGAGCCTCTTCGTCAAGGGTGCGTCCACGCGCGCAGGCCAGCAGGGCCTCCGCCTTGATCCACAGCGCGAACCGGGTGGCGGCCAAGCGGTTGAGATCGAACTCGGCCGGCCAGACGCCTGTTCGCTTGTAATAGGTGCCCCCGCCTTCCGGTCCCCGCAGCAGCATGGCCAGGTCGCGCAACGACGGATCGCGACGGGCCTCGATGCAGATGCTGGCGATCAGGCGGGCGTATCGGACATAGAAGCCTTCGGCTTCCCGGGCGATGGCCACGGTCGGCGCCATGATCGCGGCCCATCGCTCCAGATCGGCGACGGCCGGGTCGCCCTCGGGCGTATGCCCCGCCAGATGCCCCGGCATGTCGCGGAATACGCTGTGCCAGACCGCGTCCAGCACAAAATGGCGCATGTCCGGCCAGTGATAGGCGATGGTCGAGGTCGAGGTGGCCGCCACGGCGCTGACCGAACGATTGGTGATGGCGGTGATCCCGCCGGCCAGGATCTGGTCGGCGGCGATATCCAGCAGCTTGCGCCGCATGGATTCGGGTTCGGCGCTCTTGGCCGGCGCCTGAGGCAGGACCATGACGTCGCGATACCAGAAGGTCGCTGTGGGCGGGCCGTCCGCCAGTCCCAGGGCGCGGTCGATCAGGGCGCCCAGCCCCTCGGCGGCGACCACCCCATAGTCCGCGCGACCCGACAACGCGCCCGAATAATATTGTTCAAACGTCAGCCAGGCGACCAGGGGCTCGACGAAGGCGTCCAGTCGTGCGTCGCGCGATAGATGGCGACGCCAGGCTGCGCACCGCATGGCGTGCCATCGCTCCACCAGGTCCTGCCGCTCCGACGTCGGCTCGGCGTCCAACACAAGACTTTCCCAGATGCGGGCGAACCCCGCATCGTCCGCCACCCGATGCCGCAGATAGGTCTGGGTCAGGGCCAACAGGCCGTCACGCTCCAGCGGCAACCCCGCCACCGATCCGAAGAAGGCGTCGTGAAAGACCGCATCGCGCCGCAACGCCTCTTCGCCCACCGCCTGGATCAGCCCCGACTTGGCCCCGAACAGATTGACGATGACCGTGGTGCTCTTGCCCACCGCCTGGGCCAGATCGCGCAGGCGCAACCCATGCAGCCCCTCAGCCGCAGCCCGCTCGATGGCTGCATCCAGAATAAGCGCCGCTTCGGCGGCGCGACTGTTGCTCTGGCTGTTCGACATGGTCCCTGACGCCGGCGTGCGCGGAAAGGCGCCACCTCATGCGGGGTCGGCGCGATGCGATCAAGCCCGCCGTCGAAACAGCCCCACCACCACGACGGCGCAGGCGAAGCAGGCGGCGGCCGCGATGTAGAGGCCGCGCACGTCGATCTCGGCCCGTTCCAGGATCAGGGCGGTGATCGGGGCCAGCGCCTGCGGCAACGCGACCGCCAGATTGTTTAGCCCCATGTCCCGCCCCCGATTGTCCTGGGACGGCAGGGCGTCTGCCATCAGCCCCATCTCGACCGAGCCATAGGCGCCCTGCCCCAGGCCATAGGCGGCGAAGGCGATCACCACGACGATCCACGACTGGGTCAGGGCTAGGACGACCGTCGCGGCGCACAGCAGGACCGCCCCGACCAAGGCCACGGGCTGGCGGCGGCTGATGCGCCGGCCGAACAGGGCGACCAGACCGGCGACGATCACCACGCCGCCGAACCCCACGCCGGTCAGCAGGGCGTGGGCGCTCTCGGGCGTGCGGCCGGGCCAGCCGACGGCATCGGTGATGAAATAGAGCAGATAGGCGCTGACGAAGGCGTAGCCCGTCGCGATCAGGAGCCGACAGGTCCACACCACCACGAAATTGCGCGACCGGAACGGAGCGAAGAAACCCCCTCGCCCCGCGTGCGGTTCGGACGTCGCAGCCTGCGGGCGGTCCGTCGCGGCGGGCTCGTCATAGACGATCAGGAACAGGGCGGCGGCGGCCAGCAGAACGCCGCCCAGCAGCGCCAGCCGCCCCGGCTCGTGCTGCGGCCCCAGGGCCATCAGGCTGGACCCCAGGGCGACGGCCAGAGGATAGGACAGGCCCATCAGGGCCGAGGCGGTGCTTCGCAGGGCCAGCGGCACCCGCTCGGCGAACACGGCCGAGAGCGGCGCCATCAGGACGTTGAACGCCAGCTGGAAACCAATGATGGCCCAGACGAACTGGTCCGCCGTCGACGACCGCCAGATGCCGACATAGCTCAGCACCGTCAGGACGGCGCCCAGGGCGATCCAGGGCCGGCGGCGGCCGAACCGCGAGCGCGTCCGGTCGCTGATCGCGCCCATGACGATGTTGGCCCCGGCCGCCGTGATCGCGCCCCAGACCATGGCCCGACTCAGGATCTCGGTCTTGGCCCGGGCGTCCAGATGGCTGGCGTGCAGCGGCGCGACGACCTGGAACAGGGGCGCAAGGCCGATGAAGGCGGCGAGAAAAAGCAGGAGATAGGCCGCCACGACGATGGGCGTGCGGCGGGTCTCAGACCGGCTGGAAACGTCACCCTCCTCCATCGAACGGCTCTTCTCCCTATGCCACGGCGCTCCTGATCGTTGCTAGGGCGATCATGGCGCGGTCACGGGGCGTGCCTGCAACATAAAGCGATCACCGCACCTCTTGTGACAACGCTGTCAGATGATAGTCTTTTCGTAAAGGCGGGCGGCGCGACGACGTGGGCCGCTTGCATCAGAAACGACAGAGTCTTGAGGGAGGCTGGGGTGAAGAAGAGATTTGCGGCGGGCGTGGCGGCGGCGGCCTTGGCGAGCGCGTTCGGGACGGCCCAGGCCGAACCGGAGGCCGGCGCCGTGCGGATGAGCCAGGTCGGGTTCGAGACCCAGGGGCCCAAGATGGCGACGGTCGAGGATGGGGCCGCCCGCCCCCTGCCCTGGCGCATCGTGGATCGGTCGGGCGCCAGCGTGGCCCAGGGCACGTCCAAGGTGTTCGGCCAGGACGCCGCCTCGGGCCAGGCCGTGCATACGGTCGATTTCCACACGCTGCAGACGGACGGCGAGGGCTATCGGCTGATCGTGGGATCGCACGAAAGCCGGCCCTTCTCGATCCAGCAGCATCCGCACGCCCGGCTGAAATACGACGCCCTGGCCTATTTCTATCAGAACCGGGCGGGCGTGCCGATCCTGGCGGCCCATGTCGCGCGCCCCGATCTGGCGCGGGCGGCGGGCCATCCGCACGAGGTGGCGGCCTGTTTCAAGGGAGCGGATACGGCCGGGGTCGTCTGGCCCGGATGCGACTATACGCTGGACGTCACGGGCGGCTGGTACGACGCCGGCGACCACGGCAAATATGTCGTCAACGGCGGGATTTCCGTCTGGATGCTGCTGAACGCCTATGAGCGGGCGATGACGCGCAAGGGTCCGGGCGCGGACGCCTTCGCGGACGGCAAGGCCAGCATCCCGGAGGCCGGAAACGGCGTCAACGACCTGGTGGACGAGGCCCGCTACGAGATCGAATTCCTGCTGAAGATGCAGATTCCCGACGGGGTGAAGGCCCAGGTTCCGCTCGGCGCCCAGACGCCGGGCCAGCCGCTGACCCTGACCGAGATCGACGCCGGCGGCATGGTCCATCACAAGGTCCACGACGCCCAGTGGACCGGCATTCCGCTGGCCCCGGCCGACGATCCCCAACCCCGCCTGCTCTATCCGCCCAGCACCGCGGCCACCCTCAATCTCGCGGCGGTCGGCGCCCAGTGCGCGCGCATCTGGCGCGAGATCGACCCGGCCTTCGCGCGACAGTGCCTGACTGCGTCCCAGCGCGCCTTCCGCGCCGCCCTGCGCAATCGCGACGTCCGGGCCGGCGAACATTTCGCGGGCGGCGGCGCCTATGGCGACCAGGACTTCTCGGACGAGTTCTACTGGGCCACGGCCGAGCTGTTCGCCACGACCCGCAATCCGGCCTATCTGACCGCCCTGAAGACCTCGCCCTATTATCTGGGCGGGCCGATCTCGGGCCGCAGCGCGACGGGCGATCCGGGCTATTCGTGGACGGCGGCGCTGGGGTCGCTGACCCTGGCCACCGTGCCAGACGCCCTGCCGGCGGACGATCTGGTCACCGTGCGCGCCAATATCGTCGCGGCCGCCAAGTCCTATGTCGACGCCGGCTATGGCCAGGGCTACGGCCTGCCGGTCGCGGGCGAGCGCTACGAATGGGGGTCGAACGGCGCCCTGATGAGCCGGGCGGTCGTTCTGGGCTCGGCCTTCGACTATACGGGCGACTGGAACTATCGGAACGCCGTGATCGCCGCGCTGGACTATGTGCTGGGCCGCAACCCGCTGGATCGGTCCTATGTGACGGGCTACGGCGACCGGCCGTTCCAGAACCCGCACCATCGGTTCTGGGCGCATCAGGCGAACCCGGCCTATCCCCTGCCCCCGGCGGGCGCCCTGTCGGGCGGGCCGAACAACCAGGCCATGATCGACGATGTGGCCAAGACCCTGGTCGGCAAATGCGCGGCCCAGACCTGCTGGGCCGACGACATCAATGCCTATGCGCTGAACGAGGTGGCCATCAACTGGAACGCGCCCCTGGTCTGGGTCGCCGCCTTCATCGACGATCACTGAAAAAGAGCCCCGTCGCGGCGGCGCGGCGGGGCGGCTTTCTCAGGCCCTGGGCGTGAGGCCGGGCGGCGGGGCCGTATCGTGCTCCGCCTCGTCCAGACCGGCCAGTTCGCCCCGCTCGCGCGCCTTTCGGCCATAGACGGCCTCGAACAGGGGCGAGGCCATCAGGGTGGTGCAGATGGCCATCAGCACCAGGATGGAGAACAGGGCCGGACCGATGACGCCGCGCTGCAGGCCGATGTTGATGATGATCAGCTCCATCAGTCCGCGCGCATTCATCAGGGCGCCGATGCCCAGGGCCGTGGGATTGTCCTGACCCGTCAGGCGCGCGGCGGCCCAGCAGGCCCCGCCCTTGGCCAGGACGGAGCCGATCAGGATGACGCCCGTCACCGCAACCAAGCCCAGATTGTCGACCAGGGTCAGCTGGGTGTTCAGACCTGAGAAGGTGAAGAACATGGGCAGGAGCAGCAGGACCACCAGCGGCTCAAGCTGACGCCGCACCTCCTGGCCGAGCAGGCCGCGCGGCATGGCCACGCCCAGGATGAAGCCGCCGAAGACGGCGTGTATCCCCACCGCATCCATGGCCCATGCGCTGAGCATGAACAGGATCAGCACAATCCCCAGCACGGTCGGGCCGACACGTCCTTCGCGCTCGACCATCCGGCCCAGCGGGGCCAGCAACCTAGGCCCCATCGTCAGGACGAGCAGGGCGAAGGCGCCGCCGCCCGCGATGGCCTTGACCGCCACCATCGGTCCCGCACCGAAGCTGGCCAGGACAACGGCCAGAACACACCAGGCGCCCGCGTCGTCTATGGCGCCGGCCGCCAGCGACAGCGAGCCCAGTCGCGTGCCGCTGAGACCCCGCTCGTGGATGATGCGGGCCAGCATCGGAAAGGCGGTGATGGAAATGGCCGCGCCCATGAACAGCATGGCCTGCCACGTCGCGATCCCGGCGCCGAACAGGCCCATTGAGACCAGCCAGGGCGCGATGGCGACGGCGACCAGGAACGGCGCGGCCATGCCCGCCAGCGACACGGCGGCCGCGCTTCTGGCGTTGGCCTGGAAATGATCGCGCCGGAAGCCCAGACCTACTAGGAACATATAGAGGCCGACGCCCAGCTGGCCGCCGACGAACAGGACCGAACGCGACTCCTTGGGGAACAGGGCCGCCTGCAGATCAGGCCACGCAAGCCCCAGCAGCGACGGCCCCAGGATCACCCCGGCGATCATCTCGCCGACCACCTGGGGCTGGCCCAGATAGCGTTTGGCCAGCCAGCCGACGATGCGGCAGGCGGCGATGACGATCGCCATCTGCAGGAAGAAGGCGACGCTCAGTTCGGCATTCGTCATCGCGCGGCCCCCTGCCCCGAATGCGCCTTAGCGCGTCGTCGGGCAGATGGCATCGCCTTCGTTCGAGGCCAGGCGGATATTTTCGACCGTGACGCCGAAGGCGCCGGCGGCGCGCAGGCCCCAGGGCTGTTCGACTGCCGCCAGATCGGCCCCGGCGTCGCGCAGGCACGACAGGCGGACCTTCATCGTCCGCCATTCGCCCAGCGGCGCGGCCTTGAACAGGTCCGTGACATCGACCTGGCCCTGGCCCAGCACCAGCATGACGGGCGCGACCGGGGCCGCATCGACGCGGTAACGGAAGGCCAGCGCCATCTCGCCGTTGGCCTGGCGGACCAGATCGACCGGCTGCGCCACGATCATCGCCATGCCGCCGGCCGGCGAGAAGGTGAGCGCGCGCGCCGATTCCTGGCCGGCGCCGTCGGTTGATCGCACCGAGACGCCGGCGCGCGGGCTGGCGCCGTTCTTTTCGGCGCCCAGGCGGAACTCGCCGCCGGCGTCGCGCAGCATCAGCGACCAGGGGGCGATGAAGCGGCCATCGACGAAGTAGCGGTCCAGGCTGCTGCCCGTGCTGACCACGCCGCTGTCCTCGGACAGGGCGCCGACGCGGGCGGGCCGGGCGTAGGTCAGGCCGTAGCCATAGGCGAACTGGGGATCATAGCCCGGCTGGCCCACGTTCAGCGGCTCGCCCTTGGCCGTCTTGGGCCAGCTGAAGGACAGGGTTCCGGTAAAGTCGTTGCGCGGCTTGCCGGCCGCATCGCCGATCAGCACGTCGGCGACGCCTGCGCCCTCCGTGCCCGGCAGCCAGGCGGCGACGAAGGCGTCGGACGCATTGATCTCCGGGTTGGTCCACATCGGACGGCCCGACAGGAAGACCGAGACGGTGGGAATGCCCGCCGCCTTCAGACGTTTCAGCGTCTCCAGCGGTTCGGTCGGCAGGAAGTCCAGCGTGTCCACATCGCCCTGGAACTCGGCATAGGGGGTCTCGCCGAAGACGACGATGGCGACGTCGGGCTTCTGGGTGAAGGATCCATCGGCGCTGAGGGTCGCCTGACCGCCGCCGGCCGCCACCGCCTCGCGGATGCCGCTCCAGATCGACTGGCCGTTGGGGAAGTCGGCGTTGGTGTTGCCCGTGCCCTGCCACGTCAGGGTCCAGCCGCCCGAGGCCTGGCCGATGTCGTCGGCGTGGCCCGCCACCAGCACCCGCGCGCCCGAACGGATCGGCAGGACCGAGCCCTCGTTCTTCAGCAGCACCAGCGACTTGCGCACCGCCTCGCGGGCCAGGGCGCGGTGGGCGGGCGAGCCCAGTTCGTTGATATGGCCCTCGACCGGGCGGCTGTCGTTGAACAGGCCGGTCTTGACCTTGACCCGCAGGATGCGGCGCACCGCCTCGTCCAGGCGCGCCATCGGGATCTCGCCCGACTTCACCTGGGCCAGGGTCGAGGCGTACAGCGGCTTCCAGCTGTCGGGCGCCATGAACATGTCGATCCCGGCGTTGAAGGCCAGGGCGCAGCTTTCGTTCGAACAGCCCGGCAGCTGGCCGTGCGCGTTCCAGTCCGACACCACAAAGCCGTCGAAGCCCAGCGGGCCGCGCAGCACATCCGTCAGAATGGTCTCGTTGCCCGAATGTTTGACCCCGTTCCAGCTGGAGAAGCTGGCCATGATCGACAGCACGCCCGCGTCGATGGCCTGGGGATAGCCGGACAGGTGGGTGCGGATCATCTCCTGCTCGGACCCGGCGTAATCGCCCTGATCCTTGCCGCCCGTGGTGCCGCCGTCGGCCAGGAAGTGTTTGGCCGAGCCGGCGATATGGCCGGCGGTCAGCGGATGGTCGGCCGACAGCCGGCCCTGCAGGCCCAGGGTCATCGGACCGGCGTAGCTCTGCGCCACCTCGGGGTTCTCGGCATAGCCTTCGTAGGCGCGGCCCCAGCGGTCGTCCTGGGGCACGGCCAGGGTCGGCCCGAAGGTCCAGTCGGCGCCCGTCACCGCCACCTCCAGCGCCGTCGCCTCGCCGATGCGGCGGATCAGGTCCGGATCGCGCGCCGCGCCCAGGCCGATATTGTGCGGGAAGATGGTCGCGCCGACGATGTTGTTGTGCCCGTGCACCGCGTCGATGCCGTAGATCAGGGGCACCTTCGCCCCTGGACGCTGAGCCGCCGCCGCGCGGAAGGCCTGGGCCAGGGCGACCCATTTGTCGGCCGAGGCCCGCTCGTCCCCGCCGGGCGAAGAGTTGCCGCCCGCCAGGATCGACCCCAGCGGATAGGTCAGCAGATCCTCGGGCTTGATCGAGCCGATGTCGGCCTGGATCGTCTGGCCGACCTTCTCCTCCAGCGTCATCCGGCCCATCAGTTCGGTGACGAACGCCTCCGTCGCCGCATCCGTCATCGCCGCCGGAGACGCCGCACGCGGCCAAAGCCCCGGATGCGCCCGAGACCCCTCCGTCACAATCGAAGTCCCCGACGTCACCGCCTGGACAGGAACCGGACGCGACGGGGCGGCGACGGCGCACGCGCTCGACATGAGGGTGATCACCAAGGCGGTGGCGGTCTTTCGCATGGATGAGGCCTGATCTTTGCGGCCGTCGCACCGCCCAAGCCAACCCCGGAGGCGCGCGTTCAGGCCAGTCGTGACGTCCAAGGTTGCAGCGGACAAGTCAAACAGTGCCAGCGGTATGACAGCGCTGTCAAGAACAGGTTTGCAGCCAGCCCCTAGTGGTACGGCTCAGCCGTGGATTGGCGGGCGATCAGATCGTGCGGCACGATGACACGCGCGTTCGGGTCGCCGGTCAGAAGGCGGCGCAGCGGCGGGATCAGCCGCTGGGCGGCGGCGGCGGCCATTTCGGCCACCGGCTGGCGGATGGTGGTCAGGTCCGGGGTGCTGAACCCCGCGCCGGGCGAATCGTCGAACCCCGCGACCGAGAGGTGAGCCGGCACGGACAGTCCCAGACGCGCCGCGCAATGCAGCACCCCCAGGGCGGTGTCGTCGTTGCTGGCGAAGATGGCGGTGATCTCGGGCGCGGTCTCATGCAGCCGCTCCATGGCGACGGTTCCCGACTTGAAGGTGAAGTCGCCCTCGACCACCCAGTTCGCCCGCACCTCCAGCCCGGCCTGGGCCATGGCGTCGCGATAGCCGGCCAGGCGGCGGCGGCTGGCGCCATAGGCGATGGGACCGGTCACGAAGCCGATCCGGCTGTGGCCCCGGCGGATCAGATGCGCGGTCATCTCGCAGGCGGCCCGCCGCTCGTCCATCTCGATGCAGTAGCCCCGATCGAAGGCGGCTTCCGGCCCGATGCGGGCATAGGGGGTGCCGGCGGCGTCCAGCACGTCCATGACCATGGCGTTGTCCGAATTGGGCGGGGTCAGGATGACGCCCTCGGGCCGGATCGAGTTCAGCAGGGCCATCAGGTCCCGCTCCAGGTCCGCCGAGTTGTGATCGACCAGTTCGACCATCAGGTGATAATCGACCTGACGCGCCTCCATCAGGGCGCCGAACTCCAGACGGCCCAGATAGTCGCTGCCCCGGCCGCTTTTCCAGTGTTCGATGGTCAGGTCGGCGTCGACCAGAACGGCGATCAGCGACGAGGAGGCGCCGGCCAGGCTGCGCGCCGACAGACTGCGCCGATAGCCGAGAGACGTGGCGGCCTCTTCGACCTTGGCGCGCAGCGACGGGCTGACGTTGGGCTCGTTGTTCAGAACGCGCGACACAGACTTGATGGAGACGCCGGCCCTGGCCGCCACGTCATAGATCGTCACCGTCGCCAAATTCCGCCCCCGAATACCGACCGCTCACGCCGTTCTTACCACCGATGCGGGGAATAGCGATGACGCGCGCGCGCATATTCTTCACCCGTTGTCCTGCGCTGTCATGGGCGGAATTCATCTGATACGAAGCGGTATGGACACGATCGCAGACCAGGGCTCGATTAGACGGGTCGTCATCCTCGGCGGCGGCACGGCCGGATGGATGACCGCCGCCGCCCTGTCGCATCGGCTGGCGAGGCGCGGCGTCGAGATCGAGCTGATCGAGTCCGACGCCATCGGCATCGTCGGCGTGGGCGAGGCCACCCTGCCGCATATCCGCGCCTTCAACGCCGCGATGGGCATCGACGAGCAGGCCCTGATCGACCGAACCCGGGCGACGTTCAAACTGGGCATACAGTTCGTCGATTGGGGACGGCCGGGCGACGCCTACATCCACCCCTTCGGCGCCTATGGCGAGCCGATCGAGGGGATCGACTTCCATCAAGTCTGGGCCGCGCGCCGGGCGGGCGGCGACCCGACGCCGCTGGACGACTTCAGCTATCCGGTGCGGGCGGCGGAGGCCTGCCGGTTCCAACGGCCGACATCGGACGAGGCTTCGCCCTTGTCCGCCTTCTCCTACGCCTTCCAGTTCGACGCCAGCCTCTACGCCGCCTTCCTGCGCGAGGTGTCGTGCGGACGTGGCGTGGTCCGCACCGAAGGCAAGGTGGTGGATCACCATCTGGATGCCGAGACCGGCCGGGTCACGGCCCTGACCCTGGAAGGCGGTCGGCGCGTCGCGGGCGACCTGTTCATCGATTGCTCGGGCTTTCGCGGACGCTTGATCGCCCAGGCCTTGGATGCGGATTTCGAGGACTGGAGCCATTGGCTGCCGTGCGACAGCGCCTTTGCGGCGCCGTGCCAGACCACAGGCCCGGTCGGCCCCTATACGCGGGCCACGGCCCGCTCATCCGGCTGGCAGTGGCGAATCCCGCTGCAGCACAGGACCGGCAACGGCCTGGTCTTCTCCTCGGCCCACCTCTCCGACGACGCGGCGCAGCAAATCCTGATGACCAATCTGGAAGGGCCGGCGCTGGCGGACCCGCGTCGGCTGTCGTTCCGCACCGGACGGCGGCGCAGGCTGTGGGACCGCAACGTCGTCGCCATCGGCCTGTCGGGCGGGTTTTTGGAGCCGCTGGAATCGACCAGCATCTATTTGATCCAGCTGGGCATCACGACCCTGTTGGACCTGTTCCCGGATCGGGCCGGGATGGCGGACGATGCGCGGGAATACAATACGATCATGGCGCTGGAGTTCGACCGCATCCGCGACTTCCTGGTCCTGCACTATGTGGCCAACCAGCGAGACGAGCCGTTCTGGCGCGACATCCGCGAGATGGCCTGGCCGGACAGCCTGTCGGCCAAGGTGGAGGCCTTCGTGTCGCGCGGCCTGCTGCCCGACTATGATGTCGGGGTCTTCCATCCACCCAGCTGGCTTGCTGTGCTGATAGGCCAGAACATCATCCCCCAAGGCTGGGATCCGCGCGTGGACCGGCTGAATCCCGCCGGGCTTGAGGTCCGGCTGGCCGGAATGCGCGACGCGGTTCGGCGCGCGGTCGAAGGCACGCCGGATCACATGAGCTTCGTTCGGGCCGGCGGTCGGCCGACGCAGGGAGGCGTCTGATGGCGACGAAGACCTGGCGGGTCCAAGGCGGCGGACTGGCGGCCTGGGCTGCGGCGGCCCTGCTGGCCCGCGCCCTGCCCCACGGCCATTCGGTGAGGGTCGAGGACGGTCGCGAATCGGGCGCCGAGGATTTGCAGCCTGTTCTGGCCGAGCCGGACGGCCTGCTGGTCCAACTGGCGGACGACGGGGACGACCTGATGGTCCAGGCCCAGGGCGGCTTCTGCCTGGGCGTCATGCTGCGCGAATGGCGCGAGGGGCGCGACATGGCCCTGGCGGAGCAGGAACCCCTGCCCGCCATCGACGGCGTGGCCGTTCAGGACGTGGTGCTGCGGGCGGCGCTGGGGGCGCCGGGGGGGCACGGCTACGCCGCCCTGTTGGAGCCGCTTCAGTTTCAGGCGCGGGTCATGCGTGCGGGCCAATACGCCCACCCCAGCCCCGAACGACAGTCGCCGCGTTCGCTGTTGCGGCCCCGACTGCTGCTGGACCGCGCGGTCCTGACGGCGCGCCTGAGGGCGGCCGCCCTGCGCGACGGCGCCCGGTGCATGTCGGCGGACGAGGCGGAAGGCTGGACGCCTTTTCTGACCGTCGACACCCGCGCCGCCGCCTTCCACGGCGACGGGGACTGGCGCGGCCGACTGGGTCATGATCGCCTCGCGGTCGTCCGCTATCGGGGCGGCGACCAGCCGCCCTATGTCGCCGTGCGGGCGCTGTCCGACAGTCTGTTGACGCTGACGCCGCTGCGGGGCGGCGGCGTCGCCAGCCTCTGTTACGCCGAGAGCCGGACGTCGCCGGATCAGGCGAGGGGCCGCCTGCGGGCCGCCGTCGGCGAGGTCGAGATCGTCGACCAATCCGATGCCGCCGTCGGTCCCGGCTTCCTTCGGACCCCCTGGATCAGCGACAGACTGGCGCTGGGCCCCGCAGCCGCCAGCTTCGGCCCGGCCCTGGGTCTGGACGACATCCTGCTGGGCCAGCAGCTGAAGACGCTGGCCGCGTGTCTGCCCGGCGCGACAGACCAGATCCCGGCCTGCGCCGCAGCCTACAACACGGCGACCGCCAGAGACGCGGGCCACCGCGCCGACCGGCTTCACCTGATCCTGCGTCAGGGTCCGCAAGGCGCGGCCTTGGCGCCGTTCGGACCGGAGCTGGAACGGCGGGTTCGCCAGTTCCTGTCGCGAAACGGCGCGGTCATGCTGGACGGCGATCCCTATGACGCCCAGCACTGGGGGATGGTGATGGCGGGCCTGGGCCTGACGCCCCGCCGTTACGACGTCCAGGCGGACCGATTGGACCTTTCGGCCGCCCTTGGCGCGCTGGGGCGAATGGTGATGGCCTTCGACCAGACCCTGGCCGCCCTGCCGACGCACGACACGGTCATGGCCGATCTTCACGGCGTCGCCTGATCCATAAAAAAAGGGGCGTCGATCGGTGATCGACGCCCCAGGCCTTCGGCTCAGAGAAGGTCTTAGAAGGTGTAGCGCAGGCTCAACGTCACGCGGCGGTCGCTGCGGAAGTAGGAGCGCGGGGCCAGCGGACCGGCCTGGTTGACGCCGTTCAGTTTGTAGGAGGTCTGCTGTTCCGTGACCGTGACCTCGTCCAGCAGATTGGCCCCGTACACCCCGATCTTCCAGTTGTCGTTCAGGGTGTAGAAGATCGACCCGTCCAACTGCCCGGTCGAGGCGTTGAAGATCGGCGAGAAGGGGTTCACGTCGTCGCGCGGCGTCAGCAGGAAGCCGTTGCGCCAGTTGTAGGCCAGGCGCGCGGACAGACGATCCCGCTCATAGAAGACCGAGAAGTTGTAGGTGTGGCGCGACAACTGCTGCAGCGGCAGCTCCAGCCCGGCGTAGCGCGGCTCGGTCACGGCGTTGGGGAAGGTCGAAGGCTCGACGAAGGTGTAGTTGGCCTCGATCCCCAGCCCGCTGAGCAGACCCGGCAGGAAGCTGTAGGTCTGCTGGTAACCCACCTCGAAGCCCTTGATCCAGCCGGAGCCGATGTTGACCTGCTGGTTGACCAGAACATCGGTCGAGACGCCCTGAGTGTTGCTGAACGATTGAACGAACGAACCACTGGCCAGAATGTCCGTCAGGTCCTTGTAGAAGGCGTTGAACGTCAGCGAGCTGCCCGGCTTGAAATACCACTCCACGCCGAGATCGTAGTTCCAGGCGCGAACGCCCGTGAGCAACGAACCGCCGCCGTTCGTGGTCAGCAGGGGCGCCGTATTGACGTCGCCTCCGTTCGCCCGAATCTGGTTCATGTCAGTGTAGAACAGACCGGCGGAGAAGGCGGTGACGCCGAAGTCCGGCCGGGTCATGGCGCGCGAGACGGCGCCGCGGAAGACCCACTCCTTGTATTTCACGTTGACGTTCAGGCTGGGCAGCCAGTCATCGTAACTGTTGGTGCGCTCCACCGGCTGGGTGCTGCCATCGCTGAAGGCGATCAGATCATTCAATCGTGCATCGGAGAGCAGACAATAGCCCGGTCCGGACTGGCCAGGCTGGATCAGCCCGCAGCGATAACGCGCAATGGCGGCGGCATTGGCTTGGGTGACAGGAATACCCTGGCCCGGGAATCTCGGGTCATTCCTGTCGGCGTCACCGAACTGCTCGCCCACCTTCGGCGTCGTGATGAAGCCGCGCGTCTGGAATTCCGTCTTGGCGTAACGCAGGCCGATGTTGCCCGTGAGCGCCGTATCAGCACCGAAGATATCGTCACGACCGAAATCGAACCGAACATAGGCGGACTTCGTCTGTTCCGACGAAACGTTTGTCTCGCCGGGCAGGAATGGCGTGCCGGAAACCACGCCGTCACGCTTGTCCAAAGGCTTCCACGATGCTTCAGGCCTCCTGACCTCCGCCAGAGCGGCTTGCAACGTGCCATCGCGATAGGCCGAGGCCAGGCCGATGGTCGGATAGTAGCTGTTGATCGGCGACGGGTTGTGGCCGCGCTGGAAGTTGGGGAAGTCGTACTGAGCGACCGCCAGCGGTCCGGTGGTCTGGAAGGGCGAGATGCCGCCCGCCCAGCTTTCGGAAATCGCACCCCAGTTATAGGCGCTGTAGCGGCGCGTCTGTTCGCGATCCGAATAACGCGCGCCCATGCGGATGGCGCGCAGGAACGAGTTGTCGAAGTCGTATTTCAGGTCGGCCTTGAACGCCTTCTGATCGCCGTCGGACTGTTCGACGTGATCCATGGCGGCGCGATAGTAGAAGTTGGCCGGATCGTTGGTCAGGGCCGAGGGCTGGCCCGAGGCGTCGACGAACTGGATGTCCGGCACGCCGTGACGGCCTTCGCCGATCAGCGTGTAGACCGGCGTGATCGCGCCGTAGATGCTCATGTCCACGTCGTCGGCCGACGCCTTGCTGTACTGGGCGTCCAGCCAGATCGACAGGCGGTCGGTCGGATGGAATTCGGCCGCCAGCGAGAAGTCTTCGGTCAGGGTCTGAAGATCCCGCTCGCGCTTGGGCGCCACCTGCAGGTTGGGCGCATTATTGACCAGCAGGCCGCTGGTGAAGACGCCGTTCGAGCCATAGGTGAAGGGATTGCCGGCGGTCGGCGTCGGATCGCCGCCGCTGCCCAGATCGACCTCGATCACCCGCTCGGTCCAGCCTGAACGCGAGTCGGCGCGGATGTATTCGCCGGTCAGCTTGGCGCGGCCGTCGTTCGATTCCCATTGCAACGAACCGTCCAGGGTCGAGCGCGAGCGGTCGAACTGCTGGGTGCGCACGGCGCCGCCGCGCGGGACGTAGCGGCGGTCCTCGCCGTTCGACAGGTCGGGGCGATAGACGAAGTCGGTCAGGTGCGAGCCGTAGGCCTCGGAATAGAGGTCGGATTCGCCATAGCTCAGCAGGGCGCCGAACGTGCCGTGCTGGGTGTCCCACACATTGCTGGCCAGGGCCGAATAGCCCAAGCCGGCCTTTTCGCGCAGGTCGCCGTAAGAACCCTCGGCCGAGGCGGCGAAGACGAACTTGCGGTTGTCGAAGGGCTTGCGCGTACGCAGATCCACGACGCCGGCGATGCCGCCTTCGATACGGTCGGCGGTGGCGTTCTTGAAGACGGCCACGCTCGACAGCAGCTCGGGCGAGACGTCGTTGAAGCCCAGGGCGCGGCCGGTGTTGACGCTGAAGGCGTCGCGGCCGTTGAACTCGGAGCGGACGTAGGACAGGCCGCGAATGATGACGTTGGAGCCTTCGACCGAGAAGTGGTCGGGGTCGGTCGGGCCCTGGAAGCGGTTGATGTTCACGCCCGGGATGCGCTGCAGCACCTCGTTGACCGACTTGTCCGGCAGGGCGCCGATGTCGTCGGCGGTGACGGCGTCGACGAAGGTGTCGGAATCGCGCTTGATCGCCTGCGACGAGGCGATGCGCGCGCGGATGCCGGTGACGACGACGTCATCGACCTGTGCGGCGTCGTCTGCGGCCGGCGCGGTGGTCTGCGGCTCCGATGTCGACTGGGCGTGGGCGGCGGTGGCGCCGACCACGGCGACCGTCAGGGCCAGCGCGGAAACGGAACGGCGAAGCCCGCGAGCGGCGGGCGCACGTCCGGCATGGAACATCTCTGACTTCACTTTGATCCCCCCGAGGTCCGACGGTCCAGGCCGTCGTAAGAATATCGGCAGCCTTATCGACCGTCCGCGAGGGTGTAGGAACGCCCGATTGACAGCGATGTCAACGCCTCACGGCGCTCCGTCTCGGGTTTTTCTTCAACAGGTGTTTCAGAGGCCGGCTCGCCCGGGGCCTATGAGGCGCGACGGTTCATTGTCGCCGCCAGCATGTCGGCGTGCGACGGCAGGGCGTCGGCGGTGCGCCAGATGCTGTCGCGGATCGCCGCCAGCCGCGTCCGGTTCTGCTCGGGGCCGATCACGTCCGAGATCGGGTGACGCCCGCGCGGCGCCAGCCCCTGCCCCACCGCCACCGCCAGCCAGCTGGATTCCGAGAAGATGTCGTGGTCGCGCCTGACGATCCGCCCGGTCTGCTCGAACAGGGCGATCTTGTCGGCCAGCCGATCCGGGATCGGCATGGCGCGAACCTGCTCCCAGAACGGCCCGTCCCGCTGGGTGACCTTGTAGTGCAGGATCAGGAAGTCGCGGACGGTGGTGAATTCCTCCTCCATCAAGGCGTTGAACTCACGCCGCAGCCCATCGTCGGTCTTCTGCGCCGGGAAGAGGGTGATCAGCTTGGTGATGGCGCTCTGGATCAGATGGATGCTGGTCGATTCCAGCGGCTCCAGGAAGCCGCTGGACAGGCCCACCGCCACGCAGTTTCGCTTCCAGCATTCGCGGCGTCGCCCGGTGGCGAACCGCAACCGACGCGGCTCGGCCAGCGCCGGCCCCTCCAGCCGCGACATCAGGGCGTCCTCCGCATCCTGGTGCGCCAGATGGCCGGACGCATAGACATAGCCGTTGCCGACCCGGTGCTGCAGCGGGATACGCCACTGCCAACCGGCCTCGCGCGCGGTGGATCGGGTGTAGGGCGACAGGGGCTCGACCCGCTCGCACGGCGCGGCGACAGCGCTGTCGCAGGGCAGCCAGGCCGACCAGTCGTCGTAGCCGGCCTTCAGGGTCTTTTCGATCAGCAGGCCGATGAAGCCGGTGCAGTCGATGAAGAAGTCGCCCGCCACGACCCGCCCGTCCTCCAGCACCACGCCCGAGACATCGCCGGCCTGGCTCTGCCGCACCTCGACGACCCGCCCCTCGCACCGGACCACCCCCAGCCGTTCGGCGAACCGACGCAGGAAACCGGCGTAGAGGGCGGCGTCGAAATGATAGGCGTAGCCCAGGCTGGACAGAGGCGACTGCGGCCCGCCCTGGGGATGGGCGAACCGCCCCCGCCGCGCCGCCTGCCAGGCCATGGAATAGGTTTCGAGCGGCTCGGCCTGATCCTCGGCGCAGGCCTTCAGCCAGAAGTGATGAAAGGCGATGCCCTCCATATCCACCCCGAAGGCGCCGAATGGATGGAAATAGCGCTCGCCCTCGCGACGCCAGCCCTCGAACTCGATCCCCAGCTTGAAGGTGGCCTTGGTCTCGCGCAGGAAATCCGCCTCGTTGATGCCGAGCCGCGCGTTGAACTTCTGGATTTCCGGGATCGTCGCCTCACCCACGCCGATGATGCCGATAGCCTCGGATTCCACCAGGATCACCGACTTCCCGGCCCCCTCCAACGCATGGGCCAACGCCGCCGCCGCCATCCACCCGGCGGTCCCGCCGCCGACGACGATGATGCGATTGATGGCCTGCGACGACTGAGACAACGCGATCTTCCTTGCGGCGCGATGGGCGCCTTTAGGGTGGATATCCAGACCACTTAAGACCGGCACGGCCCGAGGCCGCAATCGTTGTGGTCTGGAATCCGATCGCTTAGCCCCCCCTTGAGGACGACTCACATCAGGCCCGGGCCACGCAGGACCAACTCAGTCAGATCCAACGCCACGGCGGCCGGCATCCTGCGCGCGATGCCGGCCGTCGGCGTCACCTGGGCGTGTCGCACGTCGCCACGACCGGATTGCAGCGCCAGCCGCCAACGAAGGGCGGCAGGGCGTAGTCGTTGCCATAGACGTTGGGTGCGGACAGATAGTCCGTCGAGATGACCTGCGCCCCGCTGGCCAGCGCCGCCTCTCGACGCGCGGTCTCGTTTTTGCGGGCGTCGACCGTGTCGATGTCGGCGCGCGTGCGGACGATATAGCCGGCGGCGACGGCGGATCTGATCTCGGCCGAGCGCACCAGGGCGTTGTCGAACAGCATGAAGGCCGTGTGCGCCATGCCCGCGCGCCCCTGAACGAAAGCCATTCGGCCTTGCAGCGACGGCCGCCCTTCCAGATAGGGCGCGAAGGCGTCCAGATTCATGCCGGGCACCAGGAACAGAAAGACGAATTTCCCGCGCGCCTGCGACACCGTGGGCCACTGTTTGGCCAGGACCGCCGCCTCAAGGGTCGGCCTATCGCCGCGAAGGTCGTCGGGCGTGAACACCCTGTCGCGCCCCAGGACCGATACGATGGCGTCATCGACCTCGGCGAAGGCGCGCGCATCGAACGGCGGCACCACCGCCGCCCCCGGCACGGCCTTGTCCAGGCCCGACAGCTTCGGCTCCAGCAGAATGAAGACCGGGCTGTGGTCGGGTTCGGCGTCCGACCATTGCCGCAGCAGGGTCAGGCAGGAGCGGAAGGTCGGGCACTGGCTGCGGAAGTCCAGGTCGGCGACGTGCAGGACCTTCAGACCCGGCCGGACCAGTTCCTGTGCGTAGATGGGGGCGAGATCCTGTTGCCCCTGCTCGCGCAGCATCCGATAGGGCAGAGGATCGGCATAGGCGCCGCCCTGCGGATCGGGCTGCAGATCCAGCTCAAGGCTGCGAACCCCGCTGCGAAGCTGCGCCTGGATCGGCATCTGCACATAGTCGAGCACCTTAGACATGTCGGTCATGTCGCCGGGATGCTCTTCCTGCATGACGGCCATCTGGTCGGACGACATGTGTGCGCGCATCCCTTCGTAGAGGGCGGCCAGACGCGGAGCCATCAGCGCCATCACGCGCGGATCGGCCGGCAGGGCGTAGCTGTTGTGGGTTCCCACGACCTGGATCGCATTGATCGGCAGGCTGTCGTCCGGCCCGCGCCGGTCATGCGCCCAGGTCGGGCCGACGATCAGCAGACCGGCGGCGACAAGAAGGCTCGGGAAGAAACTGCGCATGGTCATCCCCCAATCAGAAGCTGAGGTTCACGAAGGCGCCCAGCGTCCGTCGCGCACCGGGAGAGGTGTAATGCAGCAGGCCCAACGCCCCGTAGTTCTGCCAACCCGTCGAGAAATACTCATCGAACAGATTGCGACCATACAGGCCGAACTCGACGTTGCTGTTCGGCAGGGTGAAGGTCAGGCGTCCGTTGACCAGGCCATAGCCCGGGACATTGGAATAGTCCGGCTGTCCGACGACGGTCCAGTACTCGCTCCGATAGGCGTAATCGACGTGGGCGCGCAGACCTAGGCCCGAAACCAGCGTGTGTTCGTAGTCGATCGCCGCCGTGCCCGACCATTCCGGCGCGTTGGTCAGCTTGGTGTCGGTGTAGTTGGTGGTCGCGTTATAGACATAGTCGGTGAAATAGGCGTCCGTGTAGCTCAAGGCGCCAGAGACCGAGAGGCCGGGCATGATCATCAGGGCCACATTGCCCTCCACGCCCTGGGTCCTTAAGCCCCCGGCGTTGCCGATGACGGTGGCGTTCAGGAAACCGCCGCCGCCGTCCGGTATCTTGGTCAGGATGGTCGCCTGGAAATCGGTGAAGTCGGACCGGAAGGCATCCACGTTCAGGCGCAGACGACGATCGAACAGTTCGGATTTGACGCCGGCCTCCCACGCCTCGACCGTCTCGTCGCGATAGGGGGCGTATTTGTTGCCGACGAAGGCGACCCCGCCCGGCTTGTAGCCGGTCGAATAGCTGGCATAGGCCATGATATTGCGCGAAATCTGGAACTGGGGCGCGATCCTGTAGGAGAAGTCATCTCCGCTGACCTTGCCGTACGAGATGACGGGCGCCGCGCTCGATCCCACGAAGGTCGGCCGATAACCGGCGACCGGAAGCGGGTCGATCATGATGAAATCCAGACCCTGCGAGTTTCTGTCCGAGGTGTAGCGCCCGCCGAAGGCGACGCTGAAGCGCGGCGACAGATTGAACTTCACCTGGCCGAACGCAGCCAGGGTCTCGTTGCGGGCGTCGAATAGCGAGGCGTTGGCGTCAACGCCGGCCGCGCCGGTCAGGGCGATCAGCATGGGGCGCGGCGCGCCGTCGGCCCCATAGAGAGGCTGGCCCAGGGTGGCCCACTGCAACTGGGTCTGCCGGGCGTGGAGATTATTATAGAAGGCGCCCACCAGATACTCGACGAACCGGCCCTGGGGCGAGGCGAGGTGGATTTCCTGGCTGAACTTGTCGGTCGACAGGTCGCCGATATTGAACGGAATATAGGAATACTGGTCCGCCGGCAGCAGGCTGGCCGGGGTGGAATTATAATAGCCCGTCTCGCGATAGGCGGTGATGGACGTCAGTTCGAACTCGCCCATCTGCTTGCTGATCTTGAGCGAGCCGCCCCACTCCTCGGTCTTGATCTGGCCGAAAGAGGAATCGGCGGTGTCGGCGCTCTTGGGGCCGGGATAGACGCCCAGGGCGTTCAACATGGCCGTGACATTGGCGGGCTGACCCGAGACAGGGGTGCGCACGCTGCTGTCCCAATGGCGGGCGTAGTCGGCGGACAGGATGAGGTTCAGCGTATCCGAGGGTTCGACATACAGTTTCGCGCGGCCGCCGTACTCATCCACGGTTCCGACGCGCCGGTTCAGCGTCACATTGCGCCCGAAGCCTTCCTGACCCTGGTCGAAGCCTGAAATACGCAGCGCCGCGATCGGTCCCAGGGGGATATTTGCGGTGGCGTTGAGGATCCTGTCCTCGTGCTCGCCAAAGCTGGCGCTGGCCCGTCCCGAAGTCTCGCCCAGTCGCGGCTTCTTGGTCGTGACGGCGATGACGCCCGAGGTGGCGTTCTTGCCGAACAACGTGCCTTGCGGACCCATCAGCACATCGACGCGGTCGATATCGACCAAGCCGGTCAGGCCGTTGGCCCGCTGGCCGTCCATGACCACATCGTCGACGACGACGCTGACGGACTTGGCGTTGGAGAAGTCGAACGAGGTGCTGCCGACGCCGCGAATCTGGAAGGCCGCCCCCTGGGTCGGGTCATATTGCAGGCCCGGCACGACATACTGAAGATCAGTAACCGATGTGTAGCCCGTGTCGGTCAGGGCCTCGCCCGTGACGGACTGTATCGCCAGGGGCACGCGCTGACTGCGCTCGGCGCGCCGTTCGGCGGTGACGACGATCTCGGGCAGAGCCGCGGCCTCGCCCGCGCCGCCGTTTTCCTGCGCCAGGACCGGTTGGGCCGCGAGGATGAAGACCCCGCCCGCCAGTATGGTCGAATAAAGGAAACGCGCACGTTTTCCGCTCAGGCCCGTCATGTCGATAGCTCCCCGCATTGATCGCGGGAGAGCCACTACCGGCCAGCCATTACGCATTTAAGACAGTCGTTCGACCCGTTTGTGAACAATTCGAGCGAAATTAAAACAACTGTACGGCTCAAAAACACTCCTGGACCAGCTCGGCCAGCGGCGTCGGGGCCAGACCACGCGCCATCGCGCCCAGGTGACGCCCGATGGCGGCCATCACGACCGCCTGGGTCAGGGCCCGGTCGGTTCCCGGCTCCAGATCGAGCGCACGCGCCACGTCATGATGAACATTCTCCGCGCGCCGTCGTCGCATATCTATGGCGAACGGCGCGAAGGCGACGTTTCTGGACGCCGCCAGCGCCGTCTCATGCGTAAGCCGCACGACGTCCGCGCCGCTGGGAGCCGCACCCTTGGTCGCGGCCAGGTCCGCCCGCATGCGACGATAAAGGGCCTCCACGCCTCCGAACACCAGATCGCGCAGGGTGGGATAGTGATGCGCCACGCTGGAGGCGGCGACGCCCGCCGTCTGGGCCACGGCGCGATGGCCGACCGCATCCACGCCTTCGGCGATGATCAGGTCGGCGATGTTCTCGGCCAATCTGGCCTTCACCCCTTGCGGCGTGTCGCCGCTGGCGTCCAGAGCCTCGGCCGCCGGCGCCGCGAGGCGATCGACAAGGCCAAGGTGCCAGAGATTCCACTCCCGCCGCGCCGGCGCCGTGCGATCACGCAGCAGGGCGCGCACCGTCGATTGGCGCAACAGTCTGTAGTCCAGACTATCGGCGAACAGGATCGAGAAGGGCGTCTCGTCACGGCAATAGGCTGAAATCCGACCGGCGAGACGGCGGCCTTCTGGCGCGGCCTGCAGGATGTCCACCCACAGCGCCTCCTCCTGCGCCAGCAACCCGGCCGCCAGCGGCACGGCGGCGGGATCACGACTGGCCTTGAGGATCAGTTCGCCAACCACGATGGCGGACACGCGTCTTTCGCGGGCCGCGCCATCCAGCCATTCGCAGACAAGATCGGCGAGGATGCCGGCGGCGACCGGATCGATCCCGTCCATTCGCGCGCGCCAGATTTCGCGCGCGGCCCGAAGACTGTCGATCTCGCGCTGGGTGACGGCATCCACCAGCGCGGCCCGATCGCCGATCCGATAGTTGATCGACCCCACCGAAGCCGCCGCCTGGTCTGCGACGGCCCGCAGGCTCATGCCGCCCAGCCCCCGTTCGGCGACGACGGTCCGGGCCGCATCGATGATGGCCAGACTGGCCGGAGAGTTTCTGTCCGACGCCGGAAGCGGTGATCTGCTCATGGCGCCTGCATATCCCTCCTGAGCCGACAGTCCAGTCATGCCGCAGGCGACAGGCGCGCCTCGCCTGTCTCGGCCCTGTCATCGAAAGCTCCTATCAGCGACGGCGTGGGTCACGATCGACGACAACTCCTCGCCTTCGGCGTCACCCATGGCGGCAAGAGCCTTCTGTGGGCGGGCAGCGACGCGCTGTTTCTCTACACCCTCATTGCGATACTGCACGTCTCCGCACCCCTGGCCGGCACGCTCTTCATCCTCGCCTCCCTGTGCAATGCGTTGCTGGACGGCGTCTGGGGACGCGCGCTGAACGCAAGGCCGGCGCTGCAACAGATGCTTCCCGGCATCTGCGCCGCCGCCTCGGTCGTGTCCTGTTCGATGTTCGCGCTTCTGCCCTCGCTTCAGGCGGGTGCGGTGATCGCGGCCGGTCTGACGCTGTTCGCGTTCCGCTGCGCCTTCGCCATTCTGGACGTCCCGCATAACGCGGTCGCGGCCGCTCTGGCCCGTCGACACGGCCATCTCGCCGTCGGGAGATGGCGAACCGCGATCGGCGCCGCCGCCGGGCTGATCATCGCCGCGACCGCCATCCCCCTGCTCATGACCAACCCTGCGGGCCAGGGCTCGGCCAAGGGGCTGCTGATCGCCGTGGCGGCGCTGGCGCTCGTCATGTTGGCGCCCTTGCCCTGGCTGCTTGGCTCCGTCACACAATCACAGTCGCCTTCCAAGCCCCCTGTGCGAGTTGAGGTCAGCCCCTCTCGCCGCTGGGCGATCGTCAGATTCTGTCTGGTCCAGATGGTCGGTTTCGCGGCCATCGCCTGCGTCGGCAAGGCCATCCTGCATCTCGACATCTCCGGCACGGGGGTCATGGCGAACGCCCTGATGCTGATCGCCGTGCTGCGTCTGGCGGCGATCTGGATATGGCCGCCGATCACGGCCCGCCTGTCTCTTTCGGCCAGTCTCGCCGTCGCCTATCTGGCCACCGGCGTCGCCGTCCTGCTTCTGCCGTTCGGGATCGAACAGGGAAACCTCGCCGCCCTTGCCGCGCTGGCGGCCTACGGCGTCGCCGTGGGCGGCGTGGTTCTGCTGGTCTGGTCGCGGTTCTCCGAGCTTCTGGCTCAACTCGACCTTGCGGCCGACCGAGGCTCAGCGGCCTATGGCTACAGCCTGTTCACCGCCACGACCAAGATCGCGCTCGGCCTTTCGGGGCTGATGACGGGCCTATGGATCGCCGATCACACCGCCCCCCTCGACGCCGACAGCCTGTCGCATCTCTCGCTGGCCGTAGCGTTTCTATGTGGGGTCTGCGCGCTACTGGGCCGGTGGCGAAAACGCCCCAAAATCCTGCTGAATTCACTCGTAGCCGATTAAGACCCCTCGTTCAAAACCGGCACAGCCTTCCGTGAACGCCGCCCATGCGGAAATCGCGACCGTCCGCCTTGTTCAGGCAACCGCCTGCGCCGAACGGCCGGCAGGATCAGCCAATACCAGGGAAGGGCTGTGGCAGCCTGAAGGACAGTGAATCCTAGATTTCATATCGGTGATTCAAGCTGTTTCCGGAGCGATCGTAGGGGTCACGTTCGGAAAGATCTGTTCGATCCTGTCGTCGGTGACGCTGGACGGCAGATTGTAGCCGTTCACCGGCTGGGCGCGATTGACCCACAGGGCGTAGTGGAGATGGTCGGCACGGGGATCATTGGTGTTCGGATGCAGCAGGATGGTCAGCCCCAGGCTGTTCAACTGCAGCCAGGGCACCAGGACCGGCAGCAGATCGTTTGTGAAACCGAAATAGAAAGACGGCGTCACGTGGGGTCCACGCGGCTCCAGGTTCCAGTTGCCCAGTTCGACCGGGAAACGCTCGATGGCCCAGGTCCGCAGCAGAGCCGCCTTCTCGTAAGTGTCCTCGTCGAAATAGATATGGGCGTGGTAGCTCTTGATGTCCGTATAGGCCCTGGGCAGCGTCGGCAGGGTCTCCTCACCCGGCCGGATGCCGGCCGGTCGTGTCGCCGGCTCCTTATAGGTCTCGTAGCCCCAAGGGCTGCGGCCGGTCGGCGCAGGCGGTACGGCGGCGGATCGTCCAGCCGGGGCGGCGCCTGGTCCGGTCCGGGACAGATTTTGAGCCGGTTCCCTAGCCGGAGTCTGGCCCGGCGTTTGGGCCTTGGCCGCGCCGCCAGCAAGACCGGCGACCAGGGCGAGGCCGGAGCCGGCCAGCAGGACACGGCGTCCCGGCGACAAGAGGTCGGCCCAGTCCTGATCCGCTTGGGGGTCCGGGCGAGAGGCTGAAAAGGTCTTGTTCATCGGCGCTTTCGATCAGGCGGCATCTGTTGAAGAGCAGAGGGGACGCGTGGCGCATCCCGGTTTGATGGTCACCCGGTCACGCTGCCTCAGCCGCAGGTGAGGCGACGGTTGAAGCCGAAGGCGAGAATGACGACCAGGGTCAACGCCCGTCGTGCCGAGGACGGCGCGCGACCTCTCCTGACGATAGCTGTCCAGAAGATTGTCCCAGCCCCACGCCCACCCGTCATCAGGTGCGACGAGCGGCCTCCGCAGCACGAAGCACCCGCAGGAAATTGCCGCCCCAGATGGCGTTGATCTGAGCAGGCGTATAGCCACGCTTCAACAGCTCACGCGTGACGGCGGGCGCATCCGCCGCGCTGTCGAAACCGATGACGCCCGCCCCGTGATTGAAGTCGGTCCCGACCCCGACGTGCTCCCACCCGATCCGCTTGGCGACATAATCGAGCTGATCGGCATAGTCGCTGACGGTCGCCTTAGGCAGCAGCGGCGCCAAGGCGTCGAGGAAGGCCTGCTGTCTTTCGCCCAATCCGGCATAGCCGTCTGTCGCCGTGGCGAAGTTCTGCGCCAGGCCGTATTGGGCGCGCACCGCGCCGATACGGTCCCTCGCCGCTGCGTCCGGTTCGACCAAATAGGCGTTAAAAGGCGTCAGCTGAACGATACCGCCGTTCGCCTTGATGGCGTCAAGCTCCGCATCGGTCAGATTGCGCGTGTTTTCGATCCGGGCGCGGGCGTTCGAATGGGTCGCCGCGACCGGCGCGCGCGTCAAAGCCAGCGTCTGGGCCAGGGCCTCACTGGACAGCTGCGAGACATCTATCAGGACGCCGAGGTCGTTCAGTCTGGCCACAGCCTGCCGTCCTATGGGGGAAAGGCCGTGATGTTCGGCGACTGGCGTATCGATCGGGCGCGACGAGTCGGAAAATGCGTTGTGCCCCGCATGGTTGAAGGCGAACACCCGCACGCCTTCGCGATAGAAGACGTCGATCTGGCTCAAGTCCGCGCCGATCGAACGCGCATTCTGGAATCCGATCAGAACAGCGACCCGGCCCTCGCCAACCAGACGTTCGACATCGTCAGCACTCAAGGCCAGTCCGATCCGCTGTGGGTTGGACGCCACGAACGCCTTGATCGCCGCCAGCTTGGCGTCAGCTTGCGCGCGCGCTTCTCGCACGCCCGCCGCATCCCCGGGCCCTGGCCCGACCGCCACGGACAGCACGATGGCGTCCACGCCGCCGCGCGTCAGATGGTCGAGGTCGACACGCGACCCTCCGTTGGGCAGCCAATACCGCTGCGGCGTCGATGGCAGCAGGACATCGGCATGCCCGTCCAAAACGAGCGCGGATCGGTGCACCGCAGCCGGATCGAGATCCTGGTTCTGCGTCTGGGCTTGAGCCTGAATAGACCCAAACCCAGCGCCCCAAAGCGCCAACGCGCTGGCGCCTGCTGCGATTAGTCGTGATTGTCGTCCGGCCATGCCGCCCTCCTGCGAACTCGGTTCGATGAAGAACGGTAGACTGAAGAGTCCGCGCCCCGCGCCCTAGAAGGGTAGGGCCGCGTTTTAGAATTTCTATTCAGAACTCCGCCTTTGGACGCGGTGGCTCGACACCCGAGGCGTCGGATCGGCGATTACCTTCGACCCCGGGCCATCAGGCGCCCCGACCAAACGGGGCATCAATGATCAGAGTTCGTCGGCGACGATGCCGTCAGCCGCCGCCTCGGCGCGCAGCCAGGCCACGAAAGCCTGCGCGGCGGGGCGCAGGCTTCCACGACGAGTGATCAGCCTGTAGGCGTTATCGGTGGCGAGATAGCCGTCGCCGAACGGCGCGACCAGCCGCCCGGCCGCCAATTCCTGCGCCACGAAGGCGCGCGGGGCCAAGGCCACGCCCCGTCCGTGGATCGCGTCCTCAATGACGAAGGCGGTCTGGTCGAAACGCGCGCCGAGGCGAGCGTCAATACCCTCGAGCTTGCGCGAGGCGAGCCAGGCCAGCCAGTCCGGTCGCGGCTCCTCCATCTGACTGGGCGTCACATGGATCAGGCTGTGGTGCGCCAGATCAGCCGGCGTCTTCAGCGGGTGAGCGCCGGACAACAGCTCCGGGCTGCAGATCGGGATGACGCCGGCTTCTATCAACACCTCGCTGCGCACCCCGGGGTAATCACCCTGGCCGTAACGGACGGCGACGTCGGCGCGACCGCCCGCCACGTCTGCGAGTTTCATGTCCGCCGAAATCCAGGTTTCGATCTCGGGATGCAGAGCATAAAATCTGGACATTCGCGGCACCAGCCAGCGCACGGCGAAGGACGGCGGCACGCTGACCGACAGCGACTGTCTCGCGGAAAGTCCATAGATGACGTCCGCCGCCAGCTTCAGATGGTCAAAGGCCTCGCGCACGACCGGTCTAAGCCTCGACCCGAGATCAGTGAGCGACAGCCCCCCACCTTCGCGCATCATCAGTGGGCCGCCGGCATGATCCTCCAGAAGCCGAATCTGCTGGCTGACGGCGCCCGGCGTGACATTCAGCTCTTTGGCCGCCTGTGTGATGCTTGACAGGCGCGCGACGGCTTCGAAGGCTTTCAACGCATTCAACGGAGGCAGTCTGCGCCCTTCGACGTCCTGGCTCATGCGGGCTCCATCCATGACGGAACCGCCAACCCGCGCGTGCGCAGGAAGGCGGGATTATAGATCTTGCCGGCGTAGCGCTGTCCGGGATCACACAGGACGATCACCACGGTCTTGCCCGGCCCGAGCACGCGCGCCATCCGCAGGGCGCCGGCGATGTTGAAACCGCTGGACGGGCCGAGCGCGAGTCCCTCGTCGCGCGCCAGATCGAAAAGGATCTGAAGCGCCTCGCCATCCTCGATCCGCCAGGCGTGGTCCACCTCCAAACCTTCGAGATTGCCGGTAATGCGATTGACCCCGATCCCCTCGGCGACCGAACGACCTTCGGACTCGAGCACCCCGCGCGTGTACCAGGCATGCAAGGCTGCGCCCGGCGGATCCGCCAGGCCGATTGCGATCCCGGGATTGCGCTCTCGCAGATAGGTCGAGACCCCCGAAAGGGTGCCTCCGGTGCCGGCGGCGCAGACAAATCCGTCGATTCGGCCGCCTGTCTGCTCCCAGATTTCACGTCCGGTCGTCTCGTAATGGGTCTGGCGATTGGCCGGATTGTCGAACTGGTCGGCGTAGAAGGCGCCATTCGGCTCGCTGGCGTTCAGTTGCTCGGCCAGCCGACGCGAGAAGTGGATGAAATGATTGGGACTGGAGAAGGGCGCCGGATCCACCTCAACCAGGCGCGCGCCATGCATGCGCACCGCCTGTTTCTTTTCCTCCGTCTGGCTGCGCGGCATGACGATGAAGACGGGATGCCCCAGGGCGGCGCCGACGATGGCCAAGCCGATCCCGGTATTGCCTGCCGTTCCTTCGACGATAGCGCCCCCGGGCCTGAGCGCGCCTGAGGAGCGGGCCGCCGTGATCAAGCCGAGCGCCGTACGGTCCTTGACCGACTGGCCCGCATTGAGAAACTCCGCTTTGCCATAAACATCGCAACCCGTCGCCGCCGAGGCGGCACGGAGCCGGACCAGCGGCGTGTCCCCGATCAGGGATAGAATGTCGACGGCGGTACGCATCAGGAATCCATTTCTAAGGCTTCCCGACGTGTAGAAATACTTCTCGCCCTTGAGAACCCCTCACGACATTATCGGAATTATTGTCGCAGCTGAGAGAGATTTTCTCCAAGCTGTCCATTCCTGGAAATAAGGCCGCGCCCGGGGATAACAGACGCGGCCTCAAGTGCGAGAATGAGCGTCTCTTCACGCCCACGCCTTGTCCCTAACGCGAACTTTCCATCGGTTCTCGCCAGAACGGTTGAGTGCGGGGACAGCTTTTCTTCTCTCCCTCGACCCCGCACGGCGTTCGACCCAGGATGGCGCCTGGGCGTCGCGGGTCAGGGATGGGGCGGCGCCACCCCGTAGAGCTCCACCAGACACGCGATCACGGCGCCGGCGCCTGCGACCGAGCGACGCCCCGCGAAACTCGGCCCCGGCTGTTCGGTGGCGACGCCGGGCGCCAGCACGAGCCGAGGCAGGGTCTGGTTCTCCTCACCCGCCAGGGCCGCAACCGCGCGACGGGGGCGTTCGAAGCCGACCCTATGCACGGCGATCGTCGCCTCAAGATGCGGATAGGACCGCAGCACCCCCTCCAGCAAGGCGGAGTAGCGGTCAAAATAGACCGCGCCAGGAAAGGCCGGATCCTCGAACCCCGGCTTGAGCAAAAAGAGGTCGGCACGCGCGGGGGATGCGTCTGTCATGGTTCACCGTCGCCAACCCGGCAACGAAGCTCAATCTCAGAAAAACTGAACGCGGCCGGTCACGATCTGATTCGCCCGCCGCGCCGGATCCGCACTTCATTGCGAAAGGGGGCGCTCCTGCCAATCCACGATGACTTTGCGCAGGCGGGATCGGTGAAGTGCAGCCGCCGCTGTTGGGTTGACTGGACCCGTGCCATCCAAAGCCGACTGCGCCTTCCCTGACGGCTGACCGGGAATCCGATGCGCCTCGCCGAATTCAAAAGGCGTCGCATCGTGATGCTGCGTTAGAATATCTAAGCAACATAACAGCATTACTCGATTGCTCATAGTCAGCAGCTTAGCCTTCCTGCCCCCTCGCAGTTGCGGGATGAAGCTGCCCTCATCGGGACAAGCACGCTCTGCGAGGGGGGATTTCAATGCGTGCATCGATGACCATTCTTGCGGGCGCCGCCTCGGGCCTGGCGCTGTTGCCGGCTGCGCCCTCGTGGGCCCAAGTCGCGCCCCCCTCCGCCCATCACGTCGAAGACATCGTGGTCACCGGTCGCCGGGTCTCGGAGGCCACGGTCGCCATCGGCGCCGACCGCGTCGCCAACACCATATCCATCACCCGCGAGGCCCTGCTGTCCGCCCCCGCAGGGGTGTCAGGACTGAAGATGCTGGAGGGCCTGCCCGGCTTCAACGTTCAGGCTAACGACGCCTTGGGCCTCTATGAGTTCGGCAATTCCGTCTCGGTCCGCGCCTTCAACTTCCAGCAGATCGGCTTCGTGCTGGACGGCGCCCCAACCGGCCGTTCGGATCAGTTCGGGGGAAGCCCCATCTTCCGTTATGTCGAGAACGAAAATCTCGATCGCGTGACCGCCTCCCAGGGCGCCGGCGACGTCACTCAACCCAGTTATTCCTCGCTCGGCCCGATCGTTCAGTATGTCACCATCGCCCCCGCGACCGAGTTCGGGGTCACGGCGACGGCGACCGTCGGCAGCGACGACTTGAAACGCGGCTTCGTGCGCGTTGATACCGGCGAGCATGGCGGATTCTCGGGCTACGCCAGCTTCTCCGACTTCTCCGCCGACCTGTGGCGCGGTCCCGGCGACATCAATCGTCAGCACGCCGAAGGCAAGCTGCGCTATCAGGCCGACAGCGGAGCGGAGCTGACCCTCGGCGTCGTCTGGAACGACTATTTCGACTATGACGCCCCCGCCGTCACCAAGGCACAGTACGCAGGTGCGACAGGCGACGCCTTCGGGCGGAAAGGGCGTGACTTCGCCTACCTCGACCATGTCCCGGTCCTGGGCCAGACCACGGCGGGCGTCGTCTATTCCAACCCGCTCTACAACCAGTATTTCAAGCAGGCGATCAACAGCCGCAACGACATTCTGTACCGACTGTCCGGCGTCCTGCCGGTCGGCGAGGCGCTGCGCTTCGAGGCCACCGCCTATTATGAGGACAAGGAAGGCTACGGCGTCTCGCCCGAAGACTATGCCACCTCATTGACCAACCATAACAACCAGCGACCGATCCTTGCCGGTTTGGTCGCGCCGCGCGGCCTTCAATACGGGCTGTCGACCGTCGATGGGGAACGCAAGGGCCTCGTCGCACGGGCGATCTGGGATCTGGGCCCCCACCGCATCACCGGCGGCGTCTGGGTCGAGACGGACGACTATCACCGCACCCAGGCTCGCTATAACCAGGTCGACGGCAACCCCGACGGGGCTGTCCTGCTCAACGAGCCAGTACACCGCCAGCGCGACTTCGTCTCGACGCGAGAGACGACCCAGTTGTTCCTTCAGGACGTCATCAGCCTGCTGGATGATCGGCTGAAGATAGAGGTGGGCGTCAAGGCGCTGGACATCGACTACACCATCAGCGGGTATCGCAACCCGGCCGACTATATCAACAGCCGTCAGCCGACCATCAGCGACAACTGGAAAGACAGCTTCCTGCCCAATATCGGCCTGGTCTGGAACCTGAGCCGGAACGAACAGGTCTTCGCCTCCTACGCCGAGAACCTGGCCCTGCCGCGCGGCGCCGACGACGTTTTCGCCTTGGCCAGCCCCTCGGCCCGCACGCCCCAAGCCGAGGTGTCGAAGAACTGGGAACTGGGCCTGCGCAGCAACCGGCCGACGTTCAATGCCGCCCTGGCGCTCTATCGGACCGTGTTCGATAACCGGCTGCAATCCTACGCCCTGGTGACGCCGGGCAGCGCGACCACCGAAACCTTCTTCCAGAACGTCGGCGAGGTCGAAGCCCAGGGCGCCGAGTTCAGCGGGTTGTGGAAGCCCGAATGGACGGGCGGCAAGGCCTATTTCAACCTCAACGCCAGCTATAACCGCGTCGAGTTCCAGGACGACATCCCAGGCTTCATCGCCGTCACCGGCGCCGCCTTGCCGATCGCTGGCAACACTGTGCCCGACAGTCCCGAATGGATCATCCAGGGCGGGGTGACGGTGGAGCCGACCTCCTGGCTGGTCGCCAATGTCTCCGCCCGACATATCGGCGAGCGGTTCTCCAACTTCACCAACACCGAAAAGACCCGCGCCTATACGGTGGTCAATGCCTATCTCGACTTCGGCGGCGACTGGTCCATCGGGCCGGCGAGAGGCGTCAAGCTGCGGCTCAACGTCGACAATCTGCTCGACGAGGACTACCTCGGCACCGTCAACATCACGGTGAGCACCGCGGCCACCTATCGGCCCGCGCCGCCTCGCACGATTCAACTGTCGCTGACGGCGAACTTCTGATGCCTTCCTCTATCATCCTCGCCGCCGCCCTGCTGGCTGTTCCGGTTCAGGTTCAGGCCACGGTTCCGCCAGATGTCCGCGCCCTGCATGAGCGTCTTCTGGTCCTCGATACGCATCTGGACACTCCGGCCCTGCTGGCCCGGCCCGGCTGGGACATCCTGAAGCGCCATTCCGTCGCCGAGGACGGATCACAGGTCGACTATCCGCGACTGGTCGAGGGCGGGCTCGATGGCGGCTGGTGGGCGGTCTACACGCCCCAGGGCCCGCTGACGCCGGAGGCGACGGAGGCCGCCCTGACGGCGGCCCGCGAACGGCTGCGGCTTATTCACCGTCTGGTCGAAGCGAACCCCGACAAGTTCGCCCTTGCCGCCACATCCGCCGACGCGGCCGTGATCGCCGGTTCGGGCCGTCGCGTGGTCTATGCTTCCATAGAGAACGCCTATCCCCTGACGGGCAGGTTGGAGACCCTGAAGGAATTCCACGACGGCGGCGTGCGCATGCTGGGCCTCGTCCATTTCGCCAACAATGAACTGGCGGATTCCGCCACTGACCCGGCCGGACCGAAATGGCACGGGCTCAGTCCCGAGGGCAGACGGTTCGTCGCCGAAGCCAACCGGCTGGGCATGCTGCTGGATGCCTCCCACGCGTCCGACGACGTCTTCGATCAACTGATCGCCTATTCGGCCACGCCGATCATCCTGTCCCACTCCGGCCCACGGGCGGTCCACGACCATCCTCGCAACATCGATGACGCCCGATTGCGGCGTCTCGCAGCCTCGGGCGGCGTCATTCAGATCAACACCCTCGGCGCCTATTTGAAGCCCCTGCCCGAAACGCCGGAACGTGAGGCCGCCCTGACCGAACTGCGTCACGAATTCGGCCCTGCCAGCCGACTGAACCTGCAGCAGGGCGAAGTCTATTTCCAGCGCCTGCGCGCCCTGAACGCCGCCCATCCCCCCGCCCAGGCTGACTTCGAAGACGTGGTGCTCCATCTGCTGCATGTCCTCAACCTGATCGGACCGCGCCACGTCGGCGTCGGCGCCGACTGGGATGGCGGCGGCGGCGTCACCGGGCTTCAGGACGTCGCCGCCCTGCCCCGCCTGACCGAACGCCTGCTGGCTGAGGGCTACTCCGAGACCGACCTCGCGGACATCTGGGGCGGCAACGCCCTGCGCCTGCTCAAGGCCGCCGAAGACCACGCGGCAACCCTTCGCACAGCCTCTCCTTCTCCCAGCAACTGAAAGACTGATTCCGTGCATCGCCGCACCCGGCTCGGCTCGACCATCACACCCTGGCTCTGACGGCCACGTTCACCCAGTCGCAAGACGCTCTAAAGTGGTCTCGAAATAGGGATGGCGACCCCGGCAGGACTCCAACCTGCGACCTCGGCTTTAGGAAAGCCTTGCTCTATGCAGCTGAGCTACGGGGCCATGGGCGATGACCTAGCGGCTTGCGGGCGCGTGGGGAAGCGGTTGGGGCGTCGAGCGAGGAAAAAGTCAGGTGCGAGACGCGACCGGCGCCACAGGGCGACTTGTGGTTAAGGGCGATTAATCCACCAGATATCGCGGTGAACAAAGGACGAATGGGGCGGTGTCAGCGATTCGGTCCTGATTCGTTTCACGCTTGTTCCCAGGAAACAGCCAAGCTGTTAACCCACGAGCCGAACGCCGCCTGGACCAAGATTGAAGCATCGGGATCGCGTCAGATTGACCCGATCGCTTCTGGCGACGCCGTCAGAACAGCGTCAGGTCGCCGGCGTCGGCGGCGGAGGCCGGGCGGTGTTCGCCCGCGGCGAGTCGCAAGCGGCCGGCCACGTCGGCGAGCGACAGTCGGCTTACGGCATCGGAGGGACTGGCGCCGCCGCCCAGCATCCGCAGAAGCCCGGACAGGGTCTCGACATGTTGGATCAGGGCGTCCAGCGCCTGGGCCTGGGTCAGGGCGTTCGAACGCTCTTCGGGCGGCGCACGGCGAACCAGATCGCCGACCAGGGTCTCAATCCCCTCGATGTCTTCACGCACCAGCATCAGCTCGTCGGCGACGGCGGTCAGCAGCGCGGCGTGGTCGGTCGGGGCGCTCATGCTCAGAACAGTTCCAGCGCGCCGGTCTCGACAGGCGGGGCGACAGGCATGGGCCGGGGTGCGACCGTGTCGGTGACCGCGCGCTGCAGGGCGCGGCCGCTGACGGGCCAATAGTGCAGGCGACGCCCGCCGTCGCCGCGCAGACTGCCGCCCACCACGGGAATATCCTCGTCGCGCAGGAAGCGTTCGGCGAAATCGGCGTTGGCGCGGCCGACGTCGCGCAACCCGTTGAACATCCGCCCGCCGCCGAACAGCTTGGCCTCCAGCCGTTCGCGACGGCCGCCGGCCTTCAGCAGGTCGTTGATCAATAGCTCCATGGCGTAGGCGCCGTAGCGCCGGCCCGCATCGGTCCCCGCCCCCGCCCCTTCGGGCAGGAGGAAATGGTTCATGCCGCCGACGCCCGCCAGCGGGTCGCGCAGACACATGGCCACGCAGGAGCCCAGTATGGTGCTGAGCACGACATTGGGATCTGATGTGATGAAATGCTCGCCCTGGCCGACATGAACGCGCTGTTCCACGTTGTCCTTCAGGGAGGCGAAGGTCATGTCAGCGGCCCGAACACGGCTTCCAGCTTGCCCTTCAGCTGGGCGGCCGTGAAGGGTTTGACCAGATAGTTGTTCACGCCGAACTGCACGGCGCGTTGCACCAGTTCGCGGTCGGCGCGGCCGGTCAGCATGATGAAGGCGATCTTGGACGTGGGCGGGTGGGCGCGCACAGCGCGGAGCAGACCCAGACCGTCCAGATTGGGCATGTTGTAATCCGAGATGATCAGGTGGGCGGGCTTGGTGACCACTTCGCGCAGGGCGATCTCGCCGTCCGAGGCCTCGCGGATGTCGCGCACCCCCAACTGCTGCAGACTGGTACGGACCAGCGATCGCATGGTCATCTGGTCGTCCACGACCAGACATTGGAGAGAGGCGGCGACGGGCATGGGTACGCTCCCGGTTAGGCGACTGATCGTGCGGCCGGGTCGGCGCACAGTTCGAGAATGGCGGGGGACAGGCGGTGCAGCGGCAGTTGCCGCTCCACGGCGCCCAGTTCGAAGGCGGCCTTGGGCATGCCATAGACGACGCAGGACGCCTCGTCCTGGCCCAGGGTGCGGCCGCCGGCCTGACGCATGGCCAAAAGGCCCCTGGCCCCGTCGCGGCCCATGCCGGTCAGGATGACGCCCGTCATCGGCCGCTTCAGCCGGACGACGGACTCGAACAGGACATCCACCGAGGGGCGGTGGCCGTTGACGGGATCGCTGGGGATCAGCCGACAGCGCGGGGTCAGGCCGGGCGAGACCTCCAGATGCGTCGCCCCGCCCGGCGCCAGATAGATATGCCCCGGCTGAACCGGGGCGCCGTCGACGGCCTCGGTCACGCGCGGCGCGCAGACGCGGTCCAGGCGCGCGGCGAAACTGGCGGTGAAGCTCGCCGGCATATGCTGGGTGATCACGGTGGCGGGGCAGTCGGCGGGAAAGCCGCTGAGCACGGTCAGAAGCGCCTCCACCCCGCCGGTGGACGAGCCGATAGCCAGGACGTGATCGGGCGCGGGGCGATAGGCGCCGGGCGCCTGGGCGGCGGCGGGCGTGTCGCCACGCGCACGCACGCGGGACCGGGCGGCGGTCTTCACCTTGCCGATCAGCTCGTGGAAAGCGCCGGGGCCGGCGACCGCCGGCTTGGCCACCGCGTCCACGGCGCCGATCTCAAGCGCGGCCAGGGTCACGTCGGTCCCGGCCGCCGTAAGGGTCGAGACCATGACCACCGGCATCGGCCGCAGGCGCATGATCTTTTCCAGGAATTCCAGCCCGTTCATATTGGGCATCTCGACGTCCAGGGTGACGACGTCGGGGTTCAGCGCCTTGATGGCGGCGCGCGCCTCGATGGGATCGGCGGCTGTGCCGACGACCTCGATCTCAGGGTCCGACCTCAGGGCGGCCGAGATCAGGCCGCGCATGGTCAGGCTGTCGTCGACCACCAGGACGCGCACGGGGCTCATGCGGCCCCAAGGCGATAGGTGGTCAGGCCTGCGGTCCGAAGCTGGCTGGTCGCGGGACCGGACACCCGCTCGGAATGACCGATGTAGAGGGTCGCGCCCGGCGTCATCAGGGGGGTGAAGCGCCGCCACACCCGTTCCTGGGTGGCGTCGTCGAAATAGATGACCACGTTGCGGCAGAAGATGACGTCGAACCGGCCCCTCATCGGCCAGTCGCCGATCAGGTTCAGCTCGCGAAAGGCGACCAGACGCTTCAGCTGGGCGCCGGCGGTCCACCGGCCGCGATCCGCGCGGTCGAAATATTTGCGCCACAGGGCGACGGGCGCCGGTTCCAGCGCCTCTTCGGAATAGGTTCCGTCCTGGCCTTGGGCGACCATGTTGGGATCGATGTCGGTGGCCAGAATCCGAACGTCCAGGTCCGCCGCCTCGGGCAGGACCGACAGCACGGTCAGGGCCATGGAATAGGGCTCCTGTCCGTTCGAACAGGCCGCTGACCACAGCCGCACACGCCCGCCGGCGCGGGCGCGGGCGGCCAACGCGGGCATCACCCGGTCGCGCAGGTCGTCGAAGTGGTGCGGTTCGCGATAGAAACGGGTGACGTTGGTGGTCAGGGCCGCCGTCATCTTCTGGCGTTCGTCCACGCCGTCCACGCCCTCGACCAGGGCGCAGTAGTCGCGAAAACTGGTCAGGCCCAGGGTGCGCAGCCGCTTGGCCAGGCGCGAATAGACCAGGGCGGCCTTGCCTTCGTTCAGGGCGATGCCCGCATGGGCGTGCAGCATTTCGGCGATGTGGCGAAAATCTTCGGCGGTGAAGACGAACTCGCCCTCGACGATGGATCCCCGGCCGGCGGCGACGTTCATGCGGCTTCGGCCTGGACCTGAGGCAGGATGTGATCCAGCTCGATCAGGCTGATCATGCGCCCGTCGATCGAGAAGATGCCCTTGACGAAGGTCTTCACCTGATCGCTGGCGACGTCGGGCGTCGGCTGGACCGCCGCCTCGCTCATCTGCAGGATATCGGACACGGCGTCGACCAGCAGCCCCACCATCCGCCCGCCGATATGGGCGACCATGATGACGTGGCGGGCCGTCGGTTCGGACGTCTCCAGACCGAAACGCGCGCCCAGGTCGATGATGGGCAGGACCGTGCCGCGCAGGTTGATGACGCCCTTCATATAGCCGGGCGAACGCGGCAGGGGCGTGGCGGGCGTCCAGCCGCGGATTTCGCGCACCGACATGATGTCGACGCAGAATTCCTGGGCGCCGATGCGGAAGGCGATCAGTTCGCGCTGGGGGTCTTTGGCTTCGGTCATGGATCAGCTCGCGAGCTTGAGGTCGGGGCGGGTCGCCTTGCGGCGCATGTCGGCGACAAGGACGTCGATATCGAGAATCAGGGCGACACGGCCGTCGCCCAGGATGGTGGCGGCGGCGATCCCCTCCACCTGCTGGTAGTTGGTCTCAAGGCTCTTGATGACGACCTGGCGCTGGCCCTGGATCGCCTCGAACAGCAGGGCCGCCTGCTGGCCGCCCTCGGTCTCGACCACCACGGCGACGCCGCCGGCGGGGTCTATCGGCGCATCGCGGAAGCCCATGACCAGGGCCACGTCGATCAGCGGCAGGAAGCGGTCGCGGAAGCGGATGACCGGATCGACCCCGCCGACATGGTGCAGATCGACGGCCTGGGGCGTCAGGCTTTCGACAATGGCGGGCAACGGCGCGATCAGGGTCTGTTCGGCGGCGGTGACGACCATCCCGTCCATCACCGCTAGGGTCAGCGGCAGGCTGAGGGTGAAGGTCGAGCCCTTGCCCGGAACCGAGCTGATGGAGATGCGTCCGCCCAAAGCCTGGATCGACCGTTTGACCACATCCATGCCCACGCCCCGGCCCGAGATGTCGGACACCACGGCGGCGGTCGAGAAGCCGGGCGCGAAGATCAGATTGTCGATCTGCTCGTCGGTCAGGGCCGCGTCGGGCGCGATCAGCGCCTTGTCCACGGCGATCTTCCTGACCCGTTCGCGGTTGATGCCGCGGCCGTCGTCGGAAATCTCGATCACGATCCGGCCCGAGCGATGCAGGGCGGCCAGACGCACGGTCCCCTCGGCCGGCTTGCCCGCGGCCAGGCGTTCGTCTGGCGTCTCCAGTCCATGGTCGATGGCGTTGCGCAGCATGTGGGTGATCGGCTCGGCCAGGCGTTCGACCACGGTCTTGTCGACCTCCGTGTCCTCGCCCGCCGTGATCAGACGCACCTGTTTGGCGGTCATGTCCGCGACCTCCCGGACCAGACGCGGCATCCGCTGGAACACCGACTTCACCGGCTGGGCCCGGATGGCCATGACGCTGTCCTGGATCTCGCGCGTCAGAAGCTCCAGGTCCTCCATGCCCAGCGCAATCCCCGACGACCGGGCCAGACCGCTTTCCAGCACGCGCTGGGACAGCATGGCCTGCTGGATGACCAGTTCGCCGACGACGTTGATCAGACGATCCACCCGATCCAGATCCACGCGGATCGTGACGGGCGCGGCGGCCGTGGCGGCGGGCGCGACCATGGGCGTTGCGACAGGCGCAGCCGCCGCCGGCTCAGGCGCGGGCGCGACGAAGCCCAGGATGTCCGGGGCGGGCCCGGGGACCGCATCCGGGGCGGTGTCGGCGACAGCGCCCGTGGCGCGGGCCAGCAGGGCGGCGATATCCAGGTCGTCGCCGGCCGGCAGGATCGCCGCCGGCTGGTCCTCGAAGACAAGAGAGCCGTCAGGCGCGACATCGGGGGCGTCGCCCAGCGGCGTGATGGTCAGGTCGCAGTCGGTTTCCACAAAGTCGAACACCTCGCGCACGGCGGCCTCGTCCACATCGGCCGACAGGTCGATGGTCCAGCTCAGGCAGCCGTCTTCGACCGCAAGGGCGTCCAGCGTGGGAACCGCGCTGTCATCCAGCCTGACCTGGATCGGGCCCAGACGTCCCAGTTCGCGCAGCAGCAGGCCCGCCTCGTTGGCGTTGGCGTACATTCGCCCCATCGGCTTGAACACGATGCGCCAGCCGGTCGGAGCGGCGTCCGAAGGCGCGGCGGGATCGTCCAGCGCCATGTCGAAGGCCATGGGGGTGAAGTCGAAGTCGTCGTCTTCGTCGATCGCCGCCGGCGGGGCCTCGCCGCCGTGGGTCAGGATTTCCAGTTCGGCGACCAGGGCGGCCGAGCGCGCCTCATCCACCGGCGGAATCAAGCCCTGGGCGGCCTGGATATGATCGGCCAGCACGTCGGAGGCGCGCAGCAGGGTCTTGACCGTGACGGCGTCGCACGGTTTGCGGCCCGCGCGCAGTTCGTCCATCAGGGTCTCGAAGACGTGGGCGAACCGGACCAGGGCCTCCAGCCCGAAAGCCCCCGCCCCGCCCTTGACCGAATGGACGGCGCGGAAGACGGCGTTGATCGTCTCCACGTCCGTCTGGCCCTGTTCCAGCAGCATCAGCCTGGTCTCCAGGTCCGCGAGCAGTTCGTCGCATTCCTGGAAGAAGGTGGCCTTGATGGCTTCGAAGGCGTCCATGGGGTTCAGGTCCGGCGGGCTGTGCGATCAGGCCGCGACGCGGCGAACGGCGTCGACCAGCTTTGCAGGGTCGAAGGGTTTGACGATCCAGCCTGTGGCGCCGGCGGCGCGGGCGCGCGCCTTCTTCTCCGTATCGCTTTCGGTGGTCAGGACCAGAACCGGCGTGGCCCGGTGGTTCGGATCGGCGCGCACGCCCTCGATCACGCCGAACCCGTCCATGCGCGGCATGTTGATGTCGGTGATGACGACGTCGGCGCCCCGTGCGGCCAGGGTTTCCAGACCGTCCACGCCGTCCACGGCCTGGATCACGGTATAGCCCGCATCCTCCAGCGCCATCAGCAGCATGTCGCGCATGGTGCGAGAATCGTCGATGGTCAGAACGGTCTTGGTCACGCCTGGGCCCCCTCGTTGAGCAGATCGGGCGCGCCGAACGCGGCCCATTGTTCGCTCCAAGCTTGCGACACAGAACCTAACCTTAGGTTGACGCCGTCGACATCCCAGGTGCGCGCGGCGGACAACAGGACCTGAAGGCACAGCCCCCCCAGACGCTGGACGTCGGACGCGTCCAGCACCAAATCCCGGCCACGGCGCGCCAGAAGCTCGGCCTTCAGCGGCGCGGCCGCCTTCAGGTCCAGGATGTCGGGCAAAATCAGGGCGTCAGGCATCAGAACTCCTCCCATCCGTCTTCGATCGGGGCCGGCTGCGGTTTCAGGGCGGCGCCGCCGCGTCCCAGCGTCTTCAGCGCGGCGACCATGCGGCTGGTTGGCTTGGGTGCGGTTGCGGCGACGGCAGGCGCGCGCTGCGGGGCGGCGTGGGTCCGGTGATGGCCGGAACCGACGCGGAACCGCCCCATCGAGGCCTGCAGGCTTTCCGCCTCCTGAGCCAGAGAATGGCTGGCGGCGGTGGACTGCTCGACCATGGCGGCGTTCTGCTGGGTGACCTGATCCATCTGGTTCACCGCCGTATTGACCTGGGCCAGGCCGACCGCCTGTTCCTGGGCCGAGGCGGCGATTTCGGTGACCAGGCCGTCGATCTCGGCGACCCGGTCCACGATGCGTTTCAGGGCCTCGCCGGTCTCGCCGACCAGTTTCACGCCCGCGCCGACCTGGCCCGTCGAGGCCGAGATCAAGGCCTTGATCTCCTTGGCGGCCTCGGCCGAACGCTGGGCCAGGGCGCGAACCTCGGAAGCCACAACGGCGAAGCCGCGACCGGCGTCCCCGGCCCGCGCCGCCTCGACACCGGCGTTCAGGGCCAGAAGATTGGTCTGGAAGGCGATCTCGTCGATCACGCCGATGATCTGGCTGATCTTGGTCGAGGACGTCTCGATGGCCGTCATGGCGGTGACGGCGTCGCGCACCACCACGCCGCTCTTTTCCGCGTCGCCGCGCGCAGTCTGGACGACGTCGGACGCCTGACGCGCGCCCGAGGCGGTCTTGTTCACCGTGGCGGTGATCTGGTCCAGGGCGGCGGCGGTCTCCTCCAGACTGGCGGCCTGCTGCTCCGTGCGGCGCGACAGGTCGTCGGCGGCTTGGCTGATTTCATCGGCGCCCGAGCGGATGCCCGAGACATTGGCGACCACCACCGACACCGCCTCCTGAAGCTGGGCGATGGCGGCGTTGAAGTCCGACTTCAACTGGGCCGCCTTGGGACTGAATTCGATGTCGATACGGTAGGTCAGATCGCCATTGGCCATGGCCGACAGCCCCTGGCCCAGGGCGCCGATCGCCTGGGCGTCTTCGGCCGCCTCGCGCGCCTTCTCCGCCTCCCGCTCGGCCTGTTCGCGTTCCGACAGCGAGCGTTGCGCCAGGGCCTCGCGCTCGATGCGAACCTTTTCCAGGGCCGCGTCGCGGAAAGCGACGACAGCCTGGCCCATCTTGCCGAACTCATCCTTGCGGTCGGCGCCGACGACCTGGATCGCAGTGTCGCCGGCCATCAGTTTCTGCATATGGCCGATGATCGTGAACAACGGACGCACGATGGCGCGCGTGGTGACGAAGCCCGCCGCCAGGGCGATCAACAGGGCGGCGATCAGGCCGGCGATCACGGCGATCATGGCCGCCTTGCCGGCAGCCACCTGAGTTTGACGCGCCGCCTCGACGGCGCCTTCGTTGGACGTCTTGATCTCGTCGATCGCGGCTTCGATAGGCGCGACATAGGTATCGGCCACGCCTGTGCGACCGACAAGACGGACCGCTTCCGCGTTGCGGCCTTCCCGCATCAGGGCCGCGCCCGTCTGGACCACGTTTCTGTACCAGACGGCGTTCGCGTCGATAGCCTTGTCGATGGACGCTCCCCGCGCACCCGACAGATCGTTACGCATATCCGCCATCGCCGCCAGGAACTTGGCCCGGTGCGCATCAACCCGCTCAAGATAGTATGGATCTGCAGACAGCAGATAGCCGCGGAAGGCGTTCTCCTGGCGCGTGACGTAGAATTCGGCGGTCGCGGCGTCGCGGATCGCCTTGTTCTCCAGCATACGCTGGTCGCTGGCCGCATTCATCTTGATCAGGCTGGCCACGATGACCACGCCCATGATCGCGATGGCCGCCAGCACCAGGGCGAAAGCCGTGAACAGCTTTCGGCCGACCGGCATGTTCTCGATAAGCTTCAACTCAACATCCCCTTACTGGGTCAATCAAAACGAACAGGCGGCGAACCCTAACAGGCGACCCTTTTTAGGTTCGCCCGCGCCTTGGCGGTCGGTGTCGCACCAGCACAAATCCAGCGCGTCGGCGTCGGTCAGACGGTGTTTGGCGCCCCGCTTCCACGTGTTGTGGTCGACCCAGCCGTCCGCCATGCGGTTGGCGACAGCGAACGGGACGATGGAAGGGCGCAATATCAGGGTCCTTGAGACAGGTGGATTATCCCTCCCAAGGGTGAGGCTATGATTAATGCCTCTGGAAATTTCGCTTCCTCCAGCGCGGCGTAGCCACGATCAGGTTTGCCCGCCGGGTTGCACACGCGGGCCGCGCGCGAACCACGCGCCCCGGCTTCGTCGTTGCGAACTACGTATTTCCACGCATACTCGAATGGCCTATACCGAACGATGCAAAAACACGGCGAAAGGAGCGCTCAGGTTGTATCTGCGCGTGCGACATGAGCCCTGATCAAGGCGACCGGCGCGTGGCGGCGGGCTTCGGTGCGCTGCTGAGCCGCTATCGCACCAGAACCTGGCTGGGCGGTGCCGTCGTGGCCGTTCTGGCGGTATCTGCGGCCATGGCCCTGAGGCTGGCGCTCTCGCCCGTGGCGCACTTCTATTATCTGCCGGTGATGCCGGCGATCATGGCCACGGCCCTGCTGGGGCGTCGGTCTTCGGTCAGCCTGGCCATCGTCCTGGCCATTATCGGATGCGAGCTGGTCGTGCGGCGCGACAGCCTCACCGACACCTTGGCCAACGCCGGGCTGTTCGTCGTCGTCGCCTGGGCGGTCGCGGAGACCTGCTTTCGGCTCAGGGCCGCGATGGAAGCGGCCCAGACCCTGGCGCGGGATCTGGCGCGACGCGAACTCTTGCTGGATTCCATCCTGACCTCGACGCCGATCGTGACGCTGGACCGGGACGGCCGCACGCGCCGGGTCACGCAAGTCGCGGCGTCCTTGCTGGGCGTGACGCCGAGCCGGGCGCTGAACCAGCCGTTCGAGACCCTGCTTCCCGGCTTCGACGCGGCGGCGGTTCAGGCGACGCAGCGGTCCGACGGGGCGGCGCGTATGCTGTGGCGCGCGCCGGGAGGGCCGAACGGCGAGGCGGCGCTGCTGACCCTCGGCGCCCACCAGTTGCCCCCTGACGCCGCCCCGGAACACACCGTCCTGACCCTGACGGACCAGAGTCAGGCCGAGGCGGCGCGCCGGCGCGAACGCGAACTGAACGACCGGCTGAGCAGCGTGTGGCGTTTGAACTCCATGGGCGAGATGGCCGCGACCCTGGCGCACGAGCTGAACCAGCCCCTCAGCGCCGCCGCCGTCTATCTGCATGCGGGCCAGGCCGATCTGGCACGGATCGGTCCCGCCGCTGATCCGACGGTGCGCACCCTCGACCTGGCCAAGTCCCAGGTTCTGCGCGCCGGCGACATCATCCGACGGATGCGCGAGATGATCGCCAACGGGTCGCGCGCCTTCACCGAGGAGCGGGCCTCCCAGATGATCCAGGATCTGCAGCCGGTGACCGCCTTGATCGGCCAGGACACGGGCGTCGCCATTCGCATCGAGACCGACGACGAGGACGATCAGGTGCTGGCCGACCGGATTCAGTTCCAGCAGGCCCTGACCAATCTGATCCGCAATGCAGTGGACGCGGTGATCGACCGCGACGACGGCCAGGTGACGGTGATCGGGCGGACGCTGGGACCAGACGGCTATGATATCTCGGTTCGCGACAATGGGCCCGGCATTCCCGATGCGCAGATGGACCATATCTTCCATCCGATGATCTCGACCAAGACGGGCGGCATGGGGCTGGGCCTGTCGGTGACCCGCACGATCGTCGAGAGCCACGGTTCAGCTCTGGTGGTCACCCGTCCGAAGGGCGGCGGGGCCTGTTTCACCTTTCGACTGTCGCGCCCAACCGAATCCGAGGCCGCATGACCTCTCATTCCGTCTTCATTATCGACGACGATCCGGCGATGCGGGACGCGCTGACCCTGATGCTCCGGGGTGCGGGGTTTCGCGCCCGCGCCTTCGCCAGCGCCGACGATTTCTTGAACGACCTGCCGACCGAGGCCAGCGCCTGTGTCGTCACCGACGTGCGGATGCCGGGGGTCGAGGGCCCGGAACTGGTGCGGCGGCTGAAGTCGCTGCGTGGGGACAGCTGGCGGGTCATCGTCATCACCGGCCATGCCGACGTGCCCCTGGCTGTGCAGTTGATGAAGGCGGGCGTGGCGGACTTCATCGAAAAGCCGTTCGATCCCCAGCAGATCCTGAACAGTGTCGGCCACTGCATCGCCTCGCTGAGCGGACTGGAGGCCGAACGCGCGGCGCGCGAGGAGATGCAGGCTCGCGTCGCCTCCCTGACAAACCGCGAACGCCAGGTGTTCGACGCCCTGATCGACGGCTGCTCCAACAAGGAAATCGCCCTGCGTCTGGAGATCAGCCCGCGCACCGTCGAGATTTTTCGCGCCAAGGTGATGACCAAGATGCAGGCGCCGAACCTGTCGACCCTGGTGCGGATCGGAATGCGTTTAGGCGACGCTTGAGCCGGAAGGGAATCGTCGCCACCTTAAGGGCATCATGAGCGACCGGTCCGCAGGCCTGGCCCCCTCCCGCGTCACAGCGGTCCTGGGCCCCACCAACACCGGCAAGACCCATCTGGCGGTCGAGCGGATGCTGGGTCACGCCTCGGGCATGATCGGCCTGCCGCTGCGGCTGCTGGCGCGCGAGATCTATGAGCGGATCGTGCGTCAGCGGGGGGCCGCCGCCGTCGCCCTGATCACTGGCGAGGAGAAGATCGTCCCGCCGCGCCCCCACTATTTCGTCTGCACCGTAGAGGCCATGCCGCTGGAACGGTCGGTCGAGTTCCTGGCCATCGACGAGATCCAGCTGGTCGCGGACCCCGAGCGCGGCCATGTCTTCACCCAGCGGCTGCTGCACGCGCGCGGCCGGTTCGAGACCATGTTCCTGGGCGCCGGGACCATGGAGCCGCTGATCCGCCGCCTGGTCCCGGATGTGGAGATCGTGACGCGCGACCGGCTGTCCACCCTGTCCTATGCCGGGTCCAAGAAGCTGACCCGCCTGCCCCGCCGCAGCGCCATCGTCGCCTTCTCCACCGATCGGGTTTACGCCATCGCCGAACTGATCCGGCGCCAGAGGGGCGGGGCCGCCGTGGTGATGGGCAGCCTGTCGCCCCGCACCCGCAACGCCCAGGTGGCCCTGTATCAGTCAGGCGAGGTCGATTTCCTGGTCGCGACCGACGCCATCGGCATGGGGCTGAACATGGATGTGGACCATGTGGCCTTTGCGGGACTGAGGAAGTTCGACGGGCGCCGCACCCGCTGGCTGCACGCCCATGAGATCGGCCAGATCGCCGGGCGGGCGGGCCGACACCTGCGCGACGGCACCTTCGGCGTCACGGCCGAGGCCGAGGACCTGGACCCCGATCTGGTGGAGCAGGTGGTCGAGCATCGGTTCGATCCGGTCGAAGCGGCGGAATGGCGCAACGCCCGGCTGGATTTCGACACCCTGCCCGACCTTTTGCGATCGCTGACGGTGACACCGGGGCGTTCGGGTCTCAGCCTGACGGCCGAGGCGCTGGACGAGACCCTGCTGCGCCGCCTGATCAAGGACGAGGAGATCGCCCGCATCGGCCGGTCGCGCGGGGCGATCATGCGGCTGTGGGAGGCGTGCCAGCTGCCGGACTTCCAGAAGACGACGCTGGATGAACACAGCCGTCTGGCCAAGGACGTGTTCCACGCTTTGACCGGCAAACGCGGGCGGCTGACCGACGACTGGATGGCGCCGCGCTTCGCCTTCGTGGACCGCGACGACGGCCAGATCGACCAGTTGTCGGCGCGGCTGTCGGCGGTGCGCACCCTGTCCTACATCGCCAATCGGCCCGACTGGGTCCACGACGCCCAAGGCTGGCGCGACAGGACCCGCGCGCTGGAGGACCGGCTGTCCGACGTGCTGCACGAACGGCTGACCGCGCGGTTTGTGGATCGGCGCACCACCGCCCTGATGCGCGCCCTGAACGTGCGCGACGATACGTTCGCAGGCGTGGCCGACGACGGCGAGGTGACGGTCGAGGGGCAGGTGGTGGGTCAGTTGGACGGCGTTCGCTTCCAGATGGAGAAGGGGTCGTCGGCGCTGGAGGACCGGACCCTGCGTCAGGCCGCCGTGCGGGCCGTGACGCCCGAGATCAACCGCCGCCTGGGCCGTCTGGCGGCGGAGCCGGATGAGGCCTTTTCCATCACGCCCGACGGCGCGGTGCTGTGGCGCGGCGTGCTGACGGCTCAGGTCACGGCGACGCCGCAGGGCGCCGATCCGTTTTCGCCCGCCGCCCGCCTGTTGGGCGATCTGGGTCCGACACCCGCCCGCGAGCGCGCCCAGCGCCGCATCGAAGCGTGGCTGGCGTCCGAGGCCGGGCGGGCGCTGCGTGATCTGCGCCGCCTGCGTCAGGCGGTCGAGACCGGCGCCCTGAAGGGCCTGCCGCGCGGCATCGCCTTCCGTCTGATCGAGGCCGGGGGCCTGATCGACCGGCGCGAGGTCGAGCGCGATCTGGCGGCGCTGAGCCAGGTGGAGCGGCGCACCCTGAGAAGCTTCGCCATCCGCGTCGGCGTCCATTCCGTCTGGCTGCCGGGCCTGCAGAAACCTCGCGCCCGACATTTCGCGCAAGCCTTCGTCGCCGCGCCCCTGATCCCGGCGACGCCCGACCTGATCCCCGCCCCGGTCGAGACGCCCTCGCCGCGCCTGTTGTCGGCCCACGGCCTGCGTCTGGCGGGCCGCTGGCTGGCGCCGGTCGAGACACTGGAAAAGATGGCCGAGTTGCGCGCCGCCAATCACGGACGGTTGTCGGAGGAAGCCCTGACCGAACTGGGCTGGCGCGACGATCAGGCGAAACAGGTCATCGCCGCCCTGAAGACCGAACGCGCCCGCCAGCCGGACAAGCCGGGCGTCCCGCCCAAGCCGGTGAAGGATTCGCCGTTCGCGGCGCTGGCGGCCCTGACGGAGACGCCGCCCGCACGGCCCGAACGCCGCCGCCCGCGTCGAAGGGCCAAGGCTTGAGCGAGGAGGCCTGTCGCATCGACATCTGGCTGTGGCGCGCGCGGTTCGTGAAGACGCGGGGGCTGGCCGCCGATCTGGTCGAGCGCGGCGCGGTGCGGCTGACCCACCACGGGCGCGAGACGCGTCTGGACAAGCCCAGTCGCTGCGTCCACGTCGGCGACCTGCTGACCTTCGCCCAGAACGGGCGCGTCGTCAGCCTGCGGGTGGAGGCGTTGGGCGAAAGGCGCGGACCGGCCGAAGAGGCCCGCACCCTCTATTCACTCACACACTAAGGGTCGGAACGCGTCTTACTTCTGAACCACGAACTCGCCTTCGATGTGCAACTGCACGTCGTCGGACACAGCCGGCAGGGCGTAGTTGATGCCGAAGTCCGAGCGTTTGATGGTCGCTTCACCGTCGAACCCGGCCTTGTAGGCGCCCATAACGGTTCCGGCGCCGTTGAACTGAACCTTGATGGTGACGGGCTTGGTCACGCCCTTCAGCGTCAGGTCGCCGACCACCGTGGCCGCGTTCGCGTCGGACGGATCGACCGTCACGGAACGCGAGACGAAGGTCGCGGTCGGGTGGGCGGCGGTGTCGAAGAAGTCAGCGGTCTGCAGGTGGGCCTTCAGACGGTCGTCGTTCGGCGCCACGTCGGCCAGCGGGATCGTGGCCGTCAGGGTCGAGGCCGACGGATTGGCCGGGTCCAGCTTCAGCTGAGCCTTCACGTTCACGAACTGGCCCGTATAGGTCGACAGGCCGAAGTGGTTGACCGACCAGGTGATCTTGCCGTGGCTGGATTCCAGGTCGTAATTCCCTGCGGTGACTTCCGCGGGGTTCTTGGTCAGGGCGGCCTGAGCGACCACGGCGCCGCCAGCGGCGAGGCTGAGCGCCAGGGCGCCCGCGAGCGCGTATTTCATGAAGGGAGTGCGCATGGATAAGTCCTGATGATGGGAAGGGCGGATATGCAATCAATACAGTTGCGATTAAGCCTGACGGTTGTCAAGGCGCGTCGATAGGCCTGCAAACGTCTCTCGCCTTAAGCCCTGCTGTTGACAGTTGGTTGCGTGGCCGCCATGTCGCAGGCCTCCCGCTCACAGACCGACGCCCGTTCCTCGCCCAATGACCTACATCGTCACCGACGCCTGCGTGAAATGTAAGTTCATGGACTGCGTCGAGGTGTGTCCGGTCGACTGCTTCTACGAGGGCGAGAACTTCCTGGTCATCGCGCCCGACGAATGCATCGACTGCGGCGTGTGCGAGCCGGAATGCCCCGTCGACGCCATCGTGCCCGATACCGAGGACGAGCCGGACGGCAAATGGCTTCAGGTCAATGCCGAATACGCCAAGGTCTGGCCCAACATCACCGTCAAGGGCACGCCTCCCGCCGACCGCGAACAGTACGAACGCGAGACCGGAAAATACGAGAAATACTTCAGCCCCAAACCGGGCAAGGGCTCCTGAAGTCCAGGCGCGGGGCCGGCCAGGCCTCGCCGCAAATCCGCGTCCGCCTTGTGGACGTTTTGAAATTCCGCAGATTTGTGATAGGTTCTGTTTCATTGGATCGGGCGGTCCGCGAAATCTTCGCGCCGCCCGTGTTTGCGACAGAATCCCGCCCTAGACGGGATCGGCCAGAGGTTTGGTGATCCGTTTCCGCATTTGACGCCTGACATCATCCCAGCCGACGGATCAATCCGGCGGTCGAGATCCTGTTTGCGTTCGACGCGCCTTCGCTTCGCCCGTCCCTGACCGGGAAAGGACGAATATGACGAGCAAGACTGGTCTGGAGTTCAAGGTTGGCGACGCGGTCGTCTATCCGGCGCACGGCGTCGGCAAGGTCGCCGCGATCGAGACGCAGGAAGTCGCCGGCATGTCGCTGGAAGTCTATGTCGTGACCTTCGACCACGAGAAGATGACTCTGCGCGTCCCGACCAAGAAGGCCGTGACGGCGGGCCTGCGCTCGCTGGCCGCCGACGACGTCGTGACCAAGGCCCTGACCACCCTGAAGGGCCGCGCGCGCATCAAGCGCACCATGTGGTCGCGTCGCGCCCAGGAATATGAAGCCAAGATCAACTCGGGCGACCTGATCTCCATCGCCGAAGTGGTCCGCGACCTGCACCGCGCCGACACCCAGCCGGAACAGTCCTATTCGGAGCGTCAGCTCTATGAATCGGCCCTGGACCGCATGGCCCGCGAAGTCGCCGCCGCCAACAAGATCGACAAGGACGCCGCCGTCGAACTGCTGGCCAAGTCGCTCAGCGCCAAAAAGCCGATCCCGACCGCCGAAGCCGCCTAAGGCTTCCGCATCGGACAAAGAAAAGGCCCCGGAACGATCCGGGGCCTTTTTGCTGTCGGGCGGATGCGCCTGGGTTCAGAAATATTCCGCGTTCGCCGGGCACTGGGCGGCGAGGCGACGCGCGGTGATGCTGGCGGGGATGTAGGGCGTGCCGCGCACCAGCTGGGCGCCGCCGCGGAAGCTGAAACTGGTGTCGGTATAGGTTCCGTTCAGGCGCACGGCGATGCGGCGGCCCTTGTGATCCTGACACGTGCCCTCGAACCGTGCATTGCCGTTGCCGACCACGCGCGTCGGATAGGTGCAGCGCCACTTGTTGGTCGACAGGCCGCCGAAGAAGCGGTTGATCTCGCTGGGGCGCACGCATTTCTGTTCGGTGTCGCGCTGGCCCACCGCGTTGGTGGTGTATTCCCAATAGCCGGGCAGGACTTCGGACTGAGCCGCCGTCTGGGCGGGGGCGATGGCGGGCGAGGCCAGCATGAAGCCGCCGGCGACGACCGGGGCAAGGACGGCGAGCGCCCGCTTGGGCAGACGGTCGATCAGCGACGGACGGGACATGGCGGCCTTCTGTTCAGCGGAGGTGTTCATGATATGGGGCATAAGCCTCAGGATTTGAACGAGGCCTGAACGTCGCCGTTCCCGAATGGCGGGGATCGACGCTTCCGCTTCAGACTCGACTTGACGCCGAACCGCCTCTTCCCTTATACGGCCCCCTCTCGCGCGGGCTGGTTCCCGCGCGCAACTGTTTCATGCGTCTGCTCCAGCGTTTTCGGGGCGAACGCCGCACCTTAAGGATCTGACGATGTCGCGTCGTTGCGAACTCACCGGTATCGGCCCCATGGTCGGCCACAACGTGAGCCACTCGAACATCAAGACCAAGCGCCGCTTCCTGCCGTCGCTGAAGACGGTCAAGGTCAATTCGGAAGCCCTGGGCCAGACCTTCAGCCTGCGGATCTCGAACGCCGCCCTGCGCACCCTGGACTACAAGGGCGGCCTGGACGCCTTCATCGTCAAGGCCCGCGACGAGCAGCTGTCGATCGCCGCCCAGCGCATCAAGCGCCAGGTTCGCGCCAAGCTGGCCGAGCAAGCCGCCGCCTAAATCCGGCGACGCCATACAGTTCTGGAAGAGGCCGGTGGAGACGCCGGCCTTTTTCTTTGCGCGCCACGCCGACCGCGCTAAGCCTTTCACGCCAGTGGAAGGGGAAATCCGATGCGCATCAAGGCTCTGTTCGCCGCCGTCAGTCTGACGGCCCTGGCCGCCTGTGCAACCGCCCCCCGACCCGCCGCCCCGGCGACGCGCGAATCGACGGCCTTCACCCTGGCCACGGATCAGCCGCGCACGGTCGAACAGAGGGCCATGCAGTTCGACAAGGCCGACCTGGCCATCAAGGTCATGCCCGCCGAAAAGGCCATCGACGCCGTCGCCGTCCTGGACTTCACCGCAACGGCGCCGCTGGAGCGGCTGGTGGTCGAGCTGGATACGCTGCTGACCATCGCCTCGGTGCAGGTGGACGGCGTGGAGGTTCCCGCCGACCGTTGGTCGAACCCCGAGGGGCGGCTGATGGTCGCCCTGCCCCGCCCGCTGGCGGTCGGTCAGAAGACAACCCTGCGCATCGCCTATGCCGGCCAGCCGCGCGTGGCGCCCCGCGCGCCGTGGGACGGCGGCTTCGTCTGGTCCACCGCCCCGACGGGCGAACCCTGGATCGCCACGGCCGTACAGGGCGAGGGCTGCGACATCTTCTGGCCCTGTATCGACAGCCCGCACGGTGAGCCGGCCCGCGTCGACCTGCACATCACCGTCCCGTCCGACCTGTCGGCGCCGTCCAATGGCCGCTTCCTGGGCAAGGTCGATCACGGCGATGGCTGGACCACCTGGAACTGGTCGGCGAAGTCGCCCAACACCTACGCCATCGCCCTGAACGTGGGCCCATACGAAGCGGTGACGGGCGACTATCGCAGCCGCTTCGGCAACACGATCCCGATGACCTACTGGCATCTGAAGTCGGATGCGCCGGAACAGGTCCAGGCCCTGTTCGCCCAGTTTCCCAAGATGCTGGACTTCTTCGAAGCGACTGTCGGCCCCTATCCGTTCGGCGACGAGAAGATGGGGGTGGTCGAGACGCCGCACCTGGGCATGGAGCACCAGACCATCAACGCCTATGGCAACGGCTACAAGATCGACGGTCGGGGCTATGACTGGCTGTTGCAGCACGAATTCGCCCACGAATGGTTCGGCAACCAGCTGACCAACCAGAACGCCGACGACATGTGGCTGCACGAAGGGCTGGGCAGCTATATGCAGCCCCTCTATGCGCGCTGGTTGCTGGGCGACCGCTACATGCAGCGCGAACTGGCTGATCAGCGCGAGGGGCTGGTCAACAAATATCCCGTCGTCTCGGGTGCGCCCAAGACCGAGGACGAGGTCTATAAGGGCGACGTCGGGCCGGGCAACGACATCTATTCCAAGGGGTCGCTGATCAGCCATAGCTTGCGGATGCTGATCGGCGACGCGGCCTTCCACGAGGCGATCACGCGACTGGTCTATGGCCGACCCGATCCGCGACCGGGCAATTTCGCGCCCCTGTATCGTTCCACCGACGACTTCCTGGTCATCGTCAACTCCGTGACGGGCCAGGACTATGGCTGGTTCTTCCGCGGCTATCTTTACAACGCCGCCCTGCCGGTGCTGGCCGAGACGCGCGAAGGCGGAATGCTGCGGCTGGAATGGACGACCGGCGACGGCGGCCCGTTCCCCATGCCGGTCGAGGTGGAGATCGACGGCCGCGTTCAAGTCGTGCCGATGACCGGCGGTCACGGGCGGATCGCGGTCCCGAGCGGCGCCCATGTCCTGATCGATCCGCTGAACAAGGTGCTGCGCCAGATGGACGTGATCGACGAACTTCAGGCCTCCAAGGCGGCGCATTAAACCCGCTCATCCCCGCGAAAGCGGGGACCCAGTCCTTTCACATCGCGAATCGGATTGAGCAGCGCCTTCTCTGATCCGCATCTGAGCGCCCAAAACTCTGGGTCCCCGCTTTCGCGGGGATGCGCGGACACAAAGGCTCAGGCCGCCGACACCGTCACCGACTGGCGCACCATCTGACACCGCTCCTGGGTCGTCAGAAAGGCGATGTCGGCGGCGTCGCGGCCGCAGGCGATCCGCACCAGCCCCTCGACCGGCGCCAGGCCCGTCGCATCGACCAGCCACCAGCCATTGTCCAGCCAGACCTCGAAAATGGCGTGAAAGTCCGGCGGCGTCAGCTGATGGGCGAAGGCGCTGACGGCGCGCGCAGGAATGCCCGATGCCCGGCACAGCGTCATGCCCAGGTGGGTGAAGTCGCGGCACACCCCCGCCCGATCGATGAAGGTTCGCGCCGCCGTCGTTTCGGTATCCGACACCCCATGCTCGTAATCGACGTGTTCGGAAATCCAGTTCAGGATCGCCAGCACCCGCGCGCCGCCGGCGGTCTCGCCGAACTCGCGCGCCACGAACCGGCCGAACTGGTCGGACGGACAATAGCGGCTGGGCTGGAGATAGGGCAGCACCTCGGCCGGCAACTCGCCCCAGTCGTGTTGCGACACGTCGGGTGGAAGGCCCTTCAGAACGCCATTGTCCACCAGGGCCTCGTAGGTCAGCTTGACCTCGCCCTCGACATGGCATCGCAGGGTGCGGGCGCCGAAATCGACGTCCTGATCCTCATGAAACTCGACCGGCGGATCGAAAGTCAGGCTTTCCTCGATGATGTCCTGGCCCGGCCAGTGGGCGACCTGAATCTTGTAGATGGCGTCCGTCGGCGGATCGAAACGATAGACGAGCTCGGCGCGCACGCGCAGTTTCATGGGGCGACCGATCCAAGACAAAAAGCAAAGAGGCTGCTGAACGTCATGCGACCTGAGCCGTTCCGTGCAGCGCCAGGCCTTGTAGCGCGCCTCTCGCCGAGAGGAAATCGACAAGCCAACACAGTGTGTTAATCTGATCCCATGAGTGCTTCCCCCATCCTCCACGCCCTTCGGGAAGCCACAGCCGCCGCGCACGAGACGCTGGAGACCGAGGCCGGGATCGAGGGTCGTCTGGCGCAGATCGAAACCCGCGCGGCTGCGGTCGCGGCCTTTTATCGTTTTCACGCCGGCCTTGAGCCGGTCAGCCATCCGTTGGTCGCCCGACTGAACGCCGAGGTCGGCGGCGGTTTCGACCCCCGTTCGCGCGCGGACGGCATCGCCCGGGACCTGGCGGCCCTGGGCGTTGTGCAGCCGGCGGCGGCCCGCGTCGAGGGACCGGCCTCCGCCGGAGAGGCCCTGGGCTGGGTCTATGTGGCGGAAGGTTCGATGCTGGGCGGACGGATCATCCGCCGTCGTCTAACCGCCGAAGGACGCGGGCTGGAAGGCCTGAGCTTCCTGGATCCCTATGGCGACGAGACCGGCCCCCGCTGGCGCGCCTTCATGACCCTTCTGGATCAGGCCTGCGCCGCCGGCCGCGCCGATGTCGATCAGATCGTCAAGGGCGGCGTCGATGGCTTCGCCTTCGCGCACCGCATCCTGCAGCCGCAAGAGCAGGAGGCCGCCATTTGACCGAAACCCTCGATCAGATCGCGCCCGACCTGACCCAATGCGATCGTGAACCGATCCACATCCCCGGATCGATCCAGCCGCACGGCTTCATGCTGGTGCTGGACCTGCAGTCGATGACGATCCGCCAGGGCGCGGGTCTGATCGAAGACCTGACGGGACGCAGCGCCTGGATCGGTCGATCCGTGGGCGAGGTTCTGGGCGATGTCGCCGATCGCCGCATTCGTTCGATGGCGGCGGCTCAGGAGACGGGCTTCGTCTGTCGCTGGCGGGCGACCAACCGGCTGGAATACGACGTCGTCGTTCATATGGCGCCGGACCCCACGCCGAGCCTGCCCAGCGGCCTGATGATCGTCGAGATCGAACAAAGCTCGCAACAGGCGCGGCTGGGGGTCGATCTGGTGTCGGGCCTGGGCGCCGCCGGCGCTGCACTGGAACGCGCCGTCACGGTGCATGGGCTGTGCGAACGCGCGGCTGAGGCTTTCCGCCGGCTGACCGGCTTCGACCGGGTGATGATCTATCGTTTTCAGGACGACGAGGCCGGGCAGGTCGTCGCCGAGTCCCGCGCCGATGGGACCGGATCGTTTCTGAACCACCATTTCCCCGCGACCGACATTCCACGCCAGGCGCGCGCCCTTTATCTGCGCAATCCGGTTCGGGTCATTCCCGACAGCCGCTATACGCCCCAGCCGTTGCGGCCGACCACGCCGGGCGAGACGCCTCTGGACATGAGCGACAGCGGCCTGCGGTCGGTGTCGCCCGTTCATCTGCAGTATCTGCGGAACATGGACGTGCGCGCCTCGGCCTCGGTGTCGATCATCGTGGACGACGCCCTGTGGGGCCTGGTGGCCTGTCACAACGCCTCGCCCAAACTGCTGCCGTTCGAGCTTCGGGTCGGATGCACGACCCTGGCGCGCAACCTGGCGGGTCAGCTGAAGGCCAAGAGCGACGCCGAGCTTTATCGCGATCGCACCCGGCTGCGTCGGCTGGAGGACCAACTGGTCGCGCGCCTGCCTGCGGACAAGCCGCTGGCCGCCGCCCTGGCCGACCGCGCCGAGCCGCTGATGCAACTGACCAGCGCGGACGGCCTGGCCATCGTTTCCGAAGGAGAGGTCAGGACCTTTGGGCACACCCCGCCGATCGAGGGCGTTCGGATCATCGCCGATTGGGTCGCCGAACGTCCGGGCCTGCGCCCGGTCTCTTCGCACGCCCTGTCCGCCGTCCTGCCCGAGGCCAAGGCCTGGACCACCCACGGCAGCGGCCTGCTGGCCGTCAATCTGCAGGTGCAGCAGCCGCTGTCTATCCTGTGGTTCCGGGCCGAGGTGCGCGAGACGGTGCGCTGGGCCGGCAATCCCGCCACCGCCGACAAGACCGGCTCCAACGCCACACTGACCCCGCGCGCCTCGTTCGAAAGCTGGTCCGAAGAGGTCGCGGGGCGGGCGCGACGCTGGGGACCGGCCGCCATCGAATCCGCCGGACGATTGCGCGACGCCCTGGCCGACTATTCCGCCATAGACCAGTTGCGACGGCTGAACCGTTCGCTGCAGACCAGTCTGTCGGAACGCGACCTGCGGCTGGAACAGCAGCAATATCTGATCCGCGAGGTCAACCACCGGGTTCAGAACAGCCTGACCCTGGTCTCCAGCTTCCTGGGCCTGCAGGCGCGAGAACAGACGGGACCCGCCGCCATGGCCCTGAACGAGGCGCGGCGTCGCGTGCGGGCCGTGGCGGCGGTCCACAGCCTGCTCTATCGCGGCGAGACCGTCACGACCATCGACATGGGCCGCTACATCGGCGAGTTGATCGACGATCTGACGTCCAGCATGGGCCCGGATTGGGCGGCCGCCACCGAGACCGATCTGGCGCCGGTGTGCGTCGACGCCGGACGGGCCGTAACCATCGGCCTGATCCTGACCGAGCTGATCATCAACGCCCAGAAATATGCCTACAAGGGCAGGCCCGGCCCCTTGCGCATCGCGTTCGAGGAAGACGGCGATGTCTTCCGCCTGAGGGTCGAGGACGAGGGCGAAGGCGGGCACCTGGCGGGCAAGGGCTTCGGCTCCATGATGATCCAGAGCCTGGTCGGACAGTTGGAAGGCGTGATCGACTATCGCGACCGCGATCCAGGCCTGTCGGTCACGCTGAAAGCGCGGATCGACCCGCTGGTTTGAGGCCTGGGGCTGTGGCGTCCCGTCGCACGGGGGCGTAAGAGCCGGCCATGTCCGCCCCCGACCAGCGTCCAGACCCACCTTCCTTCCTGCGTCCCTCTCCGCGCGCCTTCGCCCTGATGGTTCTGTTGGTCGCCGCCTGCGTGCTGGGCCTGGCGCCGATCCTGGTGCGGCTGACCGAAACGGGCCCGGCGGCGGCGGGGTTCTGGCGCTTCCTGTTGGCCCTGCCTCTGCTGGCCCTGCTGGCGGCGCGCGAGCGGGGCGGGATCGCGACGCCGTCGAAATGGGCGCTGCTGGCGGGCCTGTTCTTCGCCCTGGACCTCAGCTTCTGGCACTACGGCATCGTCATGACGTCGGTCGCCAATGCGACGGTGCTGTGCAATCTGACGCCGGTCGTGGTGACCCTGTTCGGCTGGCTGGTGCTGAAGGAGCGGCCGCACCGGCTGTTCCTGTTCGCCCTGGCGCTGGCCATGGGCGGAGCCTTTGCAATGGCGGCAGGCGCAGACGGCGGACAAGGAACCAATCCGCGGCTGGGCGACGCCTTCTCCCTGTCGGTGGCGATCTGGTATTCGGGTTATTTCCTGTCGGTGAAGGCGGCGCGGGCGACGGCGGGGGCCATGCGCGTCACCTTCTGGGCCACGCTTTTGGGCACGCCCCTGCTGCTGATCGTCGCCCTGGCGCTGGGCGAGGACATCGTGCCCGCCAGCCTGGCCGGGTGGGGCGCCTGCCTCGCCATGGGCGTCATGCACGTCTTCGGTCAGGGAGGGGTGGCCTGGGCGCTGGGCCGGCTGCCCGCTTCGATCACGGCCGTCACCATCCTGGTTCAGCCGGTGGTCGCGGGCCTGCTGGGCTGGTGGGTGTTCGGCGAGACCCTGACGCCGGTCCAGGCCCTGGGCGGCGTCCTGGTTCTGGGCGCCGTCGTGCTGGCCCAGCGCGCGCAACGCGCCAGACCGACCCCCGCCGACGCCCTTTCCTCCGGCTGAAGCCGAAACCAGCGGGCCGCTCCCAAGAAAAAACAGGCGCGGAAGCCGAAGCCGCCGCGCCTGTTTTCCAAATCTAGAAGTCTGTTCGACCTAGAGAATCTTGAGGTCGATCGCCGACGTCTTGCCGCGCTGGTTTTCCAGCTCGTACTCGACCTTGGCGTTTTCATCGAGGCCCTGAAGGCCAGCCTTCTGAACGGCGGTGACGTGAACGAACACGTCCGAGCCGCCGCTGTCGGGCTGGATAAAGCCGTAGCCCTTGGTGGGGTTGAACCACTTGACCGTGCCGGTCGCCATGTCTGCGTCTCCGTAAACGCGCTTTTCCAGGCGGATCCCTCTCGAGGTGACCCGACAATCCAACTGGACAGCTCGTTCAGGCGAAGGAGCGAAACGCAGGTGTGGACCCCACGCGAAATCCGGACTGTGCCGATGTTGTCACCCGGCTTTTCCAGACGGTCAACAGCCAAATCGATTCGCAATGGCCGCATTCAACCTTAACGACAGAGGCCGTTGGGCGCGCCGTCGATGTGCAGATGGTCGGCGTGGGCGGGGTTGTAGTCGGGTGACAAGACCGTCGAGAACAGGCGACAGCCGCCGTCCCGGACCCGGTGCAGGAAGCGCGAACCCGACTGCCCCGCCGCCCCCTGGCCACGCCAGTCGTCCAGCACGCTGATGGTGCGGCCGTCCTTCAGGGTGATGGCGGAGACATCCAGGGCGTTGGCGCGGGCGTGTTCGCTTGGCCGTTCGCCCTCGTCCCGGGAGCCATAGATGCGGCGGCAGGCATAGGTTCCGAAATTCTCGACCCGCGCCGGTTCGGACCCCAGTTCCTCGCGCGCGACGGGACGCAGCACCTGCCGGTCCCAGATGACGTAGCGGACGGCCAGTGGGCACTGCATGACCACATTCGCGGGGGCCAAAGGCGTCACCGCCCCGCCCGCGATCCTGACCGCGCCCCGCACCACGCAGAAGCCGCCGTCATCGCGATCGGCCGCGCGCTCCACCTGGACGCCAGCGTCGCGCAGAGCCTTCATGCAGGTTTCGGTCGCCCGTTCCAGCGCCTCGGGCGGCGCAGCGGCGTCCACGCCGAAGGCGGCGACCTTGGCCGCCGTCGCGCCGCCCACCGGCCGGTCCAGATCCAGCGGCTTCCACGGCAGATCCTGGGGCGGAGCGAAGAGGTTCAGCAGGGCGAAACCGGCGCAGGCCAACAGGCCGATCTCCCAGATCAGGTTCCAGATTTCCGCCAGATCGCGCTTCATCGGTCCCCCGTCCGCCCGCCTTCGATGCAGGCCCCGCCCCTAACGCCTCGCGCAACGAACGGCTCCGCTTCAGTCGCCGAGACGGCTTTTGCTTGCCGCCCGGTCGAACCTGGCTCACTCTTTCGCCATGGGAAAGAAATCCGACGCCTATGACGCCGAGCTGGAACAGATTCAGTTGGCCATCGTCCAGACCCAGGCCTGGAGCATCGAACACGGCTCGCGCGTGGTCATCGTGCTGGAAGGCCGCGACACGGCCGGCAAGGACGGCGCCATCAAGCGGCTGACCGAATATATGTCGCCGCGCCAGACCCGCGTCGTCGCCCTGCCCAAGCCCAGCGACCGGGACACCAGCCAGTGGTATTTCCAGCGTTATGTGCCACACCTGCCGGCGGCGGGCGAGACGGTCATCTTCAACCGCTCCTGGTACAACCGCGCCGGGGTGGAGCCGGTGATGGGATACTGCACGCCCGAGCAATACGCCCAGTTCATGACCGACGCCCCGCGGTTCGAGCGGATGCTGACCGACGACGGCATCATCCTGATCAAGATCTGGCTGGATATCTCGCGCAAGGAACAGGCCGCACGGCTGAAGGCGCGGCGCACCGACCCGCTGAAGAAGTTCAAGCTGTCGTCGTTGGACGCCGAGGCCGAGGCGCGGTTCGACGCCTATTCCGACGCGCGCGACCGGATGCTGGACGAGACGGATCGCGACTATGCGCCCTGGACCGTGGTGGCCACCGACGACAAGAAGACGGCGCGGCTGAACATCGGGCGGTTCATCCTGTCGGTGCTGAAACACACCGACCTGCCGGTCAAGAAACCGGACCCGGACGTGGTGTTCGGCGCCCACAAGGCCAAGGAGCGGCTGGCGCGCTGATCGTCAGGCGGTGCGGACGATCCCGCCCGAGGCCGCGACCGGCCAGGGCGTCAGCCGCCCGCCGGCGCAGGGGCCGCCCTTGCATTCGCCGGTCAGCGGCTCGAACACCGCCCCGTGCCAGCCGCACAGGATCAGCGATCCGTCCGGCGTCAGATAGCGGTCGATCTCCATGGCGATGGGGAAACCCGCATGGGGACAGCGGTCGACCCAGCCGGCCACCTGACCATTCTTCCTGACCACAAAGCCGTGGAAGAAGGCCTCGCCGATCTGCAGCACGAAGCCGCGCGAGCCGGGGTCGGCGATGTCGCCCTCGGCGCACAGGGCCACGCCCGCAGGCGTCTTCCAGACCCGTTTCCGCTCGCCCGGCCCGTCCTCAGACACGCTCGGCCTTCAGCGGGCGCGACAGCAGGCCGTCGATCAGACCGTCCACGTCGATCTCGCCCGCCAGCAGAGCCGCAACGCCTTCGGAGATGGGGATTTCCACGCCGAGACGCGCGGCCAGTTCCCGTACGGCCGGCGCGCTCTCGTAACCTTCAGCCACCGACCGTTTGCCGGCCAAAGCCTGTTCGACCGTCTGCCCCTGCCCCAGGGCCAGCCCCAGGCTCATGTTGCGCGACTGGGGGCTGGAGCAGGTCAGGACGAGGTCGCCCAGACCGCACAGCCCTGCCACCGTCTCGGCCTGACCGCCCATGGCGACGGCGAGACGGGTCATTTCCGCAAAGCCGCGCGTGATCAGGGCGGCGTGGGCGCTGCGGCCCAACTGACGCCCCTCGGAAATGCCGCAGGCGATGGCCAGCACATTCTTCAACGCCCCGCCCGCCTCGGCGCCCACCAGATCGGTCGCCAGATAGGGCCGGAAGCCCGGCGCCGACAGGGTGTTCAGCAGCGCCTGACCCAGCGCCTGATCGGCGCAGGCCAGGGTGACGGCGGTCGGCAGTCCGCGCGACACCTCGCCCGCAAAACTGGGACCGGACAGGACGGCGGCGGGGGCGCCCGGCAGGGTCTCGGCCAGCACCTCGGTCATCAGCCTCATCGTGCCGCGCTCGACACCCTTGGAACACAGCACCACCGGCACGCCCGGCCGGTGATGGGGCGCAAAGGCGGTCAGGGTGGCGCGCATATGCTGGGCCGGCGGCACCGCCAGGATCAGGTCGCAGCCGCCCAGTTCGCCCAGGTCCGCGGTGAACTTCAATTCTTCCGCCAGCGGCACGCCGGGCAGATAGAGGGCGTTGGCCCGCGTCGCCCGCATCGTCTCGACCAACTGCTGCTCGCGCGCCTGAAGCGTCGTCTCCAGGCCCGCGCGCACACAGACCTGGGCCAAGGCCGTGCCCCAGGCGCCCGCGCCGATGACCCCTGCCGTGCGGAATTCCATACGCCCTCCCGAAGCGGTTTCGTTCGTCATGCTTTCGCGCCCTTGCGACCCGGCCTGTGCGAAGGATCGGACAGGGCGCGCGCTTCGTCCAGCGGCCATCGCGGCCGGGCGACCACATCGATGTCATTGGTCAGACCCAGCGCCAGCCGCTCCGCCCCCGCCAGGGCGATCATGGCCGCATTGTCGGTGCAATAGGCCATGGGCGGCGCCAGGAAGTCGAAGCCATGTTTCGCCGCCGTCGCCTGCAGGGTCGCGCGGATCGTCTTGTTGGCCGCTACCCCACCCGCGACCACAAACAGTCTTTTTCGCCCTACCGGCCGGCTCGCGGAGCCTGCCTGCATGAGGGCGTCGTGCGTCTCCGCATAGGCCGCCAGCGCCCGTTCCGACCGATCCGACAGCTGGCGCGCGATCGCGTTCTGCACGGCGTCGGCTAGGTCCGCCTTGTCCTGATCGGTCTCGCACGTCTGGGCGATGCGGAAGGCGGCGGTCTTCAGACCCGAGAAGGAGAAGTCGCAATCCTTTCGACCCAGCAAGGCACGCGGCAGGTCGATCCGCGACCCGTCGCCCTGCATCGCCAGCCGTTCCAGCGCCGGCCCGCCGGGATAACCCAGGCCCAGGGCCTTGGCGATCTTGTCGAAGGCCTCGCCCGCCGCATCGTCGATGGTGGCGCCGATGCGGCTCATGTCGCCGATCCCGCGCACCTCCAGAAGCTGACAATGGCCGCCCGACACCAGCAGCAGCAGGAAGGGATAGGCGACCTCCGTCCCCAGCCGCGCCGAGACCGCATGGCCCTCCAGATGATTGACCGCCACCAGCGGCAGGCCGCGCGCCAGGGCCGCCGCCTTGCCGAAGCTGAGCCCCACCATGACCCCGCCGACCAGACCCGGCCCCGCCGTCGCAGCGATCCCATCCAGCCCGTCGTAGCCCATGCCGGCCTCGGCCATCGCGCGGCGCGTGACCTCGGCGATCATCTCGACATGGCTGCGCGCCGCGATCTCGGGCACCACCCCGCCATAGGCTGCATGATCGTCGATCTGGCTGTGGACCACCGACGACAGCACCTCGGCGCAACCGCCGGCAACCGACGGCGTCAGCCGCACCACCGAGGCCGCCGTCTCATCGCAGCTGGTTTCCAGCCCCAGAACCGTCAGGGCCCTGCCGGAACGGGGGCGGACATCCCGTCCAGTTGCCGCTGCCGGGCCGCTGCTATAGTCGGCGGAGATCTCCATCCGGGTCGAGGTAGCGATCCGGCGTCCGGTACGCAACGCTCATGACCTTTCCTCTCCGCATCGGCACCCGCCGCTCCAAGCTGGCGCTCGCCCAATCCGGCATGATGCAGCGCGCCATCGGCCGCGCCCTGGGCGTGCCCGAGGCCGAGATCCAGACCGCCGTGCCCCTGGTCGAGATCGTCACCACGGGCGACCGGGTTCAGGACCGCCGCCTTCTGGAGATCGGCGGCAAGGCCCTGTTCACCAAGGAGATCGAGGAGGCGCTGCTGGACGGCCGCATCGACATCGCCATCCATTCGATGAAGGATGTGCCCGCCGAACAGCCCGACGGCCTGTGTATCGCCGCCATCCCCCAGCGCGAGGACGCCCGCGACGCCTTCGTCAGCCGCGACTTCGACAGTTTCGACGCCCTGCCGTTCGGCGCGCGCCTGGGCACCGCCAGCCTGCGGCGTCAGGCCCAGGCCCTGGCCCTGCGCCCGGACCTGAAGGTCGAGATGCTGCGCGGCAACATCGACACCCGCCTGCGCCGCGCCGCCGATGGAGAGTTCGACGCCATCCTGCTGGCTGTCTCGGGCATGACGCGGCTGGGCGTGACGGATCACATCCGCGAGAAACTGTCGCTGGACGCCTTCCTGCCCGCGCCCGGCCAGGGGGCGTTGGCGCTCCAGACCCGCGCTTCGGACATCGACGCCGAGCGAAACGCGCCGTGGGTCGCCGTCCTGAACCACGCCGAAACCGCCCTGTGCGTCGCCGCCGAGCGCGGGGCCATGACGGCGTTGGAGGGGTCGTGCCGCACCGCTGTCGGCGCCTATGCCCGCATCGCCGACGACATTCTGCATCTGACCACCGAAATGCTCAGCCCCGACGGCTCCGCCCGCTGGCGCCGCGTCGGCGAACTGCCCCAGGCGGATGCGGCCGCCGCCCGCGCCCTGGGCCAGCGGCTGGGGGCCGAGGTCCACGCCTTCGCCGGGGATCAGGAAGTCGATCCCGCGACGCTGGACGGATGACCGCCCCAGCCTCGGCCCCGGCCCCGGTCCGTGTGTGGATCACCCGCGCCGAACCCGGCGCCTCGCGCACCGCCGCACGCCTGGCGGCCATGGGGCTGGACCCCATCGTCGCCCCCCTGCTGGCGGTCGAACCGCTGAAGCCCGCCCTGCCCGACCTCACGACGTTCGACGCCCTGGTCTTCACCAGCCCCAACGGCGTCGCCGCCTTCGCCCCCCTGACGCTGCGTCGCGATCAGCCCGTCTTCGCCGTCGGCGACGCGACCGCCCAGGCGGCGTCGGCGGCCGGCTTTACCGACGTTCGTTCCGCCCAGGGCGACCTGACCGACCTGGCCCAACTGATCGCCGCGAGCCTGTCCGACGCCGTCCTCCTGATCCCCCAGGCCGAAACCCCGGCCGGCGACATGACCGCCGCCCTGACGCTGGCCGGCGCCCGCAACCTCGTGGCCCACGCCCTGCCCGTCTATCGCACGAACCCGACCCACCAAGCGCCCCCCGCCACATTCGACGCGGTCCTGCTCCATTCGCCCCGCGCCGCCAGACTGCTGGCCGACCGCCACGCCGCACGCCTCCGCTGCGCCAGGATCGCCTGCATCTCCCCCGCCGCAGCCGCCCCCCTCGTCGCCCTGAACCTCGATCCGCAGATCGCGACCAGCCCGAACGAAGCCGCATTGCTCGCGATCTTCAAACCGACGCTTGGCAAGCGCGACGCGCCCGTATAAAGACCCCCTCTCGCGCAGGGTCACGGCCCTCGCATCCGGAGCCGCTTTAGCTCAGCCGGTAGAGCACCTCATTCGTAATGAGGGGGTCAGGTGTTCGAGTCACCTAAGCGGCACCACTACTTCCCGTAGGACATGGGAGCGGTTTGAGGCCAAAGGGCCTTTAACCCAGCGTCTTCCTCACTCCTAAGCGAAAGCGCCCCTAACAAGGAAAGCTCTCGGCTTGCGGCGGGAGTGCCTTAGCGCTGGTCAGTCGCTTGGGTGCGCGCTGGGACAGATTTCCGCAGATCAACACGGTGTTGATTAGCTGGCTCCTTCGGACTTGCCCGCTATGTCTCTGACTCGACGGAAAATCTCGAACGCGAGGTGCTCGTGGGCCGCCGTGCGGAAGTCCTTGTCGGTCATCACGCGTGAGAAGATTTCGTCGTTCCCCTCCATGCGGTCAATGAACAGCTCGTCGAGCATCCGTTCCAGATAGGACGAAAAGTTCGCGAGGTTGTTGGCCTTCGCGGCTTCGACGATTTTATCATCCGCTTCCGCGCTCGCGCGAATTTGGTCGAAGAAGAACTGGTCGGCTTCGGCAAAGTCGGTGCCGAACCGGTCGTTCAGCTTGGCGACTAGGGTGGACAGGGTCACGCCCTCTTCGGCGACACCGCCGGTGCCGACGTCGGTCGGTCCTTTCAGCGGGGCGGTTTGGCCATAGCCGAGGTCGATAGATCCTTCGGTCATTTGCTGAAGCCGGAAGAACCGCAAGGCCACTTCGTCATCGAGCGCGAAGGCCTGACCATCGCCGGGCGGGGGTAGCTTGGCGGTCAGGTTGCGGACGAAGGCGTAAAGCCTTTCTAGCTCGCTGTCCTGATAGGGGATGATCTGGGATAGAAAGGCATAAAGGTTTCGATAGGCGGTCAACTGACCTCGGAACTCGTCCTGCTCAACGTCCGTCTTTTCCTTGAACCGTTCGACGACGACGTCGAGCACAGCATTCATCACGCGGTGGTCAGCAGCCGAGTGGTCGCGCTTGCCGCGATACCAGACTTCGGCGAAGGTATCGACGTCGGCTGGGGCGAAGATAGCCCATTGCAGCAACCGATGTTGCAACTCCGACAGCTTGTGCGGGTCGGCGTTCTCGCCGATTGGCGTCGCCTCGTAATAGGGCTTGAAGGCGGCGTAGATGTCCGCCTCTTCGTTGGCAAAATCCAGCACAAAGGTCCGCGCCTTGCCCGGTGCCATCCGGTTCAGCCGTGACAGAGTCTGGACCGCTTGCACGCCTGCCAACTTCTTGACGACATACATGGTCTGCAACAGCGGCTGATCGAAGCCAGTCTGGTATTTCTCCGCGACCAGAAGCACGCGGTAGTCGTCGCGCTCGAATGCTTCGGGCAGTTCACTTTCGGCCAAGCCGTCGTTCATCGACACTTCGGTATAGGACGCGCCGGGATCGTCGGGGTCTTCCACCGCGCCGGAAAAGGCGACCAGCGAGCGGATGCCGGTATAGCCATGCGTCTTGATGTAACGGTCGAACGCCAACTTGTATTTGACGGCGGCGAGGCGCGAGCCGGTCACAACCATCGCCTTGGCCCGCCCGCCTAGCTCATGCATCACGGTCAGGCGGAAATGCTCGACGATGACCGACACGACCTGTTCGATATTGACGGGATGCAGTTCCAGAAACCGAGTCAGCGCCTTGGCGGCTTGTTTACGCGGCACTTCGGGGTCGTCTTCGACCCGTTTTATTAGACCAAAGAACCGCTTGTAGGTCGTGTAATTCAGCAGCACGTCCATGATGAAGCCTTCTTCGATGGCTTGCCGCATGGTGTATTCGTGGAAGGGCGAGACACCCGACGGCCCTGGCTGATCGAACAGAACCTTGGTCTTGAACTTCGGCGTAGCGGTGAAGGCAAAGAAGCTCAGGTTCGGCTGACGTGCCCGTTTGAGGGCGTCGCGGAGCATGGCGGCCTTGGCGTCGTCGGAAAGGGTGTCGTCCTCCTCGTCTGACATTTGGGCAGCGATGGCGGCTTCGATGCCGTCCTTGTTCAGCATTCCTTTCAGGGCGGTGGCCGTCTCGCCGCTTTGGGAGGAATGTGCCTCGTCCACGATGACAGCGAACCGCTTGCCCGCTGTATCGATCTTCACGCCTGAGCCCTTGGCGTCCAATGTCGAAAGGGCCTGGGCGATGAAGGGAAACTTCTGGATGGTGGTGATGACCACCGGCGTCCCGTTCGACAGAGCGCGGACCAGCTGTTGCGTGTTCTCGTCGATCTTCTCGACCACGCCGGTCTTGTGCTCGAACTGATAGATGGTGTTCTGAAGCTGCTGATCCAGCACCCGCCGGTCAGTGACGACGACGACGGAATGAAACACCTTCGCGTCGTTGGCGTCGTGCAGACTGGCCAGCCGGTGCGCCAGCCACGCGATGGAGTTGGACTTGCCCGAACCTGCCGAATGCTGGATTAGATAGTTCCGGCCCGAGCCGTACGCCCCGGCGTCGGCGATCAGTTTCCGCACCACATCGAGCTGATGATAGCGCGGGAAGATCATCGTCTCGCGTTTGATCGTCCGCACGCCCCTGTCGGTCTTGATCTGCCGTTCCTTGACGTCCAGGTGCATGAAGCGTTGCAGGATGTCGATCAGGCTGTCCGCCTGTAGAACTTCGTCCCAAAGGTAGTGGGTCTTCCAGTTGTCTGCGACCGGCGGATTGCCCGCGCCGTGGTCGTGGCCCCGGTTGAAGGGCAAGAAGACTGTTTCCTTGCCTTTCAGGCGGGTGGTCATCCACACCTCGTCAGTGTCCAAGGCGAAATGGACCACCGCGCGTTTCTTGAACGCGAACAGCAGATCGCGCTCGTCGCGGTCGTCCGCATACTGTTTCACGGCGTCGGCGGCCCGCTGGCCGGTCAGGGGGTTCTTCAACTCCGCCGTGGTCACGGGCAGGCCGTTTAGGCTGATCGTCACATCGATGATGCAGCGCCGGTTCTGGCCGTCGGAGCGTTTCAGCACCGAGGTGAAGGCAACCTGCCGCGTGATGGTCAGCCGATTCAGGCCATAAGTCGCGGCGGCGTCCGGGTTCATGGCGGAGTTCGGCCGGAAGTAGGCCAACCGGAACGACTTACCGTAGCATTTGAAGCCATGCCGCAAGACGTTCAGCGTGCCTTTTACGTCCAGTTCCTTGATCAGGCTGTCGAGCACCGTCACCGTGGTCTTGGCCCCCAGCAGGGCTTCTAGCTGAGCCCATTTCGCGGCTTGGGTATCCTTCAGGAAGCCGGTCACGTCCTCGGGAAACAGCGCCAACGCCTCGTCATAGGCGGCGGGGCTGCGCCTCTGATAGCCACCCGCGCCGATCAGGCCGGTTTCAATGGCGGTTTCGAAATCGCGTTCAGTGTGCCCGGACATGGCTTAAACTTCCTGCACGGACGTGTTGGCCAGCGCCGCCAAGGGCTGACCATCGACCTCGTCGAAATGATAGTAGCGAATCGACGGGTCGGCGTTGAGTTGCCGGTTGGCGTCAAGATACGCTCCGGGATTATCGTTATCGGCGAACACGAACTTCCGCAGCCTGATCCTGCGCGTATCGCCGGTGTAGTGCTCGACGGTCTGCTTCAGGCTGCGAACCCAACAGGCTCCTGCCTTGAGTTGCGGAACGATCTTTTCAGCCGTGAGGCTCTTGGATTTGAACTCGATGCAGTCGGCGTGGAACGCACGCCCGCTTGTGTAGAAAATGACGAAGTCGCACCGCCGCGACCACGGCTTCGCGTTGTCATCGAGGAAGTGAAACAGCGCCGGTTTGCTCTTCTTCTTCGCGATTTCAAAATCGTCATGATCCAGCTTGAAGGCCATACCCGGCCCCGGCAGAAGCAACTCAACCCGGCGCTCCTGCGGCTTTACATCTTCTGGTCGAAAATACTTTTCGCTCAGGATGACCTTGCTATCTGAGCCGTCATGCATGACGTAGTCGCTATTGATATACGCCTTCAGATGCTGAAAATAGGTGCTCGCTGCCAGTGTCATAGCAGGGCTTCCAGTTGGCCTGTGGTGGCAGCGTTAATCAGGGCGGCGCGATATTCCCCGAGCCTGTTGATGCTGGAAACAACTTGATCGCCTACTCGGCGATGCTCTTGGTCCACCTCATGACAGAAGGCAGCGATTTCTCGCTGCTCAAATACACTCGGTACGGAAAGTGGGAAAACACCCAAGGCTTCCCGATTAACCTTCGGCATAGCGACACGAAGCGACTCAAGTTCTGCATAGGAGCTGAAAGCATCAGTCAAAAGAAAATAGAAAAGATACTTGCGGTCAAAATGATCCCCGGGATCGATCGCATACATGTCGGCACTACAAAGGCACTCTGCATCATAGAGCGCCACCTTGCGCAACGCTGGTCGTATCTTCGAGTAAAGAACGCTTCCGGAGGGGCAGAAATACTTTCCGCTGATTGCCCCTTGTTCTTCTGCGCTGGTCACCTCGAAAAGTCGGCCGGTGCCGCTTTCGATGTGATCGGGAGCGATGAGCGGCATATCAGCGAACTTGGCTTCGCGCGGGTCCACCTGCCCGCTCTGAACCTGGCATCGCCATTTGAATGGCACCAATCCCCAATGCGCTGGGATGTCGCCGAGCCAGTCGATACCGGAAGGCTTCATGGGGGCGGCGGGGTTTAGGCCCTTGGTGACGGCGCGGGTGATAAGAGCTTGACGCTTCTCGGCCAGCCGGTCCAGAAGCGCGCGCTTCTTCTCGATCAGTCCGTCGATCTGGGCCGTCTTCTCATTCAGAAACCGCGCGATCCGCCGTTGTGTTTCGAGGGGTGGGAAGGTGACTCTGACTGCTGCGAGTTCATCGCGCGACAACTCGACGAAGGTGGTGCCGTTCGCCATCGCGTTCAACTCTGGCGCACGCGACTTCAGTAGATAATACAGAAATGGTCCATGCACTCGGTCACCGGGAATGATTCCACGACAGCCCTGATTAAAGGCCATGGGCTCTTCGGTGATTGCCATATGACCGATTGGTGCGCGCGTCGAAATCAAGACGGCCCCTACAGGTAAGATCGAAAGATTCGTGTCCTCGACGGCTTGCTCTGTCACTTGGCGTTTCGTCTGGGAAATCTTGTCGCCGCTGAGCCTGCCAAGGTCTTCAGGCGTGGCCCATTTGATGTCGCCTCCCCAGTAATCAGCTTCGCCACTGGCAGGCGTTGAGCCATTCTTGATCCGGCTGAAATGACGCAGGGCGCCTGTGCTGGGCGTCACGCTACCAGCCCCTTCAGCAGGCCGGCGATCTCGTCCTCCAGCGCGGTGATGTCTCCCTCGATGTCTTCCAGCGGGCGCGGCGGCTTGTAGACGTAGAAATGCCGGTTGATCGGGATTTCGTAGCCGACTTTGGTCTTGTCGTAATCGACCCAGGCATCGGGCACATGGGGGTGCACCTCGCGCGCCATATGGGCGTCGATCGCGCCTCGGAAGGCCGTGACCAGCTTGTCGTTTGGCTTGTCCGGCCCGAACTCCATTGGCAACGGCAGGGTCGTGCCCTCCGGCAGGGGGATGTTCTCAGTGTCCCGCAACTCGCTGTCCGGTTCGGCCCTGCCTTTGCCGTCCCGGCAAATCTCGGCTGTCGCATCGCGCTCCCCTAGAGCCGCGAAGATGGCCTTCTTGACCGGGGCGGCGATCTTGATGTCCTCGCGCTCGGCGGCGCGGGCCAGGTCGACGTCGAACGCCTCGCGGTCACCATAGCGACCTTTGGCCTTCAGCGTGGCCAACACCTTACGGATCGCGGCCTGCTGCGCCACGCCGTCCTCAATCTCACGCGCCGCCGCCTTGTCGTCCTTGCGTTTCTTGGACGTGGCCAGATTGGCGAAGGCGGACTGATCCTCCAGGCGGGCGATCCGTTCCTCCGTGACCTCGAAACTCATTCGCAAGGGGCGCTCGACCGTCACCTTCAGGAAGCCGAACTCGCGGTTCTCGAAGATGAGCGATACGACGCGGGGTTCATTGTGCCCGTTGACCCGCACCTCAGCCGTCGCGCCGTCGCGCCGGTCGCCATAAAGGCGCGTCAGCTCACGGATCTGATCCTCGCTAATTTCGTTGCGTTTGTTGTTCAGGCTCTTTTTCATGCGCTGCGAAAAGCGCGTGCCGTCGATCAGCTGGACCGTGCCGCGCCGTTCCGGCGGCTTTCGATTGGTGACGAGCCAGACATAGGTGAAGATGCCTGTGTTGTAGAAAAGCTGGTCCGGCAGGGCGACGATGGCATCGAGCCAGTCGTTCTCGATGATCCACCGCCGGATGTTCGACGGCCCCGACCCTGCGTCGCCCGAGAACAACGGCGAGCCGTTGAACACGATGGCGATCTTTGAGCCGACCGCGTTCTCGTCTCCCTCCTTATAGGGGTGCATCTTGGACATCATGTGCTGCAGGAACAGCAGCGAACCGTCATTGATCGCGGGTAGGCCCGCGCCGAACCGGCCCGAGAAGCCCATCTCGCGATGCTCCCTCTCCACCACCGTCTTCTGGTCCTTCCAGTCCACACCGAAAGGTGGGTTGGCCATCAGGTAGTGGAACCGGTGGCCCTCAAATCCGTCCTTGGTAAGCGTATCTGCTTCAACAATGCTTTTGGTATCTTCGTCCTTGATTAGCATGTCCGCGCAACAGATGGCCCAGGACTCGTCGTTGTATTCTTGGCCGAAAAGGGCAAGGTTCGCGTCCTCGTTTTGGTCGAGAATGAACTTCTCAGATTCCGACAGCATCCCCCCGGTGCCGCACGTCGGATCGTAGATCGTGCGGAAAATGCCCGGCGTGTAGACGTCGTGTTCGCCCGTGTAGATCAGGTTGGCCATCAGGCGGATTACTTCGCGCGGGGTGAAGTGGTCGCCCGCCTCCTCATTGGCCTGTTCGTTGAAGCGCATCACCAGATGCTCGAACAGATAGCCCATCTGCAGATTATCAATCCGGTCGGGATGCAGGTCTACACCGGCCATCGCCTTGACGATGGCGAACAGCCGATTTGAGGCATCCAGCTTTTCGATCTGATCGGTGAAATTGAACCGCTCAAAGATAGCTCGCGCGGTCGGCGAGAAACTGTTGATGTAGGAGACAAGATTCGGCGCAATGTTCTCAGGATCGCCCAAGAGCCGCTCGAACGAAAATGGACTGGTATTGTAGAGCGGGTGCTTGCGGTCGGGGTCGGCGGCGCGTCCTAGAAGCCGGTCCATCGCGTTTGCCGGCGTGTTCGCCGCGACCAGCTTGGCATGCTGTTTCAGCACCGCCGCCTTGGTTGGCTCAAGGAGGCAATCCAGCCTTCGCAGCACGATCATCGGCAACATCACGAGCCGGTATTGTGGAGGGCGATAAGGCCCACGTAGACGTTTGGCGATTTCCCAAATGTCGCCCTTGAGATCGTTGTGCGCCTGCACGTTCATCGTTGGTGCCCCCGGCCTTTTCGCGTGCCGTCCGCTGGTAGAATCTAGGCGGTCAAACGGGTCAAGAGATGTCGCCAACTTAGGCGACGAGGCAGTGCCGCTTCGCGCCAAGGCATGCGGCTGCGAAAGGGGCTATCCAGCTACTGAGGCGCGGCTATTCTCCAAGCTTAAGCGATTGAGGCCTCGACCGAAATGAGTGACATCAAACTATTCCGCATTGCTCAGGCCTGCGTGGCTGAATTGCCAGCGCAGAGCCCTCAAGTCGAGAAATCCCTACAGAGCCTCTTTGAGAAGAACCTCGAAACCCTTCTAGGTGTCAGGTTCCTGGCTTCAGAATACAGCACGGGTCCGGTCCACGGCGGGCGAATAGACACCCTCGGTATCGACGAAGACGGCAGCCCGGTCATCATCGAGTACAAGCGGTCGGTAAACGAGAACGTCATCAACCAAGGCCTGTTCTATCTGGACTGGCTGATGGATCATAAAAAGGATTTCCTATGGCTTGTCATGGACAAGCTGGGCAAGGGATCCGCTGATAAGGTTGAGTGGGGCACCCCCCGCTTGATCTGCATCGCGGGTGACTTCACTCGATACGACGGACACGCCGTGAAGCAGATCAACCGCAGCATCGAGCTCATGCGGTATCGACGATTCTCGGACGACATGCTCATGATCGAGCTGATCCACACGCCGCGTATTGCCGCGCGTACGCCAACCATCCTGGACACCACGGCACCGGACGTCGCGGTGCCGACGAAGGGCGGGAAGGATCCCTATCTCAGCTCCCGTATCGACTACCGGCTCAGCAACTCGACCGGCGAGCTTCGCGATCTTTGGGACGCAACCAGCAGCTTCTTGATGGCGCTGGGCGACGAAGTTCAGATGAAAGAATTGAAATTCTATTATGCCTTCAAGCGCATCAAAAACTTCGTCTGCCTTGAGCTTTACCCCAGCGCCAAGACAGTCGCGGCCTACGTGAAGGTCAATCCCGACACAGTGTCGCTTGAGGCCGGCTTTACACGGGACGTTCGTAAGATCGGGCATTTCGGTACGGGCGACCTTGAGATCACCATGCGGAGTTTAGATGATCTCGCTAAAGCACAGCCCCTATTTCAACGAGCCTACGAGGACGGGTGAATGGGGCCGATCAGTTCGCGTGCCCCCCTCGTTCATGTCGTCGCGGCAGTGTCACAGGCTTCGGTCAACGAACTTTCTGAGCAGCTCAGCTGAATTCCAACCGAGCGCTTCGGCGACTTGGCAGAACTCAATTACATCGAGCCGGCGCTCTCCTCGCTCTACCTTCGATACGAAGCTTTGAGGCTTCCCCAGGCGCTCCGCCAACTCAACCTGCGTGACATCGGCCGCCTTTCGCACCGACGCGATGAAGGCGATGAACTCCTGATGCCGTTGCGTAAAAATCGATGACGGCAACGCGCGGCCCTGATCGGTGAGGCGCTTTCGCTAAAACCTAAATCAGGATATCCCAGATTCGGTTATTCGGTCTGGGGGCCGCCGCCGCATGGTGCGGAGCCAACACAAGCAACAACGCCGCCTGATACCTCGCCGAGCGCAAAACTCGGCATCTTATATGATGTGCAAATAACTGCGCATCTCAAACAGAATGAGATCGTAGCATATGAACCAGAATACAATCCGCATGGCTCTAGCGGCCATCGCCGCCTTCTACGTCGTGATCGGCGGCCTGTGGGCGATCAACTACTTCCCGCTGAAAAACTTCTACCACCAGATCGAAGTTAAGGACGCCATCACCAAGAATCTCGGCTACCCGGCGGCATTCAGGTCGGCCGAGTACAAGGCAGCGGAGGAGGCTCAGGCGACCTACGCCCTTAGCCATCCGGACATCCTCGTCACCGAAGGACGGGTGGCCTTCTACAGGTCCCTGCTCATCTGGGGCACGGTGGCGATCGGCGTAGGCAGCGGCGTCCTCTTCCTGATGCGGGGCCGGGGCATCCAAGCCGCAAAGGGAGCCGCCCAGTGAAGCGCCTCGTCTATACCGGACTCGTCGCTGGCGCTCTGGTCGTCGGCGGCTGTGCATCATCACCCGCGCGGACGCCCGGCACCTACGTCAGCCAGAGCGAACCCGTCTATCTGATCACCGAGGCTCAGGCCGATCAGATCCTGGTGGACGCCATGAACGCCGAGTTCGGCACCAGTCCGATCGTGCGCGTCGAGCATCCGAACAAGGGGTATCAGGCCACCATCAAGTTCCTGTTCGACAGCCACCAGATCGTCGGCACGATGGTCCCCTCCAGAGGCCGGAAGGCTGACGGCACGGTGCAGGACGGCTTCTACTTCACCGTCTCCCACAGCGGCACCATGCCCCTCTCCGGTATCACCCGCTCAAAGCGCTTGAAGGACCAACTCAACAACGCCGCGACGGCCCTTTCGTCAACCGTCCCGTCGGCTCGGTAGATCACGCCTCGGTTGGTCAGCGTCAGACCCTGGACACCATCGTCTCCGCCCTCGGTAAGACGTCTAAAAAGCCGATGCCCGTCATCGACTTCAAGGCCGATCACTAGGGCGACCTGACGCCCTCCAAACACCCACCTCAATCGACCCCCGTGGCCTCCGCTGCGGGGGTTTTTCCATGCCCGAAAGGACACCCTGACCATGCTTTCGCTCACCGACCGAGACGCTGTTACGGCCGCGCTCACAGACCCTAGCCTCGACTCTGTCCTTCGCGCCCTAATCGGACTTCGTGTCTGGCAGGTTGATATCGATCGTCGCCGTCCCCTTGGCGAAACCCTCCAGATCGTGGTGATCCAGCCAAGCGATCCACCCGAGGCCATCCACGCCGCCGTGGGCTTTCCCATCTGCTGGGACCAGGCCGAGCAGCCCGGCTGGGAGTGGTTCAACGACCACGGCTCATGGTTCGAGCTGGCTTACGTCCTGACCGACGACTTCGGGATGCTGGTCTTCGTGGCCGACCATCCCGAAACCAACGACACCCTACGCTTCAACTGCCTCGGCTTTGCCGACCGCTATCCGGTCTCCGACGCCGACTGAGCCTCTTCAAAAACCCATCCGACCCGCGCCCTCCGACACCCCGTCGAGAGGGCTTTTTCATGCCTGAAGGACACCAATCTCATGCTGTGCCTAAACACCCTCGCCGACGTCGCCGGCGTGATCAGCGACCCTGACCTAGACGACGATTTGCGCACCCTGATCGCCCACCGGGGATGGCAGGCCTACGCTGATCATGCCTCGTGCCTTAGCGAAGACACCCGCATTGTCGTCGTCCAGGGCGGCGACACCCCCGACGTGATTAATACGGCCTTGGGCTGGCCTATCACCGGCGACGATGCCGAGGACCCGAGCTACGACCGTCTAGAGGAGCACGGCCTCTGGTTTGAGATCGTCTATCGGGGCCGGTGTGGGCGAGACTCCGTAGTCTTCGTAGAGAACGGTTCAGGCACCGAGCTCGGCATCCACTATCTCTGCCTCGCCCACTTTTGGACCGAGGTGGGCGGTCGATGACGAACAGAATCCTTATGCTGGTCATCCTTTGCGTGGGGTTGGCCGTTCTCAGGGCAGTCGCCATCGTCCTGATCGCATCTGTAGTTTTGGGCCTGGTCGTCAGCTTCGTGACCCAGCCGAAGCAAACGCTGGCGTTCTTGGGCACCCTTGCCCTGTCTGCCCTAACGGTAGGTCAGCCGACTGCTTTCATAGTCACGCTTGGTGTTGTCGTTCTCACGGCCGTCGTCCTCCATGTGCCGCGAAAGCCTCGGCGCGGAGTTCTATCCTATGGGCGGGAACATCGACCACTGGAGCCGGAAGAGCGGCCTCGGTCCCCGTTCTGATCGCCGGCTTGAGGAGTTCCGGGACGGAGGTTTCAAGACGTCATGGTGGGGGCAATTTCGACCGATTTTGAGGTTGTCCCCGCCCAGCCGCCCAAATTCTCTAAACTACGAATATTAAACGTCTTTTTATCCGACCCGGCAAACCCGTTTACTTAACCCATCTCCGCATAGGGCGGGGATCAGTCTGCGAGGTCGTATGATCAAGCCAACAGGAAGCCAAAAATGGGAGCTCAATCAGCAGGGCGGTCAGGGTGGATTAGCCAACAGAGTTAGGAAGCAGACGTCTCTGCGGAACCTAGCATGCCACGACCAATGAGCGAGAGAAACGACATCGGACCGTTCCCGGACCGTCCGCCCCCGCGATCGGATCGCCCACCGGCCACAATCGCAAACGTCGAACACCTGCTGAAGTATGCCGGCATCAGAGTGCGCTACAACGAGGTCAGCAAACGCGATGAAATCCTGATTCCCGGAAAACAGGGATCACAGGACAACGTCGATAATGTCACCCTCACCTACATCATCAGCTTGGCTGCCGAGCACCACATCCCCACTGGCAATGTCCCTGGCTTTGTGGAAGCCATCGCCAACAAGAATGCGTACAACCCGATCAGAGATTGGATAAACAGTCGTCGCTGGGACGGTTTAGATCGACTGCCTGCCGTCTACGAGACTGTGGTTCAGGCTGCAGGGTATCCTGACAGCCTGAAACACGTGATCCTCCGCAAATGGCTCCGTAGCGTCTCTGCGGCGGCGACCCGACCCAGTTTTCGGAGCCGGGGCGTCCTAACCCTTCAGGGCGCACAGGGGGCTGGAAAATCCAGCTGGATTAAAGCCCTGATCTCCGACCCGGACCTAGCCGATCGTATGATCAAGCTCGGTCATCACATGGATCCTTCGAACAAGGACTCCCTGATCGGAGCCATCGGGTTCGCGATCACAGAGATCGGTGAACTCGACAGCTCGTTCAAAAAGGACATCGCTCGGCTGAAGGGCTTCCTGACCGACGATACAGATCGGGTTCGCCGGCCCTACGATCGTCGGGAGTCGAGCTACCCTAGGCGGACGGTGTTCGCTGCAACCGTGAACGAACACCAGTTCCTTCAGGATCCTACCGGGAACACGCGGTTCTGGACGATCCCGATCGCCTCTCTGAACTGGCGACACGAGATCGACATGCAGCAGGTGTTCGCCCAACTCGCTCAGGAAGTAGAGGGCGGCGAGACATGGTGGTTGGCAGACCATGAGGAACGCCAGCTCAACGAGCTGAACTCGCGCCACAGCACGGCCAGCCCCGTTGCTGAACGCCTAGCGGAGATGGTCGATATCGATCGAATTGGGTCGGAAGGTCTTGATGCAATGTCGGCCACCCAAGTTCTCGAATGGCTTCAACTCCCGCAGACCAACCAAATGGCGCGCGAAGCGGGAGCTGCCTTACGGGGCCTGCTGGGCGATCCGAAGAAGATCAAGGGCGCGATGAAATGGCGGGTGCCGATCCGAACCGACGACGGCTTCAGCCCTCCCAAGCCGTGGGTAAAACCGTCCTGATCAGTCGCCAGGGCGCCGAGAGGGGGTGGGAGGGGGTGGGGGAATGGTTGAGATGATCGGTCCGAAAGACCGATCAAGGCACCGACTTTTCCTCCCCCCCCGCCCCCTCGCTGCCGTCAGCCTGCGCCGCCATTCGTGGCACTTCAGTTGCTTCTCGGCGGGAAGCGTGACGGCTGATCTCAGCCATTGCGCTGGCCTGCATCTAACAGTCTTGCCGATAACGCGGCCCGCTGAGGGCCACTTCGGGCGTCCGATGACCCGCCTCATCGGGGCCACCGGCACAGCACCCCGGCGGCCGTCTCTGGGGCATTTCTAGGCATTTCACATCGTCGCCCCGCCCAGCGCCGAGTGATCGAGCCGGCGATCAACCGCCGCCTTCCAGACGCGCCACCAAACAGACAGCCGGCCGTCGGCCTCGCGGGTCAGCCCCCGCCTCCAGTCTACCCCAGCCACCACCCTCCCGTCGCGCCCAGGCGCGGCTCCTCGGCGCATGCCCGCCGACACCCTCAACCATGCAAGGAGAACAACAATGCCCAAGGCCCACCTGACCCAAGCCTTCGTCGCCAACGCCGGCTGCGAGGTCGGAAAGAAGAAGACGGATTGGTACGACACAACCATCACCGGCTTCGTGCTGGAGTGCCGCTCTACTGGAGGCAAGACCTACTACCTCCGCTACGTCGATCAGGCCGGTCGTCAGAAGCAGTATAAGATCGGCGGCTCTAACGACGTCACCTTCGCCGCAGCTAAGAAGAAGGCTCAACAGCTCCGCTCAGAAGTTGTGATGGGCGGCGATCCCGGCGCGCAAAAGGCTTTGGTCAAGTCCGTCCCCCTCTACGGCGAACTGGCGGCCATGCACCTAGAGTCCGTCAAGGACCAGAAGTCGTACCCCAGCATCGAGATGTGCATGCGCGTCCACATCGTCCCAAGGTGGGGGAAGACACGCCTGACGGACATAAACAGCCGGACGGTGGCCCAGTGGCTGACCGAGAAGCGGGCAAAGGGGTTGTCGCCTGCTTCGGTGGAGAAGCTGAGGGTGCTGCTAGGCCGATCCTTCGTTCTAGGCTCCAGTTGGGACGTGCCGGGTACCGACAAGAATCCAACGCGTGGACTTGGGAAGCGGCTCAACAACGGCCGCGAACGCTTCCTGTCGGCCGAGGAAGCCGCACGGTTGAGGGAGGCCGTAGCGGCGTCGCAGAACCCACAGCTTCAGCACATCGTCGGCCTGCTTCTTCTCACAGGAGCACGGCTGCGCGAGTTGCTCGATGCCAGAATCGACCACGTGGACATCGAACGTCGGTCCTGGCTGATCCCAACGAGCAAGACCGGCAAGCCGCGTCACGTGCCGCTCTCTACGGCCGCCCTGGCCATCATCGAACAATTGCCGCGCTTCAAAGGCTGTCCGTGGCTCGTGCCGAACCCGGAAACCCGCCTTCCCTTCGTATCGATCAAGCACGGTTGGCAGCGGGCGATAAGGGAGGCCAAGCTGCCGGGTCTTCGCCTTCATGACCTGCGACACTCAGCGGCGTCGTTCATGGTCAACAGCGGGGTCGATCTCTTCGCCGTTGGCAAAGTGCTGGGCCACGCCAGCTACCAGAGCACCCAGCGGTATTCCCATTTGGCAAATGACACGCTGCTGAAGGCCGTCGAGGCCGGAGCGGCGAAGCAGGCCGCCTTCTGAACCACAGCGCTTCATCCGCCTCCTGGCATCACGTCGGGGTGCGGGTGGCGCTATTTTTTTGCCCGTCCCTCGATCCGCCGAACCGCCAATCGGCTCTTCAAGTTCAGAGCTTAAGCGTGTTCCTCAATGTGGCAACGGCCTCTGAACGTCGGCCTGTTGACGCTTGGCCTATTATCCCGGGCACGTGGCAGTTTTTATTGAACCACGTCTTCTTGGAATTTCGAACGTCTGGATTTGCGCGAAGCGCCATACCGATCATAACAGTCTCAAGCTCGTCAATCTCACGACCAGACTTCTGCGATGATCGGCAGAAATTCCCCCTGACCGGCTCCACTTTCGCAATGAGATGAATAGCTGGATAGCCCCGCTTGCGTTGCCCAGCGCTGACATAATGGTTGAGCTTGTGCTCTTGAAAAATCTCCCCGCGGAAACCCAGTTTTGCATTGGTCTTGCCGACATACCAAGGGGTGTAAGTCTCTCCGTGGCAGGTCGAAAAGACATAAATCCCCACGGCCCGCGGGAGCCCCGGCTCGATCACTTCGATCCCGTCCCAGAAAGCCTTCAGCGCCACGCCGGTGGCTTCCATCTCGGCCCGTGGAGACCAGAAGGGTCCTTAGACTTGGTACTGCATCGGATTCAGCCCTTGGCCTTCGGAGGTCTAGGTGGGCGAGGGATGCCTGGTGCATCCTCAGATTTCGCAGTAGCCTCGCCGCGAGCTTGGCCGCCAGACTTATGGCGGTCGCGCGTAGGGGCCGACACCTTGGCCGGTACATCTTCTGGCGGAGATGATGAGCGAAGCTTGGCGATCGGCCCAGACGGGCGGTGACTTGATGCCTTAGCCGACGAGGAAGCTACGTTTCCTGAAACCGCCACAGTTGGTGATTGTCGAGGAGCCCTCTTGGCTTGCAACTCGCCACCGTCAGTCATGTCACCCTTCACTCGCGGCTTGGCGAGGCGAAGAACCTCCGCATAGCCGCCCTTGCCGAATACAGCGTCTGGTAACAGCTTCCCATGCTTAGGCTCAATGAGCCGCGCCGGGATGTTGTCGAACAACTGGTGCTGCACGGCCAAATCAGCAAATGGCGCACCATACTGTCCGACTGCGCAGTTATAATAAAGCATGAGCAGCTCTTGATTAGACAACTGAGCGCGCAGAATCGGTATGTATTTTTCGCTATCAACACCTCTGGAGACTAGGCGAATAGTGTTGTAAAGATAGCGAAAATAGTGAGCGAGTTGGGATTGCTCTTCTTTAAAAACTTCGTCCCAAGCGAAAATCAAGATCCGCCCGTCCTCAGCGTCTGGAAACTGTCTGCGCTTGGCGCGATAGATGCGCGTCAGCCGGCTGTACATGACGGCAAAAGCATCGCGCCCGGTGACAATCTGATCCTCCTCGTTTGTATCGACGGTTTTTAGCGAGTTGACGATGTCATTGTGCGTGCCCAACAGATGATAGAAGCTGGTTTGATAATTCTGAGACTCGATCGCTGCGTTCTGCGCCGTTAGAGCGGCGGAGGTATCGAGAAACTGAATTCGCGCTTCCTGCTGCTCAACACGCTGCAGGTGAAGGGTGTAAAACAATCCGCCGAGAGTCAGAGCAGTCAAAATCGGATTGAGGAAGCCGCCGAAGAAGTCTCCTCTCTGGCCAAGCAGAGCCATGACCCCATCGTTCGCGGCCGTGTTGAGCAGGTAGATTTGATAAGCGACAAAGCACCCAAGGACGACCGCGCTTCCGACCACCACAAGCCACAAGCGGGACTTTGGCGGTTCTTTGCGCGCCTCGGTGGTGGTGATCGGCGTCGGGACTGCTGGTGCCTCTGCCGCTACAACTCCCTCGACAGCTGCTGTCGCGGTAGGTTTCTTGCCATTCAAATACATTAGAGCTCCCCTGTGCCCTTCTGTCACAGCACCTGCATTGGACCAAGCGTTCAGTTGGAGGTTGTAGACGAAATTGCTTTCGCCGTTCTCTTGGAGGACGTTCGATGGGTGACATAGGCCACCGGAAGCAGCACAAACCAAGTGCGATAGGTGGTACTCACAACGCGGGCTTCGCAGGTCTGGCGCAGGTCGGAATCTATTGCGTTCCCACGCTAACGATCTTTAACTAGGAAACATCCCATCGACCCCTTCGGGCCAGACTGGGAAGCCTGTGGGTTGGAAGCTTTCAGCCTGAGCGAAACGGTGCCAGAAGCTAAGCACGCCTTGAGTTTGGTGGGTAAGCTTCCATCGAATTCGTAATGAGGGGGTCAGGTGTTCGAGTCACCTAAGCGGCACCACCTTTCTATGGCCCTCTAGCTTTGACGCCCGGCCGGGATAAGCCGGAGGAAGCTCCATTCACGCGATCAGATATCTCTTTGGCGAGCTGAGATTGCGGGACTGACCCGAAAGCGGTGTCAGACATAAGGCGGTTGAAGATGTCGTCACTGCCATGCGCTGGATGAACAGATCGTCGTGGGCGTATCGAGTCTAGGGGGCATCCATCTCATGCGGACGCGCGATTCGGGCGAGGGAATCGCTTCGCGGGATTGCGTGTGCGCGCTAAGACTATCGCCATGACGGACAGCGACACGACGATGGACGGCCCGCCCTGGGAAGAGGACGAGGTCGTAGAGCGGGACGAGAACACCGACGACATGTTCGGCGCGCCTGCTGCGGCGCCCGAGCCGGTCGCTGAGCCGGTGGTCGCCCCTGTCGTCGCCAAGCCCGTGCAGGCCGAGGGGGAAGCGCCCGCCGACGACGGCGCCGCCTATCAGGTGCTGGCGCGCAAATATCGCCCGCGCACCTTTGAGGATCTGATCGGCCAGGAGGCGATGGTCAGGACGCTGACCAACGCCTTCGCCACCGGGCGGATCGCGCACGCCTTCATGCTGACCGGAGTGCGGGGCGTCGGCAAGACGACGACCGCGCGCCTCTTGGCCCGCGCCCTGAACAACGAGACCGATGTCATCGACCGGCCGTCGCTGGCCCTGACCGCCCACGGCCGGCACGACGCGGCCATCATGGCCGGTCAGCACATGGACGTGATGGAGATGGACGCGGCGTCGCACACCGGCGTCAACGACATCCGCGATATTCTGGAAAGCGTCCGCTATGCGCCGGTCGAGGCGCGCTACAAGGTCTATGTGCTGGACGAGGTCCATATGCTGTCGACGCAGGCGTTCAACGCCCTGCTGAAGACGCTGGAGGAGCCGCCGCCCCACGCCAAATTCATCTTCGCCACCACCGAGATCCGCAAGGTGCCGGTGACGATCCTGAGCCGGTGCCAGAGGTTCGATCTGCGCCGGGTCGAGCCGGAAATCCTGGTCGAGCATCTGGGCCGTATCGCCGACCGCGAGGGCATGAAGATCGAGGCCGACGCCCTGGCCCTGATCTCGCGCGCCGCCGAGGGATCGGTGCGCGACGGCCTGTCGCTGCTGGATCAGGCCCTGGTCCAGGGCGAGCGCGGCGAGACGGTGAAGACCGAGACGGTGCGCGACATGCTGGGTCTGGCGGACCGGACCCAGACCATCGCCCTGTTCGAATCGATCATGGCCGGCCGCACGCCCGAGGCGCTGGAGAGCTTCCGCACGCTTTACGGCTTCGGCGCCGATCCGGTGCAGGTGACCAACGACCTGCTGGAACATTGCCACGCCGCTTCGGTCGCCAAGATGCTGGGGCCGAACGCGACGCGCCTGCCCAATGATCAGGCGCAGAAGCTGGCGGCCCTGGGCGCGGCCATTCCGGCGGCGACCCTGTCGCGGACCTGGCAGATGCTGCTGAAGGCGCTGGACGAGGTGCGGCGCGCGCCCAATCCGGCCGATGCGGTCGAGATGGCCATCGTGCGACTGGCCTATGCCGCCGATCTGCCGGGGCCGGAAGAGGCGCTGAAGCGGCTGCAATCGGGCGAACCGATGGGCGGTGGATCTGCGCCGCGTGGAGGCGGCGGCGGCGGCGGAACCTCCGCACAACTGGCGGCCCGGCCGGTGATGGCCCCGGCCCTGCCCGATCCGCAAAGCTTCGAACAGGTCGTGGCCCTGATCGGTGAAAAGCGCGAGGTCGGGCTGCAGATGGATGTTGAGCGGTTCGTGAAGCCCGTCTCGTTCAAGCCCGGCGCCATCGTCTATGAGAGCGTTCAGGGCGCGCCGGTCGAACTGGCGCGCAAACTAGCCGCGAGGCTGCGCGAATGGACCGGCCGCACCTGGCTGATCGCCGCCAATGGTCAGGGCGGCGCCGAGACGGTGATCGAGCTTCAGAAGAAGGCCCGCATCGCCGAGCGCGCCGAGGTCGAGGCCAATCCCTTCGTCCAGGCCGTCCTGCTGGCCTTCCCCGGCGCCAAGCTGGGCGAGATCCGCACCATCGCCCCGACCGTCGTCACTCCCGAAATCCCCGACGCGTCCGAGGACGACGACGAGGATTAGATGGGTCGGCGCCCGTCATTCCGGGGCTGAGCGCAGCGAAGAAGCCGGAACCCAGGGGCCGCAGGCGCTGTGGTGAAGGTATCCGACGCCGGCTGCACGCCTCCTGGATTCCGGGTTCGTCCTTCGGACGCCCCGGAAGGACGAGCTGGGCGGTCGCCAAACCGTATGACGATCGCCCCTACCGGGGCGCGCGTTTGGCCAGGATGCGTTGCAGGGTGCGGCGATGCATGCCCAGGCGACGGGCGGTTTCCGAGACATTGTGGTCGCACAGTTCGTAGACGCGCTGAATATGCTCCCAGCGGACGCGGTCGGCGCTCATGGGGTTTTCAGGCGGCTCGGGGATCTCGCCGGTCGCCAGCAGGGCCTTGACCACGTCGTCGGCGTCGGCGGGCTTTGACAGATAGTCGACGGCGCCGGCCTTGACCGCCGCGACCGCCGTGGCGATGGCGCCATAGCCGGTCAGCATGACGATGCGGGCGTCCTGACGCTTTTCGCGCACCGCCTCGACGATCTTCAGGCCGTTGCCGTCCTCCAGCCGCATGTCCAGGACGGCGAAGGCCGGGGCCTTGTCGCGCAGCAACTGGGTCGCCTCGGCGACGGATTCGGCGGTCGTCACCTGAAAGCCGCGCGCCTCCAGCGCCCGTCCCATGCGGGTGCGTAGCGCCTGATCGTCGTCCAGCAGCAACAGGGACCTGTCGGGCAGGGCGGCGATGCGGGTTTCGAGTTCGGACATTGTCTTGGTTTCTCCTGCCCCTTCAAGTCGGGAGCGGTAGCGCGCGGGTCAAGGCCGAGGTTCCGCCTGCGACGCTTCGACCCAGCGGCGTTCAGGCCGCGACCTCAAGCGCGGGCCGGGCCCAGCGCACGGCGACGCGGGCGCCGCGCGGGACGGCCTTGGCTTCGGGCGCTGCGCCCGGCTGGGGCAGGCCCTGGCCGACGCTGACCGATCCCCCGGTGCGCTCCAACAGGGTGCGGGCGATGAAGAAGCCCAGCCCCATGCCGCCCTGGCTGGGGGCGATGGGGGCGTCGGCCGCTCCAGCGACGGGCGCCCGCCTCTTGGTCGGGCGGGTCGCAGCGGCGATCTGGGCGGCCAGGGCCTGGCGCGCCTTGCCCTGGGGGCGGCTGGTCACATAGGGCTCGCCCAGGCGGGGCAAGATATCGCTGGAAAAGCCCGGCCCGTCGTCCAGGATGTCGATCTCGATCCAGCCGGCGTCCACCACCGCCTGGACCCGCACGGTGGCGGCGGCGAAGTCGGCGGCGTTCTCGACCAGGGTGGACAGGCCGTGGATCACCTCGGGCAGGCGACGCACGCGCGGGGCGGGCTGGCCGGGCGGGGTCCTGACCAGGACGTCGAAGGCCAGGTCGAAGCCCCGGTGCGGCTCGACCACCTCTTCCAGCAGGGCCTTCAGCGACACGTCGGCATAGAGGGCGTCGTCGCCCTCGGGCTGTTGCGACAGCTGGGTCAGGATGCCCCGGCAGCGTTCGGCCTGTTGCAGGATCAGAGCCGCATCCTCGGCGGCGTCGCTGTCGGGGGCCGAGGCGCGCTGCAGCTCCTTGGCCACGACCTGGATGGTGGCCAGCGGCGTGCCCAGTTCGTGCGCCGCCGCCGCCGCGAGGCCGCCCAGCGCCGCCAGCCGCTGCTCGCGTTGCAGCACATCCTGGGTCGTGGCCAGGGCCAGCTCCAGCTTCTCGGCATCCGCCGCCACCCGCCAGGCGTAGCCCGCGGTGAACACCACCCCCGTCACCAGGGCCATGGCCATGCCAAGGCGATAGAGCAGCGGCAGGTGGAAATCCTCATAGGGGCGCCACGGCAGCGGCTCGGACCAGAAGAACAGGATGCCGACCGCCAACAGGGCCAGCACGCCCAGCATCAGGGCCTGGCGCGCCGGCAGGGCCGCCGCCGCGATGGTCACCGGCGCCACCAGCAACAGGCAGAAGGGGTTCTCCAACCCGCCGGTCAGGGCCAGCAGCACGCCGAGCTGGAAGATGTCGAAGCCCAGATGGATCGCGGTCTGTTTGCCGTCGGGCAGGCTGGACTCCAGCCGGCGCACCCGCGCCATGGCGCCCAGGTTCACCGCCGCGCTGACCGCGATCACGATCAGGCAGGGCCACAGCGGCAGGGGAAAATGCAGGCCCTGATGGGCCGTCAGGATCGCCGCGCTCTGACCCAGGATGGTCAGCCAGCGCAGCACGATCAGCGTCCTGAGCGAAAATCCCCGCCCTCGTCGCGGCGCGTCGCGCCAGCCGTCCAGCGGACCAGGCGGCGCGGCATGGGGCGCCGGACCAGGGGAAGATGGCGCGCCATGCGGCGCAATGCGGGCTTCTGTCGAGGTCACGCGACTTCTATAGACCGACCAGAGCCATTTCGTGAGAGGTCGTCATGCCGCGTCGTTCCGTCCTGCTGTTCGCCGGCGCCTGTATCGCCGTGGCGGCGGCGCTGGCCATCATCACCGTGGTCGTGGTCAGCGGACGCAGCGCCCCGTCGAACGCCATGGAGACCACCTCGACCGGCCAGCCGCTGATCGGCGGCGACTTCCAGCTGGTGAACCAGGACGGTCGGACGGTCGACCAGACGATGCTGAACGGCAAATGGAGCCTGGTCTTCTTCGGCTTCACCTACTGCCCCGAATTCTGCCCCACGACCCTGGCCGAACTGGCCGCCGTGCAGCAGCGTCTGGGCGACAAGGCCAACGATCTGCAGATCGTCTTCGTCAGCATCGACCCCCAACGCGACACGCCGCAGATGCTGAAGGACTATCTGTCGTCGGACGGTTTCCCCAGGGGCGCCATCGGCCTGACCGGCACGCCGGATCAGGTGGCGACGGCGGCCAGGGCCTATCGCGCCTTCTATCAGAAGGTCGGCGAGGGCGAGACCTATACGATGAACCACTCCCTGACCGTCTATCTGATGGGGCCGGACGGCCGGTTCCGCACCGCCGTCGCCTATGGGATGGGACCGGACAAGACGACCAAGATCATCGAAGACGCCATGGCGCGGGGATAAGGACGATCCCATAATCCTTTTGCAGGGCGAGGCATTATATGTTGCCCTGCACAAACGGCGACAGGCCGCAACGGATCGTCATGCTCTACGCCTTTCATGAACTCGCCTATCAGTCGGCCCTGCCCTTCCGCATCGGAGCGCAGATGGCCCGCAGCTTCTGGACCTCGCCGCTGAACCCGGCGGCCGACACGGCCATCGGGCGCACCGCCTACGCCTCGGCCGAACTGTTCGAGAGCGTGACGCGGCGTTACGGCAAGCCGGCCTGGAAGCTGGAGACGCTGGAGATCGGCGGCAAGACGGTGCGCACCACCGAACAGGTGATCTGGCAGAGCCCATGGTGCCGCCTGGTCCGGTTCGCGCGCAACATCGGCGACCTGAAGCGGGCCAAAAAGCCCGCCGCCGGGCCCGCCGTCCTGATCGTCGCGCCGCTGTCGGGCCACTACGCCACCCTGCTGCGCGGCACGGTCGAGGCCTTTCTTCAGGACCACGACGTCTATGTCACCGACTGGATCAACGCCCGTCAGGTTCCGGTGCTGGAGGGACGGTTCGACTTCTTCGACTATATCGACCACATCCGCCTGATGCTGGCCGAGATCGGCGGGCGCGCTCATGTCGTCGGCGTGTGCCAGCCCGGCCCGCCGGTGCTGGCCGCTGGCGCGGTGATGGCCGAGGACGGCGACGAGAACCGGCCCCTGTCCATGACCTTCATGGGCTCGCCCATCGATGCGCGCCTGTCGCCGACGGTCACGAACCATCTGGCCGAAGAGAAACCCTTCACCTGGTTCAAGTCGAACATGATCCACACCGTGCCCCTGCCCTATCCGGGGTTCGGGCGGCGGGTCTATCCGGGCTTCGTCCAGCTCTACAGCTTCATGTCGATGAACGAGGATCGCCACCGCGACGCCCACTGGAACTATTTCAACAGCCTGATCGCCGGCGACGGCGACGGGGTGGAGAAGCACGAGGAATTCTACGACGAATATCTGTCGGTGCTGGACCTGACCGAAGAATTCTATCTTCAGACCATCGACATCGTCTTCCAGCAGCACCTGCTGGCGCGCGGCCTGCTGGAGCATCGCGGACGCAAGGTCGATCTGGCCCGGATCACCGACATCGGCCTGATGACCGTCGAAGGCGAGAAGGACGACATCTCCGGCGTCGGCCAGACCCAGGCGGCGCACGGCCTGTGCTCCAACATCCCCGAGGATCGCCGCGTGCTCTATGTCCAGCCGGGCGTGGGCCATTACGGCGTGTTCAACGGCCGTCGCTTCCGCGACGAAATCTATCCCCGCGTCCGCGATTTCATCGCCCAGAACGAGGCTTTCGGTGGCGTACCGCAACGGTCAGCGGCTGCCGCTTGACGAAACGGGCGGGAACTCAGGTTCCGGCCCGACCCTGAGACTGTCCGTCAATCCGCGCGCCCGGCGCCTGTCGGTGCGGATCGATGCGCGGGCGGGCGAGGCGGTGGTGATCGCCCCCAGCGAACGTGGCCTGACCCAGGCCGTGGCCTTCGCCCGCACCAAGGCCGTGTGGATCAGCGAACGGCTGGCGGTGCGGCCGAAAAGCCGGCCGCTGGCGCCGGGGCAGGTCATTTCCCTGCGCGGTCGCCCCGTGCGGCTGGAGGCGACGCTCGGCGCCGGGGCCGCGCGCCTGGTCGAAGAGGGAACCGTGATCCGCTCGGGCGGCGAGGACGAGGCCTATGCGCGTCGGGTCGAGAACCTGTTGAAACGCGAGGCGCGCGACACGCTGCTGGAACGCACCGATCATCACCTGCGCGCCCTGGGCCAGGCGCCGGTCACGGTGTCCATCGCCGACACCCGGTCGCGGTGGGGTTCGTGCAGCCCGCACAACCGCACCATTCGCTATTCCTGGCGCGTCATCATGGCCCCGCCGCCGGTGATCGACTATCTGGCCGCCCACGAGGTCGCCCATCTGGTCCACGCCGACCACAGCCCCGCCTATTGGTCCGTGGTCGAACGGCTGGTCGGCGATCACAAGCCCTGGCGGAAATGGCTGAAGGACTACGGCGGAGCCCTGCACGCCGTCGGGCGCTGAGGCGATCACGACGGACCACGGAAACTCCGGCCGTCCGGCGCGTTTCATCGGCGCCCTCCCTTCTAGGAACGCTCCATGAAAACCATGCTCTCCCTGTCCCTCGCCCTCGGACTGGCGGTCGCCGCCGCGTCGTCGGCCTCGGCGCAGTCCCAGACGACGATGAACGCCAACGCCGCCCAGGACCTGCAGCGCGCCGACCGCGCGTTGAACAGCCAGTACACGGCGACGATGGGCCGGCTGTCGCCCGCCAGCCGCACGCTGCTGCGCACCGCCCAGCGGACCTGGATCAGTTTCCGCGACCAGCAGTGCCGCTTCGAGGCTTCTGGCGTGCAGGGCGGATCGGCCTATCCCATGGTGCATTCGACCTGCGTCGCGCGGCTGACCAACGAACGGACCCAACAACTGCGCACCCTGGCGCAATGTCAGGAGGGCGACCTGTCCTGTCCGCGCTGACGCCGGCGTAGAACCCGAAATGAAAAAGGCAGGCGGCCGCCGGGCCGCCTGCCTTCATCTTTGTCCAGCCGCGTTCGGCCGATCAGAAGAACAGGGCCTCGCCCTTGCGTTCGGGCTGGGGACGACCTTCCGGCTGCTTGTTCGACGGATCGCGATAGCCGGGCGGCGGGCCCGAAGGACGGGTCGGCTGCTGGGGCGCCAGCGGTTTGGGCTGGGTCGGCTGGACGACGGCGCCGGGTTGGTCGAGATAGGGTTCGCCCTGGTCGGGATCGACCGGCTCGACAAGCGCCCCGCCCTGATCCAGCCCGCTCATCAGATCGCCGACCGGATCGGGCGCGACCCAGCCCTCGGGCATGGGCGGGCCGTTGGGGATGCTGGGCGCATTCAGGCGCGGCAGGGCCGCCTCCATGAAGCCCTTCCAGATGGCGGCGGGGGACGAACTGCCGGTGACGCCGCGCATGGCGGTGTTGTCGTCCTTGCCCACCCAGACGGCGGCGACGAAGCCGCCGGTGTAACCGACGAACCAGGCATCCTTGTAATCCGAGGTCGTGCCGGTCTTGCCCGCCAGGTCGCGGCCCGCGATCGCCGCCCCCCGGCCGGAACCGCCGGTCACCACGCCGCGCAGCACCTGGTTCATGTAATAGAGCGGAGGATTGTTGATGGCCTGGCCGCTCTGGCCGCTTTCGCGCTGATAGATGACGCGGCCCTGGGGCGTGCGGATGCGGCTGATGCCATAGGCCTGGACCCGACGGCCGCCATTGGCGAAGGCGTCATAGGCGGTGGCCATCTCCAGCGGCGAAACCTCGACCGCGCCCAGCGCCATGGCCGGCTCCAGACCGATGCGGCTTTCGATGCCCAGGCGTCGGGCGGCGCGGGCCACGCTGTCGCGCCCCACCTGATCAGCGACCGAAGCCGCAACCGTATTGGTTGATTGCGCCACGGCCTGGGCGATGGTCATCGGCCCGTGGAAGGTCCCGGAATAGTTCTTGGGCGACCAGTTGCCGATGGTGATCGGCTGATCGACCACCGGAGTCTGGGGCGTGAAGCCCGCCTCCATCGCCGCCAGATAGACGAAGGGTTTCCAGGCCGAACCGGCCTGACGACGCGCGTCGACGGCGCGGTTGAACTGGCTGTCGGCATAGGACGAGCCGCCGATCATGGCGCGGACCCGCCCGTCGCCGTCCAGGGCGACCAGGGCCGCCTGCTGCACGCCCTTGCCCGCGTCGCGGTCCAGGATGCGGCGCACCGAACGTTCGGCGGCGGTCTGAAGCGTCAGGTCCAGGGTGGTCTCGACCACCATGTCCTCGGTCGGCTCGCCGACCAGGCCGCGGATCGACTTGTCCAGCCAGTCGATGAAATACTGGGCGTGCTGGGTCGCCAGGGTGCGCGAGACGATGACCGGCTGGGTCACGGCCTGTTCGCGCTGGGCGGCGGTGATGACGCCCGCCTCTTCCATCTCGTTCAGGACGACGGTGGCGCGGGCGGCGGCGCGCTCGCTCTCGGACACCGGCGAATAGCGCGAAGGGGCCTTCAGCAGGCCCGCCAGAAGCGCCGCCTCTCCGACCGTCAGATCCTTGGCCGACTTGTCGAAATAGCGTTGCGACGCCGCCTCGATCCCATAGGCGCCGGCGCCGAAATAGACCCGGTTCAGATACAGGGCCAGGATTTCCTTCTTGGAGAATTTCATCTCCAGCCAGACGGCCAGCATCAGCTCCTGCACCTTGCGGCGCAGGTTCTGGTCCGGGGTCAGGAACAGGTTCTTGGCCAGTTGCTGCGTCAGGGTCGAACCGCCCTGCACCACCCGCCCGGCGCGCAGGTTCCGAACCATCGCCCGGGTCATGCCGATCGGGTCGAAACCGGGATGGTGATAGAAGCGCCGATCCTCGATGGCGATGAAGGCGGCGGGCACATAGTCCGGCAGGGCGTCCAGATCGGCGGGCGGCGCCATCTGAGTGCCCCGCGTCGCGATCAGGGCGCCGTTGCGATCCAGATAGGTGATCGAGGGCTGGCGATCGACCCGATACAGGCTGGAGGTGTCGGGCAGGCCGCGCGCGAAGACGGCGAAGAAGACGACCAGGAAGATCAGCCCCCAGACCGCCAGAACCGCGCTCCAATACAGCAGCCGCTGCAACGCGGACCGGCGGGGCTTGCCCTGGGCCTGTGGTCCGCCCGCGTTCACTGGTCCCGCCATGTCCGTCCTTCAGATGCCGCGCCGGGAGCGACGCGGTTCGCCTATATCGCTGTCATATCCCCTAAGCGTCGCCGCCGAAACGTCCCCGCCGAGATAACGCGACCGTGATCGGCTATTTCGCCGAAAGAAAGGCGCGCCGCGCCAGCCAGACGCCCGTCTTGGCCCCGTCGCACACGATGTCCAGGCCGGCGGCCGACAGTATGGCGCGATAGGTCCCGGGGTCCAGGCTGGCGTGATACAGCGGCGCGCCCCGCCAGTCGCCGATCGTCTCGCCATGGGCATGGCCCGAGGTGAACATGAGCCGCCCGCCTGGCGCGACGCGGCGCGCCAGTTCCGGCAGGACCGCCTGCTGGTCGTCGGGACTGAGGTGAAACAGGCTGTGCCAGGCCAGAACGCCGTCGAACGCGCCCTGAGGCAGACCCTGGCGCATGTCGCCCAGGCTCCACTCCCCTTGCGGCAGGGTCGCGGCCGCGTGGGCGATCAGGCCGGGCGAGGCGTCCACGCCCCGCACCCGAAAGCCGCCCGCCAGAAGGGCCGCCCCCATCGGCCAACCCGATCCGCACCCCACATCCAGGACATGGGCGCCCAACGCCAGACCATCGCAGAACCGCTCGATCCACGCCGCCTCGTTCAGGCCGCCGCCGTCGCCGGGGTGCAGGACGGCGCCCCGATCGGCGATCCAGTCGGCGGCCCGATCGCCGTACAGGCCGACGATGCGTTCGGCGGACGGATGGGTCATCGCGCCAGGAAATCATCCAGCGCGCCGTAGAAGGCCCGGGGCTGGTCGAACATGATGAAGTGGGCGCTGTCGTCGATCCGTTTCAGGGTCGCGCCCGGCAGGCCGGCGTAGGAGGCCTGATAGATGGCGTCGGTGATTTCCGGCGTCATGCGCGCGTCGTTGAACTTGACGTACAGCACCTCTGTCGGGGCGGTGATCCGGGGCAGTTCGGGACGCAGGTCGGTGGCGACCAGTTCGCGGAAGGCCGCAGCCGAGACCTTCTGATCGCTGTCGCGCATGTTTTGCAGGGCCAGTTCGCGGCGGGCCTCGGTGTTGATCATGCCGGTGATGGAGGCCGTGGCCTGGGCGACATAGGCGTCGCGCGGGCTGTTGGCCTGGGCGGCCCAGATCTGGTCGGCGATGGGCGCCGCCGTCTCGGCCGTCGCGCCGGGGGCGGCGAACATCGCGCCCATGAAGGGGACCATGTCCACCACCATCAACCGTCCGACCTGATCGGGATGGCGCGCCGCCAGCATCAGGCCGATGGTCCCGCCCATCGAATGGCCGACGACGGCGGGCCTGGTCAGACCCTGTTCGCGGATGTAGCGGGCGATCTCCTCGGCGACGGGCGCGGCGACAGGCGTGGGCGCCGATCCGGTCTGGGCGTTTGCGGCGGGCGGCGCCCCGGCGAAGCCGTCGACCTGGATGCGGTGGATGCGCCAGCCCACGCCGTCCTGCGCGACCAGATGATCCACCGTCCCCTGCCAGATCTGGGGCGAGGAGCTGAGGCCGGGGATCAGGATGATGTCGCACCCGTCCCCATTCCCGGCTCTGTCGCCGTCGACCGTCACCTGAATGCGATCGGACTGGAAGGCCGCAGGACCTTCGCCGGAATGCGTTCCGCGCCCGTCCTGGGCCGAGGCCGCGACAGGCGCGCCCAAGATGGCGGCGGCGATGGCGAGAATGCGGAGCATGGCGAAACGTCCCTTCGACGCCGTGAGCGGCGTTCTTCAGAAGGGAGTTAATCGCGTCCGGCCGCCGAGGGAAAGACGTGGCTTGGACAAACCGTCCCGCTTGCCTCGGCGCACGCCCTCTATGGCTGTGACGCCTGCGCTGTTAAACAGCGCGGATGACCGCCGCTCCCGTCTCGTCTCCCCAAGCCCCCGTCATGGCCGAAGCCGCCCCGGCCAAGGTGGGCGCGCAGCCGTTCGGCAAGGGGTTCATCGCCGACGCCTGGTATTTCGTCGCCCTGGGCCGGGACGTCGCGCCCGCCAGCCTGAAACGCTACGAGATCATGGGCGAGCCGGTCCTGGTCGGCCGCACCCGCGCGGGCCAGGTCTATGCGATGCGCGACATCTGCCCCCACCGGGCCGCACCCCTGTCGGCGGGGCGTCTGGTCGAGAAGCCCGGCGAGGGCGAGACGGTGGAATGCCCCTATCACGGCTGGCGCTTCCGGCCCGACGGGGTCTGCGCCGCCATTCCTTCGCTGGTCGAGGCGCAGGCGTTCGAGGCGAACCGCATCCGCGTGCGGTCCTATCCGGTGCGCGAAAGCCAGGGGATCGTCTTCGTCTGGATGGCGTCTGACGCCCGCAATCCGATGGAGCCGGACCACGAACCGCCCGTCTTCCCCGGCGTGGTGGGCGGCGAGGCCAAGCTGGTCGAGGCGATGGATTTCGACAGCCATATCGACCACGCCGTCGTCGGCCTGATGGACCCGGCGCACGGCCCCTATGTCCACCAGCAATGGTGGTGGCGGTCCGAACATTCGATGCACGAAAAGGCCAAGGCCTTCGCCCCGACCGAGGCCGGCTGGGCCATGGTGCGCCACGCCCCCTCGTCGAACAGCCGCCTCTACAAGATTCTGGGCGGGGCGCCGGCGACGGAGATCACCTTCCGCCTGCCGGGCTATCGCTGGGAACATATCCAGGTGGGCGAAAAACAGGTTCTGGCCCTGACCTGCCTGACGCCGATCACCGAGACCAAGACCCGCATCACCCAGATGTTCTGGTCCGACCACTGGGTGTTCGACATCGCCAAACCCTTCCTGCGGATGGGCGTCGTGGCCTTCCTGAAACAGGATGGCGGCATGGTGAACCTGCAGAACGAGGGCCTGCGCTACGACCCCGCCCTGATCTGGATCGACGACGCCGACAAACAGGCCAAATGGTATCAGCAGCTGAAACGGGAATGGGTCAGAAGCCGGGCCGAGGACCGCGCATTCGTCAACCCGATCCAGCCGACGACCCTGAGGTGGAAGAGCTGAGTCAAAAAACCTCTCCTTTTGGGAGAGGGCTTGAGCGCACGGCGGCGCAGCCGCCGTCCTCGCGCGAAAGGGTGAGGGTCGTTCCTGCGAGTCGGCCCACCGGCCGACCCTCATCCGACCCTTCGGGCCACCTTCTCCCAATGGGAGAAGGATCATGGGTTCAGATCTTCAACCCGTGCTCGGCGGCCAGGTCGGCCAGTTTGACCATCGGGCGGGGGCCCCAGTGGGCGATGACTTCGGAAGCGGCCAGCGAGCCGAGCCTGGCGGCGTCTTCCAGAGGCAGGCCGCGCGCAAGACCCAGCAGGAAGCCGGCAGCGTACTGGTCGCCGGCGCCGGTGGTGTCCACGACCTTGGCGACCGGATAGGCGGCGACGGTGACGCGCTGATCGCCCCGGATCACCACCGAGCCGTGTTCGCCGCGCGTGACGGCGGCGATGTCGACGATGGCGGCCAGCCGGGCGGCGGCGGCGTCGAAGTCGTCGGTCTCGAACAGGGCGCCCAGCTCGGCCTCGTTGGCCAGGACGATGTCGGCGGACTGGGTGATGAAGTCCAGCAGTTCGGCGCGCCAGCGGGCGACGACGAAGGTGTCGGACAGGGTGATGGCGACCTTGCGGCCCGCCTGGTGCGCGGCGGCGGCGGCGCGTTCGAAGGCGGCGCGGGCCGGGGCCGGGTCGAACAGATAGCCTTCCAGATAGACGATCTGGCTGGCGCCGATCAGGGCCTGATCGATGTCGTCGGCGTAAAGCTGGTTCGCGGCCCCCAGGAAGGTGGCCATGGTGCGCGCGCCGTCGGACAGCACATTGATCAGGCAGCGGCCGGTGCCGAAGCCCTGGTCGGCGCCGCCCGTCAGGACCGGGGTGTCGAAATGGACGCCCGCCGCGCGGATGTCGTGGGTGAAGACCTGGCCCAGCGTATCGTCGGCGACCTTGCCGATATAGGCCGCGCGCCCGCCGAACGAACCGACGCCCGCCACGGTGTTGCCCGCCGAGCCGCCGGAAGCCTCCACGCCCGGCGCCATAGCGTCGTACAGGGCGGCGCTGCGTTCGGCGTCGACCAGCTGCATCGAGTTGGGGGCCAGGTCCTGGGCCGCGAGGAAGGCGGCGTCGCAGGGGCTGAGGACATCGACGATGGCGTTGCCGACGGCGCAGACATCGTATTGGGCGGTGTTCTGGATCATGATCGCGCCTTAGCGGCTGGAAGGCCGCGCGTCACCCGAAATCATATAAGGATGCCCTTATATGCCCGCCCCGGCTTCGCTATGAGGACGTCATGACCCAGATCGCCGTTCTGACGCCCGACCCCCAGGACAAATCCTACATCGGACGCTGGCCCGAGGTGCTGGCGCGGCTGACGGCGGTGCTGCAGGACACGGGCGCGCGCGTGGTCGCCACGCCCTGGACCGATCATGTGGAGGACGCCTCGGGGCTGGCCGCGCACGATCTGATCCTGCCGGTCATCACCTGGGGTTATCACCGCGATCACGACCGCTGGCTGGCGGCGTGCGAGACGTGGAGCCGTGCGGGCCTGCCGGTCGCCAATCCGGCCGAGGTGCTGCGCTGGAACTCGGACAAGTCCTATTTGGCGCGGCTGGCGGACCAGGGCGTGCCGATCCCGCCGACGCGCTGGACCGACGGCGTGACCCAGGATCAGGTGAACGCCGTCTTCGCCGAGACCGGGGCGCAGGTCCTGATTGTCAAGCCCACGGTGTCGGCCGGCGCCTTCCGCACCCTGCGCCTGTCGCCGGGCGAGGCTCTGACCGAGGCGCCGGAAGGGGCGGCGATGATCCAGCCCTATCTGAAATCCATCGAGACCGAGGGCGAGACCTCGCTGCTGGTCTTCGGCGGGTGCCTCAGCCATGCGGTCAACAAACGCCCCGTGCCGGGCGACTTCCGCATCCAGATGCAGTTCGGCGGCCTGTACCAGACCGTGACGCCAGACGCCGAGGCGATGGCCCTGGCCGAACAGGTGTTGGCGGCCATCGCCGAGCCGCTGCTTTACGCCCGCATCGACATGGCGCGCGACGACGCCGGGCGCTGGGTGCTGATGGAGGCCGAACTGATCGAGCCCGACTTCTATCTGGATTATGATCCGGCCAACGGCGCGGGTTTCGCCGCCGCCGTGGCGGCGCGCCTGAAAGCCTAGGCCGCCTCGCCCAGGGCGATCAGCCCGGCCCGCGACGGACACAGGTCGGCGATCAGACACGACAGGCATTTGGGCCTGCGCGCCGTGCAGGTGTAGCGGCCGTGCAGGATCAGCCAGTGGTGCGCCTTGGGCAGCCAGTCCTCGGGCACGACCTTGAACAGCTGATCCTCGACCTTGTCGGGCGTTCCGGCATTGGCCAGACCCAGCCGGTGCGAAACGCGGAAGACGTGGGTGTCCACCGCGATGGCCGCCTCGATCCCCAGCTCGTTCAGCACCACCGAGGCGGTCTTTCGCCCCACGCCGGGCAGGGCCTGAAGGTCCTTGCGGTTCAAGGGGACCTGGCCGCCATGCTGCTCCAGCACGATGCGGCTCAGCGCGATGACGTTTCGCGCCTTGCCGCGATAAAGGCCGATGGAGGCGATGTAGGGGATCAGCCCCTCCTCGCCCAGCGCCAGCATCTTTTGCGGCGTGTCGGCGACCTGGAACAGACGGTCTGTCGCCTTGTTGACCGAGACGTCGGTGGCCTGGGCCGACAGGGCCACGGCGACGACCAGCGTATAGGGGCTGGAAAAGTTCAGCTCGGTCTTGGGATCGGGCATGACCCCCGCCAGCCGTTCGAAGATGGCCTCGACCCGATCCTCGTCGGGGGGCCAGCGCAGCACGGGGATGGCGGCGCCGGTCATGATCGACGGGCGTTTGGCCGGTTTGGCGGCGGGCTTTCCAGCCTTGACGGGCTTCATGCCTCGCTGTCGCCGTCATGCCGTCGCGGGTCAATCCCCAAGGCGGTCAGGGCCGCGTCCGCCGCCCGTTCGCCCTCCATCCAGGCCCCGTGGGCCGTGCCGTAATAGAGGGGCGCGGTCGCTTCCCCGGCCAGGAAGAGGCGGTCCTCGACGGCGACGCGCAGCTTCGCCCGATCGCCCGCGTGACCCGGCAGGGCGTGGGAATAGGCGCCCCGAGACCAGGGATCGACGCCCCAACCGCTGACGGCGACCGCATCCAGCCGCCGACGCATGTCCGATCCCAGGGCCGAGACCAGTTCGGACACGGCGAAATCCGCCAGGGCCGCCGGTCCCTGCGCCTCCAGCCCCCAGGCCAGATCGGCGCCGAAATAGGCCTCGATCATCGGCCGGCCAAAAGGCCGCAGGTGATAACCGCCGGTCTGGGCGGTGTCGGTGCGGGTCCATAACTGGGTGTCGGGCTGGAAATCGCGCGCGCCGCGCACCGTCATATGCACCTTGGACGCCAGGCCCAGCGGCACGCCGGCGGTCGCCTCCAGCAGGGCCGGAACCGGCGGGTCGATGCGGACGGTCTCGTTGGCGATCAGGCTGTTGGGCGTGGTCAGGATGACGATCCGCGCCGTCAGCTCGCCCCGGCTGGTCTCCAGCCGCAGGGAGGCGCCGGACCGATCGATCCGACGCACGGCGCAGTCCGTCACCGTGACCGGGGCCGCCGCCTCGCCCAGGCGCGCGATCAGCCGACCATAGCCCTCGCGCACACGCCAGTTTACGCCCGTGTCGCCATAGGCGTCGTAGTCCAGGGTCGAGACCTCGGCGAAACGCGCGCCGTTCAGGGCGCCGGAGATGGCGTCCATATGGGCGTTCCAGCGGCAGTCGGGCTCGAACAGGTCGGCCGCCGGGCGGTCCTCGCCCTGACCGGCCCGGCAAAGAGAAGCCGCCTCCGCCACGCGCTGATCGAAGGCGGCGAAGGCTTCGCCGAACGCGGCCTGATCCGCCGGCGTCATCTCGTGGTCGAACGCCTGTTTGCGCCAGGGCGGCGGGGTCTGGTCCAGCGTCAGCCCCTCGGCCTCCACGCGGTCCGCCAGGACATTGTCGTCGGCCGAGTGCAGCCAGCCGCAGCCCATGTCCAGGCCTTCGCCTTCGATCCGCTGGGTGAAGGCCCGACCGCCGATCCGGCTTCGCGCCTCCAGAACCAGCAGCGACAGGCCGGGCCGCATCAGGCGGCGCGCGGCCGCGATGCCCGCGGCGCCCGCGCCGACCACGACCACGTCCACCTGGGACGGAAGGGGATTGGCGGCCTTGGCGAAGTCGGTCATGCGGCGGGAAAGATACACGAAATCCGCCCCGTCCGGACAGGACGCAAAACATTCGCATCAAGGGTCATTGATTTCTGGACGATGAAGTCCATTTTAGCGCCGCTTCAATCGGTCGCACCCCTCCCCCGGATTTCCCCATGTCGCCTGCACTCAAGAAACGTCTGCCGCTGATCGCGGCGGTGATCGTCGGCCTCGCGCTGATCGTTGGCGGCGCGATCTGGTGGCTGAACGGCCAGCGGTGGGAGAGCACCGACAACGCCTTTGTCCAGGCCGACACCACCCTGGTCAGCCCGCAGCTGTCGGGGCGCGTGACCGAGGTTCTGGTCGGCGACAACCAGCGGGTCGAGGCCGGCCAGATTCTGGTGAAGCTGGATAATTCCGACCAGAAGGCCCAGTTGGCCCAGGCCGAGGCCAATCTGGCCGCCGCCCTCGCCGCCGTGGGGCACGTCGACGCCCAGGCCGAGCAGGAACAGGCGACCATCGCCGCCCGCGCCGCCGCCGTCAGCCAAGCCCACGCACAGGCCGGCCTGGCCAGCGCCGAGGTCGACCGTTACGGCAGGCTGGCCGAACAGGGCTGGGTCTCGCAACAACGCATCCAGACCGAACGCGCCTCGGCCGCCACCGCCGCCGCCAGCGTGCAGCAGGCCCAGGCCGCCCTGGTCGCCGAACAGCGCACCGCCGGCGTGCTGGGCTCGACCCGCCAGCAGAGCGTCGCCGCCGTCGAACAGGCCCGCGCCGTCGTCGATCAGGCGCGCATCGCCCTGGAGCGCACGGTGATCCGCGCCCCCGCCGCAGGCGTCGTCGGCGCGCGCAGCGTCCGCCCCGGCCAGTATGTGAATGCCGGAACTCAGTTGCTGTCCATCGTGCCCCTGACCCACACCTATATCGTCGCCAACTTCAAGGAGACGCAGTTGGACAAGGTGCGCCTGGGTCAGGCCGTCGAGATTTCCGCCGACGCCTTCCCCGGCCGCAAAATCCAGGGCCGGGTCGACAGCTTCGCCCCCGCCACCGGCTCGGAATTCGCCCTGATCCCGGTCGAGAACGCCACCGGCAACTTCACCAAGATCACCCAGCGCGTGCCCGTGCGGATCGTGGTCAGCGGCGACGACCGGAACCTGGCCCTGCGACCGGGCCTGTCGGTGGACGTCAAGATCGACCTGAAGAGCCAGGGCGGCCAGAGCTTCGCCGAAGCCGCGACCGGCGCAGTCGCCTCCGCCGCCGCCCCGTCCACGACGACAGGAGCCGCAGGCCAGTGACCGCCGCCGCCCCCGCCGCTGAAGGCGGGGCCCCCGCCGCGTCCAAGGGCCCCGTCGCCGGCCATCCCGAGATCAACTGGACCATGCTGCTGCTGGGCTTCGCCGGCATGGTGGTGGGTCAGTTCATGGCCATCCTGGACATCCAGATCGTCGCCGCCTCCCTGCCCCAGATCCAGGCGGGCGTCGGCGCTTCGGCCGACGAGATCAGCTGGATCCAGACCGCCTATCTGATCCCCGAGGTGGTGATGATCCCGCTGTCGGGCTTCCTGTCGCGCCTATGGGGCACGCAGCGATTGTTCCTGGCCTCGTGCGCCGGCTTCGTGCTGATGAGCATCGCCACCGGCCTGTCGTCGTCCATCGACACGATGATCCTGTTCCGCGCCATCCAGGGCTTCGTCGGCGGGGCCATGATCCCGACGGTCTTCGCCGTGGCCTTCACCGCCTTCCCCCCCGACAAGCGGGTCACGGCCAGCGTGGTCATGGGGCTGATCGTCACCCTGGCCCCCACGGTCGGCCCGACGCTGGGCGGGCACCTGACCGAATGGCTGAGCTGGCGCTGGCTGTTCTTCATCAATGTCGGGCCGGGCCTGATCGTGCTGTTCCTGGTCGGCCGCTACGCCAACTTCGACAAGGGCGATCCGTCCCTGGCCAAGGGGTTCGACTGGTGGGGGCTGGGCTTCATGGCCGCCTTCCTGATGTCGATGCAGTTCGTGCTGGAGGAAGGGGCCAAGAACGACTGGTTCGACGACACCCACATCCTGCTGCTTTCGGTGGTGGCGGCGGTCGCCGGGCCGATCTTCGTCTGGCGCTCGTTGACCTATCGCCAGCCGATCGTAGAGCTGCGCGCCTTCGCCAACCGCAACTTCCTGGTCGGCTTCATCATGACCTTCATCGTCGGGTTCGCCCTGTTCGGCGGCACCTTCCTGCTGCCGCTGTTCCTGGGTCGGGTGCTGCACTATTCCTCGTCCGAGGTCGGCACCACCATGGTCGTCTCCGGCCTGGCCATGTTCGCCACCGCCCCCTTTGCGGGACGGCTGGTGCGCAAGATGGATGCCCGTATCCTGATGTTCGGCGGCTTCATGATGTGCGCCTGGGGCATGTGGGAGGCGCGGCTCGTCACCGAGACCTGGGGCTTCTGGGAGTTCGCCTCGGTCCAGGCCTTCCGAGGCATAGGGGTAATGCTGGCCATGATCGCCTCGCAGCAGGTGACGATGGCCACCCTGCCGCCGCACATGATCAAGAACGCATCGGGGCTGGTGAATCTGGCGCGCAACGTCGGCGGGGCCTTTGGCCTGGCCATACTGAACACCAGCCTGACCTCCAACACCGCCCTGCACATGACCGAACTGACCAGCGCCATAGGCCAGGGCGACCAGGCGGTGCGTCAGATGCTGGCCGGCATGACCCAGCGCTTCGCCGGCACCATCGACCCGGCCGCCTCGGCGATGAAGGCCATCTATGGCATCCTGCAGCGTCAGGCGACGACCATGGCGTTCGGCGACGCCTTCGCCCTGTTGGGGGTGATGTGCGCGGGGGCGGCCTTCGTCACCCTGCTGGCCCAGCCGGTCAAGGCCCAGGCCGGCGCCCCGCCCTCGGACGCCCACTGATGGCGCGCCGTCGCGGACAGGTGGACGAGAAGAAGAGCGAGGCGATCCTGGACGCCGCCGCCGCCCTGTTCGCCGACAAGGGTCTGCAGGCCAAGATGAACGAGATCGCCACAAGGGCGGGCGTGTCCAAACAGACGGTCTACAACCGTTTCGCCTCCAAGCTGGAGATCGCCCAGGCCCTGGCCGCCAAACGGGTGGAGGACATCGTGGCGCCCCTGCGCACCGCCGGCGATCCGCAGACGGTGCTGGAAAACCTGGCCCTGACGTTGCTGAACCGGGTGTGCAGCGCCGACAAGGTGGGTTCGATGCGCGGCGTGGCCCTGGTGTCGGTCGAGGCGCCGGACATCGCGCGCGCCATTTATGAATCCGGGCCGCGCCAAAGCCTGAGGGAAATGGCGGCCTGGCTGGCCGAGCAGACGCGGCTGGGCCGGCTGGATGTGGCCGATCCCGAGCAGGCGGCCGAAATGTTCTCCGGCCTGGTGCTGGGCCACGGCCATCTGCGCGCCATGCTGGACGTGCCGCAGTTGGCGCCAGACAAGCGCGCGGCGCGGGCCAGGGAGGCGGCGCGCATCTTCGTGGCCGCCCATAAGCCGTCGTCCAAGGCGAAGACTTCCTGATCCCGGCGCGCTAGACTCCGCCCATCCTGTAGCCTGAGAGCGTCTTCATGCTGATCCACCTGTCGTCCTGGCCCGAGATCGACGCGCGACTGAACGATGGCGGGCCGTTGTCCAGGACGGTGGTCGTGCCGATCGGCTCCAACGAGCAGCACGGGCCGACCGGTCTTCTGGGCACCGACTGGCTGTGTCCCGAGATCATCGCCCACGAGGCCGAGAAGACCGATGCCAACCTGATCGTGGCCCCGACCTTCAATATCGGCATGGCCCAGCACCATCTGGCCTTCGCCGGCACCATATCCTTGCGCCCCTCGACCTTCATGGCGGCGATCACCGACTGGGTCTCGTCGCTGAGCCGACACGGGTTCGAGCGGATCTACTTCCTGAACGGTCACGGCGGCAACGTCGCCACCATCGAGGCGACCCTCTCGGAAATCTACGCCGAGTGGAGCTTCGTCGAGGACCAACCCCCCTTCATTCTCAAGTTGAAGAACTGGTGGGACCTGCCCGGCGTGCATGGGCTGTGCAACCGCCTGTTCCCGACCGGCCATGGGATGCACGCCACCCCGTCAGAGATCGCGGTCACGCAGGCCGCCTATCCCGACCGCATCAAGACGGCCGACTACAGCCCCCGGATCGCGCCCAGCGGCCCGATCCGCGACGCCCTGGACTATCGCGCCCGCTTCCCGGACGGCCGGATCGGCTCGGACCCCGCCCAGGCCAGCCCGGAAAAGGGCCGACAGATCATCGATTCAGCCATCCCCGCCCTGCTCGGCGACGTCGCGGCCTTCGCCGCCGAAGTCCAGCCGGAGGTCGCGTCCTGAGCCGCCGGACCCCCACCGTCGCTGACGCCGCCGTCGTCGGGGCCGAACTGCTGGCCGCCTCCGCCGAGGTGATCGCGGCCCGCACCGGACGGATGGCGCAGGGGCTGACCAGCGCCAAGGGTCAGGACCTGAAGGAACTGTCGCTGATGGGTTCCGAGAAGGCCGAGGCCCTGACCGCCTCGGCCGGGGCCGTCGCCGCCAGCGCCGGGGCCATCGGCCGACGTCTGGGTCAAGCCGCAATGGACGAAGGCGCCCTGGCGCTGCAGGCCGCCGCCGCGATCGGCGGCGCACGCACGCCGGCCCAGGCGGCCGAGGCGCAATTCCGCTATGCCCTGGGATGGTGGAACCGCGCGGCGAACCAGGCCCTGACGTTGAACGACGCCCTGATGAGGGCCCAGGCCGATGCGGTCGCGCCGATCCACAAGACCGCCACGGCCAACGCCAAACGGCTGCGCAGGAAGACCTGACGGCGTCGAAATCGTCGCAGCTCGGCTGGTCGTCATTCCAGGGCGCCCGAAGCGGTCGGCAGGGCGACGACAGCCCGGCTTCCCGGCGATGCTCGGCGCCGGAAGGATGTGCGGTCGAGCTAGAGCGGCTCCACCAGCTTCAGCTTGGGCTTCTTGACCTTGGGCGCCTTGGCCGGGCGGTCGGCCTTGCGCGCCGCCTTTTCGGCCTTCCTTGTTTCCTTCTCGGCCGTCTTCAACGCCTTCTTGGCGGCCTTGGCCTCGGCCTTGGCGGCGTCGGGGGCGGCGTCGGCGGCGGCGGCCAACTCGGCCAGTTGCGCCAGGAAGCTCTCGCGCTGCCCCTTGGGCAACAGGCCCATGATCCGCTTGTCCGCCGCCTCGACCAGCGGACGGGCGGCCTCCAGGCGCTCTGCGCCCTCCGTCGACAGGCGAACCGCCTTGGCGCGCGCGTCCAGGGTCGAACGTTCGCGCTCCAGCAGGCCCTTGGCGGTCATGCGGGTGACCAGATCGGCCAGGGTCGAACGGTCGATGCCGGTCATGCGGACCAGTTCGGTCTGGGTCAGACCCGCTTTCAGGGACACCGCCTCCAGCACGGCGAACTGACGCTGGGTCAGCCCGTCCGGTCCCGTCTCTTCCGAATAGATGTCCAGCGCCAACTGCAGGGCGCGATGCATCAGATGGCTGGGCGAGGTTCCCAACGGCCCCACCCGTTTCGCCAGCTTACCCGCCTTGACCATGAGACCGTCCCCGAATGTTTCGTCCGAACCCGTACCAGCGACGCTTTACGTTTTGACGGGGGAAGTATGTAGGTTGTGCGACAATTTGTCTGTAGGCGCGTCGCAGCCGTCCCACCTCACGTCAGGCGTCAAACCTGTCCATCAATATATAGGTTCCGGGCTTGGACTGATGAGCGTCGACCATCGGAACCAGCCGCGTGAAATGGTCGGTCCGGCAGTGGGCGTCCAGCGCCGCCCGGTCCGACCATTCCTCGATGAAGACGAAATGGCCGGGGTCCTTGTGATCCACAAACAGATCATAGGCGATGCAGCCCGGCTCCTGCCGCGTCCGCTCGATCAATTCGCGATAGAGCGGCAGGACCGCCTCGATATGTTCAGGCCTGATGAAGTCCTGGGCGATGACCTTCAGCACGCGGATTTCACAGTCCGGTGTCAGGAGAGATGGGGCCCGGCTGCTCGTCCTTGATCATGTTCTTCATGATCAACGGAACCTGCGACAGACCAAAGACCGAGGCCGAAATCCACAGCACGCCGCGGAAGCTGGCCCAGACGTCGTTCGGGTTCGGCGTATCGCGGCCAAGGGCGTGCCAGATGGCGGTCACGGCGGCGGGGCTGCGGAAGATCTCATTCAGTATGGCGACCGTCAGGAAATAGAGCCCATAGCGCAGGGTCAGCTTGCGCCACGCCGCGTCATTGACCTTGATCGCCGACCCCAGCAGCGCCTTGAACGGATATTTCTTCAACGGGATCGACCCCAGCAGGATCACGGCCAGAAGCCCGTTCTGCACCGTCAGCTTCAGCTTCACATACAGGTCGTCGTGGGTGAAGACGGTCAGCAGGCCGAACACCAGGGCGAACAGGCCGGTGATCAGCGGCAGGGGCGCGAACCGGCGCTCGACCGCGAACCCGACCGCCAGGGCCACGGCCGATGCGAAGACCAGCACCCAGGTCGCCAGGATCATGTCCCGGGTGACGAAATAGCTGACCATGAAGGCGGCCAGGGCGCCGAAGTCGACGACCTGCCTTATCCACTGGCGGTTCTTGGGTGCGGACGGGGGCGCGGGAACGGGGGCGGCGTCAGTCATCTCAGTCTTCCAGTCCCACCAGCGAGCGGGAAAATGCACGGGCGTCGAACGGCTGCAGGTCCTCGACCCCCTCGCCCACGCCGATCAGCATCAGGGGCGCGTCGGACGCCTGGGCCACGGGGACCAGCACCCCGCCGCGCGCCGTGCCGTCCAGCTTGGTCATGACGACGCCGGTGACGAAGGCCGTGCGGCCGAAAATCTGCTCCTGGGCCAGGGCGTTCCTGCCCACGGTGGCGTCCAGGACCAGAAGCGTGTCGTGCGGCGCCTCGGGATCGACCTTCTTCAGCACCCGGACAATCTTGAGCAGTTCATCCATCAGGGCCGACTTGTTCTGCAGCCGTCCGGCCGTGTCGATCAGGACGACGTCGTACCCTTCGGCCCTCGCCTTCTGATAGGCGTCGAAGGCCAGACCGGCGGCGTCCGCTCCGTCGCGACGGCTTTCGAAATCGGCCCCGGCCCGTTCGGCCCAGACCTTCAGCTGCTCACGCGCGGCGGCGCGGAAGGTGTCGCCGGCGACGATCATCACCTTGGCGCCCCTGCCGGTCAGGTCGGCGGCGATCTTGCCCAGGGTCGTGGTCTTGCCCGAGCCGTTCACGCCCACGAACAGGACGACATAGGGTTTGGGGCCGCTCAGCGGGTCAAAGGTCGCCTGACGCGGCGATAGTTCGGCGGCGACCGCCTCGGCCAACGCCTCCTTGACCTCGCGTTCGGGCGCATCCTTGCCGAACTTCAGGCCGCGAAAACGCTCGACGATGCGGGCCGAGGCGGCGGGGCCAAGATCGCTTTCCAGCAGATGCTCTTCCAACTGCTCCAGCGAGGCCTCCGACAGGGGTTCCTTGACGAAGGTCGCGACGACCTGATCGGTCATCTGTTTGGAGGAGCGCGAGAGCCCAGCGGACAGGCGCTGGAACCAGCCTTTTTTCGGCGTGTCGGTCATGGGATGGCTTTAGCGATGACGGAGCCGCGCGTCATCCGCATTCGCGAGAAGACCGCACGGACATAGCGCGCCAGAGGCATTTCGCCACGCCCTCTTCCCCAAGGATGCGCCTGACCTATGACGCCGGCTCCTTGCCCCTGGTCATCAAGGTCGGCTCCAGCGAAGACACCACCCTGGTCATCAACGGCGCCAACGGCCGCTGGTACTGCGACGACGACAGCGGCGGCGGCGTGGACCCGGCCATCCGGCTGAACAACCCCGACAGCGGCGTTTATGAAATCTGGGTCGGCGCCTATGCCGACAAACCCGTCTCGGCCACCATCTTCATCACCGAGCTGGCGGATTGATCCGACGTTCCCCGGTTTCGGCCGGGGGGCGTTTCCGCCTGTGGGGCATCTCGCCCGCGCGCCCGTTTCTCGCCTATATGAGGGCTTGAGGACCGGCGCGCGCCGGGATCAACGGAAAAGCCCGATGTCCGAACCCCACGCCTTCCATTCGCCCAAGACCCACGGCTTCGTACGGGTGGCGGCGGCGACCCCGATCAGCCACGTCGGCGACCCCAGGGCCAACGCCGCCGAACATATCGCCCTGATCCGGCAGGCGGGTGAACAGGGCGCGGACCTGATGGTCTTTCCCGAGCTTTCGCTGTCGGCCTACGCCATCGACGATCTGCACATGCAGGCGGCCCTGCTGGACGAGGTGGAACGGCAGATCGCCGTGCTGGCCGAGACGACGGCGGACGCCGATCTGATCTGCGTGGTCGGCGCGCCGATCCGCAGCGGCGACGCCCTGTTCAACTGCGCCGTGGTGATGGGCGGGGGCGAGGTGCTGGGCGTGGTTCCCAAGACCTATCTGCCCAACTATCGCGAATATTATGAGAAACGCTGGTTCGCCCCGGCGACGGCGCGGACCGAGGACGTGATCCGTCTGAACGGCGAGACGGTGGATTTCGCGCCGGGCCTGATCTTCGAGGCGGCGAACCGGCCGGGCTTCGTTTTCGCGGTCGAAATCTGCGAGGACTATTGGGCGCCGCTGCCGCCCTCGACGCGCGCGGCGCTGGCGGGCGCGCGCATCCTCTTGAACCTGTCGGCGTCCAACATCGTCATCGGCAAGGCGGACGAGCGGGCGATGCTGAGCGCCAGCCATTCGGCGCGCACCCTGTCAGCCTATGTCTTCGCCGCCTCGGGCTGGGGCGAATCGACCACAGACCTGGCCTGGGACGGTCAGGCGACGATCCACGAACTGGGCGCCAAACTGGCGGAAGGGCAGCGGTTCGCGCTGGAGAACCATCTGACGATCGCCGACGTGGACGTGGACCGGATCGGGCTGGACCGCCTGCGGAACGGCACCTTCAGCGAATGCGCCCGGAACGAGGGCGAGGCGGCGACCGTCGTGCCCTTCCTGGCGCGCGAGGACCATGAGGCCAGCGAACTGATCCGGCCGCTGGACCGCTTCCCCTTCGTGCCCGACGACGCCGGGCGGCTGGATCAGGACTGCTACGAGGCGTTCAACATCCAGGTGCAGGGGCTGATGCGCCGGATGACGGCGACGGGGGCCAGGTCGCTGGTCATCGGGGTGTCCGGCGGGCTGGATTCGACCCAGGCCCTGCTGGTCGCCTGCCGCGCCTTCGACCGGCTGGACCTGCCGAGGACCAGCATCCTGGCCTATACGATGCCGGGGTTCGCGACATCGGACGGGACGAAATCCAACGCCTGGGCGCTGATGAACGCGCTGGGCGTGACGGGCGCCGAGATCGACATTCGCCCCGCCGCCGAACAGATGTTCAAGGACATCGGCCACGCCTACGCCGAGGGTCAGCCGGTCCACGACATCACCTTCGAGAACGTGCAGGCGGGCCTCAGGACCGACTATCTGTTCCGGCTGGCGAACCAGAACAAGGCGTTCGTCCTGGGGACCGGCGACCTGTCGGAACTGGCGCTGGGCTGGGCCACCTATGGCGTCGGCGACCATATGAGCCACTATAATGTCAACGGCGGGGTGGCGAAGACGCTGATCCGGCACCTGATCCGCTGGGTGGCGGGGGGCGACCTGATCGGCGACACGGCGCGCGAGACGCTGCACGCCATTCTGGACACGGAGATTTCGCCCGAACTGGTGCCGGCCAAGGACGGGGTGATCCAGTCGACCGAGGGAACGGTCGGCCCCTATGCGCTGAACGACTTCTTCCTCTTCTACATCAGCCGGTTCGGCCTGGCGCCGTCCAAGGTCGCCTTCCTGGCGCATCAGGCCTGGGGCGACCGGACCGTGGGCGAATGGCCCGCCAATACGCCCGAGAACGAAAAGGTCGACTATGATCTGGCGACCATCAAGGCCTGGCTGAGGAAGTTCCTGATCCGCTTCTTCCAGACCGCCCAGTTCAAACGCTCGGCCCTGCCCAACGGCCCCAAGGTGGTGACCGGCGGCTCTCTGTCGCCGCGCGGCGACTGGCGGGCGCCGTCGGACGGCAATGCGCGGGTGTGGCTGGACGAACTGGACGCGAACGTTCCTGACGCCTGAGGCGAAATCCCGCGCTTGCCGTATGGATATTCGGACCGCCGGGCGCTAGAAGCTTGGCCATGACCGAAGACGTGACCAAAGACTCCAACGGCAACATCCTGGCCGACGGCGACAGCGTGACCCTGATCAAGGACCTGAAGGTCAAGGGGTCGGGCGGCGTGACGCTGAAGCGCGGCACGATGGTCAAGAACATCCGCTTGACCGGCGATCCCGACGAGATCGAGGCCAATGTGGAAAAGGTGCGCGGCCTGGTCCTGCGCACCGAGTTCGTCAAGAAGGCCTAAAGCCCCCTTTTCAAGCGGGGACGCAGCCGCCATCTAGCGGCCTATGACCGACACCCTCGCCGCCCCCGCCTCGACCGCTGCGTCCAGCGGAAAAATCCCCGTCACCGTCCTGACCGGCTATCTCGGCGCGGGCAAGACGACGCTGCTGAACCGGATCCTGACCGAGGACCACGGCAAGCGATACGCCGTCATCGTCAACGAGTTCGGCGAGATCGGCATCGACAACGACCTGGTGGTCGGCGCCGACGAGGACGTGTTCGAAATGAACAACGGCTGCGTCTGCTGCACGGTGCGCGGCGACCTGATCCGCGTCGTCGCGGGCCTGATGAAGCGTCAACGCCCCGGAAAGCCCGCCTTCGACGCCATCATCGTGGAGACGACGGGTCTGGCCGACCCCGGCCCGGTGGCCCAAACCTTCTTCGTCGACGAGGACGTCAAGGCCAAGACCCAGTTGGACAGCGTCACCGCCCTGGTCGACGCCAAACATGTGATGGCGCGGCTGGACGATTCGAAAGAGGCGCGCGAACAGGTGGCCTTCGCCGACCGGATCATCCTGAACAAGGTCGATCTGGCGACGGCGGACGAACTGGACGCGGTCGAGGCGCGTCTGCGGGCGCTGAACCCGCTGGCCCCCATCGTGCGCGCGGAACGCTCCAACGTGCCGCTGGACCAGGTGCTGGGCCTGCACGCCTTCGACCTGGACCGGATTCTGGAGGTGAAGCCCGACTGGGTGAACCCACCCCACGGCGCAGACGGCCATGTGCATGACGAACACTGCGGCCACGACCACCACCATCATGACCATGACCATGGGCATGATCACCACGACCACGACCACGCTCATGGGGCGCGAGGTCACGCGCACCAGGACGACATCAAGGGCATCTCCCTGTCGCTGGACCGCCCGCTGGACGGGGGCAAGTTCACGGCCTGGCTGGACAAGCTGCTGGGCGAGCAGGGCCAGAACATCCTTCGCGCCAAGGGCATAATCGACCTGAAGGGCGAGGACCGCCGCCTGGTCTTCCAGGCCGTTCACATGATCCTGGAAGGCGATCTGCAACGCGAATGGGGCGTCGCCGAACGCCGCTGGAGCCGCGCGGTCTTCATCGGCCGTGATCTGGACGAAGCCGAACTGCGCAAGGGGTTCGAAGCCTGCGCGGCCTAACGGCCCCGCCACTTTTCCGCCCCACTCTCTCCGCAGCCTGGAGTTAGGCGGAGAGAAACCATGAAGCGATTGATTCTGGCGGCCTGCATGGCTCTGCTGTGCGGCTGTTCGACCTATACGACGCCCGGCGCCGGTGTCGAACTGGGCGCGATCACCGAGGCGGATGGCGACATCGCTGCGGCTTTTGCGCGTCAACCGGCCGTTGTCTTCCCCGCTCGGCTGGCCGTCGCGCGCGTCGCTTCAGCCGGCTATCGAACCGCATCCAACAGCAGCATCGGCAATGGCGCGTTCGGCATCGTCACGACACGGGATATCGAGACGGACGAAAGTCTCGCGCGGCTGGCGCAGATGCCGCGGATTTCCGGCGTCGCCCCGGTAAGTCGTCTTCTGGTCTCGCCAGACCTGAAGGACACCCGCGACTTGCGCGCCGCCGCCGCCCAGCTGAGGGCGGACGTCATACTCATCTATACGATCGACACCCGCTTCCGCACCGAGAGCGCAGCTTTGGGGCCCCTGCAAACCATCGCTCTCGGTTTTCTGCCCAGCAAGAAGGCGGTCGTGAACGCCACCTGCGCCTTCATCCTCATCGATGTGCGAACCGGCTTTGTTTACGGAACAGGCGAGACGACGGCGACCGAGGATCAGCGTTCCAATGTCTGGGGCAGCGAGAACGCTATCGAGGCGGCGCGCCTGAGGGCCGAACGCAAGGCGTTCGAAGACGGCCTGGGCGAAGTCGCCAAGCTCTGGTCATCCGTGGTCGCAACGCATGGCGGCCAAGGCTGAGGAAACGCTAAGACCGCCGGATCGCTCCAGCGGTTTCTATCTTCGACTATTTGCCGAACAGCTTGTTCCAGCGGCGCTTGTCGCGGGCCTTCCAGGCGCCGCGGTGGTAGGCGTCGGAGGCGATCAGGGGGACGACGGTGGTGGCTTCGGCGAAGACCATCTGTTCGTGGGTGGTCTGGACCTTGCCCCAAGACGCCGCCTCTTTCAGCGTGGACGACGAGCAGGCGCCGTCGCGGACATCGGCGACGGTGATCTGGACCGCATAGCGGTGCATCTCGGCCTCGACGCCCAGGATTTCGGCGCAGACGACGGTGTCCTGGGCGAAGTTCTTGGGCACGCCGCCGCCGACCATGAACAGGCCGGTGACGCCCGCCGCGATCTTGATGTCGGTCAGTTCGCGGAAGTCGGCGATGGCGTCCAGCATCAGATAGGGCTGACCGGCGGCCGCCCGTTCCTTCTGGTGCTTGACCAGGCCGAAACCGGCGGACGAGTCGACGAAGGCCGGGCAGAAGATCGGCACGCCCTCTTCATAGGCGGTCTGGATCAGGCAGCCGGGCTTTTTGGCGTTGCCCTCGCTCAGCCATTTGCCCATTTCCCAGATGAACTCGCGGCTGGAATAGCCGCGCGGCTCCAGCCGATTGGCGATCTCCAGAATGGTGTGGTCGCAGGCCTGAAGCTCTTCCTCGTCGATATAGGTGTCGTAGATGCGGTCGATGTAGTTTTCGCGCAGCACGTTGTCATCGACCTGACCGGCGGCCTGATAGTGTTTGAAGCCCAGGGCCTCGAAGAAATCCATATCGACGATGGAGGCGCCGGTGGCGACCACGGCGTCGACCATGCCGAACTTCACCATGTCGCGGTACACGTCCATGCAGCCGCCGGCCGAAGTCGAGCCGGCCAGGATCAGCCAGGGCGAGCAGTCCGCATCCTCGATGGCCATCGACAAGATGTCGGCGGCGCGGGCGGTGTCCCGGCTGCTGAACGACATCTTGCGCATGGAATCGATGATCGGACGCGCATCGAAGCTGGTGATGTCGACATGCTCGACGATGTTCTGCAGCAACTGCGCCTTGGTGTTGGACGAGGCGGGAGCGTTCATTTCGGCGGTTACCCTGTGATTTGAGCGCCCGTCGAACAAGCAGACGTGCCGGGACGGAGCGACCGACAGGACCGATAGACTCCCAACCTCAAGCCGTCACCCTCGGACTTGATCCGAGGGTCGGATACGCAGCCGCATGACTTCCGACAGAGAAGACGCGGATGGCCCGATCCTCGGGTCGAGCCCGAGGATGACGGATTGGGTTGAAGCGCCCTACTTCCGGCGCGACTTGCGCTGACCGGCCTTACCCTTGGGACGTGACAGACGCACGACCTTGCGGGCGTTCTCTTCCGCCGTGGTGCGCACGGTGGGGATGGAGCGCGGGGCCAGACCATAAAGCGAAGCCATGGGGGCGTCCTCGACCACGGCGAGATCGTGCTCGCCATAGCCGTTGAAGCCGGTCGACATCGCGACGCCGTAAGCGCCCAACATGCCGATCTCGATGAAGTCGCCTTCGCGCACATCGGCCGGCAGCCAGAAGGGTCCCGGCATATGGTCGATGGAATCGCAGGTCGGACCGTAGAACTGGAACGCCTTCAGCTCGCCCGAGCTTTCCCCGTCCCGGACCAGCTTGGTCGGGAAGGGCCAGCGCGAGTGGGTCGCATCGAACAGCGAGCCGTATGAGCCGTCGTTCAGATACAGGGCGTCGCCCTTGCGCAGATCGACGCGCGCCAGGATCGACGAGGATTCGGCGACCAGCGACCGGCCGGGCTCGCACCACAGTTCGGTCGTTTCCGACACCGGCATCTCGTTGAAGCCGCGATGGATGGCGTCGGCGTATTCGCTCATGTCCGGCGGGACCATGCCCGGATAGACCGAGGGGAAACCGCCGCCGACATCAACCACGTCGACGATCACGCCTGCGCGGCTGATCGACCGACCGACCTGGGCCATCGCCGCCTGATAGGCGGTGGGGCGCATGCACTGCGAACCGACATGGAAGCTGACGCCCATCAGCCCTTCCTTTACCGCCTGGCGCGTGGCCAGCAGCAGGGCCGGAGCCTGGTCCGACGAGACGCCGAATTTGCCCGACAGGGTATAGGCGGCGCCGTCGGCCGAAACGGCCATACGCACGATCAGATTCAGGTCGTCCGCGCCGCCGGTGGCGTCGAGGATCTTGTTCAGCTCTTCCACGCAGTCGAGCGAGAAGGTGCGGACGCCGTGGTCGAAATAGGCCTTGGTGATCGCAGAGCGGCTCTTGACCGGATGCATGAAGGCCAGGCGCGCGTCATCGCTGACCGAACGGACCAGTTCGATTTCGGCGATGGACGCCACGTCGAAGGCGCGAACGCCTGCCTCGACCAGGGTCTCGATGACCCAGCGCGACGGGTTCGCCTTCACCGCATAGAAGACGTCGGCTTTTAAATTATCCTGGAACCAGCGCGCCGCTACGGAAACCGAACGCGGCCGCACGAGTGCGACGGGACGTTCAGGAGGCCGCTCACGGACCAGGTCCAGGGGAAGTTGGTACGTGCGCAATTCACGTAGCCCCCTGCTAATTGTTAACCCAGACCGGCGTTAGCAGCGCGTAACGGTTAGACCTACGGGGTCCGCCGGAAACGGGGATATGGGGGCTGTGGACTGTCATGTAAAGCGGTAATTTCATGGCAGGGCCTGGGTTTGGCCCGGCCCGGACTGTCACAAATGTCCGTCCACCCTCGTAATGGTGCGCGAAGGGCAACCTTGGCCTTTGGCCATCGTTGAGACCAGGGGAGGCCTGAATGAACCGCTGGATATTCCTGTTTCGACGCATGTCGCGCCAGCTGTGGTGGCGCGCCAGCCTGTACGCCGCCTTGGGCGTGGTCGCCGCCCTGGCCGCGGCCTGGGGCGCGCCCTTCGCGCCGCCGGTGCTGGCCGAGCGGTTCGGCGGCGATTCCGTCGAGGCGGTGCTGACCATACTGGCGTCCAGCCTGCTGGCCGTGGCGACCTTTTCGCTGGGGGCCATGGTCACGGCCTATACCAGCGTATCCAGCGCCGCGACGCCCCGCGCCGCCGCTCTGATCACCGGCGACGAAAGCACCCAGAAGGCGCTGGCCACCTTCGTCGGCGCCTTTCTCTACGCCATCGTCGGGGTCACGGCGATCAATGCGCAGTATTACGGGCCGGGCGGCCGGGCGATCATCTTCGTGTTCAGCCTGGTCGTGGTCGCCCTGGTCGCGTTTCGCCTGCTGACCTGGGTCAGCCGACTGACGCGGCTGGCGCGGTTAAGCCACACGGTCGAGCGGATCGAGGCCGAGGCCCAGGCCGCCCTGACGGCCGAGGCGAGACGACCCCGAATGGGGGCCTCGTCCGGCGTCCTGGACCAGGGGCCGGTCGTGACCGCGCCCCAGACCGGCTATGTGCTGAACGTGGACGTTCAACGTCTGCAAGCCACGGCCGAGCGGGCCGAGGGGCGGATACAGGTGATCGCCCGCCCCGGCGCCTTCGTCATGCGCGGCGAGCCTCTGGCCCGGCTGAGCGGCGAGGCCGTCGATGCGGACGCGGTGCAGACGGCCTTCTCCCTGGGGCGCGAACGGTCGTTCGACCAGGATCCCCGCTACGGCCTGATCGTGCTGGGCGAGATCGCGGACAAGGCCTTGTCGGCCGCCGTCAACGACATCGGCACTGTCGTCGGCGTGATCGGTTCGGGGGTGCGGCTTCTGGACCTGTGGGCCGAAACGACGCCGGACGATCGGGCGCCCTGCGACCGCGTGCTGGCTGAGCCCTTGTCGGCGGACGATCTGCTGGACGACATCTTCGGCCCCGTGGTGCGCCACGGCGCCCACGATCTGACCAGCGCGGTTCGTTTGCGAAAGGCGCTGACCTCCCTGTCCGTTCATCCGGTCCTGTCGAACGCCGCGCAGGCCATGGATGCGCGGCTGATGCAGGATGCGGATTTCGCCAACGTCGCGGACATGGAACGGCTGCGGCGTTGCGGCGGCGGGGGCCGGACAAGGGCAGGCTAGACGAAATCCCTCGCGCCGTGCGATTAAGACTTGCCCAAACGCCTTCGTCGCGTCATGCGGCGCCCCTTCGCCACAGCCTCCTAGCGAGTTCATGAGTTCATCCGCAGCCGCCGTCGCCCCCGGGCTAGTCCAGGCGCGTGACGTGTCGAAGACCTTCGGATCGCGAAAGGCGCTGGACGGCGTCTCGATCTCGGTCGCCTCGGGCGAGATGGTCGCCCTGATCGGGCCGTCCGGGTCGGGCAAGTCCACCCTGTTGCGCTCCATCACCGGTCTGCAGTCGATCGACGCGGGCAAGGGAACCATCCAGGTCTTCGGCGAAACCGTTCAAAAGGACGGCCGCGTCACCGGCGCCGTGCGCAAGGCGCGCGGCAAGCTGGGCATGATCTTCCAGCAGTTCAACCTGGTCGGCCGCCTCAGCCTGTTCTCCAACGTCATGCTGGGCGCCCTGGGCCGCCTGCCGTCGTGGCAGGGACTTCTGGGGATGTGGCCGCAGGCGGACAAGGACAAGGCCATGGCGGCCATGCACCGCGTCGGCGTCAGCGACTACGCCGCCCAGCGCGCCAACACCCTGTCGGGCGGCCAGCAGCAGCGCGGCGCCATCGCCCGCGCCATCGTGCAGGGCGCCAAGGCCATCCTTGCCGACGAACCGGTCGCCTCGCTGGACCCGGTGTCCGCCCGCAAGGTGATGGAGCTGTTGGTCGAGCTGAACAAGCGCGACGGCCTGGGCGTGATCGTCACCCTGCACCAGGTCGACTACGCCATCCGCTACTGCGACCGGGTCATCGCCTTGCAGGGCGGCAAGATCGTCTATGACGGCCCTTCCACGGCGCTGGACCAAAAGCGCCTGATCGAAATCTACGGTCCCGAGTTCGAGGACGCGTTCTGGGAGACCAAGGCATGAGCCTGTCCCGTATTGCCCCCACCCGCCGTCTGATGGCGGCGGCCGGCGCCGCCGTGATGATCCTGGGCCTGGCCGCGTGTGGCGGCGGCGACAAGAAGACCGCAGGCGGCGCGCCCACGGAACTGACCTTCTCCATTCTGTCGGCGGAAGGCCAGGCCTCGGCCGGCCCGCTGTGGCAGCCGCTGCTGGACGACATGTCCAAGGCCGTCGGCGTGCCGGTGAAACCCTATTTCGGCTCGAACTACACGGTCCTGGTCGAGGCCATGCGCGGCAACCACACCCAGGTCGGCTGGTTCTCGGCCAAGCCTGAGGTCGAGGCCATCGACCGCGCCAACGCCGAGGTCATCGCCCGCACCGTCAACCGCGAGGGTCTGGACAGCTATCAGTCGACCCTGATCGTCAAGAAGGGTTCGGGCATTACGCTGGACAAGGTTCTGGCGTGCGGCAAGCAGTACAATTTCGGCATCGGCGACGCCCAGTCGACGTCCGGCACGCTGGCGCCGCTGACCTTCCTGTTCAATCCTCGCGGCGTGGTTCCCAGCCAGTGCTTCAAGACGGTGCGCTCGGCCAACCACCAGGCCAACGCCTTCGGCGTGGCGACCGGCGTGATCGACGTGGCCACCTCCAACAGCGTCAACACCCTGTTCATGCGCAAGGAGAACCCGCAGCTGGCCGCCCAGGTGGAGGACATCTGGACCTCACCCCCCATCCCAGAGAGCGGCATCGTCGTGCGCGAGGATCTGGACCCGGCGCTGAAGGAAAAAATCCGCAGCTTCTTCCTGACCTATGGCCAGGGCGAAGGCGCCGAGGCCGAGCGTCAGCGCAAAATCCTGGCGGACCTGGAATATTCGCGCTTCGCCGCCGCCGACGACAGCTATCTGGACCCGATCCGCGAGATGATCGCCGACCAGAAGCTGGGCGAGGCCCGCGCCAAGGGCGATGCCGCCGGCACGGCCGCCGCCGAACGCGAACTGCAACGCCTGCGCAGCCTGCGCGAGGTCCGGCCTTGACCGCAGCCGCGTCGCCCGCGCTGGCCATTCCGGCCGCGCCCAAGAAATCGACCCTGGCCTGGGTCGCCGACATTCTGGTCTGGGGCGGCGTGGCGGCCGTCCTGCTCTACAGCATCGACGCGGTGGATCTGGGCAACATCTCGCGCCTGTTCGCGGGCAACGACAGCACCAAACTGTTCGTCCACGACCTGATGCGGCCCGACTTCGCCGACTGGAAGATGTTCGTCGCCAAGATGTGGGAGACGGTCCAGATCGCCCTTTGGGGCACCTTCCTGGCCGTGATCCTGGGCATTCCGCTGGGTCTGGCGGCGGCGCGCAATATCGCCCCCGTCTGGATCGTGACGCCGGTGCGCTGGGTGATGAACCTGCTGCGTTCGGTGCCCGACCTGGTCATCGGCCTGCTGTTCGTGACGGCCGTCGGCCTTGGGCCTCTGGCCGGCGTGCTGGCCATCACCCTGAACACGGCCGGCGTGCTGGCCAAACTGTTCTCGGAAGCCGTGGAATCCATCGACAAGGGGCCGGTCGAGGGCGTGCGCGCCACCGGCGCAGGCAAGCTGCACGAGATCGTCTGGGGCGTGCTGCCGCAGGTGGCGCCGCTATGGACCTCGTTCGCCCTGTACCGTTTCGAATCCAACAGCCGTTCGGCGACGGTGCTGGGTCTGATCGGGGCCGGCGGCATCGGCCAGGTGCTGTTCGACAGCATGAACGCCTTCGATTTCCGCGCCGTCTCGGCCATCGTGATCGTCGTCGTGGTCGCCGTGACCCTGATCGACACCCTGTCGCAGGTCATGCGCCGCCGCCTGCTGTGACGGCGGCGGTTCCGTTCGCGGGACTGTCATAATCCTCTGCTCTAAAGCGTCGCGAAATCGATGCTCAAGGAGAGCCTTGGATGATCCGCACCCTTAAACTGGCGGCTTCGGCCGCCGCCCTTCTGGCGCTTGCGGCCTGCGGCGACAGCAGCGGCGGCGGCGGTTCGTCCTCGGGAACCCGCTCGGGCATCTGGGCGGCGGGTTCGTCCACCGTCTTCCCGTTCGCCACCCGTGTCGCCGAAACCTTCGCCCGCACCTCAAGCGGGGCGGCGCCGCGCGTCGAATCGCTGGGCACAGGCGGCGGCATCCAGGCCTTCTGCCAAGGTGTGGGTCCCAACACGCCCGATATCGCCAACGCCTCGCGCCAGATGAAGGCGTCCGAGTTCGACCTGTGCGCCAAGAACGGCGTCAAGGACATCGTCGAGATCAAGATCGGCTTCGACGGCATCGTCATCGCCACCGCCCGCAACGGCAACGGCTTCAACTTCGAACTGAACGACCTCTATGAAGGTCTGGCCAAGGAAGTCCCCGGAGCCAACGGTCAGTTCGTCGCCAACCCGACCAAGACCTGGAACGATGTGAACAAGGGCCTGCCGAACCAGCGCATCCAGGTCTATGGCCCGCCGCCCACCTCGGGCACGCGCGACGCCTTCCTGGAGCTGGGCATGACGCCGGGCGCCAAGCTGGTGCCGGGGGTCAAGGCCATCGAGGGCGACAAGGATCGGTTCGAAGCCATCGCCCACACCCTGCGCGAAGACGGCGCCTGGATCGACTCGGGCGAGAACGACAACGCCATCGTCCAGACCCTGACCCGCACGCCGGGATCCCTGGGCGTGTTCGGCTATTCCTTCCTGGAGCAGAACCTGGACACGGTGAAGGCCGAGACCATCGACGGCGTCTCGCCCACCGCCGACACCATCGCCAGCGGCGAATACCCGCTGTCTCGCAGCCTCTACATCTATGTGAAGAAGGCCCACATCGGCGTCATCCCCGGCCTGCAGCAGTTCGTGCAGGAGTTCCTGTCGGAAGGTTCGGCCGGCAAGGGCGGCTATCTGGCCGATCGCGGCCTGATCCCACTGCCGGAAGATCAGCTTCAGGCCCAGCGCGCTCTGGCCGCCGCCATGACTCCGATGGCGCGCCCCGCCAAATAGGGGCGGAACCTACAGACGTGCCGCCCCTTCTTTCGCCGGCTCGCACCGGCTAGAAGGGGCGGGATAACTGTCAGGAAACATTGATGACCTCCACGCCCGCGCGTCTGCGCAAGGCCGTACTGCCCGTCGCGGGTCTCGGCACACGGGTTCTGCCCGGCACCAAGACGACGCCGAAGGAACTGCTGAACGTCGTCGATCGACCCATTCTGTCCTACATCGTCGAAGAGGCGCGCGAGGCGGGGATCGAACACATCGTCTTTGTGACCGGCCGCTCCAAAGGCGCCATCGAGGACTATTTCGACCACCAGATCGAGCTTGAGGCCCAGCTGGAGGCCAAGGGCAAGACGGCCATCCTGGAGATGATGAACGCCGAACTGGCCAAGGCCGGCGAGATGAGCTTCACCCGCCAGATGCAGCCCAAGGGCCTGGGCCACGCCGTCTGGTGCGCGCGCGACATCATCGGTCATGAGCCGTTCGCCGTCATTCTGCCGGACGTCATCGTCGATGGTCAGCCGGGCGCGCTGAAACAGCTGGTCGATGTCTATGCCGAAACCGGCGGCAATCTGGTCGGCGTCGAATCCGTCGACATCGCCGATGCCCATAAATACGGCATCGTCGATCCCGAAAGCCGCGACGGCAACCGGATCACCATGAAGGGGATGGTCGAAAAGCCCGCCCCGGGCACGGCGCCGTCCAATCTGTCCATCGCGGGCCGCTACATCCTGCAGCCGGAAATCTTCGATCTGTTGGCGACGCAGGAGCGGGGCGCCGGCGGCGAGATCCAGCTGACCGACGCCATGGACCGGCTGATGCATCAGCAGAGCTTCACCGCCGTCGAATATGAAGGCGTGACCCACGACTGCGGCGACAAGATCGGCCTGTTGCGCGCCAATGTCGCCCTGGCCCTGAAACGCCCGGATCTGGGCGAAGCGGCGCGGGCGGCGATTTCGGCCCTGCTTTAAGGCCCGGGCCACGCCTTACGCCTCACCTGCGGCGGGAGGGTGGGGCGTTGAGCCTGCTGCTCGCCCCTGCTAACCCTCCGACAAATCATCAGGAGACATACAATGGCGACGAGCGAAGGCTGGGACATGCCCACCGGAGACCTCATGAAGGGCAAGAAGGGCCTGATCATGGGGGTCGCGAACTCCAGCTCCATCGCCTGGGGCATCGCATCGCAACTGGCCGCCCAGGGCGCCGAACTGGCCTTCACCTATCTGGGTGAAAGCCTGGAGCGCCGCGTGCGCCCCCTGGCCGAAAGCGTCGGCGCTCGCTTGCTTATCCAGGCCGACGTCACCGACGACGCCTCGATGGACAAGGCGTTCGAGGAACTGGAGAAGGAATTCGGCACGATCGACTTCGTCGTCCACTCGGTCGCCTTCGCCAACAAGGACGAGCTGAAGGGTTCGTTCGTCGACAACACCACGCGCGACAGCTTTCTGTTGGCCATGAACATCTCGGCCTTCAGCTTCGTGGACGTGGCCAAGCGTTCGGCCAGGCTGATGCCCAACGGCGGCTCGATGATCACCCTGACCTATCTGGGGTCGGAACGGGTCATTCCGAACTACAACACCATGGGCGTGGCCAAGGCCGCGCTGGAGGCCGCGACCCGCTATATCGCGCGCGACCTGGGACCGAAGAACATCCGCGTCAACGCCATCTCGGCGGGCGCCATGCGCACCCTGTCGCTGGCGGGGATTTCGGGCGGACGCGGCCTGCACTCCAAGTCGGCGCAGTTCTCGCTGATCAAGGAAGAGACCTCGATGGAGGGCGTCGCGGGCGCGGCCCTGTGGCTGTGCTCGGACCTGGGCCGGTCGACCACGGGCGAAGTCGTCCACGTCGATGCGGGCTTCCACGCCGTCGGCCTGCCGGAAGACATCGAAGCCTGATCCGGACGGATCGGTGAACAAGGAGGGGCCGTCGGATCACCGACGGCCCTTTTTGCTTTCGGGGCGCCACGGCCCCGCCTATCCGTAGAGCCATGACGACGCCGCGCCTGCCCCCGCCCGCCAGCTTCTCCGCCGCCGCCGTGGCCACCGTCATCGGCTTCGGCGGCACGGTCGCTCTGGTCGTCCAGGCGGGTCAGGTGCTGGGGGCCAGCCCCAACCAGATCATTTCGATGGTGACGGCCCTGTGTCTGGGCATCGGCCTGCCGGGGATGCTGCTGAGCTGGCGGTTCAGGATGCCGGTCGTGCTGGCCTGGTCGACGCCGGGTGCGGCTCTGCTGGCGGCCTCCACGCTGGGTCTGGGGTGGGCCAACGCCGTCGGGGCCTTCGTGTTTGCGGCCCTGTTGATGGTGCTGACGGGGCTGCTACCCGTGTTGGGGCGGCTGGCGCAGAGGATACCGGCATCCGTGGCCTCGGCCATGCTGGCGGGCGTGCTGCTGCCGTTCGTGCTGAGGTTGTTCAAGGTCGCGCCGGAAGAGATGGGCCTGGCGGTCGGACTGCTGGCCGTCTTCATCGTCACGCGGCGGATCTGGCCCGCCTGGGCCCTGCCTGCCGTGCTGGTCGTCGCCTTTGCGGCGCTGGGTTTCAGGGGGGAGATCGGCCTGCCGCCGGGGACAGGCTTGTTCGGCGGTCTGTCCCCGGTCATGCCCGCCTTCGACTGGACAGTCGCGGTCAGCCTGGGTCTGCCGTTGTTTCTGGTCACCCTGGCCTCGCAAAACCTGCCGGGACTGGTGGTGTTAAGAGCCGCCGGATATGAGCCGTCCGCCAACCGCCTGATCTTCGCCACAGGCCTGACCAGCCTGATCGCGGCTCCGTTCGGGGCCCACGGCGTCAATCTGGCCGCCATCACCGCCGCCATATGCACCGGGCCGGACGCCCATCCTGATCCAGCGAAACGATGGATTGTCGGGGTCATCTATGGTGGGTTTTATGTGGTGGTGGCGCTGTTCGCGGCGCCTCTGGCCGGACTGTTCATAGCCATGCCGCCTGCGGTGCTGGCGATCATAACGGGCTTGGCCCTGATCGCCGCCCTGACCGGGGCGCTGGGGGCCATGCTGGCCAAGCCGGACGAGCGGGAGGCGGCCGTCCTGACCTTCGCCGCCACGGGATCGGGCGTCGCCCTGTTCGGGATCGGCTCCGCCTTCTGGGGGCTGGTCGTGGGGTTCGCCGCCCTGGCGGCGATGCGCTGGATCAGACCGACGGCCTGACCCAGCGTCGCTTCTTTCTTTGGCCTACCGCGCTCCGCGCTGCTTGAGGCCGGCTATTTGGCCTACCGCGCTTCGCGCTGCTTGAGGCCGGCTATTTGGCCTACCGCGCTTCGCGCTGCTTGAGGCCGGCTATTTGGCCTACCGCGCTTCGCGCTGCTTGAGGCCGGCTATTTGGCCTACCGCGCTTCGCGCTGCTTGAGGCCGGCTATTTGGCCTACCGCGCTTCGCGCTGCTTGAGGCCGACTATTTGGCCTACCGCGCTTCGCGCTGCTTGAGGCCGGCTTAGTCGCGCAGCGAGGCCGGGACCTGGCCGCCGTTTTCGGCCAGCTTGCGCCAGACCGCCTTGGACAGGGCGATGTTCTGTTCGGCCGAGCCGTGTTCCCCAGCGTGGACGTTAAGCTCCTCGGCCAGTTCCTTGCGGGCAGACAGGCTGGAATCGAGGTCGAGCAGCTTCAGCAGATCGACGATCGAGGTGCGCCAGTTGCCGCCGCCGCCCTTGTTGGCCGCCAGACCGCTCAGAACGGCTTCGACGTCGACAGGCGGCAGGGCCGCGGGCGCAGCAGTCGGCGCAGCGCCTGCCGGCGCGGCGGTCGGTGCAGGGGCCGGAGCCGCCGCAGGCTTGTGGTTGGTGATCTTGTTCCAGATCGAAGAGAAGATGCCCATTGGGGAGTGGCTCCTGTTGAGGTTGCGGACTAACGCAACCGGAACAGTATGGTTCATGTTCGTGACGGAATCTCAAGCCCGCGTTTCACAGCCGGCCGGGCCAGCCCGCGCTCCAGCCACGCGGCGACGTGCGGGAAATCCTTGAACCCCACGATATCGCCCGCCTCATAGAAGCCGATCAGGTTGCGGACCCAGCCCAGGGTGGCGATGTCGGCGATGGAATAGTCGCCGACGATCCAGTCGCGGGGCGCGCCGCCCTCGTTGGCCAGCCGCGTCTCCAGCACGCCCAGCAGACGACGGGATTCGGCGACGTAGCGATCGCGCGGGCGCTTGTCCTCATATTCGCGACCGGCGAAGCGGTGGAAAAAGCCCAACTGGCCGAACATCGGGCCGACGGCCCCCATCTGGAACATCAGCCACTGGATCGTTTCGTAGCGGGTCGCGGGATCGGCCGAGAGCAGTTTGCCGCTCTTCTCAGCCAGATAGATCAGGATGGCGCCGGATTCGAACAGGGCCAGCGGCTGGCCGCCGGGACCATCGGGGTCGATGATGGCGGGGATCTTGCCATTGGGGTTCAGCGACAGAAACTCCGGTCCCCAGGTTTCATTGGCCATGATGTCGATCAGGTGCGGCTCATAGGCCAGGCCGATCTCTTCCAGCATGATGGAGACCTTCACCCCGTTGGGCGTCGGCAGCGAATAGAGCTGGATGCGGTCGGGATGCTGGGCGGGCCAGCGCCGGGTGATCGGAAAGACGGACAGGTCGGTCATGGGGGCGAACCTTTGGCGGTTGAACCTCCCATGTCGGTAGGGCGCCGCGCTTTAGCAACCGCGTTGGGCGCCGTTTTGATCGCGCGCTTGTGTCTGGAACCGCACACGCAGCGGCGCCAGCTTGGCCGTGACCGACAGTCGGTCGAAGTCATGGAGACGCCCGATGGCGCACAAGTTCGAAGTCTATAAGGACAAGGCGGGCGAATACCGCGTCCGCTTCAAATACAATTCCGAGATCATCTTCTCGACCGAAGGCTATTCCGACAAGTCGGGCGCCAAACGGGCGATCGAATCGATCAAGAAACATGTCGGCGACGCGCCGGTCGAGGACGCATAAGGACGAAGCAGCCTGCCCTAGTCGGGTTCGCGCTCGCCCACCTCGGTCGGCGGCGCCGCCATTAACCAGCCGTCGGCCAGATGCAGTTCGGGCGTGGCTTCCTTGGTGAAGGGCAGATACCAGGTCGGGCCGCCCGTCTCGGGCGCGATCTCCAGCATGTCGTCGGCGCCGAAGTTCTGGACCGACTTCACCGCGCCCAGCACGGCGCCGGCGACATCGCGTACCTCCACGCCTAGAAGATCCGCGAGATAGAACTCGTCCTCTTCCGGCTCAGGAAAGCGGTCGCGGGGCACGTGCAGCTTCAGACCGCGCAGGGCGTCGGCCTGTTCCTTTGTGGCGATCTCCTTGGCGCGGCCGACGACGCCGTTCTTGTCGGGCCGGGTCGAGGTCAAGGTCAGGGCCACGGAACCATCGGCGCGCAGCAGCGGGCCATAGGCGGTCAGGGCCAGGGGATCGGCGGTGAAGGCGGTCACCCGCACCTCGCCCCGCACCCCGAAACCGCCGCCGACCTGGCCGACGAGGATCAATCTGCTGTCCGTGGTCATCTCTGTCCTTAACGCATGAAAAAGGCGGCGCCGAAAGACGCCGCCTCGATCATCGTCGAACCGAAAGGCTTAGCCTTCGGCCTTTTCCTCGGTGGCTTCGGCAGCCGGAGCCTCTTCAGCGGCGACGTCAGCGGCCGGGGCCTCTTCGGCAGGGACGTCTTCAGCAGCGGGGGCGTTCTTGGCGGCTTCGGCGGCGGCGGCGGCCTCTTCCTTGGCGCGGGCGGCGGCTTCAGCGGCCTCGACCTTGGCGGCGGCTTCGGCTTCCAGGCGGTCGGCTTCGCGCTGGGCGCGCTCGGCGGCGCGCTCTTGCGCCTTCTTGCCGGGCTGGGCCTTGTTCGGGTTGTTGGACTGGGTCCACTTGACCTTCTGGCCCAGGGTCTCGTCCTGCGACAGGAAGCGAGCGACGCGGTCGGTCGGCTGGGCGCCCTTGCCGAGCCATTCGGCGATGCGTTCAACCTTCAGTGCGACGCGCGGCTGGGCGCCGTCCTTGGGCAGCATCGGGTTGTAGGAGCCGACCTTCTCGATGAACTTGCCGTCGCGGGGCGAGTGCGAGTCGGCGACGACGATGTGGTAGTAGGGGCGCTTCTTGGCGCCGCCGCGGGCCAGACGAATCTTCAGCATTTCAAGTCTCTTTCTAGGAAGTCGTTATTTCTTGGGAGGGAAGCCGGGAAGGCCCGGAAGGCCTCCCGGAAGTTGTCCGCCGCCCCCGAGAGGGTTTCCAAGCCCGGCGAGCCGGTCCTGGATGGCTTTCAGATCGTCGGCGGAGGGTTCGGCCATCTTGCCGCCGCCCAGCGCCTTGAGGCGGGCCATGTCGGGGCCGCCGCCGCCCATGCCGGGCATTCCGCCGCCGAGACCGCCCAGCATGGCGGCCATCTGCTGCATCTTCTTGGGTCCGCCGCGCGCCATCGACTTGACCACATCGGCCATCTGGCGGTGCTGTTTCAGAACCCGGTTCACGTCCTGCACATCGACCCCTGCGCCCGCCGCGATCCGCTTCTTGCGGCTGGCGTTCAGCAGGTCCGGCTTCTTGCGCTCGGCCTTGGTCATGGAGGAGATGATGGCTTCCTGACGCAGGATCATGCGGTCGTCGATGCCGCTGTCGGCCATCTGGTTCTTCATCTTGGCCACGCCGGGCAGCATGCCCATGATGCCCTGAAGACCGCCCATCTTCTTCATCTGCTGAAGCTGACCGGCCAGATCGTCCAGATCGAACTGGCCCTTGGCCAGCTTCCTGGCCATCTTCTCGGCCTTGGCCTGATCCAGGTCCTGGCTGGCCTTTTCGACCAGGGCGACGATATCGCCCTGCCCCAGGATGCGGCCGGCGACGCGGCGGGCGTCGAAGACGTCCAGCGCATCGACCTTTTCGCCGGCGCCTAGATATTTGATCGGCAGGCCGGTGACGGCTCGCATCGACAACATGGCGCCGCCGCGCCCGTCGCCGTCGGCGCGGGTCAGGACCAGACCCGTCAGGGGCAGGCGCTCATGGAAGGCCTTGGCCGTGCGGACCGCGTCCTGGCCGGTCAGGCTGTCGGCGACCAGCAGGGTCTCGACCGGCTTGGAGATCTCGGCGACCTCGGCCACCTCGTTCATCAGCCCTTCGTCCAGGGTGATGCGGCCGGCGGTGTCCAGGATCAGAACGTCGAAGCCCTGAAGCTTGGCGGCGGTCAGGGCGCGCCTGGTGATCTGGACCGCGCTCTCGCCCTGAACGATGGGCAGGGTCGCGACCTCGATCTGTTTGCCCAGGGTGGCCAGCTGCTCCATCGCGGCCGGACGGCGCGTATCGAGCGAGGCCATCATGACCTTCTTGCGATCGAACTTGGTCAGGCGCAGCGCCAGCTTGGCCGAGGTCGTGGTCTTGCCCGAGCCCTGCAGACCGGCCATCAGCACGACGGCGGGCGGATTGGCGTTGGTATTAAGAGGGACAGGCTCTTCGCCGCCCAGCATCTCGATCAGGCCGTCATAGACGATCTTGACCACCTGGTCGGCGGGCTTGACCGAACGGATGACTTCTTCGCCGGTGGCGCGTTCGGTGGCGAAGGCGATGAATTCCTTGACGACCGGCAGGGCGACGTCGGCCTCGAGCAGGGCCACGCGCACCTCGCGCATCGCCTCGGCGACATCCTTTTCGGACAGGGCGCCGCGGCCGGTGATCCGGTCGAAGACGCCTGTCAGCCGCTCGTTCAGAGCCTCGAACATTCACTACCTCATATCGACGGGTGAAACGGCTCCATACGACAACGGCCCCCGGCGACGATCACGTCGGCGGAGGGTTCTCGCCCACCTCGTTCCTTTTTGCGGGCTATCGGCCTTGCGGCCTGCTTGAGCCCGAGAGGGCTGTGCTCAAGCAGCGCGAAGCGCGGTAGCACGACAAAAAAGCTGTCGTGTGGGTGGAGACGCGAGGTTCACTTGCGTCGGAAGCGGCGGCTTATGAAGGAAAACAGGCGAGAAGGCAACCACGGCGAGTCAATCGCGCTATAAGCCCGGTGCGCGCCAAGGCATTTAGCGGATTGTCATCATCGTGCTAAGAGCCGCGCCCTTTATAGGGGCGGCGTTGTCGCCAGGGTTTCAGACTTCGGGAGAAGCACGAATGAGCAAGGTGCTGGTTATCGGCGCAGGCGGCGTCAGTTCGGTGGCCGTCCACAAGATGGCGATGAATACGGACATCTTCTCGCATATCACCCTGGCCAGCCGCACCAAGTCCAAGTGCGACGCCATCGCCGAGTCCGTGAAGTCGCGTTTCGGCGTGACCATCGACACGGCGGCCATCGACGCCGACGACGTGGCGGCGACCACGGCGCTGATCCAGTCGGTCCAGCCCCAACTGGTCGTGAACCTGGCCCTGCCCTATCAGGACCTGTCGATCATGGACGCCTGTCTGGCGGCGGGCGTCGACTATCTGGACACCGCCAACTACGAGCCGCGCGACGAGGCCAAGTTCGAATACAAGTGGCAGTGGGCCTATCAGGACCGCTTCAAGGACGCCGGCCTGATGGCGCTGCTGGGTTCGGGCTTCGACCCCGGCGTGACCTCGGTCTTCACCACCTACGTCAAGAAGCACCTGCTGGATTCCATCGAGACGCTGGACATCCTGGACTGCAACGGCGGCGACACCGGCCTGCCCTTCGCGACCAATTTCAACCCCGAGATCAACCTGCGCGAAGTGACCGCCAACTCGCGTCACTGGGAGAACGGCCAGTGGGTCGAGGGCCCGGCGCTGAGCCACAAACAGACTTTCGACTTCGAGGGCGTGGGTCAGAAGAACATGTACCTCATGTATCATGAGGAGCTGGAATCGCTGGCGAAATTCTATCCAGAGATCAAGCGCATCCGCTTCTGGATGACGTTCGGCGACAGCTATCTGAAGCACCTGGAGGTGCTGGAAAACATCGGCATGACCTCGATCGAGCCGATGGCGTTCCAGGGCCGCGAGATCATTCCGATCGAGTTCCTGAAGGCCCTGCTGCCGGAACCCGCCTCGCTGGGTCCGATCACCAAGGGCAAGACCAATATCGGCGTCATCGCCACCGGCCTGAAGGACGGGGTCAGGAAGACGGTTTACGTCAACAACATCTGCGACCACGAAGAGGCCTATGCCGAGACCGGCAACCAGGCCGTCAGCTATACCACCGGCGTTCCGGCCATGATCGGCGCGGCCCTGATGGTGACGGGCCAGTGGAAGGGCGACGGCGTGTTCAACATGGAGCAGCTGGACCCCGATCCCTTCATGGACATGCTGAACCAGCACGGCCTGCCGTGGAAGGTTCAGGACCTGGACGCCCCTCTGGACTTCTGATCGGAGCCGCTGAATGCAGACCCAGGCCGGCGATCCGGGCGCCTTTGCGCATTTCGACCTGAACCGCGTCGCCTCGCCCGCCTTCGTGGTGGACGAGGCGGCCATCCGTCGCAATCTGTCCGTGCTGAAGGGCGTGCGCGACGGGGCGGAGGCGCGCGTACTTCTGGCGCTGAAGGCGTTTTCGATGTGGTCGCTGGCCGATGTGGTCGGCGAATACCTCGACGGGGTCTGCGCCTCGGGCCTGTGGGAGGCGCGGCTGGCGCGCGAGTTCTACAAGGGCGAACTGACGACCTATTCGCCGGCCTATACGGCGGAGGACCTGCCCGAGATCCTGCGTCTGTCGGACCACGTCATCTTCAACAACCCGGCCCAGATCGCCCGGTTCGCCGACCTGATCGCGGCGGCGCGGACAGACGGCCAAGTGTTCGAGATCGGCCTGCGGCTGAACCCCGAACATTCGGAAGGCGAGGTCGCCAAATACGATCCGGCCCAACCCTGTTCGCGCCTGGGCTTTCCGGTGTCTCAGCTGACGGCCGAGCATCTGATCGGCGTCGATGGCCTGCATATGCATGCGCTGTGCGAGCAGGATTTCGAACCCCTGTCGCGCATCTGGGCGGCGGTGGAGCCCAAGCTCCAGCCGCTGCTGGGCGGGATCAAATGGCTGAACCTGGGCGGGGGCCACCACATCACCCGCGCCGATTATCAGCGGGACGACCTGATCGCCTTCGTGCGCGATCTGCAGGCGCGTCATGGGGTTCAGGTCTATCTGGAGCCGGGCGAGGCCGTGGCGCTGGACGCCGGCATCCTGATCGGCGAGGTGCTGGACGTGTTCGACAACGGCATGCCCATCGGCATCACCGACATCTCCGCCACCTGCCACATGCCCGATGTGATCGAGGCGCCCTATCGTCCCGCCCTGCTGGGCGAGCCCGATCAAGGCGTGACGGTGCGGTTGGGCGGCCCGTCGTGCCTGGCCGGCGACATCATCGGCGACTATGTCTTCGCCGAGCGGCCGACGCCCGGAACGCGGATCGCGTTCCTGGATCAGGCCCACTATTCGATGGTCAAAACCAACACCTTCAACGGCGTGCCACTGCCCTCCATCGTGCTGTGGAACTCGGAGACGGACGCGTTGAGGACGGTGCGGGACTTCGACTATTCGGCCTTCCGCGATCGCCTGTCCTAGGCGCAAGAAAAAAGGCGGCTCGCGCCGCCCTTTCCCGACCTATTCTTCCTTGGGTTCGTCCGCCGCCGGGGCGGCGTCGGGCTTGGGCGTCGAGCCCGGTTCGGTGACGACGATCCCTTCCGGCGCCTTGGGCAGTTTCGTCAGGTCGCCGCCGGCGCGCAGCACATCCAGCGCCCGTTCCAGCTGATAGTCCTTTTCCTTGTCGAACTTGTCGCCCGGCGCCTCGCGCGGCGTGTGCGGCCCCTTGCGCTCGGCGCCGATGGAGGCGTCCAGCGCCGTGGCGTAGGCGGCCTCGGAATAGATGAAGCTGGAGCGCGAGACGATGCGGGCCTCAGCCTCCGAACGGGCGACCTCCAGGTCCGGTTCGATGCCGATCTTCTGGATCGAGGCGCCCGAGGGGGTGTAGTAGCGCGCCGTCGTGATCGACAGGGCGCCGTCCTGGCCCTGACGCAGCGGAATCACGGTCTGGACCGACCCCTTGCCGAAGCTGGTCAGGCCCACGACGGTCGCGCGCTGATGATCCTTCAGGGCGCCGGCGACGATCTCGGACGCCGAAGCCGAGCCGTAGTTGACCAGAACGACCAGCGGCAGCCCGCCGGTGATGTCGCCCGGCTTGGCCGAATAACGCTGGATCTGCTCAGGCTTCCTGCCCCGCTGGCTGACGATCTCGCCGCGCTCCAGGAAGGCGTCGGACACGTCGATGGCGGCGTTCAGCAGGCCGCCGCCGTTATTCCGCAGGTCCAGGACATAGCCCTTCACGCCCGGCTTCTCGGCCTTGATCTTGGCGATGGCCTCGTTCAGCTCGCGGCCGGTGTTCTCGTTGAAGGTCGAGACGCGCAGATAGCCGAAATCGCCCTCGACCCGGCCCGTGACCGACTGGACCTTGATGACCTCGCGGGTCAGGACGACCTCCAGCGGGTCGGAGCCGTCGCGCAGGAAGGTCACCTTGACGCTGGTGCCCACCGCGCCGCGAAGCTTCTCGGACACCTGGCTGACCGTCAGGCCGGCCGCGTTCTGGCCCTCGATGGAAGAGATGACGTCGCCCGCCTGGACCCCGGCCTTGGCGGCGGGGCTGTCGTCCATCGGCGAGATGACCTTCACCATCCCGCCGTCGGCGCTGATGGTCAGGCCGACGCCCGAATACTGACCCTCGGTGCGTTCGCGCAACTCGTTGTAGTTGGACGGCGGCAGATAGTTGGAGTGCGGGTCCAGGGCGGTCATCATGCCCGCCAGCGCCGCCTCGATCAGCTTCTTGTTGTCGACCGGAACGACATAGGCCTGCTCCAAGATGCCGACCACGTCGCCGAACAGCTCCAGCATGCGGAAGGTTTCGTTGCGAGGGGTCTGGCTTGAGACAGCAGCGGCGGAGCCGCCGAGCACCAGTGCGGCGCAGCCGACGAGGAGCAGTTTACGCATTCGGTCTCTTTCGGTCGGGCCGATCATTCAAGGCGCCCGTTGGAAGGGTAAGGCCCCGCAGACACGACCAAATCGTGGCGACGCGGCGTCCCGCCGATAAAATCAGCGTCGGAGGATAATGCAAAGGACTATTGCAGGTTCAGCGCAACCACGGCCCCGGATCAATTGGCCGTTCGTCGCGACGCAGTTCGAAATAGACGTCGCCGTCCGGGCCGCTGCGGCCCAGGGTCTGGCCGTCCGCGACACGCGCGTCGCCGTGGACGTCGACGCTTTCAAGCCCCGCGATGACGGCGCGCCAGCCCGGGCCCAGGTCCAGCACCACCACCTGCCCCCATCCGGCCAGCGGCCCGGCATAGGCGACCTTGGCGTCGGCGGGCGCCTTGACCGCAGCGCGGTCCGCGCGCCATCGCCAGCCGGAGGTCCCCTGCCCCCAGGTCTGGGTCGGGGCGCCGCCGACCGGCGGGCTGAGGCGGGCGCGGTTGGCGGGCAGGCGCGCCGTGGGCGTCTCGACGGCCTCGGCCTGGGGCACGGCGCCGCCCAGTTCGCGGATGCGGCGTTCCAGAACATCGGCGGCGCGTTCGGCGGCGCGCGCCTCGGCGTTCAGGACGGCGGTCAGGGCGGTCTTGCGCGATGTCAGCCCCTCGATCTCGGCCCGACGGTCCCCTTGGGCGCTCTCGGTCGTCAGCAGCCGTTCCGAGGACAGGACGGCCAGGCGCCGGATGCGCATGATCTCGGCCTGACGCGCCGCCAGGGCCTGGGCGCGGGTCTCCAGGTCCGGCGTCATGGCCTTGAGCAGGATGGAGGCGCGCACCGTGTCGATGGCCTTGTCCGCCGGAACCAGCAGCGGCGGGGGCGGGCGGCGGCTCATCATCTGCAGCGCGCTGAGCAGGCGGCTCTGGGCGCCGCGTTCACGGGCCAGACTGGACACCAGCTCGGCCTCGCGCTCGCTGAGTTGCCGCAGGCGCGCGCGCTGATCGTCGATCTGGCGGTCGTCGTTGCGCGCATCGGCTCTCAGGGTCGCCAGCCGGCGCTCCAGCTGCGCCAGTTCGGCCTTGGCGGCGTCGGCGTCGGCGCGCAGACGCCGGGCGCGCACCGCCTCGTCGCGGTATTCGGCCTGGATGCGCGACAGCTCGTTTTCCGGCGCCTGACGGCTCATGGCCGGGGCGGCGCAGACGAAACCCGTCAGCAAGGCGAGGGAAAGAGGAAGGGCGCGACGCATCTCAGTCGCGATGATAGGGAGATCCGGCCAGGATGGTCACGGCCCGATAAAGCTGTTCCGCCAGCATGGCGCGGGCCAGGGCGTGAGGCCAGGTCTGGGGACCGAAGGCCAGGGTCGAGGCGGCGGCGGCCCGCACGCTCTCGTCCAGCCCGTCCGCCCCGCCGATGGCGAAGACCAGCCGACGTTCGCCCTGATCGCGCAGTTTGGCGACATGGTCGGCGAAGGCGCGCGAGGAATAGGTCTTGCCCCGTTCGTCGCAGGCGATCAGGTGCGCGCCCTCGGCGGCGGCCAGGATCAGTTCGGCCTCCGGCGCCTTGCCGGGCTTCCTGGGTTCCAGATCGATCAGTTCGAGAGGGCCGAGGCCCAGCGCGCGCCCCGCCAGGGTGGCGCGCCGGGCGTAGTCGTCGGCCAGCGTCGTCTCGGGGCCCCGGCCCGGCCGGCCGATGGCGACGATGCCCAACTTCATGGGGTCAGTCGCGCGCGGTGCGGTGGGCGGAATCGACCGCCCAGATCTTCTCGATGTTGTAGAAGGTGCGGACCTCGGGGCGGAACAGGTGGACGATCACGTCGCCGACGTCGATCAGCACCCAGTCGCAGTGTGGCAGGCCCTCGACCTTGGCCTTGCCCAGCCCCTGTTCCTTCAGGGTGCGCAGCAGGTGGTCGGCGATGGCGCCGACGTGACGGTGCGAGCGGCCGGACGCCACGATCATGGTGTCAGCCATGGCGCTCTTGCCCTTCAGGTCGATCAGGACGAGATCCTGGGCCTTGTCCTCGTCGAGGCGGCTCAGCAGGGCTTCTTCCAGCGGGGTCGAGCCGACGGGGCGCGGCGCGGCATCGCCGATAGCCAGGTTGGAGTCTGAGCCGTCTTCGGAATGGAGAGGTTCGATAGGGTCCATCTCGTGCGCCGTATTCGAAACGGCGGCGTCTTGCGTATCGTACGCGGGCGAGGGGGTCAGCGGAGGGCTCCGGGAGCGTTGACTAAAGACCTCCTCTAGCACGGATGGGCCGAAACGTGAACCGGCGCCGCAATCAGGCCGCCGTTTATGCCGCTGGGGGCTCGGTCGGGCGACGCGGCCCCGCGCTGCGGATAGCCGTCGATGACAACGGATTCAGCGGAGCGGTCAGATAGGTCCAGGCCGGGGCGGACAGGCTGGGCAGCAGGCCCGCCTCGCGCTCCGGCACGCGGAAGCCGGCGAACCGGGCGGCCGCCGGCGCCGTGCGACTGTCCAGCAGCGAACCCGGTCGGGCGATCACCGCGACCGGCATCAGCCGCATGATGTCGGTCCAGCCGCGCCAGCGGTGGAAGCTGGCCAGATTGTCCGATCCCATCAGCCAGACGAAATGCACGCCAGGATGCCGCGCGACCAGAAGGCGCAGGGTGTCGACCGTCCAGCCCGTTCCCGCCCGGCTCTCGAAGTCCGAGACGATCATGGACGGTCCGTGGGCGTGGGCGCGGGCCGAGGCCATACGCTCCACCAAAGGCGCGCTGTGGCGAGCGTCCTTCAGCGGATTCTGCGGCGAAACCAGCCAGACCACACGATCCAGGCCCAGGCGGCGTCTGGCGGTTTCCGCAACATGGGCGTGGCCGTCGTGCGCCGGATTGAACGAGCCGCCGAACAGGCCGACCTTCATCCCCGGCGCCAGGATCAACCCGTCGCGCAGCGCCCCGGAACGGGGGCCGGCGCCTTTGGGCGCGGGACCGGCGTGGAAGAAGGACAAGCGGCGTCTCGGGGAGTTATGCTCAGCGGCGTCCTTATAACGCGGGACTTTGTTCAGCCTACAGAAATCATTCAGACGGCCGCGTCGAACAGGGCGTCACGCGCCACATCGGCATGGGTCATGGGAAACAGATGCCCGCCGCCGGGAACCACATCGACCCTGACGTTGGGCAGGCCGCGCGGCGCCGCGGGCAGCTGGGTCAGGGCCCCATGCTCGGCCTTCAGGATATGGACGGGGCCGGGATAGCGGCGCAGGGCGCGCCAGGGATCGTGCGCCTGGGCGGCGTAGTTGGCCGCCTCCCACGCCGGGGCGGCGGCCAGATCGAAGCCGTCCGCGCCCGGCGCGGCGATCAGTCCCTCGGACAGGTAATCGGCCAGCACCCCGTCGGGCCATCCCTTGAAGGCGCCTCGCCCGCGATAGGCCGCCATGGCCTGTTCGCGGCTGTCGAAGCGGCTGCGACGCCGACGCGCGGCGGTCGCGATGGGAATATGTTCCACGAACCGATGGGCGAACGGCAGATTGAAGGCCATGACCGCCGCCCGTTTCCAGATCACCGGATCGAACAGCACCAGGCTGGAGACGCGCTCGGGCCGTTCGGCCGCCGCCAGCAGCGAGGCGGTTGCGCCCATCGAGTGACCGGCCATGACCACCGGCGGCCCCGCCACAGCCGCCAACAGCGCCAGCAGATCGTCGCGATGATCGCGCCAGCTGGTCTTGGGTCGGGCGAAAGTCGGCAGGGTCGAGCCCCCATGGCCCCGCAGGTCCGGCGCCCAGATGCGCAAGCTGGTCGACAGCGGCGACAGCAGCCGACGATAGGTGGCGGCGTTGAACCCGTTGGCGTGGCTGAAGATCAGATCGACGGGCCGGTTCGGATCGCCGAAGTCCAGCACCGCCATCTCGCCTGCGCCCCAGCGGTTGTCGATGGGCACGGACAGGCGACGCGGCGGGGACATCAGCGCCGCGTCCATGATCACGCCGCCTCGCGACAGGCGGCGCAGCGGCCATGGGCCTCTATGGTGGTGCGGGCGATGGCGTAGCCGGCGGCCGAGGCGGCGACCGCCATGGCGCCTTGGTCCGGCCCGCTGACCTCGCGCGTCGCGCCGCAGCAGTCGCAGATCAGGAAGGCGGCGGCGTGGATGGCGTCGCCTTCGTCGCTGCTGCAGGCGACATAGGCGCTGATGGAGGCGATGCGGTGGGCCATGCCCAGTCGCTCCAGGAACTCCAGCGCGCGATAGACGGTGGGGGGTTTGGCGGCCTGGCCGTCCTCGCCGAAGCGGGCGATCAGATCATAGGCCTTGACCGGGCCTCCGGCCTCCAGCAGCAGGGCCAGGACGCGGCGGCGCTGGGCGGTCATCCGCTCGCCGTCCTTGACCGCGCGCGCCTCGGCCAGGGCGAGGGCGCGATCCAGCGCGCCGCCCTTCAGGCCGGAATGGTCGTGATCGTGATCGCAGGCGCTGCCCATGGCCCACAGCTAATGGCTGAACCCTTCCGCTGCAACCGACGCATCACGGGTTTGCCGCTGAGGCGGGCTTGGGCTAGAAGGCGCGCCTCATATCTCATTATCCAGAGCGTCCTCGCTTCATGACCGACACGAACAACTCGCCGCTCGAAGGCAACGTCCTCTTCTATGTGAATCCTGAGCCGCTGGATCAGGGCGCTCATGCGAACCTGGGCGTCAATCCGACCGACAAGCCCTACGCCTTCGTGGCCCAGACGAACATCGTGCCGCTGACGGTCACCGAGTTCGCCGCCGCCGCCCTGTCCTATCCGATCATCTTCACCGGCGACAACCGCCAGCCGGTCGTGGTGATGGGCCTGCGCCAGGGCGAGAACCTGTTCGTCGCCGATGACGGCGAGTTCCGCGCCGACGCCTATGTGCCCGCCTATGTGCGCCGCTATCCGTTCGTCTTCGCCGACGACAAGCAGAACCAGCGCCTGATCCTGTGCATCGACCGCGGCGCCGCCATCGTGACCGAGGGCGGCGAGAACCCGCTGTTCGTCGACGGTCAGCCCAGCGACTACACCAACATGGCCATGGAGTTCTGCAACAACTTCGAACAGGAGCGCCAGCGCACGGAAAGCTTCGTCCAGCTGATCAAGGATCTGGACCTGCTGGACACGCGCGACGCCGTGTTCACGCCGCGCAACCCCGACGGCACGCCGGGCGAACCGCAGAAGCTGGCCGAATATTATGCGGTGTCGGAAGACAAGCTGCGCGCCCTGCCGGCCGAGAAGCTGGCCGAACTGCGCGACAACGGCGCCCTGGGTCAGATCTACGCCCACCTGGTGTCACTGCTGGGCTGGGATCGTCTGATCGCCCTGGCCTTCCTGCGCCAGGCCCAGTCGACGACCGTCAACTAGGACGGACGGTCAGCTCCAAAAGAAACGCCCCGACGGTTCGCGCCGTCGGGGCGTTTTTCGTTTCAGCGACGGGAGAAGACCGCGCGCGTCAGGCATGAGAAGACCAGCCGCCCCGCCTCGTCCAACAGGTCGTGCGAAGCGATGACGATGCCCTTCTCGTCGCCGACCGGATCCTTGCCCATCACCGTCATCCGCCCGCGCAGCAGCTCGCCCGCCGGGGGATTGCGCATGTAACGCAGGCCGTCGACGGCCAGGACCTTGGTCTGGGCCCATCCGCCCGACTTGTCGGCGGCCAGGCGGCTCCACAACACATAGACCATGGCGTCGGGCGCGCCGTAGGCCGGGTCCCAACCCGGGGCGAATCGCTCCACGAAGACCTCCAGCGCCGCCTGATCGACCGCGCAGGCGCCCAGGGGCACGACCTGCCCCACTTCCAGGTCTTCGAAATGGACGTGCAGCGGGTCGCTCATGCGCGGGCCTTTCGGGACGGGGTCAGGCGGGTTCCTCGGAAACCCGGACCAGCAGCTTGCCGTCGTGATCGCCGGTGAACAAGCGATTCAGCGAATCGACCGCCCCGTCCAGGCCGTCGTCGACATGCACCTTCCACTTCACCCGCCCGTCGGCCAGCCACGGCCCCATTTCGGCGACCATCTCCCTGGCCCGCCCGGCGTAGTCCAGCACGAGGAAGCCCTGGACCTGAAGCCGGTGGGTGATGATGCGCGAGAAATTCGGCGAAGGCGGCGCCTTGGTCGCATTGTAGGCCGAGACCAGGCCGCACACCGCCATCCGGCCATGCACCTTGAGGCGGTTGAACACCGCGATCATGATGTCGCCGCCGACGTTTTCGAAGTTCAGGTCGATGCCGTCGGGGGCCACCCGGTCCAGCGCCTCGCCAACATCCTCGTTCTTGTAGTCGATGGCCGCATCGAAGCCGAGTTCGTCGGTCAGCCAAGCGCATTTCTGTGGTCCGCCGGCGATGCCGATGACCCGGCATCCGCGCTGTTTGGCGATCTGGCCGGCGATGGAGCCGACCGCGCCGGCCGCCGCCGAAATGACGATGGTCTCGCCGGCCTTGGCTTTCAACACGTCGGTCACGCCGAAATAGGCGGTCAGGCCGGTCATGCCCAAAACCGACATATTGGCCGTCAGCGGCAGGCCCGGCGCGCGGTGGACGGGACGCAAGCCGCCCTCAGGGATCACGGCGTAATCGGCCCAGCCGCCCGAGGCCGGCATGACCACGTCGCCGGTCTTGAAGCGGTCTGACCTGGACGCCTCGACCACGCCCAGGGTCAGGCCGCGCATGACCTCGCCCAGACCCACCGGCGGCAGATAGCCCTCGATGTCGTTCATCCAGGTGCGGTTGGTCGGGTCCAGCGACAGATAGACGGTGCGGACCAGCACTTCGCCCTCGCCCACGTCCGGCACGGGGGTCTCGACCAGTTCCAGGTCGCCGGGCTGGATCAGACCCCTGGGTCGCTGACGCAGCACCCACTGCCGGTTCATCTTGCCGTCTTGCGAAGTCATCAGCATCACTCCCGAAGGTTTTCTTTGACCACCATCTTGAGCCGAGTAAGGCGACGGGTCGAGGCGAGGCGCAAGAAAAAAGCGGTCCTTTCGGACCGCCTTGAAGTGGCATCATCGAGAATGAGGTGCGGAGGCAGCATGACCGGCCTGGGCCAGTCAAGTCGGGGGGCGTCGCCGCCTCCACATGCCGATAACGACGCCGTCTGGCGGCGGTTCCCGGTGCGGCTCTTTTTCTTTTGCGCGTCGTTCGCGCGTCGAAGGGCCCCAGGCGCATAAACGAAAAAGGCCGTGTCGCCGTGGGCGAACAAGGCCTTCTCAGCGTCGGTGGATTCGGGCTTTAGGCGGCCTGTTTCTGACGCGACGGATGGAAGAACAACGCCTGACTGATCGCCGCCTTCACCGTCTCGGGTTGGAACGGCTTGGTGATCAGGAAGGTCGGCTCAGGGCGCTCACCCGTCAGCAGACGCTCCGGGAAGGCGGTGATGAAGATCACCGGCACATCCAGCGTCTTGAGGATGTCCTTCACTGCGTCGATGCCGGACGACCCGTCGGCCAGCTGTATGTCGGCCAGAACCAGGCCCGGCTTGTGACGGGCGACGGCGTCGATGGCCTCGTCATGAGTGGTGGCGGTGCCGGTGACGCGGTGGCCCAACTCCTGCACCAGGCTCTGGATATCGGCCGAGATGATCGCCTCGTCCTCGATCACCAGAACGTCGGTGGCCAGTTCGGCGTCGATGTCGGCCTGGGCGTCGGCGATCAGGCGCTCGACGTCGCGCGGGTCTGCCGACAGGATCTGAGCCGCCTCGGACGGGGTGAACCCCTCCAGCGCGGTCAGAAGGAAGGCCTGGCGCGAGCGGGGCGCGATACGCAGCAGACGCTGCGAGGCGTCGCTTCCGGTCGTTTCAAGGCCGCCGGCTTCCAGCTGCGCCCCGGTCGAGGACCAGATGGCGTGAAACACATGATACAGGGCCACCCGCGGCGTCATGTCCGAGGACAGTTGCTGCTCGCCCGCCGCCAGGGCTTCGAGCGCCACGCGCACATAGTTGTCGCCCGTTGATTGATCGCCGGTCAGGGCGCGAGCGTAGCGGCGCACATAAGGAAGGTGCGGCGCGAGTCTAGCCAAAAGGCTCATTCAGATAGTCCCCGACAAATCTCCGCCGTCCCGGCAAGGGAAAGCGCTACAGCGGCATTGAACGTATCATATCGGTCGCGGTTCCCCAGATTACATCAAGCTTGAGCATAAAATCTCCTGAAGGCAGGAACCGCCGGGCAAGGATGGCGTTAAGCGCTGGCATCTCTGCGACGACGTTGGGTGGGCCTTGTTCTGTCTATGATTGATTCTATCGACTCCTCGCGCGCCCCGGGCGCAGACACCAAAGGGGAGGCCGGCCTCGAAGAAGCGCGTCTTCGCCAACAGGCCATCGGCGTGAAGCTGCGGCATATGTTCGACGAGGTCGTCAACGAACCGGTCCCCGACGAGTTCCTGGAAATCCTGAAGCGCGCCGACGCCAAGGCTGCGGAAAGCCCCGCATGAGCACCTCACGCCTGGGAGCGGCCCCCAAGCCGGCGTCCGCCGACGACGAAGGCTTCAAGCGCGAACTGGTCCTGCTGATCCCGCATCTGCGCGCCTTCGCCCGAACCCTGACCGGCGATCCCACCGCCGCCGACGATCTGGCGCAGGACGCCATGATGAAGGCCTGGGACGCCCGCGCCAGCTATCAGATGGGCACCAACATGAAGGCCTGGACCTTCATGATCCTGCGCAACCAATTCTATTCCGAAAAGCGACGGTCGTGGCGGCAGTCGCAACTGGACCAGGAAGCGGCTGAACGCACCCTGGTCGCCGTGGACGATCCCGAGGCGCCCGTCGCGCTGGACGAACTGCGTCAGGCGCTGAAGACCCTGCCGGAAGAGCAGCGCGAAGCCCTGATACTGGTCGGCGCCGGCGGGTTCGCCTACGAGGAAGCGGCCGAAATCTGCGGCTGCGCGGTCGGCACGGTCAAGAGCCGGGTCAGCCGCGCGCGCCGGGCCCTTCAGGCCACATTGGAACGCGGCGGTTACAGCCGCGACGGCCAAGCGGCCGGCGAGGCTATGCGCACCATTCTGGGCGAGGCCGACAGGCTGGCCGGCGCACGGAGCTGATCGACGGTGAATGCGCCGTCTGACGCCACACGGCCCCGACTGGCCAGAGCATGGACGAAGGACCGATTCCAGGGCATTCGCTTTCGGCTGGGCGCGGCCATGGCCATGGCTCTGCTGCCGATCTTCGTCCTCAGCCTGATCCAGACCCAGGCGGATTTCCGTCGCCAGGCCGAGGATCGCCAGGTCGATCTGCAACTGGCGGCGGAACGCAGCGCTTCTGACGCCAAGGCCCAGCTGGACAGCGCTCAGGTCCTGCTGCGCGCCCTCAGCCCCGACGCCGCCGGCCCCTATTGCCCGGCGCGCCTGACCAACCTGGTCGGTCGGCTGGACGGCTATGAGGGGCTTTATCGCATCAGTCCGACCGGCGAGGCGACCTGCGCCTCCGGCCGACCCGCCGGCCTGCGATCCGGTGTGGCGCCGGCGGCGAACTCCCAATGGTTTCAGCGGCTGCGCAACGGCGAAGACATGGTGGTCATGCGCGCGCCGGACGACGCCGGCTATCGCGCCGCCCTGATCGTGGCGACACGGGCCGAGCGGCCGATGGGCCGTTTCGACGGGGCCATGGTGGCGGTGATCCCCCTGTCGGCGCTGCAACCCGATCTGGATGATCCCGCCCTGCCCTCCGGGTCCCAGGCGGCCCTGACCGACGGCGCCGGACGCATTCTGACGGCCAGCGAGGCCGGGGTCTTCCACCTGTCGGGCGGGGATGACCTGGCGGGCTGGGTGTCGCGGGCGCGGGCGGACGGGTCGGCGGTGTTCGAGGCGCGCGACGCGGGCGGCGAACGGCGCGACTACGCCGGCGCGGCCCTGGCCGGCGGCGACCTCTACGCCCTGCTGTCCGCGCCATCCCAGGGATGGCTGTCCTGGGCGCGGCTCAATCCGATCGGCACGCTTCTGCTGCCTCTGGGCGCCTGGCTGACCGCGTTCGCGGCGGTGATGCTGCTGTCCGAACGCATCTTCATCCGCTGGCTGGACTATCTGGAGCGGGTGGCGGCCATCTATACGCGCGGACGGTTTTCCGTGCGGCCGCTGCAGGCCATGAACGCGCCCGCCGAAATCCGCACCATGGCCAAGACCCTGGACGAGATGGCCGAAGCCATCACCGTGCGCGACCGGGAACTGACCGACGCCCTGGCCGAGAAGGACGCGCTGATGCGCGAAATCCATCACCGGGTGAAGAACAATCTTCAGATCATCTCGTCCCTGCTGTCGATGCAGCAACGGGCTCTGACCGACGCTCCCGCCAAGGCGGCGCTGGGCGACACCCGTCAGCGGATTTCGGCCCTGGCCCTGATCTATCGCACCCTCTACCAGAGCGCCGACATTCGTCACGCGGATGCGCGTGAGTTCCTGAATGAACTGGTTGGCCAGTTGATCGCCAGCGAAGCCGGGCGCGGCCCCGTGGTGATCAGTTCGGTGGACGCCGATTCCCTGCATGTCGACCCGGACAAGCTGGCGCCGCTGGCGCTGTGGCTGGTCGAGGCTGTGACCAACGCCCAGAAGCACGCGTTTGCGCTGAACGGCGGCGAGCTGAAAGTCCGCTTCCGTGTTCAGGGCGACACGTCGGTTCTCGAGGTCGAGGACGACGGCCCCGGCGCGCCGGCCGGCGCCGAGGTCGGGGTCGGACGCACCCTGATGAGCGCCTTCGCCAAACAGCTGCGCGGCGAGACCGAATTCGTGGCGGCGCCGGGCGGCGGAACCATCGCCCGCATGACCTTCGCCACGCCCGAGGCGTTGATGCCGGTCGACCCTGCCGACAAGTCGTCGGTCGAAAAAGGAACCGGAGCCGTGGGGTCGCGTTGATACGGCAAGACCGCGGCGCTGGCCTCGGCTAACCTTTGGAGTCTCTCATGCGCAAGATTTTCGTTCTGGTCGCCGCCGCCGCCGCCCTGACCACCGCCGCCTGCAACACTGTCGAAGGCGTGGGCCGTGACACCGCCGCCGCCGGCCACGCCGTCACCGGCGCCGCCCAGGACGCCAAGAACTGATCGTCTAGCGGCCGCAACGCCGCCCAGACGCTTGCAAGGCCCCGCTTCGTCGGGGCCTTGTTCGTTTCAAGTCCCCTCCAGGAGATCGCCGTGAACCAGACCGCCCGTAAAGCCGGCCTCGCCCTGCTGAAACAGCACGCCCTGATCGCGGGCGAAGCCGTCCCCGCGAATGGCGCGGGCGTCGCCGTTGACGACCCGGCGACCGGCGAGATCATCGGCCATGTGCCCGATCTGGGCGCGGCCGAAACGGAGCGCGCCATTGCGGCGGCGACTGAAAGCTTCGCCGACTGGTCCCGGCGCGATCCGCACAAACGCGCGGCCTTCCTGCGGGCCTGGGCGGCGCTGATCGACGAGAACACCGAGGGGCTGGGCGCCCTGATGGCGCTGGAGAACGGCAAGCCTTTCGAGGAGGCCAGGGGCGAGGTCGCCTACGCCAACAGCTTTCTGAAATGGTTCGCCGGCCAGGCCGAGCGTCTGATCGGCGAGACCCAGGACAGCCCGCTGGGCCATCTGATCCTGACCTATCGCGAGGCGGTGGGGCCGTGCGCCCTGATCACGCCGTGGAACTTCCCCGCCGCCATGCTGACGCGGAAACTGGGTCCGGCCTTCGCGGCGGGCTGCACCGCCGTGGTCAAGCCCGCCAGCCAGACGCCGTTCACCGCCATCGCCCTGGCCGAGCTGGCCTATCAGGCGGGGCTGCCCAAGGGGGCGCTGTCCGTCGTCACCGGCGATGCGGCGACCATCGGCAAGGTGCTGACCGACAGTCCCGACATCCGCAAACTGAGCTTCACCGGTTCGACCGGCGTGGGCCGCAAGCTGGCCGAACAGTGCGCCCCGACGCTGAAGCGGGTGTCGATGGAACTGGGCGGCGCGGCGCCCCTGATCGTCTTCGCCGACTCCGATCTGGACCTGGCCGTAGCCGAAACCATCAAGGGCAAGTTCAGGAACGCGGGCCAGACCTGCGTCTGCCCCAACCGGGTCTATGTGGAGCGGTCGGTCGCCGAGACCTATGCCGAAAAACTGGCCGCCGAGGTGGCCAGGATCAAGGTCGGCGCCGCCTTCGACGACGGGGTCAAGGTCGGACCGCTGATCGAGGACAAGGCCATCGACAAGGTCGAGAAACACGTCGCGGCGATCAAGGCCGACGGCGGCCGGGTGCTGACCGGCGGATCGCGCCACGAGCTGGGCGGCCGCTTCTTCCAGCCCACCGTGACCTTGGGCGGCAACGACGCCCTGTTCCGCGAGGAAGAGACCTTCGGCCCGATGATCCCCGTCTTCGCGTTCGACACCGAAGAAGAGGCGCTGGAGAAGGCCAACGCCAGCGATTACGGCCTGGCCTCCTATCTGTTCACCCGCGATCTGGACCGCGCCATGCGGTTCAGCCGCCGGATCGAAGCGGGGATGTGCGGGGTCAACACCGGCCTGATCTCCACCGCCGTCGCCCCGTTCGGGGGCGTCAAACAGTCGGGCTATGGCCGCGAAGGCTCGATCCACGGCATCGAAGAATATGTGGACATCAAAACCGTGACCCTGGCGCTGAAATAGCGCCGGGCGGCCGCCCCATCTGTAATTCGTCGCGCTTCTGCGGCATAAGCCCGCGATGAAGTTCCTCGACCAGGCCAAGATCTACATCCGCTCCGGCAACGGCGGCGCGGGCTCCGTGTCGTTCCGACGCGAGAAATTCATTCCCAACGGCGGCCCCGACGGCGGGGACGGAGGCAAGGGCGGCGATGTCTGGATCGAGGCGGTCGAGGGGCTGAACACCCTGATCGATTATCGCTATCAGCAGCATTTCAAGGCTCAGACCGGCCACCATGGCCAGGGTCGCCAGATGCACGGCGGCAAGGGCGAGGACGTGCATCTGAAGGTGCCGGTCGGCACCCAGGTTCTGGACGAGGACAAGGAAACGGTCCTGCTGGACCTCGATACCCCTGGCAAGATGGAGCTGCTGCTGAAGGGCGGCAACGGCGGCTGGGGCAATGTGCGGTTCAAGGGGCCGACCAACCAGGCGCCGACCTACGCCAATCCGGGGCAGGAGGGGCAGGAACGCTGGATCTGGCTGCGGCTGAAGCTGATCGCCGACATCGGTCTGGCGGGTCTGCCCAACGCGGGCAAGTCCACCTTCCTGTCGGCCGCCAGCGCCGCCAAGCCCAAGATCGCCGACTATCCGTTCACGACGCTGGCCCCGAACCTGGGCATGGTGGACCTGTCGCCGTCAGAGCGGTTCGTCATCGCCGACATCCCCGGCCTGATTGAGGGCGCCAGCGAAGGCGCCGGGCTGGGCACGCGCTTCCTGGGTCACGTCGAACGCTCGGCCAGCCTGATCCACCTGATCGACGGGACGCAGGATGACGTGGTCGAGGCCTATCGCATCATTCGCGGCGAGTTGGAGGCCTATGGCGAAGGTCTGGCGGACAAGGCGGAAATCCTGGCCCTGAACAAGATCGACGCCCTGACGCCGGAAGCGCGCGAGGAAAAGGCGGCCGAACTGGAGGCCGTCGCCGGTCGTCGCCCGATGCTGGTGTCGGGCGTATCGGGCGAAGGCGTGCCCGCCCTGCTGCGCGCCGCCTGGGCCGAGGTCAAGAAGACGCGCGGCGCCCTGGCCGGCGAGAGCGAGACGGACCAGATCAGCGGCTGGCAGCCCTGATCAGGCGTCTGACGCAGGCGCGATCCCGGGCTTGCGCCGAGGCGTTTTGGACGTCGCGGATGTCTTCGTCTCGTCCGCATAGGGTTCGCCGTCGCCGGACAGCAGGACCGCCATCCAGCGCGATCCCCGGAACTCGGCCAGGATGGCCATCGCCATGACCGCCAACGGCGTGGACAGGAACATGCCGACCACGCCCCACATCTTGCCGCAGAAGGCCAGGGCCAGCAGCACCACGACCGGGTCGATGTTCTGGTTGTCGCCCTGCATCCGGGGCTGGATGAAGTTGCCGACTACGAACAGAATGACCTGCAGCCCGACCAGCAGGATGACGGCCGGCCAATAGCTTTCGAACTGCGCCAGGGCGAACAGCGGCGGCGCCAGGCCAGCGACCGCGCCGCCCAGCACAGGGATGAAGCCAACGATGAAGATGACGAAGGTCCAGAACTCCGGATTCTGAAGCCCCACCGCCCGCATCAGGATCCAGGCGACCACGCAGATCATCACCCCGGTCACCGACTGAACCCAGATATAACCCTCGACACCGCCGCGCACGCGCTGGAACACCGCCACGGCCTCGTCGCGCTGGGTCTTCTGCGGGAACATGGCCACGATCTTCTTCCTGAACCCCGCCTGCGAGGCCAGCAGGAAACCCAGATAGACCAGGACGAAGAAGGCGCCCGACGCGATCCCCTGGGCCTGGAAGGCCATGGACGTCAGCCAGCCGCGCACGTCCACGCCATTGATCAGGTCCTGGGCCGTGGGCGGATTGGCCAGCCTGACCAGACCATAGACGTCGCGAATGATCTGATCGATGCGTGGGCCGATGTTCTGGGACACCCCCGACGCCTCGCCGAAGAAGCCGGCGGCCCCGTTCACGATGATCGCGATGGACACAAAGAAGGCCAGCACCACCAGGGTCAGGGCCGCGATCCCCGCCCAGCGGCTGGTCAGCGGCGTGCGCGCCTCCACCGACCGCTTCACCCCGTCGATCATGATCAGCAGGAAGATGGCCATGGCCAGGGGCGTCAGTATGTCCCGCAACCAGTAAAGCGCCGCCCCAGCGGCCACGGTGGCGATCAGGGCCAGGGCGTTTCGGGATGCGGTCGAGGAGGGCACGGCGACGGGCGTTTTCATACGCGTGTTGTCGAACCAGGCGACGGCGACGTCAATCGCTGTTCCGGCGCGGTTTGTAACGCGCTAGAGCTTTCGACGAGACCCCATCGGAGACCCCAATGCCCGACGCCCTGCCCGGCCTGTTCCTCGGCCAGTCCGACGCCGCCCAGCCCGAAAACCTGCTGTTCAACCGCGCCAACCGCCACGGCGTGGTGGCGGGCGCGACCGGCACAGGCAAGACGGTGACGTTGCAGATCATGGCCCAGGGCTTTTCCGACGCCGGGGTGCCGGTCTTCTGCGCCGACGTGAAAGGCGACCTGTCGGGCATTTCGCAGATCGGGACGCCCAGCGAGAAGCTGGTCGCGCGGGCGACCGAAATGGGCCTGACCCTGACGCCGCGCGCCGCGCCCGTCGTCTTTTGGGACCTGTACGGCCAGAAGGGTCATCCGATCCGCACCACGGTCTCGGAAATCGGGCCGGTGCTGATGGCGCGGATGCTGAACCTGAACGAGGTGCAGGAGGGTGTGCTGACCGTGGTCTTCCACGTCGCGGACAAGGAGGGCCTGCTGCTGCTGGATCTGGACGATCTGCGCAGCCTTCTGGTCTATGTGGGCGAGAACGCCGACCGGATCGGGCGCGAGGTCGGCAATGTGGCCCCCGCCTCCATCGCCGCCATCCAGCGTTCGTTGCTGCAGGTCGAGCAACAGGGCGGCGACGCCTTCTTCGGCGAGCCGGCCCTGAAGCTGGAGGACATGATCCGTGTCGGCCTGGACGGCCGGGGCCAGGTCAATGTGCTGGACTCGACGCGGCTGATGAACAGTCCGCGCCTGTATGCGGCCTTCCTGCTGTGGCTGCTGTCGGAACTGTTCGAACAGCTTCCCGAGGTCGGCGACCCGGACAAGCCGCGCCTGGTTTTCTTCTTCGACGAGGCCCACCTGCTGTTCAACGACGCCCCGCGCGCCCTGCTGGAAAAGGTCGAACAGGTCGTGCGCCTGATCCGCTCCAAGGGGGTCGGCGTCTATTTCGTCACCCAGAACCCGGCCGACATTCCCGACAGCGTCCTGGCCCAGTTGGGCAATCGCATCCAGCACGCGCTGCGCGCCTATACGCCGTCCGAGCAAAAGGGGTTGAAGGCGGCCTCGCAAAGCTTCCGCGTCAATCCCGCCTTCGATACGGCCGAGGCCATCCAGGCCCTGGGCGTCGGCGAGGCCCTGGTCTCGGTTCTGGACGAGAAGGGCGCCCCGACCATCGTGGCGCGCACCAAGATCCGTCCGCCCGCCTCGCGCCTGGGACCGGCGACCGACGCCGAGCGTGCGGCGATCATGGCCGCCAGCCCGGTGCGCGGTCTTTACGATCAGGTTCTGAACCGCGAATCCGCCGCCGAAATCCTGGCCAACCGCCACAGCGCGGCCGATCAGGCGGCAGTTCAGGCGAAGGCTCAGGCCGAGGCGGCCAAGGCCGCCGAGGTTCAGGCCAGGGCCGATGAGAAGGCGGCCCAGGCTCAGACCCAAGCTCAGGCCAAGGCCGAGGCGCGCGCCGCGCGCGCGGCGGCGACCCCGGCGCGCCGCTCCACTCGCGAAACGCCGATTGAAGCCATGACCAAATCTGTCCTTCGCACCGCCGGATCGACCCTGACCCGCGAACTGATGCGCGGCATCCTGGGCGGGTTGAAAAAGCGCTAGGTCTTGCAACGGGGCGGGGGCGAGCGCATCTCCCGCCCATGTTCATCCAGACCGAACCCACGCCCAATCCGAATGTGCTGAAGTTCCTGCCCGGCCGCGACGTGTCGCCAGCCGCCGCCTTGGAGTATCGCACCATCGACGAGGCGACGGCCTCTCCTCTGGCCGAGGCCCTGTTCGAGGTCGAGGGCGTCGACGGCGTCTTCTTCGGCGCCGACTATGTGTCGGTGACGCGCCAGGCCCAGGGACCGGAGTGGTCGGAGATGAAGGCGCCGATTCTGGGCGTCGTCATGGATCATTTCGTCTCGGGTCAGGCGTTGACGCGCGGCGCGGACGGCGCCGCCGACGACCATGCCGAGGACGACAGCGAGATCGTCGCCGAGATCAAGGCCCTGCTGGACAGCCGCATCCGCCCGGCGGTGGCCCAGGACGGCGGGGATATCCTGTTCGATTCCTTCGACGAGGCGACCGGGGTGCTGAACCTTCGGATGCGCGGCGCCTGCGCCGGTTGCCCCTCCTCGTCCGCCACGCTGAAGGCCGGCGTCGAGCAGATGATGCGCCATTATGTGCCCGAAGTGACGCGGGTCGAGCAGACGTTGTAACCGGCTGAAATCTTTTCGTCCTCGCCATGGGCGAGCCGGTGCGCCATCCTGCCCGCGATGTCGCGTTTCATTCCCGATCCCGAAACCCTGCGCCTGGGCGAGGCGCTGGCCGCCTTGCGACGCGACCGTGGCCTGTCGCAGGCCGAGGCCGGCGCGCGGCTGAACATGACCAGCCAGGGATGGGGCCTGTATGAAGCGGGCCGCCGCTCCGGCCTGTTTCGCCCCGACGTACAACGCCGCCTGACCGGTGCGCTGGGCTCCACGCCCGAGGCGCTGGCCCTGGCGCTGTCGACGGCGGTCGCGCCTTCGACCGACGATACGCCGACCGCCGTCTCGTCCTTATCCGCCGTCGAAAGCCGGGGCCGCGACTTCGCCGGCGCCCCGGCCCAGGTCCGTCGCCTGCAGATCCTGAATGATGATCTGTCCCCCTGGGCGGATTCGGGCGTGGTGCTGGAATATGCGCTCGGTGTCTGGCCGCGGCGGGGACAGGGCTGCGTGATCGAAGCGGGCGGCGAGACCCGCGTCCGCATCTATGAGACCGGCGACACGCAGACCGTCACCGTCCGCGGTGCGGCGCCTTCCGACAAGCCGGAGGTGCTGCCTCGCCAGACCATCGATCGCCTGTCGGCCGTGACGGCCCGCATCGAACAGCAATGAAACAAAATAGTTGATTTCATCGCCGGACCATGAAACATATCCGTTATGGTCAATCGTCGTCGAAATCCGTTTCCCCGCGCCGCCGAGCCGGTCGATGTCTTCGTCGGGGCCCAGATCGCGGCGCGGCGCATGGCGTTGGGGCTGTCCCAGTCGGCGCTTGGCGATCAGGTGGGCGTCAGCTTCCAGCAGATGCAGAAATACGAAAGCGGCCGTAACCGCATATCGGCGTCCCGCCTGCATGGATTGGCTGTCGCACTGGGCGCGCCGGTTCAGGCCTTCTTTCCCCAGCGGGTCGAACCGTCGCACGACCCGGACGTCGCCCTGGTGCACGCGGTTTGCGCCACGGCCGAAGGTCGGACGCTGGCGTTGAGTTTCGCGCGAATGGAAAGCCGGGCCGTGCGCCAGGCTGTCACGCAGCTAGTAGAGGTTCTGGCCAAGGCCGCCTAAAAGGCCGCCATGAGACTTCTGGTTATCGATACGGCGCTCGGCGCCTGCACGGCGGCGGTGTTCGAGGATGACCATGCGCTGGCCCTGCGATTCGAGCCGATGACCAAGGGTCACCAGGAACGGATTGGCGGCATGGTGCGAGACGTAATGGCCGAGGCGGGGGGCGGTTTCGACGGGCTGGACCGGATCGGCGTCACCGTCGGCCCTGGTTCGTTCACGGGTCTGCGCGTAGGTCTAGCCTTCGCCCAGGGGCTGGGCGCCGCGCTGGACCGGCCGGTGGTCGGGATTTCGGCGCTGGACGGCCTGGCAGGTTCGCTGACCGAGGATGGATCGCCTGTCGCCGCCCTGATCGACGCGCGCCGGGGACAGGTTTACACTAAACTGTTTGTCGACGGCGTCGCCACCGGCCCGGACGAAGCCCTGACGCTGGAAGAGGCCGCACAGCGGGCCGCCGCGCTTGGCCCCGGTGTACGCTTAGTCGGCAATGGGGCGCCGGTTCTGACCGACGCCTTTCCTGATCTGAAATACGCCCTGATCGACGACCGTGCGGCCCCCTCGCCAGAGGCTCTGGCGCGGCTGGCGGCAACTGCCGATCCCGCGCTCAACCTGCCCAGACCGCTTTATCTGCGGGCGCCCGACGCCACTCCGCCCAGCCGTTTGCCGGGGCAGCCGCGTCAGCCCGCCGCCTCCGCCGCAACATGACCGCGCCCGCCCGTCTGACCGCTCGTCTGGCCGCCCTCCACGCCGAAGCCTTCGCTGCGCCTTGGAACGAGGCGGAGATCGCGGATCTGCTGCAACAGGCCGGGGTGTTCGCGGTCGAGGAGGCGGACGGCTTCATCCTGATTCGCGTGGTGCTGGACGAGGCGGAAATTCTGACCCTGGCCGTGCGCCCGGAGGCGCGTCGCGTTGGTCTGGGCGGACGGCTGGTCGGACACGGAGCGCTCAGGGCGGCGCAGGCTGGGGCCGTGCGTCTGTTCCTTGAAGTGGCTGAGGATAATGTCGCCGCCCGCGCCCTTTATCAGCGGGCGGGCTTCGCACAGATCGGGCGGCGAAAGGCCTATTATGCGGCCCCGACCGGCGGGCGGACCGACGCCCTGGTGCTGGGTCTGGACCTGACGGTGGGCTGAAAGCTGAAAGGGGGCAAGGTCACGCTTCCCTGATGCGTTGCGAATGCTTATCCTAGGGTCATGGACCGGATCGAAAAACTTTGCGCCGACCGCGGCATGCGTATGACCGAACAGCGTCGGGTGATCGCCCGCGTGCTGTCGAACGCCGAAGACCACCCCGATGTCGAGGAGCTGTATCGCCGCGCCTCGGCCATTGATCCGCATATCTCCATCGCCACCGTCTATCGCACGGTGCGCCTGTTCGAAGAGGCGGGCGTGGTCGAGAAGCACGACTTCGGCGACGGCCGAAGCCGCTACGAAGAGGCGGGCGACGACCATCACGACCACCTGATCGACACCAAGACCGGGGAGGTGATCGAGTTCTTCGACGCCGAGATCGAGCGCCTGAAGGCAGAGATCGCCGAACGTCTGGGCTTCCAGCTGATCGGCCACAAGCTGGAGCTTTACGGCGTGCCGATCGAAGGCGCCGAACCGTCCAGCCGTGAAGGCCTGATCTTCACCCGCCACGCCGCACGGGTCGTTCCGGCCGATGTGGATGCGGGCTGAGCCTGTTACCGCCCCTGTCTTGTCGTCGCCTGTCCGGGCGATCATAAGCCGCCCATGATCGACACCCTGGTTTCCAAGCCAGCCAAGGCGGCGGACCGGCCCAAGCGTCTGTTCATCAAGACCTATGGCTGTCAGATGAATGTCTATGACAGCGAGCGCATGGCCGATGTCCTGCGTCCGCTGGGCTATGCAACGACGCAGGATGTGGCCGAGGCCGACTTCGTCATCCTGAACACCTGCCATATCCGCGAGAAGGCGGCGGAAAAGGTCTATTCCGAACTGGGCAAGATGCGCGAGCTGCGCGACATCAAGCGCGAGACGGGCGGCGACATGACCATCGCCGTCGCCGGCTGCGTCGCCCAGGCCGAGGGCGAGGAGATCATGAAACGCCAGCCGGCGGTCGATATCGTCGTCGGCCCTCAGGCCTATCATCAGCTGCCCGAGCTTCTGACCCGCACGGCGCGGGCGCGGGGCGAGCGGATCGGCGCCGACTTCGCCCCCGACGACAAGTTCGACGCCCTGCCCGCCGCACGCTTCACCGAGGGGCCGACCGCCTTCCTGACCGTGCAGGAGGGGTGCGACAAGTTCTGCACCTTCTGCGTCGTGCCCTATACGCGCGGCGCCGAATGGTCGCGGCCGATGGCGGCGGTGCTGGACGAGGCGCGCCAGCTGGCGGATCGCGGCGTGCGCGAGGTCACCCTGCTGGGCCAGAACGTCAACGCCTATGACGGCGAACGGGCGGATGGGAAAAAGGCGACCCTGGCGGAACTGGCCTATGCCCTGGCCGAAATCCCCGGTCTGGACCGCATCCGCTATACGACCAGCCACCCCAATGACATGAGCGACGACCTGATCGCCGCCCATGCCGATCTGGACGCCCTGATGCCCTATCTGCACCTGCCGGTTCAGACGGGGTCGGACCGCATCCTGCGGCTGATGAACCGCAAGCATGGGCGTCAGAAATACTTCGACCTGATCGACCGCATCCGTCAGGCGCGGCCCGACATGGCGCTGGCGGGCGACTTCATCGTCGGCTTCCCCGGCGAGACGGACCGGGAGTTCGAGGACACGCTGGATCTGGTGCGGCGGGTGAACTACGCGGGGGCCTTCGCCTTCGCCTATTCGCCGCGTCCCGGCACCCCGGCGGCGGGCATGGGCAAGCAGGTGGAACCGGAGGTGGCCAGGGAACGGCTGCACCGCCTGATCGCCCTGCTGACCGAACAGCAGACCGCCTTCAATGAATCGCAGGCCGGAAGGACCCTGAACGTCCTGTTCGACAAGCCGGGGCGTCATGCCCACCGTCGTCAGGCCGTCGGTCGGTCCCCCTATCTGCAGTCGGTTCACGTCGATGACGCGGATCATCTGATCGGCCAGATCGTTCCCGTCGAGATCATATCGGGCCAGCAGAACAGCCTGCACGGCCGTCTCATCACCGAAGGGCGCAAGGCCCAAAAAGAAAAGGCGGCCTAGTGGCGCGAGAATCCGAATTCGTCCCGTTGAACGACGCCGAGCTGCGCGCAGTCATCGGGCCGAACAGCCGCCACGTCGCCCTGATCGAGGACGCCTTCAAGGTGTTGGTCGAGGCGCCGGGCGGCGGGGTTTCGGTCAATGGCGGCACGCGCGACCGATCCGACGCCCGCCGGGTGATCGAGGATCTGGCCAAGCGCGCGGCCCTGGGCGCCGAGGTCACTGAGGCCGACGTGCGCGCCGCCCTGGGTCAGGCGCGGGGCGGCAAGGGCACGCCGGGCATGGCGGCGGCGGGCGTGTCCCTGCCCGGCGGCAAGCGCGGCGCCATCGTGCCCAAGACCAAGGCCCAGGCAGCCTATCTGGACATGCTGGGCCGGTGCGAACTGTCGTTCGGCGTGGGGCCTGCGGGCACCGGCAAGACGTTTCTGGCGGCAGCCTATGGCGCCTCGCTGCTGCGGCGCGGACAGGTGGACCGGCTGGTCATCACCCGCCCGGCGGTCGAGGCGGGCGAGAAGCTGGGCTTCCTGCCCGGCGATCTGAACGAGAAGGTCGATCCCTATCTGGCGCCGATCTGGGAGGCGCTGAACGACATTCTGGGCGCCGAGGACGTGCAGCGGCGCCGCGACAAGGGCGAGATCGAGGCCGCCCCCATCGCCTTCATGCGGGGCCGCACCCTGAGCCACGCCTTCGTCATCGTGGATGAGGCGCAAAACACCAGCCGCCTTCAGATGAAGATGGTCCTGACGCGGCTGGGCGAAGGCGCGCGGATGGTGGTGACGGGCGATCCGTCGCAGATCGACCTGTTGAACCCGCGCGATTCCGGCCTGGCCCACGCCCTGCGGATTCTGGACGGGGTTCAGGGCGTCGGCATCCTGAAGTTCGAGGCTTCGGACGTGGTGCGTCACGCCATGGTCGAGCGGATCGTGCGCGCCTATGACGCCGACGCCGCGCGCGGACGGCCTGCTCCGGACACCGAAGACCCCGCATGACCGCTCGCACAATCGAAGTCGAGGTCGAGGCGGCGGCCTGGACCGACGCCCTGCCGGACGCCGCGGCGGCGGCCGAACGGGCGGCCCTCGCCGCTTTGGGTACGGTCGCGGGCGATGTCGTCATTCTGTTGACGGACAATGAGACCGTGCGCGACCTGAACGCCCGCTTCCGCGACAAGGACAGGCCGACCAATGTCCTGTCCTTCCCGGCCAATGAGAGTGCGGCGCCGCATCTGGGCGACATCGTCCTGGCTTACGGCGTCTGCGCCGACGAGGCCGCAGCGCAGGACAAGACCCTGGCCGATCACCTCAGCCATCTGGTCGTTCACGGCGTGTTGCACCTGCTGGGCCGCGACCACGAGGACGACGCCGAGGCCGAGGAGATGGAGGCCGAGGAGCGCGAAATCCTGGCCGACATCGGCGTGGCCGACCCCTATGCCGCAGATGCCGAAAGCGCCGACTGACATGATGATCGACGCCCTGCTGGACCGTTTCGCCGCGCCGATCCGCGCCTTGCCGGACAAGAAGCGCACCCTGATCTGGCGTCTGGTCCGCATTGTTCTGGCCCTGGTTGCGGGGGCAGGCACAGCCTTCGCCCATCCGCCGTTCGGGGTGTTGATCGGCCTGTTGGGCTATCCGCTGCTGATGATCCTGTCGGAGCGGTCCGACACGGTGCGCGGCGCCTTCTGGATGGGCTGGCTGGCCGGATTCGCCTATTTCTTCGTCGGCTGCTGGTGGGTGGCCGAGGCCTTCTTCGTCAATCCCGAACAGGCGTGGATGGCGCCCTTCGCGGCCAGTTTGCTGCCTGCGGGTCTGGGCCTGTTCTGGGGCGCGGCGACGGCGCTCTATCGCCGGTTCGCCCCCATCGGATCGGTGCGGGTCCTGTTGTTCGCCGCCCTGTTCTGCGCCGCCGAATGGCTGCGCGGCCATGTGCTGACCGGGTTTCCGTGGAACCCGGCGGGCGCGACCTGGAGGGCGGGCGGCGGCATGTCCCAGTTCGCCTCGGTCGTCGGGGTCTATGGGCTGAGCCTGGTTACGGTCGCCGCCATCTCGGCCTTCGCGCCGCTGGTCGGGCCGGGTCTGAAGCGCGACCGCCTGATCTCAGCGGGGTTGGGCGCCCTCGCCTTGATTTCTGTCGGCGTCTTCGGCGCGGTGCGATTGGCCCAGTCGGAGCTTCAGTTCACCGACACGGTGGTGCGTCTGGTCCAGGCCGATGTGAAACAGGAGACGAAATGGTCGCCAGAGACCTATCGCTCCATCGTCGACCGCTATATCCGCCTGACCGCGCAATCGACCGCCAAACCGGGCGGCCGTGCGCCCAATGTCATCGTCTGGCCAGAAGGGTCGCTGCCCGCCTCGGCCAACGACGTGTTCGCGTCGCAAGACGCGCGCGCCATCGCCACCGCCGTGCGGCCCGGCCAGACCCTGCTGGTCGGTCTGGCCCGTGGACAGATCGACCCGACCGCGCCCGACGGCGCCCGCTATTACAACAGCCTGTTCGCCCTGGCCGATCAGGACGGGGCGGGCCTGCGGGTCGCCGCTGTCTATGACAAGCACCGTCTGGTGCCGTTCGGCGAATACCTGCCGCTGGGGTCGGTGATGACCTCCATCGGCCTGCGCAGTCTGGTGCATATGCCCAGCGACTTTTCGGCCGGGCCGAAACCGGAGCCGATCTCGATTCCCGGAGCGCCGCGCGCCCAGATCCTGATCTGCTACGAAAGCCTCTATCCCGGCTTCACGCCCGGTGCGGCGGGACGTCCGGACTGGATCGTCAATGCGTCCAACGACGCCTGGTTCGGCGCCACATCCGGCCCGCGCCAGCATCTGAACCTGGCCAGCTATCGCGCCATAGAGACCGGCCTGCCCATCGCGCGGGCCACGCCGACCGGCATTTCGGCCATGATCGATCCCTGGGGCCGGATCGTTGACGGCGAGAAGCTGGAGCCCGGAGTCATGGGCGTGATCGACGCCGCCCTGCCGCGCCCGACCAGGATCACCCTCTATGGCCGGTTCGGCGACTGGCTGCTGGCGCTGATGTTGCTAACAGCGTTCACCCTGTCCTTGGCGCCGTCGATCCGACGATCTAGGTTCCGGCCGAATCAGTCGGAAATCTGAGGCGAGACACTATGGCGCGTGAAATGGACGAGGACATACATCCTGTCGACCGTCATGTCGGCCGCCGCGTTCAGGAAAAACGGTTGGACCTGGGCATGACCCAGACGGCTCTGGCCAAGGCCGTGGGCGTCAGCTTTCAGCAGGTCCAGAAATACGAAAAGGGCACGAACCGCGTCTCCGCCTCGAAGCTGTTCGAAATGGCCGAGTTCATGCAGGTCGGCATCCCCTTCTTCTTCGAGGGATTCAATCGGGCTCAGCCGGGTGTCGCCGAGACGGCCTCTGCGAGCTTCGTCCACGACTTTCCCACCACCAAACACAGCGCAGAAATCGCGCGCCTTGCGCCCCGCCTTCCTGCGCGCAAGCAAAAGGCGGTCGTGCAGATCATGCGCGAGATGCTGGATGAAGGCGCCGTCAACGACGCCTGAAATCTAGCCGACGGCCGTGATCTCGGCCGCCTGCCCCGCCACCATCACTTCATCTCCGACGCGGCGGCCCATGACGGCGCGCGACAGCGGCGAGACATGGCTGACCGAGCCGGTCGCAGGATCGGCCTCGTCCTCGCCGACGATGCGCCAGGTCTGGGTGCGGCCGTCGTCGCGTTCGATCGTGACCGAGCCCCCGAAGCGCACGGCGCCCTCGTCTTCGCCGGGTTCGACCCTCTGGGCCGAGGCCCGCCGGGCGGACCAATAGCGCAGGTCGCGAGTAGCGCGGGCCATGGCGGTGCGGTCGCTCTCGATCGAGCCCTGAACCTGGGCCGCCGTATAGGCGGCGCGAGCCGCCGCCAGCTCGGCCTCAATCATGGCCAGGCCCTGCGGCGTGACCAGATTGGGGTGGGGCGAGATCGGGCGGTCCGCCAGGTCGGCGGCGGTGGCCTCAAGATCTTCTTCTCGGGTGAAGGCGACGCTCATGGTACGGAACATAGCGACGCCGTCGCCTATAGCCAGAGCGGACCCGACCGGGCAAAGCGGGGCGATGAGCAAATCCGTCAGACAGGTTCATGTGATCGGCGCCGGTCCGGCCGGGCTGATGGCGGCCGAACGACTGGCCCAGGACGGGATCCGGGTCGTGGTGCATGACCGGATGCCGTCGGTCGCCCGCAAGCTTCTGATGGCCGGTCGTGGCGGACTGAACCTGACCCATTCCGAACCGCTGGATCGGTTCGCGACCCGTTACGGCGACGCCCAACCGACCGTCAGTCGCTGGGTGCAGGCTTTCTCGCCGGCCGATCTGACGCGCTGGGTCGAAGGCCTGGGCCAGCCGACCTTCGTGGGATCCAGCGGGCGGGTCTTCCCCAAGGCGATGAAGGCCTCGCCTTTGCTGAGGGCCTGGCTGACACGATTGGAGACGCTGGGGGTGCAAATCCGCACCCGCTCTCGCTGGATCGGATGGAAAGACGGGGCGCTGGCGTTCGACACGCCCGAGGGCCAGCGGCTGGAACGGCCGGACGCCGTGGTTCTGGCCCTGGGCGGCGCCAGCTGGCCGCGCCTGGGATCGGACGGCGCCTGGACCGCTTGGCTGGATGCGCCGACGACGCCGTTTCGACCCGCCAACGTCGGCTTCGACCTCGCCTGGTCGCCGCTGTTCCGCGAACGGTTCGCCGGCCAGCCGCTGAAGGGGATCGCCCTCAGCCACGGCGACCAGTCTGTCCGTGGCGAGGCGATGATCGCCCGTTATGGGCTGGAGGGCGGTGCGGTCTATGCCCTGTCGGCGCCTCTGCGCGATGCGGTTCAGACGGCGGGTCACGCCGAGGTGCGGATCGACCTGAAGCCCGACCTCGACATCGACCGCCTGACCACGCGGCTGGATCGACCGCGCGGCAAGGCCAGTCTGTCGAACCATCTGCGCAAGACGGCCGGGCTGGATCCGGCGGCGGTCGCCCTGCTGCACGAAGCCGGGCCGCCGCCCGCTGAACCTCGCGCCCTGGCCCAGCGGATCAAGGCCCTGCCCCTGAGGCTGGCCGGCGTTCAGGGACTGGAGCGGGCCATATCCTCGGCTGGCGGAATTCGGCTGGACGGCGTGGACGCCGGGCTGATGCTGCGCGACCGGCCGGGCGTCTTCGTGGCTGGAGAGATGCTGGACTGGGAGGCGCCGACGGGCGGCTATCTGCTTCAGGCCAGCTTCGCCTCGGGCGTCATCGCGGCACAGGGCGTGATCGACTGGCTCGACAGCCAGGGCTGAGACGGGCAGGGTCGGCCGGTTCGATCAGGAGTCCCCTATGCGCCACGCCCTCTCCGCCGTCTCCGCCCTGGCCCTGACGATGGCCTGCGCGCCCGCCCTGGCCCAGCAGGCGCCGGCGATCGACGCCGAGCGGATGAACCAGGCGGTGCGAGTGCTGGCCTCGGACGAATTCGAAGGCCGCGCCCCTGCGTCGCCCGGCGAGGAGAAGACCGTCGCCTGGCTGGTCGAACAGTTCCGCGCGGCGGGCGCCCAGGGTGGCGGGCCGGACGGCGCCTTCGTCCAGGTCGCCCACCTGTCGCGCACCCGTCAGGACGGACCGGCCGTGGTGGTCGCCCATGTCGGCGGCCGCACCATCGACCTGCAACGCGGACCGGACGTCCTGGTGTCCAGCGACCGCCCGGTGAACCACATCGCCGTGACCGACGCGCCCGTGGTCTTCGTCGGCTATGGCGCGACGGCGCCCGAGCGTCAGTGGGACGATTTCAAGGACGTGGACGTGCGCGGCAAGATCATCGTCGTCCTGGTCAACGATCCCGATTTCGAGGCTGCCGACGGCGAGCCGGTCGCGGGCCGGTTCGACGGTCAGGCCATGACCTTCTACGGCCGCTGGACCTACAAGTTCCAGGAGGCGGGACGTCGCGGCGCGGCCGGCGTCCTGGTGGTGCACGAGACGGCGGGCGCCGGCTATGGCTGGTCCACGCTGCAGAACTCGTCTTCTGCGCCCAAGTTCGACATCGTGCGCGCCGATCCCGACGCCGAACGCGTGCCCTTTCAGGGCTGGATCCAGCGCGCCAGGGCCGAGGAACTGTTCAGCGCCGCCGGACTGGATTTCGCCGCCCTCAAAACCAGCGCCCGCCGCGCCGACTTCAAACCCGTCGTTCTGCCCGGCCTGACGATGAGCGTCGATTTCGGCCAGATCGCCGACCGGGTTGAAACCAAGAACGTCCTGGCGCGCATTCCCGGCGCCGAACGCCCGAACGAGACCGTCATTTACGGCGCCCACTGGGACGGTTACGGCGTCGGCGCCCCGAACGCCCAGGGCGACAAGATCTATAATGCGGCGGTGGACAATGCGACCGGCGTCGCCGCCCTGCTGGAACTGGCCCACGCCTTCGCCGCGGGACCGCGCCCCAAACGCTCGATCGTCTTCGCCGCCTGGTCGGGCGAGGAGGCGGGTCTGCTGGGTTCGACCTATTACGCCGCCAATCCGGTCTGGCCGCTGGAGACCACCGTCGCCAACATCAATGTCGACAGTCTGCTGCCGGGCACCGAGATCGATCCCAATGTGGTCGTGATCGGCAAGGGCAAGAACCAGCTGGACGACGTGCTGGCCCGCCACGCGACGCAGACGGGCCGCACCCTGATCGCCGATCCCGCGCCCCAGGCCGGGGCCTTCTATCGCTCGGACCACTTCCCCCTGGCGCTGAAAGGCGTGCCGGCCCTGTTCCCGGCGGCGGGCTTCACCGGCGCCAGCGCCGCCAGCCGCGACTATGTCCAGAATCGTTACCATCAGCCTACGGACGAATGGAACGACAGCTGGCGGATGGATGCGGCCGCCGCCGACGTGGCTCTGATCTACGCCGTCGGGCGCGACCTGGCCGATAGCGATCAATGGCCGGAATGGAAGGCGGGCGCCGAGTTCGGCCCGGCGCGCGACGCGTCGAAGGCGGCGCGGCGCTAAAGCTCCAGCTGAAGCTCGGGCGCGGCGGCGGTAGTCGCGGCGCCCAGCGGCAGGTGCAGGATGAAGGCCGCGCCCTTGCCCGGTTCGCTCTCGACCTCGGCCCAGCCGCCATGCAGTTCGACCAGCGCCTTGACCAGGGCCAGGCCCACGCCGGGCCCGCCGCGCTCGCGCCGCACGAAGCGGTCGAAGACGTGCGCCTGCAGGTGATAGGGAATGCCGCGTCCGGTGTCGGACACGGTCAGCCGGATTTCGGACGGGCCAGTCTCGGCCTTCAGCTCCACAGCGCCGCCGTCGGACACGGCGCGGGCGGCGTTTTCCAACAGATGATCCAGCGCCTGGCCGATCCGGTGCTCGTCGGCGCGGATGGGCTTGAGGTCCGCGGGACAGACCACCGTCAGCGTCGCGCCGCGCCCTTCGACCCGCGCGCGGACTTTTTCTCCCGCTTCGACCAGGAGATCGCAGACGCGCAGATCGCCGAGCGACAGCTCCATCTCGCCGGCGTCGATCTGGGCCATGTCCAGCACGTCGTCGATGGAGCGGGCCAGTTGACTGGCGGCGATGCGGATGGCGCCGGCGTGTTGGCGGCTGCGCTCAGGCAGGTCGCCCATCGTCTCCAGCAGTTCGGAATAGCCGACGATGGTCGTCAGCGGCGTGCGCAGTTCATAGGAGACGCTGCCGACGAACTCGCGCTTCAGGGCCTGGCTCTCGGCCAGGGCCTGTTCACGCTGGACCAGGGCCTGTTCCAGTCCTCGCCGCGCTGTGACGTCGGAGAAGGCGACCAGGGTCGCGCCGTCCGGCAGGGGTCGGGTCTGCCAGGCGGCGACGCGGCCATCGACCGTGCGCCCCTCGCCCGAAATGGCCACCCGGCTTTCGGGATCAGGATCGGCCACCCGCGCCTTCAGCCCCAGCCACAAGGCCGGGTCGGGCAGGACCGCCTTGCACAGTTCGGCCAGGTCGTCGAAGTCGGCCAGCACCGCGATCCGGTCCGCCGACAGGCTCCAGAACGTCTCGAACGCTTCGTTGTGAAGCCGCAGACGACCGTCGGAACCAAACACGGCCACCGCGTCGTTCAGCTTGTCCAGCGTCGCGCGCTGGACCTGGATCTGGGCGTTGAACCGGCTGCGCAGCTTCAGTTCGTCGGTGATGTCCGAGAAGATCAGCAGGATGCCGCCTAACGGATGGGGTTGGCGCACCACGCGCAAGGTGCGCCCGTCCGGCAGGGACCAGCTGTCGTCGGGCGAGGCCTCGGACGCGCCGTAGAAGTCCAGCTCGTGCGCCTTCCACCCCGCGTAATCGACCACTTCGGGCAGGCTGCGGCGCTGGCGCAGGCGGTCCAGCAGTTCAGCGTGGGTCGGACGTTCGTCCAGCCACGCCGGGTCGATGTCGAACAGGGTCTGGAAGGCGGTGTTGTGGAAGGCCAGCCGCTTCTGCGGACCGAAGATGGCCACCGCATCCGCCAGGTGGTTCAGCGTCTCGTCATGGGCTTCGACGTGGCGGCGCAGGGTATCGCGGGTCTCTTCCGCCTCGGTGACGTCGATGGCGAAGGCGGTGACGGCGCCGCCGCCGGCCGGTTCGGCGATGATGCGCCAGGCGCGCCGCGCGCCGCCGCCGGTCGTCCAGCGGAAGCCTTCCTGGCGCACGCCCAGCCGCGCCGCCTCGGCGACCAGGGCGTCGGCGCCGCGATCGAACGACAGGCCGCCTTCGACGGCCGCGTCCAGCGTCTCGGCGTTGACCGCGTTCAGCCAGGCCCGGTTGGCCCAGGCCAGCTTGCCCGCCCCGTCCACGACCCAGGTCGGGGTGGGCGAGGCGTCGCCCAGCATGGCCAGGCCGCTTTCGGTCGCGTCCGCTCCGGTCAGGGTGAAGCGCGAGGCCGGCGACAGACGCAGCCAGGCCGCACCGCCCGCGACCCGTCCCTCGATCCGCCAGGGCTCCGCCGCGTCCAGCGCCGTCAGCCCCTCGAACGCCTGTCCCGACTGCACCAGGGCGTCGATCAGGGCGCCGTGCGTTTCCCTCAGGCGGGCCAGGACGGCGGGCCCCACATCGTCGCTGTCCTCGGCCAGCCGCGCCACCAGTTCGGCCGATCCGATCGGCGCGCCGGCCGCCTGGCCGTCGGGCGTCAGGGCCAGGCTGACGTCGTCGAACGCGCGCAGCATGGCGTCGTGGCGGCCCAGGCTGGCCAGGGCCTCGACCCGTTCGCGCTCGGCATCGTCGGCGGCGGCGTTCAAACGCCCGCGCATCAGCAGGGCCCAGGCGCTGACGGCCATGGCCAGTCCGGCTGCGCCTGCAGTGGCGACATAGGCGATGTCGGCCTCGGCCATTCGTGTCCCTGGAGAGTTCGCGCCGCGATTCGCTTAACCATAACGCCAACTGCGCGAAAATGCGGCAGTCTCTTGATCGCGTCATCGCGCCCCGTTGCGAAGGCGGCCCGGCGCGGCGATATGCGCCCCATGACCGATCCCATCGCCCCCTCGCTCGATGACTTCGCCCGACTGGCGCGCGAGGCGTTCGACGCCCTGCCCGCGCCGTTTCGTCAGGCGGCGGGCGAAGTGGTCATTCGCATCGATGATTTCGCCGACGAGGCCACCCTGGCGGACATGGAGATCGAGGATCCCTTCGAACTGACCGGCCTTTATCACGGCTTGGACATCGGCCGACGCGACGGTCTGGGACCGGCGGCCGAGCCGTCGCGGGTCTTTCTCTATCGCCGTCCGATTCTGGACGAATGGTGCGAACGGGGGAATGTGGGGATCGCCGAACTGATCGCCCACGTCCTGATTCACGAGATCGGCCACCACCTGGGCCTGACCGACGACGACATCCACGCCATCGAGGACGACGCGGACTGACCTCTATTTCGTGGCCGGGTACGGCGTCGTCACGGCGCCCGAGATCATGCCGGGAATGGCCTCGCCCAAGCCCAGCAGGATGAACTGGATCGCAAGCGCGCACAGGATCAGGCCCAGCACCTTGACCACGATGGCCATGCCCACCTCGCCCAGCAGGCGGCTGAGCGAGCCGGTCAGGGCGAAACAGACGAAGGACACGGCGCAGGCGGCGGCGATGGCGACCAGCGACCCCATGGTTCCGGCATAACCCAGTTTGGCCGCCTCTCCCGCCTGGATGATGACGGCCGAAATGGCGCCCGGCCCGATCATCAGGGGAATGGCGAAGGGCACGACCAGCCGCTGGAACCGGCGGCGCGCATAACCGCGCACGTCCTTGGCGTCGCTCAGCGCATCCTTGTCGGCGAACATAGCCAGGAAGTCGCCGCGCGCCATATCCAGTCCCAGGAACAGCAGCAGAATGCCCCCGGCGATGCGGAAGGCGGCCAGGGAAATGCCGAAGAACTGCAAAAGGCCTAGGCCGGTGAACAGGAAGAAGGCCAGAAAGACCGTGGCGAAGGCGCAGATCAGGGCCGAGACCGAAATCCGCTGACGCAGCGTGGCGCCGGCCGTGGCGGCGGCGAAGATCGGCAGATTGCCGATGGGGTCCAACAGGGCGAACAGGGTCACGAACAGGTTGACACCCAAATCGACTGCGTTCATCGCCTGCCCTCGCCTTCAAACCGTCCACGCCGCTTGCCGA